>JAEZSP010000047.1 GCA_023421735.1 Bacillota bacterium | reverse complement strand
GAGTTTAAGAAAAATGAATACAGCACCTATAACCGCAGGACACATTTCACTCCGATATGGATACCGGATGGAATCTATACACCGTACACTTGGCTGATTGATTGCTGGACACCGACAGGAATGCTGTCAATGAACCTGACTGACTCAGTAAGCATCAGAGGCAATCTTTGGACGGACTGGCACATTTCTACGCAAAACCCTAAATAACAACAGAAAAAGAAAAAAGATCGTAAGGCTCTCATTTGAGTTTTACGGTCTCTTT
This sequence comes from Bacillota bacterium, assembly GCA_023421735.1. The sequence goes on along the minus strand of JAEZSP010000047.1, from coordinate 5,725 downwards.
TTTTCGCAAGTCTATTAATGAAAGGTGGAAAATCAATGAAAATGAAACGAATTACTATGCTTCTTTGCATCGCGCTGTTACTGACAATGGTGTTTAGTACAACCGCTTTTGCAGCCGGAACAGGTGATGTTGCTGGAGCAATTGAAGGAACATGGACGACTGCATCCCAGCAGATTAAAACAGTAGTCAATAAGGTTGTGTTTCCTGCAATTGACCTTATACTTGCAGTGTTTTTCTTTGCTAAGCTAGGCACTGCTTATTTTGATTATCGCAAGCACGGTCAATTTGAGTGGGCTGCTCCGGCAATTTTATTCGCTTGTCTGGTGTTTACGCTGACGGCTCCGCTATATATTTGGCAGGTGCTTGGGATGTAACAAAAAAGATCGGAGCAAGATCATTCTTGCTCCGATACTCAGGTGTTACTCACTTTTGTTAGATGGGTTGAAGGATAGAGTGGAAATAAATGTGGCAAACCGCTGTGCTTCTTCAGGAGTCATATCAGCCGGAAACGATACATCACAGTAAACATTAAGGCGCAGTGGATAGGATGCTTTTACAAGTTGGCTGCTGTTAGTTGTAGGACTTTCATTACTACAAGCTGTCGCATGCGTGGTATTAATACCAAGAAGTGTATCCAATTCTGAATGATATTCCTGCAGATTTGCAGCAGTTCCCGGAAATTTAAGAGCACCAACAAGTCTCTCATTATTTAATGCAGCAATCGCTTCTCGGGAAAAGGTTTGAGTAAGCCATTTAACTTCTCGTTGATGGGCGAAGTCCAAATTGACAGCATTCGCATCATAATAATAGTCACTTGTAATTTGTGCAACATGAATCACCCCCATTTTATTTTCTGGTGCAATAATATAATCTCCTACCTTTAAATCCAAGCAGAATATCATAAATGTACCAAGTGTACTACGGAGTTTTTTTTGATCTGAAGGTGAAAAATAGCTTTCTAATGCTGTCCGCAATTCGTCTTTTCCTTTTTCAGAAACATCACCCAAATTCGACCAGCCGATGCCTATGCATCTACGGTTTTTAAATTCGGTTATGCGATTTACGCCATTAGGATAGGGGCGCACAAGATAATAGTTAGGTTTTGACATGAGAACCATCCTTTCATAATTAGTTTAGGTATGTATATATTTTTATTCTCTGGCTACAGCATAGCACAATATTTAAACATTGTAAATAACATTATAAATATATTTACAAATATTTAGAATGTTATAATACGCGCAATTAAATTAATGAAAGAGGTGAAATGAAAAAATGTTTATATGGGATTTTATCGCCGACACAGTCCTCGGTCAGATTGTAGATTGGATCTACGGTCAGATCGTTGGATTTCTCGGCGATTTTTTTATGCAAATGGGCAATATGGGAGCTGAGCTGTTCGAGATGACATGGGTGCAATCCATTGTACTGTTCTTCTCGTATCTTGCATGGGCTCTGTATGGCGTAGGGCTTGTGGTTGCCTGCTTTGAGTGCGGTATTGAATACCAATCCGGACGAGGAAGCATCAAGGATACTGCACTTAATGCCATTAAAGGTTTTATGGCAGTTGGTCTGTTTACCACTGTCCCGGTAGAGCTTTATAAGCTGTCGGTATCCTTACAGGGCAGCTTTACTGCAGGCATTACCGGACTTGGTACGGATTTTAGCACCGTTGCCAGCAGTATCATTACTTCCTTGCAGGATGCCGGGGGCTTAGAGCAGGCGATGACATCAAATGTGTTCGGAGGTTTAAATACAATTACTAGCCCTATCATGATGATATTTATTCTCATCCTGATGGGGTATGCAGTCATTAAAGTGTTCTTCGCGAATCTTAAGCGCGGCGGCATACTGCTTATCCAGATCGCAGTCGGAAGTTTATATATGTTTAGCGTTCCACGTGGATATATTGATGGTTTTGTATCTTGGTGCAAGCAAGTCATTGGGCTGTGCCTAACTGCATTTTTGCAGGCAACTGTTCTCATCGCAGGGCTCATGGCGGTAAAAGATCACGCTCTGCTTGGACTTGGGCTGATGCTTGCGGCTGGTGAAATTCCTCGTATTGCAGGACAGTTTGGGCTTGATACCTCAACCAAAGCCAACCTTATGGGAACGGTATATGCGGCTCAGACCGCAATAAATATGACCAGAACGGTGGTGCAGGCGGTGGCGAAATGATGGAGAGTAAGCTCATATACATCGCATCACCTTATGCCGGAGATGTAGAAAAGAATGTGGCATTTGCCAAGGCTGCCTGCCGTTACGCTATGGATCAAGGCTGTACTCCGGTAGCGGTGCATCTTTTGTATCCTCAGTTTTTGGATGACAGCAATCCGCAGGAACGAGCTGCTGGACTGACAATGGGGCATCAGGTGCTTTCCGTATGCGATGAACTGTGGGTGTGCGGTAACCGCATATCCAGCGGCATGGAGTCAGAAATCCAAGAAGCTAAAAGAATGGGTATTCCCATTCGGGAAATTACAGAAGAACAAATAGTAGGAGGAACTTTGATGAGTAAAAAATATGGAGTTTGGGCAGTTCGCAGTGCCAATTCGGTATGCGGTGCTGCCGAGAGCTGGTGCAAGCATGAAGGCAAGCCGATGGAGTTTGAAAGTAGAGAACAGGCATCTGAGTATGCAAAATCGCTTAATGAAAACCTACGTACTTTGAATGTGCATTACTATCCAAAAGAAATGGAGCCTGAGATTGCTCCGGTTTCTGATATGGGAATGAAAATGTAAAGGAGGCTGTAAATGTATATTTATCCTGACAATTTAAGAGCAAAGGCAACGTTGTGGTTGTGGCAGCTTCGGGATATTGGAGTAATTGGTGTAGGGGCTTTGCTCGCTGTATTAGCGCTTACTCAGCTCGGATTTGTACCGCCCATTGTGGCAACTGCGGTCTATGCCTTTTTAACGATACGTTTTGAGGACACAAGTATTCTGGATTTTATCCGTTATGCTTGTGCCTTTTTTATTGGGAAACAGCAAATTTATGAATGGAGGTACACCGAATGAGCAGAAAAGAAAAAAATAGCTGCAATCCATCTACGAAACAGATGGATAAGCGGAAAGCATCCACAAGACAGCTCATTAGCACAAAGACAATCACTGATTATAGCCTGCAAACCTATGGGCAGGGCGAGCTGGTGTATTTCATTATCAAGCCAAGCAATATTTCTGTGCTTTCCGAAGCCAGTATCAGTGCAAGAATTTATGCCCTTATGACGGTATTGAAAGGGATTGCTGAAATTGAAATGCTGTGCCTCAATTCCAGAGAAAACTTTGAGGATAACAAGCGGTTTCTTCGTGAACGTATGGAGCAGGAGCAGAATCCCGTGGTGCGAAAGCTCCTTGAAAAAGACTTGGTATTCCTTGACCAGATACAGGTGCAGATGGCTACGGCAAGAGAATTTCTTATCTTAATCCGCCTAAAGAATGAGAAAGAAAAAGAGGTGTTTCCTTATCTTTCTCGTATTGAAAAATCCCTTAAAGAACAGAGCTTTACCGTAAAGCGAGCTGAGAACGAGGATATCAAGAGACTGCTGGCTGTTTACTTTGAACAGAACGTGACCACTGAAAGGTTTGAAGATTTTGACGGAGAAAGATGGGTGATTTTGAATGATTAAAAACAGAAAAGAAACAATGGGAATGGAACCGGAAAATGTACGCATCCAAGAGTTCCTCGATATGATCGCCCCATCGGTAGTGAAATTTAATACTGACCATTTCATCTGTGGTAACACTTACCGCTGTGTTTGGGCGCTCCGAGAATACCCGACTGCTACCGAAGAACAGGCAATTCTCCGTCACCTTGGAGAAAAAGATGGCATTACTTTACGCATTTACACTCGCCATGTGACTCCGGTAGAAGAAAAGAAAATCATCAGCAATGCGGCAAATAAGAACCGCATGAATCAGTCCAATACAAACGACTTACAGCAGACGGTTATGGCTGAAAGTAACCTACAGGATGTGGCAACCATCGTAGCCCAGATGCACAGAAACCGTGAACCGCTCCTTCATGCTGCTGTTTATCTGGAATTATCAGCGTATGACCTCGACCAGCTCAAGCTGTTGCAGACGGAGGTGTTGACAGAACTAATCCGCAGCAAGCTCAATGTGGATCGGTTGATGCTTCGCCAGCAGCAGGGCTTTCAGTGTGTGATGCCCAGCGGATACAATGTGTTTCGTGACCAATTTGAACGGGTGCTGCCGGCTTCCAGTGTTGCAAATCTTTATCCATTTAATTATTCGGGTAAGACGGATGCTAACGGTTTCTATGTCGGCAGAGATAAATTCGGCAGTAATGTGTTGGTCGATTTCAATAAGAGAGCCGATGACAAAACCAATGCTAATATCCTCATTCTAGGAAACAGTGGTCAGGGTAAGAGCTATCTGTTAAAGCTCATCCTTTGCAACTTGAGAGAATCAGGTATGAATGTGTGTGCATTAGATCCCGAAATGGAGTACGAGGATCTCACCAATAACCTTGGCGGTTGTTTTATTGATTTGATGTCCGGCGAGTACATCATCAATGTGTTAGAGCCGAAAACTTGGGATGAAAATGGCAGCCCCAATGATCCCGAGGCACCACAGACATTCCGCATCAGCAACAAGCTTAGTCAGCATATATCATTTCTAAAGGACTTTTTCAGAACTTATAAGGATTTCAGTGATAGAGAAATAGACACCATTGAGATAATGTTGCAGAAGCTTTATAGCAAGTTTGGGATTACCGACACCAGTAACTTTGACCGATTAAAAGCAACGGACTATCCAATTCTTTCTGATCTTTACGCTTTAATTGAGGAAGAGTATAAGTCCTATGACGAGAGTCACCGCCAGCTTTATACCGTAGAGCTGTTGCAGAATATTCTGCTAGGATTGCACTCCATTTGTAAGGGTGCAGAGTCAAAGTTCTTTGACGGACATACCAATATCACCGACAGCAGCTTTATAACTTTTGGAGTAAAGGGATTATTACAGGCATCCAAGAGTTTGAAAAATGCCCTGCTGTTTAATATTCTGTCTTTTATGAGCAACGAACTTTTGACACACGGAAACACGGTAGCCAGTATCGATGAGTTTTATCTCTTTTTAACCAATCTGACTGCCGTGGAATATGTCCGTAACTTCTCCAAGCGTGTTCGTAAAAAAGACTCGGCAGTTATCATTGCCTCACAGAATCTGGAGGACTTCAACATCGAGGGTATCCGGGAATATACAAAGCCTCTGTTCTCTATTCCAACGCATCAGTTCCTTTTCAATGCCGGAAATATTGATGCCAAATTTTATATTGATACTCTGCAATTGGAACAGAGTGAGTACAATTTAATCCGATATCCGCAGCGAGGTGTGTGCCTCTATAAATGCGGTAACGAGCGATATAACCTGATGGTTAATGCCCCAGAGTATAAGGCGAAGCTGTTCGGAAAGGCTGGAGGAAGATAAAAAACCGTGCTGTTTATTATTTCAGCACGGTTTTTGCTATGTTCACTTTGGAAAGACCCCCAGCAAAGTTAAGTCCAATAAATCCAATATTCAGTGTTATGCCTGTGAATCTAATTCTCTTCATTAAACGTTTTATGCTCATAACGCATCCCTCCTTTATCCCTTTAACTGGGTTTGGCTGGTGGTCTCGCCAAGAACCAAGAGGTTGGTTTTTCCAAAATGAATATAACACGTTTATTATAGCACTGAAACAGCAGAGTTTCCAATACTTC
>JAEZSP010000043.1 GCA_023421735.1 Bacillota bacterium | reverse complement strand
ATAGTAAAGAGAGGCTGGTCGTTGCTGCAAGAAAGTTTTCAAAAAAACTTTTATTCTGAGAAAAAAACTTCTTGCTTTTGTTATGTGTTTATTATATAATTCCACCGTTGCGCACTAAAAGATGCGTATTTGTTTGGCAGGTAGAAGCGGGAGGTTGCCGGAGAAATCGCTTTCCGGGTAGTTTCCGCAGACTGTTGTCCAAAACATAAGGACAGCGCTTCGGGCGGCATGAAAATGCCGCGAAAAAAAGAGTATGATACACACGGCTGTGTGTATACGGAGCGTAAGCGTAAGGAGGAGAAAAATGGCAAGTCAGAAGATTAGAATCAAACTGAAAGCGTATGACTACAACCTGATTGACCAGTCGGCAATGAAAATCGTCGATACGGCCAAGAGGACAGGCGCGAAGGTTTCCGGGCCGATTCCGCTGCCCACTCAGAAGGAAATCATCACAATACTTCGTGCGCCGCACAAGTATAAGGATTCGCGTGAACAATTTGAAATCAAGACACACAAAAGGCTGATCGATATATTGGAAGCCACTTCAAAGACAACAGATGCTTTGATGCGGCTGGATCTGCCTTCCGGCGTGGATATAGAAATTAAGCTCTAGGGGGGTGTGACGAATGAAAGCGATTTTGGGCAAAAAATTAGGTATGACGCAGCTGTTCCTTGATGACGGTACTGTCGTTCCGGTGACGGTTGTGCAGGCGGGCCCGTGCGTCGTCACTCAGAAGAAGACGGTCGAGACGGACGGTTACAATGCAATACAGATTGGCTTTGGCGAGATAAGAGAAAAGCTCGTGACAAAGCCGCTTGAGGGTCATTTCAAAAAAGCGGGCGTTGCCCCGAAGCGGAGTCTGCGTGAATACCATGTGGACAATACGGACGATTATGCGCTTGGTCAGGAGATCAAGGTCGATGTGTTTGAAAAAGGCGACGTCGTTGATGTACAGGGTACAAGCAAGGGCAAAGGCTTCCAGGGCATGATCGCTCGCCATAACAAAGCGAGAGGCCCCATGACACACGGCTCGCGCAGCAAGCGGCAGCCGGGCAGCATCGGCGCCTGTGCTGATCCTTCAAGGGTCATCAAAGGCAAGAAGATGCCGGGTCATGGCGGTGCGCAAGCGGTGACCGTGCAGAACATCGAGGTTGTCGGTATCGACATGGATAAAAATGTGCTGCTTGTCAAAGGCGCTGTGCCCGGAGCAAGGGGCGGTCTGCTTTCGATATCGAAGGCGGTTAAACTCAGCTAAGACAAGCTTTAGAAAAGGGAGTGAAACGAATGCCCATAGTATCGGTATATAAAACGGACGGCACAGAGTCCGGCAATATGGATCTGAAAAACGAAGTGTTTGGCATAGAGGTCAACGAAGCGGTGATGCATCAGGTGGTTGTGGCGCAGCTCGCCAACAAGCGTCAGGGCACGCAGAGCGCGCTGACACGCGCCGAAGTGCGCGGCGGCGGCATCAAGCCGTGGCGTCAGAAGGGAACGGGACGCGCGCGTGCGGGTTCCTCGCGTTCTCCGATTTGGAGAAAGGGCGGTATGACATTTGCTGTGAAGCCGCGTGATTACAGCCAGAAGGTTAACAAGAAGGTCAAAAAACTGGCCATTCAGAGCGCGCTTTCCATGAAGGTGGCGGATAAAGACATCATTGTGCTTGAGAATCTCGCGCTTGAGGCTGCTAAGACAAAACTGATGGCGGGAATCCTCAAAAACTTCGATATTAAAAAGGCGCTGGTTGTGACGGCGGGCAAGGACGAGACAGTCGTGCGCGCATCGGGCAACATACAGGGCGTAAAGACGCTGACGGCAGACAGCATGAATGTGTATGATTTGCTTGTGTACGACAAGCTTGTGATTACCAAAGACGCCGTCAAGATGGTTGAGGAGGTTTTTGCGTAATGGATTCGAGAGACATCATTTTAAAGCCCGTATTGACAGAGAAGAGCTACGACGATATCGCTGCGAAGAAATACACATTTGAAGTGAATTTAAGAGCCACGAAGAGCGACATCCGCCGCGCTGTGGAAGATGTTTTCGGCGTGAAGGTGGCAAAGGTGAATACGCTGCGCCAGATTGGCAAGCTGAAACGCCAGGGTTACCACATCGGCAGACGGCCTGAGGTCAAGAAGGCGTTTGTAACGCTGACAAAAGATTCCAAGACAATCGAATTCTTCGATTCGCTCGCACAGTAGGACTTAGGGAGGTTAAAAGCTCATGGCGATTAAGAAATACAAACCGACATCACCGGGCCGCCGCGGCATGACGGTTTCCACATTCGAGGAAATCACATGCACCACGCCCGAGAGATCACTTCTGGAGCCGATCAAGAAGACGGCCGGAAGAAACGTCCAGGGGCGCATCACCGTGCGTCACAGAGGCGGCGGCGTGAAAAGACAGTACAGAATTATCGATTTTAAGCGCAACAAAGACGGCGTCCCCGCCAAGGTTGCGACGATCGAATACGATCCGAACAGAACGGCCAACATCGCGCTGCTGCACTATGCAGACGGCGAGAAGAGATACATCTTGGCACCTTACGGCCTTTCCGTGGGAGACACGATTATGTCCGGACTGGGTGCGGATATCAAGCCGGGCAATGCGCTTTGCTTGAAAGACATCCCGATGGGCACACTGATTCATAACATCGAGCTGATGCCCGGCCGTGGCGGTCAGCTGGTCAGAAGCGCGGGCAACTCCGCACAGCTGATGGCCAAAGAAGGCAGCTACGCTCAGGTGAGACTGCCCTCCGGTGAGGTGCGCATGGTGCTGCTTAATGCCAAGGCCACAATCGGCCAGGTGGGCAACATCGATCAGGAAAACATCAACATCGGTAAAGCGGGAAGGAAACGCCACATGGGCTTCCGCCCGACGGTGAGAGGATCTGTCATGAACCCGAATGACCATCCGCACGGCGGCGGCGAAGGTAAATCGCCGATCGGACGTCCGGGACCGGTCACGCCTTGGGGCAAGCCGGCGCTTGGCTATAAGACGAGAAAGAAGAAGAACGCTTCCGACAAGTATATAGTCAGACGCAGAAACAAGTAACCACACCCCAAAAACGTTGTTTTTCGGGGACCCCGCAACGGGATTATCGACAGTTATTTAAGGAGTAGTGGAATATGAGCAGATCGGTAAAAA
>JAEZSP010000056.1 GCA_023421735.1 Bacillota bacterium | reverse complement strand
TCTCAGAAATCTGACTGTTCTTTTTCTGTTTCCTTTTTCTCTGTATCGTTTTCAAGGATCGCGCCCCGCGTCTCTCTCGCGGCGACAGGTGTTAGTATATCATGTGATACCTGGGATTGTCAACCCCAAAAATCAAATAATATGTGCTTTCACATTTGTGTCACAATCGAAACCCCGCGTGCGAGGCGCGGGGTTTGCCATCGGCGAATGTCCTTAAACGAGTCGGATAATCGGCTGGAGCTGTTCGCGCGCAAGCGCTTTTTCCGCGGCGTCCGGGATGAGAGGCATGTGCGCGACAACCGAGGCGGGTTTCCCGTCGGGCGCATCCTGCGAATAGGGCACAAAATAGAAGTGGCGCATCGCCATGATCGCGCCGATGTTTTTTGCATTCCGCGCGAGACCGTCGTTGGTGGAAACGGCGAGGAGCGCAGGGTTTCCGTTTCGCAAATGACTCTTCACGGCGAGCGTCACGGATGTATCCGCAATGCCGTTTGCGAGCTTGGCGATGGTGTTTCCAGTTGCCGGCGCGACGATCAAAAGATCAAACATCTTCTTGGGTCCGATGGGTTCGACTTCCGGTATGGTGTGCAGAATCGCGCGGCCGCAGATTCCCTCGAAGATCTCGTGCGCGAGAGATGCCGAGTAAAACCGGGTATCGAGGCTGTAGGCGTTTTCGGACATAATGGGGTAAAGTTCCGCGCCCGCTTCCCGGAGTACCCGAAACGCCGCAAAGGTCTTTTCAAACATGCAGAACGATCCCGTCATGGCACAACCGATGCGCACGCCCTTGAGATCAATCATCGATAACGCCCCCTCTCCGAAGCGCGGCGTAAATCGCCTGCGCGGCGTTTTCGGGGCAATATCTGCCGGGCAAACCCGGCTCGCGCCACGCCCGCAGGCCCAGCGCCCACGCGGCGTCGAGATCCACGCCGTAGGGCGGACTCGCGAGATCGATGATCATCGCATTTTTGTCGGCGTGTTTTAAGACGGCGTCATCCAAAACGAGCGCCGGCGGCGTCGAAAACACGAGCCGCTTTCCTTCGATTTCTGCGGCCGCATCGTCCGTCGACGCGGCATGCGCGCCGAGCAATTCGATTTCTGCGCGGGCGGAGAGCCGACGCGTGAGAACTGTCACGTGCGCACCCAGCGACAACAGAAGTTCCGTCAAGGTTTTCCCGATCCGCCCCCACCCGACGATCAAAGCGGTCGAGCCACAAATCATGGCCTCGGACGCAGCCATCGCCGCAGCGATTGCGCCCTCCGCCGTCATGTAAGCAACATCGACGAGGTATTCCTCGTCCTGCAATAGGTCGATCTGCCCCTCCGGCGCAGAGCGCGGACCGCAGGTCGCCATTTTTTTACCGGTTGGCGCACAAGCGGGGGGCGGCGAACTCGTAATGATCAGATCCGCATCCACCGCGTCGACGAGCGCATGCCCCTCGGCGCGAAACAGATCGGCCAGCGCCGCATAGCGCCGATCCGATCCCATGACCGCAATCTGCACGGCCATCACTCCCTTCACGGGGCATCCTATGCCGGAAGGGAGCGGGCCGTCACACATCCTGCGATTCGATCAATGACAGAATATGCCGCGCGCAATCGATCACCGCATCGAGTCGCGCAGCACATGCGCAAGAGCGCCCCGCCCCCTCTCGAGCGCGCAGCGCACATGCGAGCAGGACCGCCATCGGCCCCCTAATGGAATGCAAAATGTCCTGTTCGTCAAATGACATCAAAAATCGCCCCGGATTATATATGTAAGGATACAATCTTCTATGCAATGCAAAAAGTCGCGCCTTTTTGCGCAGAACCGTTTGTTGACATGCAATTTTGGGCGTGATTCCCGAAAGATACTTTGAACGCGCGGCGCAGGGCAAACCCATCTGGGCGCCGCATGATACGGTGCGCAAGACGCTGATGGGACTTGTCGATCTCAATACCTACACAGGAAACGAACAGGCGCTCGACATCGCGTGCAACTGGGCGAAGTGGTTTCACCGCTGGAGCGGCACCTTTACGCGCAGCCAGTTCGACGATATTCTGGACATGGAGACGGGCGGCATGCTCGAGGTATGGGCAAACCTGTACGCATTCACGGGCGCGGTGATCGCGCGCTATCTCGAAAGCGCGACGCACGTGCAAATCGGCGATGCGGACGTGGCATTTGAGATCGCGAAGGATGAATTCAATTACTCCGCAATTTCAAACAGAAACACGTCCGGGTATCAACACCTGACACCCGCACAAACGCGCGCAGCCCACAACCCCATGCAGTGTGCTTATCAAATCCGCGTGCGCGCGGACGGGCCGTCAAAGTGGACACTGCTGCTCGCCGTTCCCGAATGGGCGGAGATGGAATTGACCGTCAACGGCGCGCAGATCGACGCCGCACCGGGCACGGGCGGCTTCGTCCGCATTGAGCGGGAATGGCTGGACGACGCGTTCCTCGTCACCCTTGCCCGCCGCCTGCGCATAGAACCCCTGCCCGACCGCCCGGATACCGTGGCGTTCCTCGACGGGGACACGGTGCTCGTGGGATTGACGGAAGATGACACGGTAATCACATACGAGGAATCGCCGGAGGATGCGCTCGCGGTGTTCAACGAGCGCGAATGGGGCAGATGGACAAATACATACCGCACACAAGGTCAGGCAAAGAACATGACCTTCGTTCCGCTCAACGAGATCGGCTACGAAGCCTACACCATCTACTTCCCCACCCGAAAGCGCAATCCATAAAAAAAGGCTTGCCCTGTGCGGCGCCTGCTTGCAATTAGAACTGCATCGCACGCACATGCGCGTGGCGGCGAAATGCATGGGGGCGGCAACGCCGTCCCGCAGATTGCAATACCGCACAAATGAAGTGGTGCGATGATGTGCGGATTATTCGTCAGATGACAAAACAAGAGATGAAAAGGATCGTCGGAAACGCGGTTCCGTCGTAGATGAGCGCTCAATCAGCCCAGCCCCTTGAGCGCAAGGAAGATGAGTTCGTCCGCCCGATCCGTCTGCCCGGCGACCTTCGAGACCGCGCGCGCGGCCTCGGACGAAGCATATCCCAGCGAGATGAGCGCGGCGATGGCTTCCGCCTCCGGGCCGTTCTTTGCAACAGCCGGCGAAACGTCGCCCCCGGTCAGCTCAGAATCCTCAACCTTGTCCTTGAGCTCGAGCACCAACCGCTGCGCGGTCTTTTTACCGATCCCCGGTACGCGGGTCAGCGCATTCGAATCGCCCGTCACGAGTGCGATCGAGATATCCCGCACGGAGAGTGCGGAAAGGATCGAAAGCGCGGTGCGCGGGCCGATGCCGCTCACGCCGCGCAATCGCTCGTACATGCTCTTTTCCTCGCGACTGTAAAATCCGAAGAGCTCCATCGCGTCCTCGCGGACATTCAATATGGTGTAAAGCTTCCACATTTCGCCGACGGCGGGCGCCAATGCGAGCGTCGCCGATGAAACCATGAGGAGATACCCGACGCCGTGCGCGTCCAACACCACGGCGTCCTGCCATTTTTCGGAGACGGTACCCTCGATATGTGCGTACATAAGGTTCCCCCGCTACTTGATTTTAAAGAGCTTTTTCATGTTCATGCTGTTGGCGTGCGTGAGGGCCACCGCGAGCGCGTCCGCGGCGTCGTCCGGGCGTGCGATTTCCTCCATATTGAGGAGCAGGCGCACCATCTGCTGCACCTGGTGCTTGTCCGCGCCGCCATAGCCGGTGACGGCCTGCTTGATCTGCATGGGCGTGTATTCGTAAAGATTTTCGCTCTTTTCCGCCGCCGCAACGATGGCAGCGCCGCGCGCCGCGCTGACCGACATGCCCGTTGTGACGTTTTTCGAAAAAAAGAGTTCTTCAAAGGCGACATCCTCGGGGCGATACATCTCAATCAATTCCGTCACACCCTTGAAGATTGTCCTGAGCCGCTGGGGCGTGGGCGATTTGGCCTTGGTATTGAGCGTGCCGTACTGAACGACGCGCCTCTTATCACCCAAAACCTCGATGATGCCATACCCCATGGTCGCAAGGCCGGGATCGATGCCGAGAATGATCATTTTTTATCCTCCAGCGCACGCAAAATCATCTTTTTTTGATCGTTGCGCATGCCATTTGGCCACTTGCCCAACGGGAAAAAGCCGCAATCCGAGACCTCGGCACTCGGGCGGAACGCACCGCCCACGACGTGCCCGACAAACAGGATGCCGGCGGCATGCACGCCGTAGACATTTTTTTCGTGCCAGACATGCGCCACGCGGTCAACGGCAATTTCAAGTCCGGATTCCTCCCGCACCTCGCGGATCAACCCTTGCGCGGGATCCTCTCGCTTCATCCATCCGCTGGGCATGCCCCACGGCACCCGGCGATAGGTGTGCATAAAGAGCAGCACCTCGTCCGCCGCGTTCGTGATGACGCCGTTGACCCCGATTGGAAAGCGAAAGTTGGAGAGATATGTAAACATGCGGCGCGCGAAAAAGGGAATCGGTAGCTTTTTCCACGCCTTCATCAGAAGTCTTTTCATGAATTCGATGATAGCCGAGCGCGGAGGATTTGTCAAGCGCGATGCGTCAATGCTATAATAGGATGGGAGGGATCTTCATGAAGGACAGGCTTTATGCGCCGGACGGGGTGCGCGTTCTGGCGATCGGGCTGGTTATGTGGTTCCACATCTGGCAGCAGAGCTGGCTCCCGCCCGTCCTGCATGTCGGCGGGATCACTGCGGATTTCACGGCGGTCGCGCGCACAGGATACCTCTTTGTCGACATCATGCTGATGCTCAGCGGGTATCTGCTGTATCTTCCCATCGCGCGCGGGAAAGAACTGCGCACACGGGATTATTACATCAGGCGTCTGATCCGCATCGTGCCGAGTTATTACCTGAGCGTCTTTGTAATGCTGTTTGCCTTCGCCCTTCCGGGCCGCGAATATGCGACGCACGCGGCGATGTGGAAGGATCTTTTGACGCACCTTACGTTCACCCACACTTTTTTCATGGACACCTACGTCTCGACGCGGTTGAACGTGGTTCTTTGGACGCTCGCCATCGAGATGCAGTTTTATCTCATCTTCCCGCTCGTCGCGCTCGCGTTTCGGAAAAAGCCGCTCTTGACCTACGCAGGCATGGCGCTGTTTTCGGTTCTGTTTCGCACGCTGTTCATTGAGCGGCAGCAAAACCTCGATATCTGGCTCAATCAGCTCCCGGCAATGCTTGACGTGTACGCAAACGGTATGCTCGCGGCGGCCATCACTGCCGAACTTGAAAAGCGGGCGGACACGAAGTTTACGATGGCGCTTTTCACCGCATTGTCCGCGCTCGCGCTTGTTAGCCTATGGCGAATCATGCAGGGACAGTTTCTCGACTCCTTTCCCTATGAACTGCGCAAGCTTGGTCAGCTTTCCCGGCGGTTTGAGCTCTCGGCGACGGGCGCGCTTTTGCTCGTATCCTGCGAACGTTCCTTCCTATATATAAGAAAGTTGTTCGGAAATCCGGTGACGCGGTTTTTGTCTCTCCTCTCTTACAACGTCTATATATGGCACCAAGTGCTCGCGACAAAGCTCAAGGAATGGAAATTCCCGAACTATGTCACAGATAACCCGAGTGCCACGCCGGAACCCGGATGGCAGCTGAATTACACAATCATCTGCTTTCTTTTATCCATTCTTCTCGCGGCCTTATTGACATATTTGTTTGAAAGGCCCGTGACCGAAAAGCTAACAAAGAAGTGTATACGGCGGTCTTGAAGCCCGCGAAACATTGCCATATAATGAAAGAACATTCCAAAAGGGGGACGACGGATATGGAGTATATGGAAATCATACGGAAGGCGGATCCGGCGGTCTTTGCTGCCATGGCGGACGAACTGAAGCGCCAGCGCGACCATATTGAGCTGATCGCATCCGAAAATTTCGTCAGCCCGGCCGTGATGGCGGCGATGGGTTCGCATCTGACGAACAAGTACGCGGAAGGGTACCCGGGACATCGCTATTATGGTGGCTGCGAATTCGTGGACGTCGTGGAAGAGATCGCGCGCGATCGCGCCAAGGAACTCTTCGGCGCTGATTACGCGAACGTTCAACCGCATTCCGGTGCGCAGGCGAACATGGCCGTCTATTATGCGCTGTTGACGCCCGGCGACACCGTGATGGGCATGAGCCTTTCGCACGGCGGACATCTCACCCACGGAAGCCTCGCAAACATGTCCGGCAAATACTTCCATTTCGTTCCCTACGGCGTGAGCGGCGATACCGAGCAGATCGATTATGACGAGGTGCGCAAAATTGCCCTCGAATGCAAGCCCAAAATGATCGTTGCGGGTGCAAGCGCGTATCCCCGCAAACTCGATTTTGCAAAATTCCGCGCGATCTGCGACGAGGTCGGCGCATACCTGATGGTCGATATGGCGCACATCGCGGGGTTGGTTGCCGCAGGCGAGCACGAATCGCCCATCCCCTATGCGGACGTGACCACCACCACCACCCATAAGACGCTGCGCGGTCCGCGCGGCGGCATGATCCTCGCGCGCGAAGAATACGGCAAGGCGCTTGACAAGGCCATCTTCCCCGGCACGCAGGGCGGCCCGCTCATGCATGTCATCGCATCAAAGGCCGTCTGCTTCGGCGAGGCGCTTTCCGATTCCTTCAAAGTGTATCAGCACCAAATCGTCCTGAACGCGCAGGCGCTCGCATCCGGTTTGATCGCGCGCGGCGTAAAGCTTGTCTCCGGCGGCACCGACAACCACCTGATGCTCGTCGATCTCACAGGCCTGCCCATGTCCGGCAAAAAGTTGGAAACCCTTCTCGGAGAGGCAAACATCACCCTCAATAAAAATACCGTCCCCAATGAGACCAGAAAGCCCACCATCACCTCGGGCGTGCGCATCGGCACCCCCGCCGTCACCTCCCGCGGCATGGTTGAATCCGACATGGCGCTCATCGCGGACATGATCGCGGACGTCGTCTTCGGCGGTGCAGACGCCGTCCCCGGCGTGAAGGAGCGCGCCCTTGCGCTGTGCGGAAAATATCCGCTCTACGAAGAGGCATAAGGGAACGCCATCGGACCGCTCGGGCGCCTAATCCCCGAGCGATCCGATCTTTGACAGACCCGCTATGGAATGTGCAAGGGACGAGCACCGCCTCCTGCGTCCCACATACTGGAGGTATTATGGATAAACTCGACACCATCTTTGACATGCAGGCCGCGCTGAACGAGGAAATTACGACGCTTCGGCACTTAGAAAATTGGACGGCGGATGATTGGCAGCAGCATCTGACATTGGCGCTGCTTTCGGAGCTTGCGGAGGCGCTGGATGAAACGAATTTCAAGTGGTGGAAAAACCCGGTGAAGCGCGATCCGGAAGAACTCAAGGGCGAGATCGTGGACATGCTCCACTTCTTAATCAGCATGGCGCAGCGCGCGGGCATGGACGCGGACGAGCTGTTCGGCAGATACATGGACAAGAACAAGGAAAATTTCGACCGCCAGCACGGCAAATCGCAAAAGCCGGGTTATGCGGCGGGCGAGCAAGCGGAGGTTTGAAATGATTCCGACGAGAGATGAAGCGTGGAAGATCCTAACGACATACAACGAGAGTCCGGCGCTTTTGACGCATGCGAAGACCGTCGAAGGCGTGATGCGCCATTTTGCGCATAAATTTGGCGGCGACCCGGATCTCTGGGGTGCGGCGGGCCTTCTGCACGATTTAGACTACGAAAAGTGGCCGGATGAACACTGCGCGAAGTGCCTGGAACTCTTTGCACAGCACGGCGTGGACGAGGACTTTGCGCGCCAACTCGCGAGCCACGGCTGGGGCATCTGCTCGGACATTGAGCCCGAGACCGACATGGCAAAGGTGCTGTTCACGATCGACGAACTGACCGGACTCATCGCTGCTGCGGCGATCATGCGCCCATCCAAGAGCGTGATGGATCTGGAATATGCATCGGTCAAAAAGAAGTATAAGACAAAATCGTTTGCGGCGGGTGTCGACCGCTCCGTCATCGAAAAGGGCTGCGACATGATCAACATGCCCCTTCAGGATGTCATCACCGAAACGATCCTCGGCATGCGCGAGGTCGCAGCCGATATTGGCCTTCTCGGCACCGACGCATAGCGATGGCGTTCGTCGTTGCAATTCTGCTCCTGCTCGCGTTTACGGTCGGCTGGCTCGTTTTCCGCGCGTTCACAAACCGCAGTTATGTCAAGGGGCGGTATCGGCGCGCGCCGGAGCCGGACGGACATATCGAGGCGGAGGAACAGATCTACGAGGAACAGATGAAGGTGCGCCTTGAATACTATCGAATGGTACGCGAAAATGCCCCTGAAATCAAACGGATGGGCGAAACAATCATTTGTTCCGACGATCTCGAGGCGGCTGCGCCGATCTTTGCTGAATTAAAACGGCTTTTCGGTGAAAACCCGCCCTCGCGCACGCTCGGCGCGCTTGCGGTTCTCAAAAACTGGGATTATCGGACAGTCTGGTATCTCGATGGACTCTCGGACATTGTGAAGGCCGCCATTTTCGAGCATGCGAATGGGAAAACGATGTTCTTGCGCGAATACGGCGTAATCGTGGCGCGCGCAGACGACATGGAAGGGTTCCGGCACGCGTACTGCGAGCAGGATATGAATTCTTAACTTGAAAAAAGGGCGCCATTTGCATATAATGGGCGCATATACAACGGCGCGATGAAGGGAAAAGCGCCGCGAACTGTCCTCAGAGAGCGTGCGGAAGCTGAAAAGCACGCGGGCGGAACGCGGATGCTCCGGCTCCCCAAGCGCACGGGCGACGCTTTCCATCAAAGCGGAAGCCCGACGGGTGCTCCCGTTACAGGGCGTGCGAGTGGGCGGAAACGCCCAAGCCTGGTGGTACCGCGAAGCGTTGCTTCGTCCATGCGTGGACGGGGCGTATTTTTTTGAGGAGGAAACGAAAATGGGCAAGAAGGACAAACAGGAATTTGTCACGCAAATCACGCCCCGCAGCGAAGATTTTTCCAAGTGGTACACGGACGTGATCCTGCGCACCGATCTGGTGGACTATGCGCCGGTGCGTGGCTGCATGGTCGTAAAGCCCTATGGCTACGCCGTGTGGGAACTCATCCAGCAGGCGTTCGACAAGCGGTTTAAGGAAACGGGTCATCAGAATGTCTACATGCCCATGTTGATTCCGGAGAGTCTGCTCCTCAAGGAAGCAGAGCACGTGGAGGGCTTCGCGCCCGAGGTCGCATGGGTCACGATGGGCGGCAACGAAAAGCTCGAAGAACGGCTGGCAATCCGCCCCACATCCGAAACCATTTTCTGCGCCATGTACGCAAAATGGGTGCAGTCCTGGCGCGATCTGCCCATGAAATACAACCAGTGGTGCTCGGTTATGCGCTGGGAAAAGACCACCCGCCCCTTCCTGCGCACCTCCGAATTCCTTTGGCAGGAAGGCCATACCATCCACGAGACCGCCGAGGAAGCGCAGGAGGAGACCCTCACCATGCTTGAGGTGTACCGCGAGGTCGTCGAAACTGTTTTGGGCGTCCCCGTCATCTGCGGACAGAAAACCGAGAAGGAGAAGTTCGCAGGCGCGCGCGCCACATACTCCATCGAGGCCATGATGAACGACGGAAAGGCGCTGCAGGCCGGCACCTCGCATAATTTCGGAACCAACTTTGCGGAAGCCTTCAACATCCAGTTCCTCTCAAAGGGCGGAAAGCTGGAATATGTCAATGAAACGAGCTGGGGCGTGTCCACACGGCTCATCGGCGCGATCATCATGACGCACGGCGACGACCGCGGCTTGAGGCTGCCCCCCCGCGTTGCGCCCATTCAGGTGGTCATTCTGCCCATCGCGGCGCACAAGGAAGGCGTTCTTGACAAGGCGCGCGAATTGAAGGCACAGCTTGAGAAAGCCGGCCTGCGCGTGAACCTCGATGACCGCGACACCTACTCCGCGGGCTGGAAGTTCAATGAGTGGGAAATGAAGGGCGTGCCCGTCCGACTCGAGATTGGCCCCCGCGATATCGAAAACGGCGTTGCGATGTGCATGCGGCGCGATACGCTTGAAAAGGTGACCTTACCCCTGGACGGCATCGAGAATACGGTCTGCGCGTTGCTGGAGGAAATTCAAACTTCCATGTACGATCAAGCGAAGGCGTTCATGTCCGCGCATACGAAGGAAGCGGCGAACATGGAGGAATTAGAAGCGGGCGTGCAGAACGGCTTTGTCAAATCCGCATGGTGCGGCGAACAGGGCTGCGAGGACGCAATCAAGGAGAAGTTCAACGCCTCTTCCCGCAACATGCCCTTCGACCAGCCCGATATGACCGGTAAAACCTGTGTCTGTTGTGGAAAGGGAGCCAAAAAAATCATCTACTTTGCGAAGGCATATTAGAAAAAACCCTCCCGCGCAAATCCGCGTGGGAGGGCCTCTTTTATCGGTCGATGACGACCAGCGATTCCGCAATCTTCATCACTTCATCCGGCATTTCCATTCCGCTTACCAAGAAATAGTGATTCGCAAATGACCAGACGACCGTTGTCATTCCATTTTTCTGAACGAGCATGGCATCGGTGCCGCCCACCTTTGTGTAGGTCACCTCCGCGTTTTCGGTGTCGAGATTCAGCGACGTATTCTCATTCATGTCATCATAAAAAAACCGTCGGTCATCCTCGGACTCATATACGACGGTGTACCAGGATGCGTCTGTGCGTATGAACCCAGCCGGTATGTAGCTCGGGAAAAAGTCTCCCTTGAACTCGTCCGGCACATCGGGTGGCGGGTATTCGTCCAATCGATCCATCTCAAACGCCGTAAACTCCGTCTGCGGATCGACGAGCAGGCGGGAGAGCCTTTGGCGCATCTCGGGGCTTACGGCAAGCGCGGAAATGCCGCCCACAAGCGCCAGAACCAGCAGCATGGCAACCATGGTTGAGCCGCGCGAGAGCAGACGGCGGCGCACGCCGCGGTATCCTTCCCTACGCGCGCGCCTGAGGATGCGTGGGCGGGCGATCTCATACGCGTGATCCATGGCCTCTGGAGTCAACAATGCGTCACCCGCGTCGGCTTCCGCCGAAACCACCTCCGCCCGACGCACCTCGAAACGCGCAACGGCAAGGCGAAACATGGCGTCCTCGCAGTCCGCGAGAAGGCGCTCTTCACGAGACATCACATCAGATTGCGCCATTTTCCTCCTTCTCCACCATCAACTGGTACGCATGCTTGCGCGCACGCGAAAGCGCCACGCGTACGGTCACGCGCTCGATCCCAAGCGTCTCGGCGATTTCCGCATCGGTCATGTCGGAAAGATATTTCATTCGCAATACGTCCTGGTCGCGCATGGACAAATGTTCAATCGCATCCATCAGGCGCGCCACCATGTCGAGGGTACACACGCGTTCGAGCGGGCTGGGATCTTCGGCGCGCAGGCCCTCCATGTCCACGTCCCCGTCGCGCATGCGCCGTCTGCCCTCCGATCGGAGATGGGAAAGCGCCGTATTCCTCACAGTAGAAATGACGTAAGCGCGCAAAATGTTTCCTTCCATTTCGCGAATAACATGAATTTTACGTATGAGCTGCACGCAGGCATCCCCAACGACGTCGTCGAGACTGTCGTTTACACCCATAACCTTGTATGCCGCCCAATACATTAATCTGTGATGATCGCGATAGAGGTTCTCCATGAAGTGCCGGTCGCTTTCCTGATCGATCACCATGATTGCGCTGGGGAAAAATAGCATGTATGCCTCCAAAGTTATGATCCTATGCATTGACGGATTTTTATGGAACTGCTAAAATAGCTTATACGGGAGGTGTTAAATATGGAAATCATTTCCTATAAAGGCGTCCTTTCCTATGACGAACTAGAGCCGCTGGAAGTTGCCTCGTTTGGCGATGGTGCGGCGACAAAAATACAATTTGACGAACGAATGGAAGGTCCTTATTGGACGGTTCGGGAAAATGGCAATCTCATCGGGTTCATGCATGCGGATTTGCGCGAGGGCGTCCTCCACATCGCGCGCATCGAGGTCGCGCGTGATTTCCGGCGGCGCGGGATCGCGTGGCGCCTGCTCGACGCAGCGCGCGCATTTGCGCAGGATGTGGGCGCACAGGGGCTGCTGTTGCGCGTGCGCGGCGACAATCAGGGTGCCCGCGCACTATATACGAAATATGGATTTCGCGAAACCGGCCGCATACAGCGCAGGTTTGCCTGCCCCCTGGAGCGTCTCGCCGTCGAAACCGACCTGCGCGTCAAAAAAGACGGAACCGGCTACAAATACCCCGTGCGTCTCTTGCGCGATGTGCGCGAAATCGGCGCAGGCCAGTTCAACGAGGAGGTCTCTGGCATCAAGGACTTCACGCTTACCGATCCGGATGTCTATCTGCTGCCCGCGCTTGCCGCGCTCAAGCCGCTTCTCAAGCCAGGCAATGAAATCCTCTATGTCATGACGGACAACGACGCAGTCAACGCCGCATGTCAGGCGCGCAAGTTTTTCCTCCAAAGTAGCATACTGGACATGACGTATGACATCGTCCTGCGTCCATGACAGAAGCGATGGAATTCGGCGCGACACTTTTGTTCCTGGCGCGAAGCCGGCGCGCAGGCGTAGCAGCCAGGGGCGGACTTTCCGCCTCCGTCAAGCGGAGCGCGACAAAGCCAGGGCCGAAAGGAAATCGCCGAAAACGCGGTTTTGCTGTGGATGGCGTTACTA
Organism: Bacillota bacterium; assembly: GCA_023421735.1. The sequence continues at coordinate 61,784 of JAEZSP010000056.1, read as the reverse complement.
GTAGTCCGCGAAGTTTAAGAATCGATGATATGGCGCAGAGATTTTCCCGCCCAGCGCGAAGCCGGAGCGCAGACGTAGCAGCCAGGGGCGGACTTTCCGCTTCCGTCAAGCGGAAGGCGACAAAGCTGGGCGGGAAAAGATCCAGCCATATCGCGGGAGTTAGGCTTCGCGGACTACTAGCTGTGCACACATAACCATATCACCCATTTAAACAGTCGTCCGCAGCCGCGCGCCGCGGGCGACTGTTTCCGCACAATCGGCGGGATCAGAAATTACGCTTTTTCACGCACGGACTTGATCGTTTCAGTCGAAACGATCAAAAATCGTGCGCCTTTCGCCTACACACTGCAACGTGCGAAACCACAGCACCTACGCTCCCCTGCGTTCATATGCGTCCATTTGCCAATAAAACAGGGTTTTGCATCCCGGGCAATCCAAAGCACAAAGATGGGGACTCCTTTCGGAGTCCCCGCACCTTTCCTCCATAACGACATGCGCCACAGGGACCATGCGTCATTAAGACGCGTTCTGGCCCAACGGATGATAGCACAGCACCTGACGCTCATCGCCAAGATCGACCATGTGCGGACGCGTCTTGACGCATTCGTCGGTGACATACGGGCAACGCGCCGCGAACTTGCAATGCGTGACGGAGTATTCCTTATCCTCCATGTCCGGCATCGCCACATCCTGCTTCCACTTATCGCCCACGCGCGGCACGGAATCCATGAGGAGCTTCGTGTAGGGATGCGCGGGTTTTTCCATGATATCCTTTGCCATGCCGTACTCGATCAGGCAACCGCGGTAGAGCGTCGCGATGTAATCGGACACGTAATACGCGGTGGACAAATCATGGGTAATGTAGATAAAGCTGATGCCGAACTTATCGCGCAGATCCTTGAAGAGGTTCACGATGTTCATCTTCATGGATGCATCGATCATCGCAACAGGCTCGTCGGCGATGATGATCTTCGGCTTGGTGATGAGCGCGCGCGCAATGGACACGCGCTGGAGCTCGCCGCCGGAGAACTGGTTTGAATACTTACCGCGCACCACATCGAGAGAAAGCCCGACGGAGTGCAGCGCTTCATCCACGCGCTTGGTCGCGTCTGCCTTGTTCTTCGCAATGCCCAACCGACGCGCGGTGTTGTACAGGTACTTATCCACCGTCTTTCGGCTCGAGAACGCCTCAAAGGGGTTCTGGAAAATGGGCTGCACGTCGAGGCGGAACCGACGGAACGGATACGACTTGATCGCAGCGATGAAGAGAAGCAGAATGCCCAATGCAAATACGCATGCGCCGATCAGCGCGGTGCGCGCGCCGATGAGCATCATCTGCGCGACGATGTTGATCTTCGACGAAGAAATCGCGATGACCATGCCTTCTTCATACTTCTTGGCATCCTGCAAGGCATTGATCTTCTCGCTGATGAGGTAATCCTCAACAGTACCCTTGAGGCCGCGCGCCTCAAGTTCCGCCGTGAGGTTCGCCATATCGGTTTCCCGGGCGGCTTCGCGTGCAGCTTTCGTCTTGCCGTTCGCCTCAGATGCCTTTACGATTTCCGTATAGCTGGGTTCGCCCGTGTACGTATCGGCGGTGTACTGCGTGACAATCGCATTCGTATCGCCAAAGCCGAGGCCATAGCGATTCCCCATGACGGACATGTGATACATGCCGAACATGCCGACCAACGCAATGAGCATGCCCAGCACAACTGCGACAAGGCCAATGGTGTGCGTAATGAATTTCTTTCTCCAAAGCTCGGGGGCGTTCGCCTTCTCGACGTAGTTATGACCGTCGAGCATGATGTTGCCCTTATCGATGTCGAGCAGGCGCAAAACCAGCTTCGCAAGCGTCGATTTTCCGCAGCCGGATTCGCCGACGATCGAGAGAATCACCGGCTTTTCGGCGGAGATGGAAAGCGACACATCATCGACCGCGGTCAGCCTCTTTCTGGAGAGCAGGCTGCCGATTTTGAAGACCTTGCTGAGATGCTGAATCTCAAGCACGTTCTTCCCCTTATTGGCCGCTGTGTTTTCAGCCATTCGAATTCCCCTCCTTATTCAGAAGATGGCACGCGGCAAAGCGGCCGGGCGCGACCTCGCGGAATTCGGGCACGGCCTGCGTGCACAACCCAAATGCCTTCGGGCAACGCGGCGCGAAGCGGCATCCGGGAGGCGGATTCCGAAGGGACGGCGGTTCGCCCTTAATGCCCTCGCGTTCGGTTTTATCGCCGACGCGGGGAAGGGCGTTGATGAGCATCGACGTATAGGGGTGCATGGGATTGGCAAACATCTCGGTCGTCTTGCCGATTTCCATGATCTTGCCAGAATACATGATCGCGATGCGGTCCGTGATTTGATAATGCACGCCCAAATCGTGGCTGACGAAGATCATCGTATTCTGAAGCTGTTTCTGAAGCCTCATCAGAAGCATCAGGATGCCGCGCTGCACCACGACGTCCAGTGCGGTGGTCGGCTCATCCGCGAGCACAATGTTCGGGTTCATGAACGTCGCAAGCGCGATGATCACTCTCTGGCGCATGCCGCCCGAGAGCTGGAAAGGATAGGAATCCAGGACATCCGGAGAAAGGTTCAGCGCGACGAGATAATCCTGCACGCGCTTGACCGTCTGCTCGGGCTTTTCACGCTTCTTGTCGGCTTCCGGAATGGAATCGAGAAACTGATTTTTCAGTCGCGCGATGGGATTGAGAACCGACATGGCGGCCTGCGGAACGTAGGAAATGTTGTTCCACCAGGTCTTTCGGATCTGACCCGTCTCGTACTCGAAAGCCTTCCCATCCTTTTTACCCGTAATGACGACGCGGCCTTTGTCCACCTCAAGAGGGAACTCGATGATGTCGTACATGGCCTTCATGATCGTTGACTTGCCACAGCCGGACTCGCCCGCGATGCCGAAGATCTCGTTGTCATACACCTCGAAGTTACAATCTTCTACGGCGACCACATTTCCATCCATCGTCTTATAAGAAGCGGTAAGATGGTCAATTTTCAGCATTACAATCTACCTCTCTTCTTGGAAATGTACTCGTTGTAGCCCGTAATGAGCATGAACAGCGAGATAAACAGAATGATGGTCGTCGTGATCGGAGAACCGATCCAGAGCCATTTTTTCGCCATGATGGCGTTTCTGTCGCGCGACCACTGAATCATATTGCCGAGGGTCGGCAGCGTCGAGGACGAAAGACCCAGAACCGCAAGGCTCGACTCCTGACCGATGGCAACCAGAATCGCGTTCATAAAGTTTGAAAGCGACCAAGTGAGAAGGTAGGGCAGGATTTCCGTCACGACAATCTGCAAAATGCCCTCGCCCGAGAATCGCGCGGTCGAAATAAAGTCGCGCTCCCTGAGGGAGAGGCACATCGCGCGCACGTGGCGCGATGGGTGCGCCCATGCGAACATTGATAGAACGATCGCAATGGGGAGAACCGAAAGTGATCCGCTCATGAGGGATGTCATGAGGATCAAAACAGGCAGTGACGGAATGACGATGAAGGTATCCGAAACCGTCATCATAATCCTGTCCATCGTGCCGCCCACAAAGCCCGCAATCAGACCATAGAGGACGCCGACGACGGTACCGAAGATGCCGACGATGACGCCGATGGTGATGGAATTGCGAAGGGAGAAGGCCAACATCCAGAAGGTATCCTGTCCAAGCGACGTCGTGCCCAGAAGGTGCTGCGCGCTGATGGGCAGGTTTTTCTTGTAGGAGTTATACTCCGTAATATTGGGTCCCGTGTAAAATAGCGTCACGATGAACGCACAGATAATGAGAACCGCGACCACGAAAAAACCGATCTTGAAGCGGGCAGAGGTGTTTTTCCAAATCTTACTCATATCCTTATGCCCCCTTTAAGAATAGCGGACGCGCGGATCAATCAGCGGATAGAGAAGATCCGCGATCAGCGTCGCCGATGCAATCGCGATGATTGAAATGGAAACGGTGGCCATGATCATGTTATAATCTGCCTGCATGATGGCCTTTTGGACGAGCTGACCGACGCCGGGATACTGGAAGATGATCTCGGTCATCAGCGCGCCGCCGAATATGCCGCCCAGGCTGATCGCGAGGCCCGATACCTGCGGGAGGATGGAATTTCGGAAGACGTACTTGCGCGCGATGCGCCCCTCGCGGATGCCGCGGTAGCGCGCGTAGCGCACGAACTCTTCCTGCGCAGTATCCGACGAGACCGCCTTCATGCTGATGACCCACCAGCCGAAGCCGACCAGCACCATCGTGAGCGCGGGCAGAAGCGACGAGCGCACGAGGCTTGTGATATACTGGGCGAAGGTTCCCCGCGTCAGGATCGTGGCGGTGATGGGGAACAGCTTCAAAATGTAACACAGGAATATCTGCACGACAAGCGCCAGAATAAAATACGGAATCGGATACAGGAAGATCGCGACGTACTCCAAAATGACGGAGGACAGTTTGTTCTTCCTGAATCCGGCCAGAATTCCGATGGCGTTGCCGATGATCCACGAAATCAGTGTCGTCGTCAGAGAGAGCCCGACCGTATACGGAAGATACCGCGCCACGATGGAGGACGCGCTCGTCGGGAAGCTCATGAGCGACGGGCCAAAATCAAATTGGACGGCGCCCCTGAGAAAGTTCGCATACTGCTCCCAGATGGTGCCCTCCAGGCCGTACTGCTCGCGCAGCTGCTCGCGCAGCGATACCACGACCTCCGCCTGAAGGCTCGTCCTCGAAAGCATCTGCTGAATATAGCTCTCGACGGGATCCGAGGGGAAGAATCGTGGGATAAAAAACATGAATGATACGCCGATGAATATCACCATAAACCACGAAAGTACCCTGCCGCCGAGATACTTTGCAAATTTCATCTATTCGCACCCCTTATACGACCGCCCGCCGCAAGGCGGGCGGTCGCCAGTTTCGGTTACCTTTTTGAAGCGATTACTCGACGGGCTTCAGCTGGGCAACGGTGAACTTGAAGTTGGACCACCACCACCACGGACCTTCGTAGGGGTTCTCGGCGGTCGGGAAGTTGGTCCAGTAGGCCTCGTTGACCGGAACGATCTTGGTGCCGGCCTGCACGGTGATGTTGTAGTGCATTTCGAAGGCGAGCTTGAGGAACTGGGTCATCAGCTCGTAGCACTCCTCGCTGTCGGGATCGACCTTCTCGGCGGCCTTGAGAACTTCGGTGATCTGGGCGGACAGCTCCGGATTGGAGGCGTACGCACGGTAGCCGGAGACGCCGGTCGCGGTCTCGCCGATTGCGTAGTTGAAGGTCTCGGAGTTCCAGCCGGAGACGTTGTTGTAGAAGTCCTGACGGTAGGAGGAGCAGGTGGGCCAGCCGTCGTCGACCTGGAAGTCGCCGAGGTTGACGCGGGTGCCGATGTCTGCGCCGGTCAGGGTGGTCACTTCGACGGTGACGCCGAACTTCGACCACTGATCCGCGATGGCCTTGCCCGAACGGGAAGCCTGCGTGGAGGAATCCTCGGGATGCACGAGAACCTCGATGGTCCACGGCTCGCCCTTATAGAACCACTTGCCGTCCGTGAGCTCGAAGTCGCCCGCTGCGAGCAGAAGCTCGGTGGCGGCCTCGACGTCGGTGCGGTAGTAGCCGGAGCCGAACATGGTCTTCAGCTCGTCCTCGGAATAGCCGCCCAGATCATAGCCGTAGTCCTCGATGAGGGCCGCAGCCAGGGTCATGGCGAAATTCGGGTCATAGACCTTGATGTCGGTACCCGGGATCGTGAAGGCCTGGAGCCACTCCTGCATGGGCTTGACATAGAGGTTCTCCATGGGGGTGATGGAGGGCACGTTCAGGGGGGACATGCGGCCGATGCCCTCGAAGATGTTCTCCGAAACCTCGACCCAGTCGCAGCACAGCGTGAGCGCCCAGCGGACGTTGACGTCGTTGAAGGGCTCGATCGCGCAGTTGAAGTTCACGCCCTTGGAGCAGGCGTCGTCGGTGTTGGCATAGGGATAATCCTTGTACCAGCCGCGGACGGTCTCCGAGGAATCGAGCATGGTCAGAAGATCCTCATAGGAAACTTCGTTCATGACGTCGACTTCGTTGTTGATCATCGCCATCACGCGGGACTCGGTGTTGCCGAACACGCGATAGAGGACGTACTGGGGAACGGGCTCGCCGTAGAGGATTCCGGTGGGGGTGGCATCCCAGTCGGCGCGCTTCTCGTAGAGGATCCAGGTGCCCAGATCGTCGTACTCTTTCACGACGTACTGCTCGACTGCGAGGGGCTCGCTGTCCTTAAAGGAAAGGACGTCCTCGACCTGGCTGTACACGTGCTCGGGGACGACGCGGAAGCCGCAGCCCCAGAGGTTGACGCCCAGGGTGGTCATGATACGGGTGAAGGGCGCCTTGCAGAAGACCTTCAGCGTGTAATCATCGACCAGCTCGGCGCCGGTGAAGAGGCTGTTGTAGTAGGTGTGGTCGCCGAGATTCTCGGTGTTCATGATCATGTTGAAGGTGAACAGAACATCGTTGGCATCCAGATCGTTGCCGTCTGACCACTTGAGGCCCTCGCGGATCGTGATGGTCCACTCGGTGAAGTCCTCGTTGGGGACAGCGAGATCGGCCGCGACCGTCGGGATGGTCGTGCCTTCCATGGTGTTGATCTCCCACAGACCGTCCGACCACATGATCTGATGCATGCCCCAGGAAGCCTGGGTGCCGGTCATGTAAGGGTTGAACTGACCCGGGTTGGCGTAAACGTCGGCGTCGGGCTCACAGATGAGGGTCTGCGCGCGGGGCGTGCCAACGTCGGTCATCGCTTCCGCGGAAGCGAACGACGGGATCATCATGGCAACGACGAGCGCCAGGGCGAGTACCAGAGATACTCTTTTGGTCATATTTCCTTCCTCCTTGTGTGATTTCGGGCTGATTGCCCAAACTGGTTCATGTGCGCACCCTACGGGCATGCGGCGCTTTTGCGCGCATGCGCATACCGATTCCGTCGGGCGCGTCATTCACGGTAATTTAATTATATTTTAAACACACGCAATTGTCAACACATAAAGATCAAAATACCAGTAAGCTTGATCAATCCACCGCCTTAAACCGCTTCATATTGCACAACATTTGTATTTTGCGCCTAACCTGATCTGACACAAATGTATTCATTGCGTACATTCCTCTTGTATAAAGGGCGCGGCGGTAAAATCTGGCAGACATGCCTCTTCCCTGCGCCTGCCGAACGAAACGCGTGTCGCCCGGCCCGAATAATAGGAAACGATGTCGTGCGTCAATCGCCGCGAAACTGTGCATTCGGCGCGTTAATCAGGAAAGAGCGCCTCATAAATATATGTATCTTGCTGAGATTTTTTTGTCGCACTGTCAAGACAGATCACATGTATATTGGACATACAAACGATCCTCCACGCGATCTCGTGCGCGATCGCCGCGCGGGATCGCCAACGCAGGCGCGGCAAGCGCGTTCTCCCTCGGTCAGCACATATAGATCAAATGGCGAAAAAGTTGGCAGAATTTGCGGGCTCATCCGCAAAACACTCGACAAAAACCCCAATTTCTGTACGCTTATTTCCCGCTTTCCGGTCCCATGGTCGAAAAAGGGGGACGCGATGCGGCTTTTCTTCTTCTATTTGATTGGCATATGTACAAATCTCTCATAACGCACGGAAACAATCCGCGTCGCGTGTCCCTCCAAACCGTCCGGAATGCGCTTGTGCGCCCTTGGCGGACATTGTGCTTTTTCAGTCACACACGTCGTCGGCATACGGCTATCAAACGGCGCTTCTTGCTGTTTTGCGCTTGTGCGATCATCCGGGAAATCCCAAATTTGCCATTCCAAAGCGGTCGCCCCATCCACGACAGATCCCGCATTCCCGGCGGATCCTTTCGTCCCAAGCTTCGAATCGGGAGCAAAGGGACGCGTCCGACTTCACGGCTTCTGTCATGGACGGAGCACCGGACTTTTTACTGCGCGTCGATCAGCGAAAGCCAATGCTTCATGCGCGCTGCGTCGAAGTGGGGATAACCGGTGATGTAGTGATTGAAGTAGGTTTTTCCGCAGCACGTCCAACGAATCAGGATGAGGCGCTGGGCGCCCGCCAGAACGCGTACGGATGCGAGGGTCACATTCTCGTTGGGGTTCGCGTGCGCGCAACCCGAGAGAAGCACCTCGCCCGTATCCGCATCCGTAAGGGTATATGTGACATCCGCGTGCGCCCGGCTGTCGTTTCCGAGAATGACCGCGTGCCCCCAATCGACCAACTCGTCCATCATCACGCAAACGGGTTCCTGCACGCGCTTGATGTAGTGAAAGGCCCGCTTTTTAACAAAGTAGTAATCGACGACGGCGTCTGAAATCTGCGGCCAGCCGTCGAGCATGTTCCACCAAATGATGCCCGCGCGCCGCCACTTTTTGATGCGCGTGCGCTCGATAAAGAATTTTTTCGCCTCCGCCTGCACGACCTGCGAGAGCAGCGAGAATTCGGCGAGATCGTCCGGCACGAAGCCGAACATGATCTGAACCTGATCCGCCATTAATTGGTTTCTGTTGTATCCGCGCCCGCCCTTGGGCATGTAATCCGTGTCATGCGTATCCCACACGGAATGATGCATCGGCCAAAGCTTGTCGGCCGGCATAAACTTTGCAAGCGACTGCGGCGCGGGGCAGCCGTGATAGCCGCATTCGCTGATGAAGTGCGCGTTTGAGTGCTTATAGAAGTCGTCCTTGAAATATGCCCGTGCGCCCCAGTTATGCTGTTCCGGCACCTCATAGCGCGGCACGTCGAAATCGATGTACGGGGAAGAGGGCAAAAACATGCGGAAGGGGTCGTTCAGCCGGACGGCACGCGGCAGCGCCTCGCGCGTCACGGCATTATAGCGGTTGCCGATGGGTTTGTATCCATGCCAGACATAGGCCTCGTCCACCTCGTTGTCGCCCGCCCACAGAAGAATCGAGGGGTGATTGCGCAACTTGCGGATCACGCGCGTCGCCTCATCCTCCATGATATCCAAAAATGCCCGATCCTGCGGATAGATCGCGCATGCCATGGTGAAATCCTGCCATACGAGAATGCCGTATTCATCGCAGAGGTCGTAGAACTGGTGATCCTCGTAGACGTTGCCGCCCCAGCAACGGGCGATATTGCAGCCTGCCTCGTAAAACAGCGCCAACGCGCGGGCATAGCGCCCGGCATCGCGGCTGTGCATGGCGTCAAGCGGAACCCAGTTTGACCCCTTTGCGAGGATCGGACAGCCGTTGACCTTGATGAGGAATTCGCCGGCGTCGCCGGGCAGCATCTTGTGGTCAATTTCGACGGTGCGAATGCCGATGCGCTCGGTCTTCTCGTCCATGACCGCACCTTCTTGGAGCAGCTCCATCTTCACATCGTAGAGCGCCTGCGCGCCGTAGCCGCGCGGCCACCAGAGCCGGGGGTTTTCGACCGTGATGTTTCCTTCGCCGCTGACAAAGAAGGCGTTTTTCGTGACGGATTGATCGCCCACCGTCACGCGAATCTGGAATCCGTCGAGGGTGTCCGCATCGGTGGCAAAGCGATACTTGTAGACGAGCGTCGCACACGCTTCATCGGCTGTAAGCGTCGCATAATAGGTCTGGATGAGGCGCGTCGGCTTTTCAATTTCCACATACACGCCGCGCCACATGCCCGCCGAGGGGAAGCGCGGCATGATATCCCAACCAAAGCTGTGCGGGGGCTTGCGTTGGCGAATGTATTCGTCGCTGTCCTCGTGTCCGCTCGAGACGCTCACGGGATAGTCCTTTTGGCGCGCGATGTTCGAGGCCGCGTAGATGACCACCCGGATCGCATTCTCGCCCGTTTGGACGGCATCCGATACATCAAAGGACTGGGAAACGAGCATGTTTTCCGCATGCCCCACCTTTTTCCCGTTCACAAATACATCCGCATATGTATTGAGTCCCTCGAAGACGAGGATGGGCTTACCGCCTGTGATCGCAGGCAACGCAAACGTCCGCTCGTACACGAAGCGGTAAAACTCATACTTTCGATAATCGTAGATGTTTTCGTCATAAAAGGGATCCCCCTCGACGCCCGCGCGGAACAGATCGAGCTCCACATTTCCCGGCACTTCCGCCGGGATCTCGGGCCAGTGCGCGTCATCCGGCATATCCCGTTTTTCGGGATGATATCTGAGTTTCCATGTCCCGTCAAGTGAATAGCGCATCCGAATTTCCTCCCAATTTATGATACCAGTCGAGAAACCGCGGTTCCGGAGGAACCGTGAAGAGTAGATGCTCCCCTGTGGTCGGATGAACGAACCCGAGCTTGTAGGCGTGCAGCAGCTGCCCGCCCTTCACCGCAAAAGCAGGTTTTTTGTGGCCGTAGGTTGGATCGCCCAGCACCGGATGGCCGATGGATGCCATATGTACGCGGATCTGGTGTGTGCGCCCCGTCGTGAGTCTGCATTCGAGCAGCGTCGCGCCGCGCAGGCGTTCTTCAACCCGCCAATTCGTGCGCGCCGCGCGTCCGCCCCGGACAATCGCCATCTTCTTGCGATCGGCGGGGTGGCGTCCGATGGGCCCCTCGACGAAGCCATCGTCCTCCTTCATGCCGCCCTCGACAATCGCCCAGTATGCGCGTTCGACAGTATGCGCTGCAATCTGCTCGGACAAAAAGACATGTGTGCGGTCATTTTTTGCGATCAGGAGAAGCCCCGAGGTATCCCGGTCGATCCGGTGAACGAGCCCGGGGCGAAGCTCCCCGCCGATGCCGGAGAGGCTGTCGAGTTTCGCCAGAAGCGCGTTCACGAGTGTGCCGTCCGGATTCCCGACCGCCGGATGCGCCACCATACCGGATGGTTTGAGGACGACCGCAAGGTCGGCATCCTGATAGAGCACGTCGACCTCGATGTTCTGTGCCACGGCACGCGCGGGCGCGGGATCTGGAATTTCCAGAATGATGGGCTCCCCCACCCGCACCTTGTGCCCCGCCTTCGCCGGCACATCACCCGCGACCGACGCCCGTCCCTCCTTGATGAGTGCCGCCGCACGCGAACGCGTGATGTCCGCCTGTTCCGACAAAAGCACGTCGAGCCGCTCCTCGCGGGGCGCGGCAAACTCAATCAGCCGCATGCCTTGCCCCCTTGCGCGCATCCTGCCAGAGGATGCTTGCAATGGCAAGCACCGCCCCGCACGTCACGCAGATATCCGCGACGTTGAAAATAGCGAAATCAACAAACAGAAAATTGAAAAAATCGACGACGTAACCGTAGAAAATACGGTCGTAAAGGTTTCCCAGTCCACCCGCGACTACAAGCCAGAGCCCGTAGCGCGCAACGCGCGGAATGTCCTTTCCAAAAAACAGATACAGCGAAACCCCGACGATCAAAAGCGCGGTTAAAAGCGCCAAGATCTGCGTGATCCCGCTGAATATGGAAAAGGCCGCCCCTGTGTTCTGTGCGTAGCGGTAGCCCAATATCCCCGGTATGATCGCGTGCGCACCATCCCCGTATCCAGCCGCCCACGCTTTCGTGATCCGGTCGAGCACGAGCGCCACTGGCACGACCCATGCACCCCTGAATTTTCCTTTTATGTCCATTTCATTGTCTGCACGCCTCCACCTCGGCGAGCACCTCCGCCAAAAATCCGCCCAGAACGGGAATGTTGTTCGACGCGATCCTGCCCAGTATCACGAGTACCAGCGCGCCCAGCACGGTAAAGCCGATCATATAGCCGACCCCGCGCATCATGCCATAGAGAAGGTTTTCCCAGATCATTCGTCTGCGGTTCGTTACGCGGTCGAGATACTCGTCCAGTCGCATCCGTTCGAGCACCCCCGCGAGCTTGTCGACCCGCTCTTCCAAACTATCGCGCACATTTGTCGCCTCCGACGCCAGTATCCCCGAATCGGCTGCGCAAAATGCACGGCATGCGGCGACACGCATTATCCTGATGGGAAAAAGCCGCCGCCGTCGGCCCATTACCTCGAATCTCGGCCCCGATTTCCCGTGCGCAAAACCGGGTCAGCCAAGACCCGACGAATCGTCGCGTCTTCATCTGCACGGGTTCGGCCATCCGCTTCGCGGCATACGGAAAAGCCGCCGGGCGAGCCTCCGCCCGCGTCCGACGGCTCAACTCCGTCTTCCATCCGGTCAGTCGAAAAGCGACTCCCGGGTCTTCAATACCTTAATCTGCTCCTCGATGAGCGCGCGGAAATCCGTGCGGTACTTCGCGATCATTTCACGCATGGACTGAGCCTCCGCCTTCATGGCGTCAACCTCGTTCTTCGCCTCGGTCGTCAAGGCTTCCGCCTTGGCACGCGCGGCAGATACGGATTCCTCGGCTTCCTTGTCGGCCTTTTTCTTCGTCTCCTCCGCAATGCGCTGCGCATTGATGAGCGACTCGCGCATGGCGCTTTCGAGATTCTTGAAATAACCCTCGTCGTCGAAGTCGGGCTTGGCGCTCTCCTTCTGGATGACGACCGGGGCGGGCGGCGGCGTGGATTCTGCCTTGGCGAGCCTGTCCTTCAAAAGAAGGTTCTCCTTGATCAGTTCCGACACCTGCTCCGCGATCTCGTCGAGAAAATCATCCACTTCCTCAATCGCATAGCCGTGCTTCTGGGCGGTAAAGTCCTTTTCCTTGATATCTTTCACACTAATCGGCATTCTTCACAACATCCTTTCGTGATTGATCCCATGTGGGTAGTTTGTTATCTTATTCGCCAACGCCGCGCCGTTTCCTCCCATCTCGGCGTGATTTTACCGATCCGTCTATTTTCCGTACCGGAACACGCGCGCCGCCAGACGTCCTTTTTTTGTTTCGCCGAGCATTTCCTCGACCTTGAGCCGCCCGTGCCCGCGCGCAGAGAGGAGGTCGCCCTCCTTGACCTGTGCGTCCGTGCGCTCCACCGGGACGTGGTTCAGTTTCACCAATCCGGCTGCGATCATCCGCTGCGCTTCGGCACGCGAAAGGTCGTAGCCCGCGGACAAAATGGCATCGAGGCGCGGCGATGAAAACGTGATCCGCGCGCGGACACCCTCCGGCTCCGCAGCCACCACACCGCCCGCTTCCTCCGTTACCGTCAGTTTCACGCGGCCGGCGGATGTGAGGTTTTCACGCAGATACCGCGCCATTTCTCGCTCTGAAAACAGATACGCGACGCCATCCGCAACCACGATGTCCCCCGTCGCCTCCCGGTCGATGCCAAGGCCCATCACCGCGCCCAGAAGATCGCGGTGCCCCGCGGCGCCATACTTTTGATTCCAACGAAGGGCGAGGCAGACGATGGGGTATTCGATCGCCCCACCTCCCGCCGAAAACGCCGCGACCACGCGCTCCGCGCCTTCATATCCGCCGAAAAACGCCACATGCGCGCCCGCCTGCCGGGCGCATTTTTCTGCAACGGGGATCATCGAAGGTTCGAGGAAGCGGGAGAACGCGGGTTTGTCCGCAAAAGCACCGCGGTGCGCGAGCTCAAACAACCGCTTCTCATCGGTCATAATAGCATGGAATACAACACCGAGAGGAGGTATCGAATGATTCCGATGCCAATCCACGCGAAGATGACCGAAAAATCGATCGGCAGCGCATACCGCCCGAGCAGCCGATTCGACAGAATGCGAAACGGCCTGAGAAACGGCTCAAGAAACCGACCGAGATAATCATAGATCGTTGTACGGGGCGCGATCCACGAAAGAATAACGTAGACAAACAGCGCCGTCGACATGATCTCCAGAAACAAATACAACGCCTGAAACAGATAACCCATTGAATCCTCCTAAAACCGGCGCTCAACGTCATAGGTCTCGTTGACCTCGACTGTGCGCGGCGCGATCAGATACGTCTTGTCGGAGGCCTTGCGGATGGTCGCGTGCAAGGCGAACACGGCCCCGGAAAGCGTATCGACCGCGCGCTGGGTAAGCTTCGGGTCGAGCGCATCGAGCGTCAAAAGCACGATATTCCCGCCAATCAGCGAATCGATCACCTCGCAGCATTCCTCGAGCGACATGATCGAAAACATGACCGTGCGCGCGCTTGCAGGAGTGACGGAACGCGCCTGTGGCGCAACCGCGGCAACCGCGTTGTTCTGCGAAAAGCGCGAAGGCGTGCGCACCGGCAGGGGTTCGCTCGCCCGGCTCTGCGCGGCACGGCGCGGCTGGCGCACCGGCTCTGCAAAGTCGTCCTCATAAGCGCGCGTCGAACGGCGCACGGTGTAGCCTTCGTCATAAGCGCTCGCGCGCGACGGCGCGGAATAACCCCTGCGCTCGTCCGGAACGACGGTGCGGCGGCGCGTCTCCTCCGTGCGGGATCTCTGCTGGTGGGGCACATATGTGCTGGGTCGTCCCTGACGCGAATAGGCCGCATCATAATCGTCGTCGTAATCGCGCGGGCCGTCGTCCACGATGCCGATGACGTTCAATATCTTTTTAAACATGCCGGGTTTATTTTGTGCCATTGATATTCCTCCATGCGCCCGGTGGGGCAAAAATTGGACGGCGGTTACGTGCGCGAACCGAATATGCCGCGCCCGATGCGCACCATGGTCGATCCCTCTTCCGCGGCGACCAGACAGTCTCCCGACATGCCCATCGAAAGGACATCCATATGGACGCCGTGGATGTGCGCGCGCGCGGCTTCTTCGAACAGCGCGCGCATTTGGCGCATGTAGGGGCGCACGTCCTCGGGGTCGTCCGCGAACGGCATGACCGCCATGAGCCCGTCCACCCGAAGTCCCGGAAGCGCGGCGCATGTTTCGAGAAACGGGAAGAGCGCGTCCGGTTCAACGCCGCCCTTTTGCGGCTCGCGCGCAACGTTGACCTGAACGAGGGTACGGGTCTCGACCCCCGCCTGCGCCGAACGTTTGGAAATCTCCAGGGCGAGCGCGTCGCGGTCGAGGGACTGAATCATATGGACCTTGCCGATGACATACCGAACCTTGTTTGTCTGAAGCCGGCCGATCAAATGGACGCGCGCGCCGGGTTCGATGGATTCAAACTTGTCCATCAACTCCTGCACGCGGTTTTCGCCCACCGCATCCGCACCCGCACGCACTGCCGCGTTCAAATCCGCGACCGGCATGGTCTTGGTGACCGCGCAAATCTGCGCACCGTTCAATTTCTTTTTCCAATCGTCAATGTTCTTCGCGATCAATTCATCGCGCGTCATGTTGAACCCTCACTTTATCAAGACTCTCTGGAAGGCCGACAGCGCGCCGTCGACCTGCGGCTCGATGAGCGCCGTCTTGCCGTCCGAGGACAAAACCGTCACCGGAACAAACGTTCCGCCCGGCACATCGTAGAGCCAGACGCCCGTCTGGCCGTTTTGTTCGTTGATCGCCTTCGCGGAAACCGAGAGGCCGGTGAAGGTGATCGAAACGCTCGCGCGCGCCTGCCTCTGATAGATCAGAGGGCCGATCGGCTCGTCGATGCGAAACACCGCAAGCACGCTCCCATCCGACTGCGAAACGGTCGTCACCCGCGCAGTAAACGTCAGATCCTCGAATCCCTCGAACTGCATCGAGTATTCCTGATCGACGATGGGGTTCCACTTCTTTCCGTCGGTCAGGATTGCGACGTACCAGCTCGACTGGTTCACGAGGCGGTAGATGCTCTTGACGCGGTTCGACGCGTCCCCAAGGGGCTCGCCCGCGAGCACCTTTTTGACCTGCGCGGCGGAAAGGGATGAAACGGTCGACGCGTTCAGCGCGCTTTCGTAGCCGTCGGTATAAAAGGAGACGACGCCGGAAGACTGCGCGTCTGACTCCACGCGCCAGGAAGCAATGCTGTTCAGGCGGGTATTCTCCTGCGCATAAAGATTATTGAGCTTGAGGTCGCTTCTCATGTTGGAGCGCATATACTCCTGCCGGGCGACCATTGCGTTCTCAAGCTGGCGGGTTACCGTGATGAGATTGCCGTTCGTCTTTCCGGTCACGAGCGCTTTAAACTGCAGCGCCCACTGCCCAACCGTGAGATCGAGACGCTCGAGGTTCGGATCGATGATGTTCTCGAGCTTGATCTTGTGGTAGGCCTGTATGTTTTCCCGGATGGTCTCTAGCTTTTTGAGCTCGCTCTCCGAGTAGCCGGTCGAGTAGAGGTAGGCGATCGTGTCACCCGCGGACACGAGCGTGTCCTCCGCCGCAATGTACTCGATGCGCGCGATGGATTCGGCGGTCACCAGGTTCTCGTCCCGCACGATCACCGCCTGCATGGTCTCGGTGTAGTTGGATGAGGCCATCATGATGACCTCCGTCTTGTCCCCGAAGGACAGATAGGGGCGGACGATGAAAAACACGATGAGGATGATAATCGCCAGGAACACAAAAAATCTTCCTTTGATCCTCATCCTTTGCATGTAAACACACTCCGCCCGTCAAATTCGCGCATAAAGGCAGACATTTCTATCCACCATATTCCTATTATAAGCATTCTATGTTGATGATGCAACGACCTTGTATTGACAATTCCGCGCCAAAATGATTATAATAGGCGCCGATAGAGGTGGTAATATTGTTCGAATTAAGCCGCAATTCCTTGACGATCGCGGGATTTCCCATTCGGTTCTACGGGATTCTGATGGCACTGGGGGTCCTCCTAGGCGTATTGCTCGCGTCCCGGCGCGAAAAGCGCCTGGGCGTGCCGCCCGAGACGACGCTGAACCTCACGCTCATCGCGGTGCCAATCTCGGTCGTCTGCGCGCGCCTTTACTACGTGGCGTTCGAGTGGGACCTTTACAAGGGCGATCTTCTCTCCATTCTGAACCTGCGCCTTGGTGGCCTTGCGATCTATGGCGCGGTCATCGGCGGCGCCATCGCCGCCCTCATCTACGCGCGCTGGAAGAAGGTCGGATTCTGGCACCTGGCCGACCTCGCCGCGCCCTCGCTCGCGCTGGGGCAGGCCATCGGGCGTTGGGGAAACTTTCTCAACCAGGAGGCATACGGCGTCGCAATCCAAAATGCCAAGTACCAGTTCTTTCCCGCCGGGGTGTTCATCGCAGCGGATGGGAAGTGGCACGCGGCAACGTTTTTTTACGAGTCGATGTGGTGCTTTCTCATCGTCGCGTTTCTGCTCATCGCGGAACGCAGGCGCTTCTTCCGAAAAACCGGCGACATCTTTTTGTGGTACGTATTCCTGTACGCGCTCGAACGCGGCGCGGTCGAAGGCCTGCGCACGGACAGCCTCTATTGGGGCAGTGTGCGCGTGTCGCAACTTCTGAGTCTGCTCGCGTTGTTCGTGGTCGCGCTGGCATTCGCACGGCGCGCACGGGGCGGACTCCTCTGGCGCGTCGCGGCCCCGGTGCTGTGCTTCGCGGCGGCGGTTCTGGTCGGGACAGGCGTCCTCGGCTCCGTCTCCCCCGCCGCGCTCGCGCTCTATCTCGCGTCGCTCGCTGCGACCTGCGTTCTCTACCGATTTACCCCCGACATGGCCTTACCGCGTACCGAGTGACATGCATGTGTGCGCCGCGCCGAACGCCAAAGCCAACGGCGCCGCGCGCACGCGTGGTTTGAAAGGACAAAAGGTCTCTTCCATCCGCGTACACGCGCACCAAATCGCCCGCGCATTCAATGCGCAGGGCGTATTTTTTCCCAATCTCAAATGCGCACGCCGCTTCGGCGAGAATTTGATTGCCCGCATATGCCCGCAGCACGCCCTCGGGCTCGAGGGAAACAGAGACGTTTAAAACGGCGCCCGCCGCACGCACGATCAGCGCGCAGTCGCCCGGCGCGACGGGAACCATTTCCGCCTCGAATGCGTAATCGTCCCACTCCACATCCCCCGTAAATACCGCGCCGCTGTCCGCACAGGACAGCGAAAGCTGCCCGTCTTCAATCCCGGCGATGCCCTTGTGGCGCGTAAACGCCTGCAGGCTCGTGCGCCCGCCGTGGTGCCTTTCCATGGGAATGTGTGCGAAATCGGCGGCATAGTCCGGCTTTCCCGATAAGCGCATTTCGTCGATGAACACTTCCCCCCCGTCAACCAAAATGCCCGCGCGCTCCATGCATGCGTTTTCGAGCGTGGGAAGATCGACAAAAACCTCGGCCGCGCCGTTGAGCATCACATCTTCGCCCTCGATGATCCGCCCCGACAGCATATCCCGCGCAAACGCACGCACGCGCACATTTGCGCCGCGCAGCTTGAACGTCACCCGCTGCCCGGGGTACAGTTCAGGGCTCATCACCGGCTGATACCGATCGTCCATAAACGACATCGGCGCGCGGTACGTCCGGCGAAAGATTTCGGCAGGGCCGACACATCGACACCGCAGACAGCCGCCCGCGTTTTCCATTTCCGCGTTTTCCGCCTCAAAGGAGTGGGTGGAACCGGGGAATGCGAAGTCGTAGATGCGAATCCCCGGATCAAAATGGCTCTCCCTGCCCGCAAGCCAGAGCGCGAGATCGTTAAGATAACGCGCACACCAGGGAGCGTCCATATAATTGAGGGAACCCATGAGTGAGGAAACCGCAAAGCCGTCGTTGATGGGCGCAAGCCACTTTTGGTACGCGATCTTCTCGATGCCCAGCATGACGCCCATGATGGCCGCAACATTCCCCACATTGCAATCCGTATCCCATCCGCACATACAGCAGATGTTGAGCGTCCGGTCGAAGTCGCCGCCGCCGTAGAGCATGGAAAGTGTCATCACCGCGGCGTTGGGAATGATATGGCACGCGCCGGGATAGCGGTCGTAGCCGAAGTTTTCAAATATGTACCGGAAACAGGCGCGCCAATCGTCGGGGTTTTCGTCCCGGAATGCCTTCACCGCGCGCACCACGCGGGCATACGCGCAGTCGGGGATGAAATCAAGCGCGCCCAGAACGATCTTCTCAATGTCGCGCTCCCCAAACGCCATGGCAACCGCTGCGGCGACGTACATGCCCCCGTATTTTCCCTCACCGTCATGGCTGACGCTCGCCGCACGGGCCGCATATTCCGCCGCGCGCGCCGGGTCGCCGGGAAACACGAGGCCCCATGTATCAATGAAAATCTGTCCGCCGATCTGTTCCGCAACCGCCGCGCCGTTTTGCTGCGTCGAACCGGAACGCGGCGCCGGAATGCCGTTTGCGAGATTCAGATACGCGGTGTGCTCGGTCGAAACGCCGTACCCACCCCACCAGAACATACCGTGCTCGTAGGGCGTGTAATTCAGCCATGTGTTGCCGATGTCCTCCGCCGTGGCGTTGAGGCCGTAATCCCGCAGCGCGCGAATAAAGATCATCGGGCCATTGGAATCGTCGTCCGCCGCAAAGCGGGAAATATCTTCCACATAACCGTCGATTTCGCCGATTTCTGCGGCGATCTTTTCATATGTCCAGCCCTCGATGGGCGCGCCGAGCCGTATCCCCACGAGCTTCGCGAGCCAGCCCGCATATGTGCGCAACAGATTTTCTACCATGTAATCCCTCCGCCCGTTTTTCGGACATTATAGTCCACAAAACGCATAATTGCAACACTTCCCACTTTCAATGAATGGCTGAGTATGGTATACTTTGGAGCGTGGAGGGATGAATCATGCCTACGGCGCGTACCAAAAAGCGCGTTCCGATCCCCACGCACGCAGACGAGGGTCCATCCTGGATCGCGATCGTCGTGACGGCGGTGATCCAGCTCTGGCCTATCACGGCCATTCTCGGATTTTTAAAAGTCCGCGCGCTATGGAAAAAGAAAAGACTTGTGACCTACCGTAACTATATGGGTGTGGTTGGTTCGCGTGCGCACATTTCACTCAAAAAGATTGCATCTGCCGTGGGTGAGTCGCGCGAATCCGTCGTACACATACTGGGCGAGATGATCCAGAACGGTTACCTGGGGCCCGACGCATACATCGATTATTCCGTCGGCTACCTCGTACTCGAGCCATCCGCCGCATTCAATCAGGACGAGCAGGCGGAATACGAGGCCGAAACCAAGGGCGGGCCGCGCGTGCGTGCGGATATCGACATCGACCTGAGCGATCTCAAGGGCGTGGTCGGCGAGATCACCCGCAATATCAAAAGCGAGTTTTCCTCGAGCTTCAAAAACGCGCAGCGCGTAAATCAGACCCCCTATGCGCCTTCTCAGCCGCAGAGCGAAAGGCAGGAAGCGACCAGGGAAGCGCCGCGTGAGGAACCCGCGCCCGACAAGGAATCGGATCACGAGGCAATCCTCAAAAAGCTCAAGTTGCTCAACGACAAGATCCTCGACGAAGGTGTTTCGCAGAAAATTGACCGCATCGCGGAATTGACGGACGACATCTATGAGTTCATCGAACAAAATCCCGAACCGTCCAGCCAGGTGCGCAAATTTATGAACTATTACCTGCCCACAACCGTGAAACTTCTGACCTCGTACTCCATGCTCGAAAAGCAGAGCTATCAGGGCGAAAACATCGTCGCAGCGAAAAAGAACATCGAGGACATCCTCTCGACGCTCGTACATGCCTTCGAAAAGCAGCTCGACCAGCTCTTCGCCGCAGAGGCCATCGATATTTCCTCGGACATTCAGGTGCTCGAAACCATGATTGCCAAGGATGGGCTCACACAGCAGGCCATGCAGTTGAAACTATAATAAAAAAACCATCCGGCGCTCCGCCTTCGCAGGCGGAGCGCTCTTTTTGAAGAAGCCCGACATGATTTGCCGGGTTTTGTCATATTCGGGGGGAATTGTGAATATAGATATGAATGTAGACATTTGTTTCAAAATGATTACAAAACCATTGATAACCATTACAGAACATAGTATAATACGCAGGAAAGCGAGGTGTGCGGCATGCGAAAGGTCATTGCGGTGGTGCTGGTTTTGTGCGCAATTGCGTGCGTGCCGTCCGTCAGCTTCACAGAAGATGCGGCGACCGTCCGCCTCGCGCGGGCGATTTACGCGCTTGCGGGACAGGACAGCTATGAGGCAAAGCTCGCCATCGGCTGCATCGTCATGAACCGCGTTGCGAGTCCGTGGTTTCCGGATGCGCTCGAGGATGTGCTCAAGGGCCAACAGCAGTTCCCGTGCGGGAAACAATACGATGCGGACAGTCTCAAGGCAGCGCACGCCGTGCTTGCCGGCAAGCGTACCCTCTCAGCGGATGTCCTATACTACCAGGCCAAAGACGCCACCGCAAAATGGTGCATCGATCCTTGCGGCGAGGTGGGAAATTTCAATTTCTACAAACAATCCGGCGAATGACCGCCTTGGCGACATAGCCCAAACGGATTTTGCCCGATTTTAATATGTTCCTCCAATCGCGCGGGACTGACGTCTCGCGCGATTGGAATCTGCCTCCGCATACCGGGCTATTTTGTTTCATCGCAAATGATAGGCGGCATCGCCTATTTCGGCCACTCCAAAACCATCGCCCTTGGCAATTCTCCCTTCGTGATTTCAACCTCGCGCGCGCCAACAAACTGAGCGCCCGTCAGTTCAACGAACTGTTTTTCATCGGCAATGGGGAAATTAATCCTGGGCGTGCGAAAGTGCATGGCGACCGCGACACGGGGCTTTGCGCGGCGAATGATCTCGACGGCGGTCGGCGTGTCGATGGTATAGAAGCCGCCGATGGGGATGAGCATGACATCAAGCCCCGAGAGCGCCGCAAAGAGCGCGTCGTCCGGCATATGTCCAAGATCGCCAAGATGGGCGATCTTCAGATCCTTGGCCTCATAGAGGAAGACGAGATTCGATCCGCGCTTTTGACCGGCCGCATCGTCGTGAAAGGAACGATAGCCCGCAATGGCAATGTCTTCAAATACAAAGCTGCCCGGCTGATTGAGCCGTGAAAAGTTTCCGGTCAATTCCGCAATGTAATTGTGATCCATGTGCGCATGGCTGTTCGTCACAATGTCGGCTTCCGCCCTGCACACCGGGTAGCCCACCTTTTCATCAAACGGATCGGCGATCACGCGCGGGCCGTTTTTAAAGTCCATTTCAAAACAGGAGTGTCCGTGCCAGATCAGTTTCATTCGATCATCCTCCTTTTGACTTCGGAAAGCAGACGCGCGCAGGCGGAAAGCCCACCGCCCCGTCCCGTGCGCAATGCGACTGCCGCCGCCTGCCGGACCTTTTTGTCATAGGCGAGATACCCGGCCGCGTCCGGTGCCTCCAGCAGTTTCAGCCCTTCCGTAAACAGAAAAAGCGCTTCTTCCGTCGCCGACAGATCCTCGAACCGCGCGAGCGTATCCGCCACATCGTCCGGGGAAAATGCGCATGCGCGCAGGATTTCTTCTTTTATATAGAGGCGCAAAAGGCCTTTTCCCGCCTCGGTGCGAAAACCGGGCACCGCGCCCGCAAAGCCGTAACGCGGCGCATCGGTCACATAAAGCGCGTTGCCCCGATCGCGCCGAAGAAATGCGGATTCCGGAATCACAGCGCGCACCCGCGCGCGCAGGTTCACAGGACGACCTCTGAAATCATCTCGATCAGATCAGTCGTCAGCATGCCGCGCTCGCCGAACTCCTCCTGTGCCGCCTCGCCCGCAAGCCCATGCAGCTCGCTCGCAAAGTAGGCTGCCACGCCCGGCTGGAGTCCCTGCGCGATGAGCGCGCCTGCCATGCCCGTGAGCGCGTCGCCCGAACCGCCCTTCGCCATGCCGGGACAGCCGGATGCACTGACAAACGTGCCCCGGTCGGAAGCGATCACGCTCGACGCCCCCTTGAGGATCACAGCCGGGCCCAGAGCGTTGAGCGCCCGGGCATCCGCAATCGGGTCGGTCAATTCCCGCCCGAGAAGCCGCTTCGCCTCGCCGGGATGGGGGGTAATCAGATGGTCTGCGGTCAAAAGCGATTTCAGAGACGCATCCCCCGCAATGATGTTGATGGCATCCGCGTCGATCACGGCAGGCAGCCCGCTTTCCAATAGGACGCGAATCACGCCCTTGCCGCAGCGGCACGAAAGCCCGCAGCCCACCGCAACGCAGCTCTTGCCCCGCATGGCTTCCGTCAGCGCAGGCACCGCCTCGTCGCTCAGCGCGCCGTCCGCCTCCGGCAGCGGCACGCACATGGCGCAGGGCGCAATGGTCTGGACGATAGGCACGATGGAGCGCGGACACGCGACGGTCGTCAGTCCCGCCCCGGCGCGCATCGCCGCGAGCGCGCACATCGCCGCCGCGCCCGCCATGCCGAAGGAACCCGCGACGATCAAAAGATGTCCATACTCCCCCTTATAGCTGTTGCGCCTGCGGGGCATGGGCCTGACGTCGTGGTAATTAACCAGCATCGCGGCATCCGGCGGCAGAAAGGACTCGGGAATGCCGATGTCCTTGACGATCACGTCGCCGCACAAATCAAGGCCGTCGGCAAGATAATGCCCGGTCTTGGCGCGCTGAAACGTCACGGTGAGGTCGGCGCACACGCATTTGTCGTACGCACGCCCCGAAAGGCCGTCAAGCCCGGAGGGTATGTCCACCGAAACGATGTCGGAACTGTCGGCGTTCATCCGTTCAATGATCTCCGCAGCCTCGCCTTCGGGCGCACGGGAGAGGCCGATACCGTACACCGCGTCCACCCACACGTCCGGCGCGGGCAGATTGCGCCAATCGACCGTCACCGTCACGCCCGCGTCCTCCGCGCGCTGTCGATTTTTGCGCGCGTCCGCCGATACCGGGGGAACGACCTCCACAGCAACGACGATTCCACCTCCTGCGGCATACAGCCGCGCGCAGGCATAGCCGTCCCCGCCGTTGCCACCTGGGCCGCAGGCAAAGTAAACCGTTTTGTCGGCGCCATAAAGCTCCGTCAGTGCCTCGCAAAGTCTTTGCGCCGCACGTTCCATCAGTTCGATCGGTCGAATCCGGGTATCCTCGAGGTAGGCTTTTTCAAGCTCCCGCATCTCAATTGGCGTTACGAGCTTGCGCATAAATTCCACCTCCCTTCATCCTATTTTAAAATGCCATCGCTTTCCTGTCAAGCATTCAGTTTTCTTGTGTTTACGGTATCCGACGTATCGGAGCGGCGCAACAACAGTGAATTGTTCTTTACATTTCAGTCGAAATATCCAATTTGATCCGTTTAATATGTGGTTTTTTAGGGCGATTTCCGGGGTTTTCCCCTTAACAATGCTGTGCGCGGAAATCATCTATTTGATGTTTTCCGTCTCTTATTTGATGCTGGTGCGGGTGTGCATATTGTAAAGAGTGTTGCGTTCATGTATAATAAGCGAAGCAACGAGCGCGTGCGCGCGTCGTCAAGGAGGAAGATCAATGAAACTGGGCGTCAATTCGGTTCTCTTTAAGCCCTTCTCCGTCATGGAGGCATTCAAGGGCATCAAACAGGCGGGATACGACGGAATCGAGCTTTCGGCAATTCCGGGCATGAACCCCCACCTGAAACTGACGGATCCCGAAGCCACCGCGCAGTCGATTGCTGAAATCAAGGCCGCGCAGGCGGAGACGGGCCTCGAGCTTCTCTCGATGGAACTTGCAACGCAGGACCCGGCGATGGTTCGCAAGGCCGCGAAGGCCGCTGCGGATCTGGGCGTTCCGATCGTAAACGTCGGCCCCAACGGAAAGACCGGTCAGGAAGGCGGCGTCGCCTTCTGCGCCGAAACCGTCAAAAATTCAGCAGCCATCTGCAAAGCCTATGGCGTGACCCTTTGCATGAAGGCGCATGTGGGCGCGTCCGTTTACAACACCGAGACCACTCTGGAACTTATGGAAGCGGTGAAGATGGAAAACTTCGGCGTCGACATGGATCCTTCGCACATCATTCGCGCGGGCGAGAACCCGGCGGAGGCGCTTCCCAAGATCGCCAGCCGCGTAAAGCACATTCACATCCGCGATTGCAAACTGCCCGACCCGGACGCCGAGCCGCCGGTCATGCCGGACGGCCGTCCCGCGCCGAAGGGCGTCATCCCCCCCGGCCCGCCGGCCATGCAGGCCTGTGGCCGCGGCGACATCGACCTGAAGGGCTACTTCAAGGCGCTCGTGGATGTGGGCTATGAAGGCCCGGTATCCCTCGAGGTCATCGGCCCCGATCAGAGCTACGCGGGCGCATGCGCCATCGCGTCCGAATCCTTTGGCTATATGAACGCCCTGCTCAAGGTTCTGGGCAACAGATAACGGGAGGAAAAATAAAATGTCCAAGAAACCGAATATCCTGTTTTTCGGCATCGACAGTCTGCGCCGCAACCGCATGAGCGAGTACGGCTACGAGCGGCTCACCACCCCCCACATGTCGGACTACATCAAAAACGGCGCGTCCTTCACGCAAATGTTCTCCGCCTCCATCCCCACCACACCGGGCTATTCCTGCATGCTGACCGGTCAGGACTGCTTTGGCACCGACGTTGTGGCGCTTCGCCACAAGGCGCACGACAATCAGGTCGCCCCGGGCGTCAAGATGCTTTCAGAAATTTTGAAGGACAACGGCTATAACACCACCTGCGTCGGCTTCAAGGGCAACGCGGGCGGGCGCGGCTACGACACTTATCTTGAGTTCAAGGGCTGGGGCGCCGATCACGAGGACGGCCGCGCGCACAAGGCGCAGAACTGCAACAACGTCGTGATCCCCGAGATGGAGCGGCTTCAGGCAGAGGAGAAGCCCTGGTTCCTCTTCATCCGCTACATGGATCCCCACTCCCCCTATCTCGCACCCCAGCCGTTCCAGGACATGTTCTTCCAGGGCGTGTACAACGACCCCGAAGACAAGTCTCTCGAAGGCCTGTTTAACTTCAAGCCCTTCCGCGATTACATCAGGAGCTGGATCCCCGAGGGCTGCACATCCGACAAGTACGTCGACGCGCAGTATGACGCCTCCGTCACTTACCTCGACAGCGCCATCCGTCAGGTGATCACGAAGCTTCAGTCCATGGGCATCGAGGAAGAGACGCTGGTCGTCTTCGTCTCCGACCACGGCGAGACGCTCAATGAGCATGACTGCTATTATGACCATCACGGTCTGTACGAGTGCACGCTCGTCGTGCCCTTCGCGCTCGTTTGGAAGGGACACATCGCGCCCGGCCAGCGTTATGACAACATTTGCCAGCTCAAGGACGTCACCCCGACGATCCTGGACGTTCTGGGCATCGAGAAGGAAGGCTTCGGCTTCAACGGACGCAGTCTTACCCCGCTCATGAACGGCGAGACCGTCGCGGCGGAAGACGAGTTCTACATCACCGAGTGCACCTGGATGCGCAAGCACGGCTGGCGCACGCCGGAGTGGAAGCTCATCCGCGCGCTGGAGCCCGACCTCCACTTCAAGCCCCCGGTCGAGCTGTACAACCTCGTGGATGATCCGAAGGAGCTTCACAACCTCGCGGACGAGCGCAAGGACGTCGTTGAGGTACTCACGAGCAAAATGGAAGCCTACATTGCCAAGCGCGAATCCGAAACCGGGCGCACGAACCCGATGTACACCAACCTCAACTGGCACGCGAACCCGAATTGGAACGGCCCGTACGAGACCTCGCAGCAGGCATACGACGGCCTCTACATCGGCTCCGTCCAGCAGGCGGTTTCCCTCCAGCAGAAGAAGTAACCTTTCGGGGCGGCACCCTCCCCGGAGGCGGACGGGCGCGCGGCAATGAGGCTTCGCGCCCGGCGGCTCAGGATGCGGACAACACCTGAAGGAGAATTCATCATGCTTAGAGTTTGCGTCATCGGCATGGGCCCGATCGGGAACAGGCATTGCCGCATCTACAAAAAAGAATCCCTCGTGACATTGGTTGGCGTTTGTGATGTCAATGAAGACCGCGCAAAAGCAGGCGGGGAGACATACGGCGTGCCGTATTATCTGTCCGTGGACGACATGCTGAAAACGGAAAAGCCCGATCTTGTGAGTGTGTGTACCGGCGGCTATGAATACTCGTCGGATCACTATCTCCCGACCATGCAGGCACTGGAATTCGGCTGTCACGTACTGACCGAAAAGCCGATTTCAGACCGGATCGACCATGCGCGCGAGATGGTTGAAACAGCCAAGCGGCTCAATCGCTGCTTCGCGCTCGACTTCAACCACCGCTTCACGGACGCCGCGCGCACGGCGAAGAAATGGCAGGACGAGGGACGTCTGGGCGATCTGCTTTTCTGCAACATGGCGCTGTGGATTGGAAAGCCGGAGGATTATCCCTCCCCCTATTACCATCTCAAGGCGCTGAACCCGCACTCCATCGAGATCATGCGCTACTTTATGGGCGACTTTGAAGCGGTGCAATGCTTCGCAATGAAGGCGCCGGGCCGGACGATCTGGTCGACCGCATCGATGAACTTTAAGTTCAAGTGCGGCGCGGTCGGGCATCTCACCTCCTCTTACGACATCAAGCGCGGGCACCCCATGGAGCGCTGCGAGGTCGCCGGTCTCAAGGGACGGCTGATCTTCGAAGATATGTGGCATCAGGCGACGCTCTATCCGGCGGGCGACTACACGAAACTTCAGTACACCAACCCGGTGTTCGAATCCGAGTTCAGCACATTCGAGGATACGTTCCGGGACCGCATCCACAACTTCGTTGTGCAGGTTGACCGCGGCGACGCGCCGGACATGATCGACGGGTCGGGACTGCAGGGTCTCGAGGCACAAAAGGTGATCCATGCGGCGATCCGTTCACTCGACACGGGCAAGATCGTCTATATGGACGAAATGTATCCGGAGGATGCCAAATAACGATCAAGCAAAGGAGGGCGACGATATGCCAGATCGTACGATCCGCATCAGCAGGTACCTGACAGCGGGCGATCCCGAGATCGTCGCGCTCAAGACGGCGCACGAATCGGTGACGATCCACGATCACGATTATTTCGAGCTCGTCTACATCTCGGATGGCTATTGCCTGCACGATATGGCGAGCAGGATGACCCTTTTGATGGCGGGTGATCTTTTCATCATTCCGCCGGGAAAGACGCACCGGTACATGTGCAACCGGGACATCAAGCTCTATAACTGCATGTTCACCGCCGAGTCGTTCGGACCGCTCACCGAGAAGCTGAACCTGATTCCGGGCGTGAACAGCCTTCTGAACCCCAACTACGACGGATTCATGCACGCACACCTCGAATTGCAGGAACGAAGCGCGGTGACGCAGCTTCTGGAGGACATGACGCAGGAATATCAAAAGCGCATGGCCGGTTGGGATCTTCTGCTCGAATCGTACATGACGTCTCTGGTCGTACACTGCGGGCGCATCTTCCAGCATCATCTTTCCGACATGCAGGAAAAGCGCACGTACATGGGCTATGTGACACAGGCGCTTCAGTACATCGATAAACATTATCAGGACGAACTCACCATCCACGACATCGCCGAGCACATCGGCGTCTCGAACGACTATTTTTCCCGCCAGTTCAAGCAGGTGACGGGCATCGCGCCGGTCGAATACCTGCGCAGATACCGCTTTGCGCGGGCAATGGAACTGCTCGCCGGGGGAGAGTCGGTGACGGACGTATCGCGTCAGGTGGGTTTCAAGAATCTCTGCCATTTCTCCCGGGAATTCAAGAACCAATTGGGCGTGACGCCCTCCCAATACCGCAAACAATACGCGGAACAACAGTTATTCAATGACGAGGAGGAAACAACATGGCAATCAAGGTAGCCGTCATCGGAATGGGTGGCATCGGTAACACGCACGCGACCTGCTACAGCGAAAACGAGCTTGCCGAGCTCGTGGCCGTCGTCGATCTTGTAAAGGAAAAGGCGGACAAGGCCGCGGAAAAATTCGGCTGCAAGGCGTTCTACTCCATCAAGGACATGCTCGATGCCTGCCCCGAGGTCGAGGCGGTTTCGATCACCACCTCCGGCTATGACAACGGCTCTTTGCACTTCGAGCCCGCTATGCAGTGCCTCGCGGCGGGCAAGCACGTGCTCGTCGAGAAGCCCATCTGCGCGGACGTCGAGGACGCGCGCACGCTCGTCAAGTACGCGGCAGATAAGAACCTCTATCTCGGCTGCGACCTGAACCACTATTTCACCAAAACCGCGGATCGCGCCAAGGACATGCAGAAGGATGGCAAAATCGGCCAGCTTCTGTACTGCATCCACAAGGTCGGCTTCAACGGCTGGCAGGGCACCTATAACGGTGCGGGCTCTCCGCGTTGGCAGACGCCCTATTCCCACCTGAAGGCCTTCTGCGCGCATCCCTTCTCCGTCATGCGCTATTTCTGCGGCGACATCGTTGCCGTGCAGGCATTCCTCGATAAGCCCGGCGTTCGCTACACCGCCGAGGATCCGATGCTTTCTGTCAACTCCATCCACGTCAAGTTCGCAAACGGCGGCTTTGGCCACCTGATCTCCCAGCGCGGCGATGCGGCCTTCGGCTATGGCGGATGGTGGAGCTACGAGCACACCGGCACCAAGGGCACCTTCGCAATCGAAAACTGCACCGAAAAGCTCCTGTATTGGAACCCCCAGCAGCAGAACGGCCAGCTGCCCACCATGGCGCAGGCCTCCCTCGAGCCCGAAGTGTTCGACACCGGCATCAAGACCTTCAACGCCACCTTCCCCGTGCGCATCAACGCGTGGCTGGAAGACCTCACCAACAAGGTGCCGCGCGAATATATCCGCGCCTCCGGCCGCGACGCACTCGCGACCCTCGAGTACACCTTCGCGGCGATCGAGTCCTATGAGAACGGCGGCGAGGTCGTCGTCCCCCACAGGCTGCCGCCCGTCCACGGCGACATTCGCTACGTCTGGTAAAAAGCGCGGGATCCATCGGATCGCTCGGGGCCTCAACCCCGAGCGACCCGTTCTTCTTTCATTCCCCCCTCGTTGGGGGTTCTGTCGATTTTGGAGGTATGTATGGGACGACCGAATTTACTCATTCTGCTGGCGGATCAGTTCCGGCACGATTGTCCGGGATACCGGGGAATCCGCCCGGTATCGACGCCGCACATCGACCGCCTGGCAGGCGAGAGCGCTGTTTTTACCCGTGCGTTTACGCCTTTGCCCGTTTGCGCGCCGGTCAGGCAATCGCTGGTCAACGGGCTGCATCCGGACTCGTTTGGCGCAATGTGGAACTACGATTTTTTCATGACGCCCACCGCGAAGCCGACGGGCAAGACGTGGCCGGAGCAGCTCGATGCGTTGGGGTATCGGGGCGGATATATCGGAAAATGGCATATCTCCCCCACATGTGGACCGCGCGATTTTGGGTACACGGACGTCGTCGACATGGCGGATCACAAGAAGTTCCAGACAGGGAAGCATCCAAACGCCAAATGGGAAGGCGGCTGGCTGGGCTGCACGAGCCCGATTCCGCTCGAAGACAGCGTAACCCATTGGATGGCCGACCGGACGTGCGATCTTCTCAGGTCTTATGCGGATTCCGGCGCGCCGTGGCACATGTGGTTCGACCTCGGCATTCCGCATTTGCCCTGCCAACCCTCCGAACCGTTCGCGTCCATGTACGACCCGTCAGAAATTCCGCCGTGGGACGGATTCGGCGACCCATTCCATTGCAAGCCTTACTGCCAGCGCCAGCAGATGCTCAACTGGCGGCAGGAGGATATGACGTGGGCGGACTATCAGCCCATGGTCGCGCGCTATTTCGGCATGATTTCACAGCTGGACGATGCGCTGGGAAAAATTTTACAAGTTTTACAGGAAACCGGACAAGCGGACAATACGGTCATCGTTTTCACGTCCGATCACGGCGACATGTGCGGAAGCCACCAGATGCTGGACAAGCACTATGTGCTGTTCGAGGACAATACGCGCATACCATTGTGTTTGAAGGCGCCGGGATATGGACAGTACCGGACGGATTCGTTCGTCTCCGGAAGTCTCGACATCGCCTATACGATCTACGATTTAATGGGCCTTGAAAAACCGGACGTTCTGCACGGCAGACGCCTGCCGCTTTGCGAAACCGAGGATCAACACCCCAGGCAGTACATCACTTCTTCCTCAAACGGGCAGCAATTCGGGCTGTATTCGAACCGCATGATCCGGGGCGCGCGCTACAAGTACATTTGGAACCTCACGGACATCGACGAATTATATGATCTTGAGACCGATCCCGGCGAAAAGGAAAACCTGATCTGTGATGCCTCGCTTGCGGGACTCCTTTCGGACATGCGGCATGCGCTTTACGAGGAGCTGAAAGCGCACGGCGATCCCTTCGCAAACGCAAACTGGGTGACGGCGCAGTTGCTGGAGGGGCGAAAACATACCCTCAGATGATAGGAAGCGGGGGCTGGATGGCGTTTCCGGCACCTCGTTTCCTCCCCCGCTTTACACGAGAGCGCGAATTGTGCTATAATTGGTCGTAAATCGCAAAACGGGGTGATAGCAATGAAATTCGAACGCATGACGTCCGATGAGATAAAAGAGTCGATTGTCGAAAAACTGAGCGACAACTTTGGCTGCGGGCTGTCCGACGCAACCTCGCAACAGCTCTATATGGCGCTCGCGCTGACGGTGCGCGACGAGGTGATGCAAAGAAGGACGCAGTCGCGCGGCGAACGCAAACGCGAAGGCGCTAAAAAGGTGTACTACCTCAGCGCGGAATTTTTGGTCGGTCGCGCGCTGCACAACAACATGGTGAATCTCGTCAACGAAAAGGCATACATGAAGGCGCTGACCGAACTGGGCATCGACCGGGACGTGATCTTCGAGCTGGAACCGGAGCCGGGCCTTGGCAATGGCGGGCTCGGACGCCTCGCCGCTTGCTTCCTTGACTCGCTGACGTCACTCGAACTGCCCGCCATGGGCTGCACGATCCGGTACGAATACGGACTCTTCCGCCAGAAAATTGTGGATGGCTATCAGATCGAGGTGCCGGACAACTGGCTCGAATCCGGGAACATATGGGAAATACCACGTCCCGACCAGATGGAGGAAATCCAGTTCGGCGGCCGCGTGGAGGAATACGAAGAAAACGGGCGGCTGCAATTCCGCACCGTGGACGCGACGACCGTGGAAGCCGTTCCCTATGACATCCCGATCGTCGGTTACGACAACTGCATGGTCAACATGCTGCGCGTATGGTCAGCCCGCTCGCCCAAGCGGATTGACATGGAGTCGTTCAATTCCGGGCAGTACGTGAAGGCCATGGCCGAGCGCGAGCTTGCCGAGGTCATCTCAAAGGTTCTCTATCCCAACGACAATTCCGCGGAGGGCAAGGAGCTGCGTCTCAAGCAGCAATACTTCTTCTCCGCGGCGTCGGTGCGGTATGCGGTGCGTGATTTTGTGGAAGTGCACGGCGAAAACTGGCGCATTTTCCCGGAAAAGGTCGCCATCCACATCAACGACACCCATCCTGCCATCGCCATTCCCGAATTGATGCGCGTCCTCATGGACGAATACGAACTTGGATGGGACGAGGCGGAAGAACTCTGCCGCGGCATATTTGCATACACGAACCATACCGTCATGGCGGAGGCGCTCGAAAAGTGGCCGGAAGACCTTCTGCGCCGTCAGCTTCCGCGCATCTACATGATCATTGAGGAACTGAACCGTCGCCTGTGCGCACGGCTTTGGAAGGTATATCCAGGTCAGTGGGAACGGATCGGGCACATGGCTGTGCTCGCCTATGGGCAGGCGCACATGGCAAATCTGGCGGTCGCTTATTCCCACAGCGTGAACGGCGTCTCAAAAATCCATACCGACATCCTCAAAAAGCAGACGTTCCGCGACTTCTACGTCATGAAGCCTTCGAAGTTCCACTCCATCACCAACGGCATCACGCACCGCCGCTGGCTCATCCAATCCAACCCCGGGCTTTCAAGCCTCATCAGTGAGGCGATCGGCGATGCATGGCGCAAGGAGCCGCAACTTCTCGAAACCCTCCTGCCCTTTGCAGACGACGCGGCATTCCGCGAGAAGTTCGCGGCGGTGAAACGCGAAAACAAGATTTTGCTCGCCAACCGCTTCGAGCGTCTGCAGGGCATCCGGCTCGATCCGGACAGCATTTTTGACGCGCAGGCCAAAAGGCTGCACGAATACAAGCGCCAGTTGATGAACGCACTGCACATCCTCATGCTCTACAACCGGATCGCCGACAATCCGAGCTTCGACATGCCGCCCAAGACGTTTATCTTCGGGGCGAAGGCATCGCCGGGCTACACGCGCGCGAAGCTGATCATCAAATTGATCAACTCCATCGGCGATCTGGTGAAAAAACACCCCAGGGCGTCGAAGCTCATCAATATCGTGTTTCTGGAGAACTACTCCGTCTCGGCGGCCGAGTACCTCATGCCCGCCACGGAGGTTTCCGAACAGATTTCCACCGCCGGCAAGGAAGCGAGCGGCACCGGCAATATGAAGTTCATGATGAACGGCGCGGTGACCATCGGCACCATGGACGGCGCGAACTGCGAAATTTTCGACCTAGTGGGACCCAAGAACATCTACATCTTCGGCCTTACCGCTGAGCAGGTGGAGCACGGCTACTCGTCCTATCGCGCCAGCGAGGTCTATGAAACGCAGCCCGCGATCCGGCGCTGCATGGAGCAGCTCATCGACGGCACGCTCGAGCCGGGCAGCCCGCGGCTGTTCTCGGAGATTTACCACGCGCTCCTGTTTGGAGACGGCGGCGGAATGGCCGATCCGTACTTCGTGTTGAAGGATCTGAACGAATATATGGGCGCGCACAGAAAGCTCATGCAGGATTACGCGGACCGCGAAAAGTGGCTCAGGATGGCGATCACAAATACCGCAAAATCGGGCGTTTTCTCGACCGATCGCACCATCCGCGAATACAACGAACAAATCTGGCACCTCAAGCCGCTGGACTTTTCGGAATGACGCGCAGGGAAGCGGAGGCCCTTCTTCAATGGGCAAACGGACATAATCCCGGGCCTTGGTTTGACCATTCCCACGGCGTAGCCCACGCAGCCGAAAAAATAGCCGCCGCGTGCGGCATGGACGCAGAGCGCGCCTGGATCTCCGGTGCGCTGCACGACATCGGGCGGTATGAGGGCGTATACGGCATTCGGCACATCTTCGCGGGATACCGGCTTCTTCTGGATAAGGGGGAGCCGGAATTGGCGCGCATTTGCCTGACGCACTCATTCCCCTACCCCGTGCCGGAAGCATACATGGGCACCCGCGACGCGACGACGGCCGATGAAGAACTGCTCGCCGACATTCTCAAAACGCAGATGGACGACTTTGATCATCTCATTCAACTTTGCGATGCCCTTTCGTGGGGCAACGGTGTCTGCCTCATGGAGAAGCGGATCGTGAACGTCATCCGCCGGCACGGGATTACGCCCGTATTGGCGGAAGCGATCAAGGCCCGTTTTTCCATCCTCGATGCTTTTCAGGCGCGGATGGGACACAGCGTCTATGACTTGTTCCCGGAGGCAGTCGCCAATACATTCCAATGATGGACCCTCATTTCACCTGAAAGATGTGAACGCTTTGATGATCCGACACGACTCGCGCGACCCCGCCTTCCGGTCTCCGGCGGGCGCACAGCCATGCAAGACAGAAGTACGGCTCTTTCTCGAAACAGACCAGAGTGAGGCCGTCGTGCGCTTTTGGCTCGGCGGACATGCATACTTATACAAGATGACCCAGACAAAAGGCGGCTTCGAATACAGATTTGTGCTACCGGAGAAGCCAGGTATCGTGTGGTACTACTTCATTGCCGGAAAGCACTATTATGGAAACGCGCAGGACAACCTGGGCGGCGAGGGTGAAATCTACCTGCACGAGCCGCCGAGTTTCCAGATCACGGTGTATGACCCGGCGTTTCAGACGCCGGACTGGCTGGGCGACGGGATCATGATGCAGATCATGCCGGACCGCTTTTATCGCGCCAAAAAGGAGCCCTGCAGGGGGCGATTGCATGCGGACTGGTACGAACCGCCGGAAATGCGGCTGAGCATCACGGGCGACAACGAGGCGGACGACTTTTTCGGCGGCGATCTTGCCGGCATCGCGGAAAAGCTGCCGTACATCAAATCGATGGGCGTCTCGGTGATCTACCTCAACCCCATTTTTCTCGCGCATTCAAACCACAAATACGACACGTCCGACTATATGACGATCGATCCCGCGTTCGGCACGGAAGATGACTTCAAGGCGCTATGCCAGAAGGCGCAGGAGATGGGCATCCGCGTGATCCTCGACGGCGTGTTCTCGCACACGGGAGACGACAGCGTCTACTTCAACAAATACAAACACTTCCATTCGGTCGGCGCGTACAATTCGCGGCTTTCAAAGTACGCGGATTGGTACACGTTCCACAAATGGCCGAACGATTATGCCTGCTGGTGGGGTTTTAAAACCTTGCCAACCGTGAATAAAAATGCGCGGAGCTTCCGGGAGTACGTCATCAACGCGCCCGATTCCGTTGCGGCGCATTGGCTGCGCGCCGGTGCGTCGGGCTGGCGCTTGGACGTGGCGGACGAGCTGCCAATGGACTTTCTTTCGGCGCTGCGCGAACGGGTAAAGGATCAAAACCCGGACGCGGTCATTCTTGGCGAGGTGTGGGAAGACCCAAGCCGCAAGGTCGCTTACGGGAATCTGCGCTCCTACTGCCTGGGCGATACGCTCGACTGTACGATGAACTATCCGCTGCGCGACGCTGTTCTCGGCTTTTTTACCGGGAAGGTGAAGGCGAAAGGCTGTGTACGGGTCGTCGAGAGTCTGCGCGAAAATATGCCTTGGGCGTTTTTCCGCTCCCAGATGAATCTGCTTTCAAGCCACGATAAGCCACGTGCGCTGACCATTTTGGCGGACGTGGGAAACATGGAACCGGGGCGGAAATATCGCTATCCGATCAAGCTGACGGACGCGCAGTATGCGCGCGGAAAACGCCGATTGATCGCCGCATGGAAGCTGGTCTGTGCGCTGCCGGGCATGCCCGCGATTTACTACGGCGACGAGGCGGGTTTATACGGCATGGCCGACCCGTTCTGCCGTGCCGCGTACCCTTGGGGACGCGAGGATACGGCACTCATCGAGGCTTTCCGGGCGACGTCGGCCTATCGGCTTTCCCACCGCGCACTGATCGACGGGGACATGGCATTCGAGGTGATCAACGACGACGTGCTCGCAATCCGGCGGACGCTGGACGGCGACACGGCGACGCTTGTTGTCAACAGAGGCGAAGAAGCGACCGATTACGCGGGCATTTCAGTGTCTGGCGAGAGTGCGGAGTGGATATGAATAACTATATCATGCTGACTGGTGAAACGGACCCGCACAAAAATCTGGCGGTCGAAACGGCGTTGATGGACGCGATCAAACCGGGCGATTTTTGCATGTATCTTTGGCAGAACAAGCACACGGTGGTCATCGGGCGCAACCAGAACGCCTGGAAGGAATGCCGTTGTGAACTGCTGCGCGAAGAAAAGGGCACGCTGGCGCGGCGCTCCTCGGGCGGCGGCGCAGTGTATCACGATTTGGGAAATCTGAACTTCACGTTTGCCGCATCCCCCGAGCGGTACGACCTGCACGCACAGCTCGCGCTTATCATCTCAGCGCTCGAAACCGTGGGCATCAAGGCGGAATTTACGGGCAGAAACGACATCACCGTGGACGGCAAAAAATTCTCCGGAAATGCATTCAAGCATACGCAAAACTGTTCTATGCAGCACGGAACGCTTCTCATTTCGGTCGACATGTCGCTCCTGCCGCGCTATCTGCGTCCGCCGGAGAGCAAGCTGCGCGCGAAGGGCATCGATAGTGTGCGCGCGCGGGTGACGAACCTCTCGGATATCAATCCCGCGCTCACCATTGACGCGATGCGTGAACTGCTGATCGGCGCATTTAAGAATCGGTTTGGCGGCGCGGACGAGCTCGCCCCCGAGGTGCTCGACATTTCCAAAATCTATCCCCTGTATTCCTCTTGGGCGTGGAATTACGGCGAAACGCCGCGCTTTGACGTCTCCCTCGAAAATCGCTTCTCCTGGGGCGGGGTAGAGATCCTTCTTTCCCTCGCAAATGGAAAGGTCGCGGTCGCCGAGGTCTACACAGACGCCATGGACGAGACGCTCGCCGACAAAATAAAAGCCGCCCTTGCGGGCATCGATTACGGCGCATGCCTCGCGGATCGGCTTACGTTCAACGAGGAATTGGCAAACTGGATGCGCAAAGAACTGCCGTGCTGAGAAAGGCGCGTGCCGGCGATGCCTCCGCTCCTATGATACCTTCATCATCCGATCACCCGGGGCTACCCGCGGGTGATCGGCTATTTTTTGGGATCATCACGTCGCCATGTCAGCTCTCCACCGTAAAATTGCTCGCCCACGCCTGCATCTCGTTGATGAGGCGCGCGGTCAATTGGATGAAACGCCATCTGGCACCTCCATTGATAGAATCGGACAAGCGAACTTGACCCAACACTCTCATTTTATCACAGCGAACGCGAATTTAAAATCCTCTTGCAGATGAAAGGAATGGGTCTGACGCTCCATATTCCCGCATGATGTGGTATAATTGAAATACGGGAATTGATGCGATTGTTGCGGGAAAACCGATGACCCGCGCTGCGGGAGGGATCAAATGGACGGAAAGAACAGGGCGAACATCCATGTCGGCGCACGCGTAAAGATCGTGCTGAAGGCCGATCAGCCAACCGGCAGGCTTACCGAGGGCGTCGTTGCGCGTATTTTGACCAGGAGCAGCCACCACCCGCACGGCATTAAGGTCATGTTGGAAAACGGGCAGGTGGGCAGGGTCGCCGTGATTGAGGGGCCATCGAATTGACGAAAGGGAGGAACACTGCACCATGAAAATCGTTGTTTTGTCCGGCACGCCCAAGTCCGAAGGGCTTTCGGCATCGTGCGTGGCTGCCGCCGTCGCGGGGGCGGAGAAGGCGGGGGCAACCGTCACGGTGGTCGACCTTTGCAAGACGGATATTGGACGCTGCAAAGTCTGCGGGGACGGTTGGGGCATTTGCAGAAACGAGCACGTCTGCGCCTATGGCGAAGATGGATTGACTGAAATCTCCAAGCAGATCGCGGAGGCAGATGCATTGATTTTCCAAACCCCGGTTTACTGGGGCGAGACGAGCGAAGTGCTCAAATCGTTTCTCGATCGATTCCGCAGATGCGAGGCGCTACAGGAGAAGACCGCATTAACCGGCAAAGAGGTGCTGCTGATCGCCGCGCCGGGCGGTTCGGGGAACGGGTTACTCACCTGCCTCGGACAGATGGAGCGGGCGGTGCAGCACATGCGGGGACACGTATTCGATTACATCGGCGTGAACCGATGGAATCAGGACTACAAATTAAAGGCGATCGCGGCGGCGGCCGAGGCCCTGGCAACCCAGAGGAGCACGCGATGAAGCGCGTACATACGACGTCCGGTGCGCTGGCGGCGGCGGATTTTACACTGGCCCTGCCGCACGAGCACATCTTTACGGAAACGGGAGACGCACCGGCATACGCGTATCGCACCGCGGAAGCGGACGACGTATTGCGCGTAATGCAACCGCACCTCGTTGCCGCAAAGGAGAAGGGCGTGGGTCTGATTTGCGAAGCGACGCCGATGGGCGTCGGCAGGCGTGCGGACATCGTCGCACGCGTTTCAAGGGCGTGCGGCGTGCCGGTTGCGTTGGCGACCGGATTCTATCGGGAACCTTGGATCACAGAAGATGCGTGCGATGCCGGAATTGACGCGCTTGCCGCGCAATTGATTGGTGAATTGGACGACCACATCGTCAATACGGATGTGCGCGCGGGCTTCATCAAGCTGGGCACCTCGGATGATGCGATGCAGGACACCGAGGAAAAGCTTTTGCGCGCGGCCTGCAAGGCATCCCGCCGAACGGGCGCATTGATTTGCAGTCATACCACAAACGGACTGGTGGCAAATCGGATCCTTGACATCCTTGTGCAGGAAGGCGTGGCGCCCGCCCGGTTTGCCTGGTTTCATGCATCGGCGGAGCGCGATTACGAGACGCTCCGGCGCGTCGGGAAGCGCGGCTCGTTCCTTAGCATCGACTACAATCCTGACACAACGTTGACGCTCCTGCTGCGCCTGTTGGAAGACGGTTTTGCGCACCGGATTCTTTTAAGCATGGATTCAGGATGGTACAATCCCCGTTTTGAAAACGGCGGCGAGGTGCACGGGTACACGCGGATGTTGGACGAACTGTTTCCAAAGCTCCCTCCAGCGGGCATTGACAGCATGACATTGCGCATCATCACCCACGATAACGTATTCGAAGCTTACGCGCGGAGCGAGATGACTGCAATTTGATTGTTTTGTACGGAAAACCGCCGCCAAAGGTACGACGCCCGATCGAGGGCACGCAC
Organism: Bacillota bacterium; assembly: GCA_023421735.1. The sequence continues at coordinate 22,724 of JAEZSP010000056.1, read as the reverse complement.
CGCCGGCAGCGGTTCTTTTTTAGGTTGGATCAGCGCACGCGCGATTGCGCACATCAGGAACTGCAGAAAGGGCATACGATTCATAAACATTGCCTCCGGCCCCGGACATTCCGCCCCGAACGCAGCCTGCAATGGCGTCACGATCCCGGCTGTTGCGCGACGATGGGCGTTATCTATGTTCTAAGCGATCACAAAGCCGAACATCGTAGAACCGCATCGAACAGCCGATGCCGATTGGGCATTTACTTAGCCTCTTTTACCTCGTATTCCTTCACATCCAACACGCTCTGTATGGTTTCGATGAATTTTTCCGCGGTAGCAGGGTCGAACTGTCGGCCTTCACATTCCCGAATTTCGCGGAATGCGTTCGCAAACGTCTTTGCCTTCTTATACGGACGGTCGTTCGTCATGGCGTCGAACGAATCCGCAACCGTCAGCACATAGGCCAGGGGATGAATCTCTCCGTCCTTGAGCCCATTGGGATAACCCTTTCCGTCGTATCGCTCGTGATGCTGCCGGATGACGCACGCAACTTCCTCGAGTCCCTCGATCTTGCCGACGATGTTGCCCGACGCCTCGGGATGTTTGCGGATGATCTCCCATTCTTCCGGCGAAAGGTCATGATTTGCAATCAGGATATCCTTTGAGATGTTGATTTTACCAAGGTCATGCAGGCTCGCCGATAGGATGAGCGTGCGCCTGTCTTCCTGGGAAAGATTCAGCGCCTTCGCCATCATTTCGCAGCTGAATACCACCCGCTCGGTATGGCTATAGGTGTAAGAATCGCGAATGTTCACAACCGAGATGAGCGCCTTTGCGGAGATGAGCGCGTCGCGTTTCTTGTCATCGAGGTCATCGAACTGTTCGAGCACATCCATGTATGTTTCCACGCAGTTTTTGCGCAGGTATTTTGCGTGGTAGAGCGCAGCGTCGGCGCGCGAAATGATGTCATTGTGATTGCGGTCGTCGCGGCTCATTTGCGAGACGCCAACTGAGACGGTGAGCCGGCCGCCACTGATCAGGTGCTCGCCCTCGACGGGCATATCGTGTACCCCTTCGCGCAGCTTTTCCGCCACCTGCTGCGCCTGTTCAACGGGCGTGTGCGGCATGATCAGCGCGAACTCTTCGCCGCCATATCGGCAGAGGATATCTCCCTTGCGCATGATGCCCGTCATGAAGTCGGACATATCCCGCAGCACCTTATCGCCCATCTGATGGCCGAATATGTCGTTGTACTGCTTGAAATAGTCGATGTCGAGCATGGCGAGGGAAAACGTATCCTTTTCATTCATCGCTTCCTCATACACCCGCTCGATCATTTCGTAAAAGAAGCGATGGTTGTAAAGACCCGTCAGACCGTCGACGTTCACCAGGCGCGTCAATTCCTCGATGTGCCGCTTTTCAACTTTCGCGTAACGCCCGAGTATGTAGGACACGGCGAGAAATAGAATCGACAGCGCGAGATCCGACTGTATTTGCGGATTGACACCCGCTCCATTGAACATCACGAAATCCATGGTGAAAAGCGTCGCAGATGAGAGTCCCGTGATGACAAAGCCGATATTTTGCCCAATCTGTATTGTGTAAGCGACGACCATGTAGATAAAAAGAAATTTATAGCTGCTCTCATAACCGCCGCTGACCATGATCGAGATCAGGCAGATCAAATAAAAGACGGAAATTTCCAACCATACGAACCAACTGGAAGAGGTTTTGCGCGCATTTAGAAGAAGCCATACACAAAGGACGACCAAAATCAGCGCAAACGATGTCATCAGCGACTGCAGATTGAGATCACTAAAGGAATCGGTAGACGAATATTTAAAAAAGAGTTCAAAAAGCGGATAGGTGCAAAATACGAGTGCAAGCCCTTTTATGATCAGAAATATCTGATCACGTTCTTCATTTCTGTTGTTCTTTAAATTTTCCACACGTACACATCCCGCTCATGATATATTGATAAACACCGCTCTGCCGTGCGTTGAATCAATCGACTTTCACGACAGAGCGACAGGAGTGAATCGGTCGTCATTACAGGTTGCGCAGAGATTCGGGCTCCTCGGGCTGATAGAAATACCACCAGCAGGCAGACGTCGCGGCAACGGTGGCCACGAGGGTGCCGACGACCGCGATCGCGGACAAGATCTTCCTCTTCATTCTTTTCACCTCCTTTCCCGTGATCTAACCCATACGACCTAAGTCGATGAATCGATGAAGGTGATGAGATTGACGCCCCTTTCTGTGAGCATGAAGCTTTGCCAGAGGGCTGCCATACATAGGCTGAGGGCGATATTGATAAACCGCGGATTGCTCTTCCCGAGCACGACCAGAACGATCGCACCAACCGCGAAGACGCCAACCGTCGCAAAGCTGCGCCTGCGCAGGCGTTTGATCTTTTCCGGGCGCTCGATTGGTTTGTTTGCAGATGCGACCGGTGCCCGCCGATAAACCGTCATGAATGCGATGCCAAAGGACAGAATCACAAAACCAAGGTAGATGTATAAATAGGGCACGACCACCGGAATGACATAACGGGAAACAAGCGCCATCACAAAAATCGAAACGAGGCTGATGAGCGTGCAGTTACCGCTTGTATTTGAGTGTGCGCCGCCTGCCGAACCCTTGATGAGCCCGACCGCCGCAAATATCATCATCGCCTCAAACAAACAGTGAAACAAAAGTCCAAAGATGAAGCTCGAAACCATCAGAAACAGCATTTGAATGAGCGCGGTTAATCCATAGGCAATCACGCGCTTGCGCTCCTCATCCAATTCGCCGCTCTTCGCAACGCTTTCGGCGATATAATTCGCGAGTTTTTCCATCAGACCTTTTTCATTCCTTTCCTGATGCGAATGCCGTAGAGGATGATGACGACGGCAATGAGAAGAATGTTTCCCGGAACGGCGGTCCAGGCCTTGAACAAAGGTTCCTCCAACCGCAGATCGATGACGTCTTTGGCGTAAAATAGAAGCAGTGCGCTGTAATTAAGCAGTTCAATCGCGATGATCAGCGCCGTCACAATCAGGGAACCGAGAATCGAGAGCATGATGTCGAGTTTTAATACGAGGACGCACAGCAGATTCATAATAAGTAGCATGAGCATCGTGTGTACGCCGAAGTTGAATTGCCCAAAACGGCGAACGAGGTACATCATAAGTGCACAAACCGTGCTCACAAGCAGGAACCACGGAAGATTGACGCGCTTTTTTGCTATGGCCTGCATTCCCAAAATATAGCCCATCGCCTGCAAAAGATATCCAAGTATCCCTGCCGCGACGATTAATTGGATCTCTTTCAAATGATATCCGCCTCACTCTTTTGTTTGTTCAGGTCCTTGATTGCAGCGTAGAAGATGATTGCCGAAAACCCGTGAATCAGCAGGTCGCCGGGACTCATAATGCTGAAGCCTACGTCTATGTAATCGCCCAAAAACCTGAGCGGAGTGCTTCCGTTCATCAAGGTGTGCACCGTGTCGAAACCTTCCTTTAGCGCCGTGGGGTCAAAATACCCCGTGATGCGCGAAAGCGTGGGATAGACGGGCATCCGCCCGCCATTTGCCGATATGACCAAACGGTTCAGTGCCGTTCCGGTCAGCGTCATCCCCGTTCCGATGATCGCCTGCACATATAGGCGATGCCGAAGGACCGGAAACAACAGGCTCAAGAGGAACGCCGATTGTAGATACGCGGCATATGGCACAAACCGATAATCACCCGCGAATGCGAAGATTTGAAACAACCAGTACGCGCATTCGACGGCGAAGATCGGATAAAGTGATATATCGCGCCAAATGGGCGCGAGGCGATACCGCTTAATCTTTGCAATCAGGCAGGCCGCCAATATAAATGGTAGCATATTCGCCGGTTCGCGGTGCTCCTTCTTTTTCTTAAATTATACCACATCAGCAGGATGTATGCAATCAATGATCCCATTCAAAGTACGAACGTTCGTATCTCTCAAATCATAAGGCACGCAGAAATGAACGAACATCGTCCTACCAAAACGAACAAAATGCTGTCCGGAACAATATAAATATTGAAATTCGCGCATTCCGCCAAAACATCGACGATAATTATGTAAATTTATTCATGATCGCATCATGCGGCTTTTGCACACATCATAACCTGATTGCGCACAGGGCGAATATATAGAAAAATTTACCTGCTTCATTGATTGGACGGCGACGACAACGACGGAGCAGGACATCCTCAGGCGCTTTGGGATCCGAATCGTTTGGGCCGGGCCAAGCGGAAGTCGCCACAAGACGCATCGGGGGTAGTCTCAGGCAACTTTCCCTCGTCTGCACATGCAAGGGCAGCACATCCCGCGCGGAGGGCTTTTTTTACGTAAAATTCGAAAATCGTGCGAAAAATGGGGTTGCAATTTAGCTAACGATGAATATAATTAATACTGTTAGCTAAAAAGGAGGAACCAAAATGGACTACAGGGCGCTGGCAGGTCAGATGCTCACGGCAATGTTCACGTTGCGCGGCGTACAACCCCATGAGGACGTCACGGAGGCGATGCGGGGGGAGATGGTCGTATTGCTCTTCATCGCGCAGCACGGAAAGCCGGCGCGCCCCAGCGAGATCAGCTCAGCCATCAAAAGAACCACGGCGCGCGTGGCGGCAACGCTCAACAGCCTCGAGCGAAAGGGACTCGTCACGCGGGAGATCGACACATCTGATCGGCGGCAAATATTGGTCACCCTCACCCAGGCGGGTGAGGCGGAGGTCACAAGGCAGCGCGAGGAGGTGCTCCGCATGGTCACCAAAACGCTTGAGCGTCTGGGTGAAAACGACGCGCGCGAATTGGTGCGGATCATTCTGCGGCTGGCGGAAAACTTCCGGGTCAAATCCGAAAATCAAAAGGGAGACGGCATATGATCAAAATATTCAAGCACTTCAAGTCGCGGGAGTGGGTTGCGATCGCAGTCAGCATCGTGTTCATCGTCGCGCAAGTCTGGCTCGATTTAAAACTGCCGGACTACATGTCAGAAGTCACCCGGCTGACGCAGATGCCGGGCAGCACAATTGGCGACATCTGGACACAGGGCGCCTACATGCTCTTATGTGCATTCGGCAGCTTCGCTGCGGCCATCATTGTGGGCTTTTTCGCCTCGCGCGTCGCGGCATCACTGGCGATGCGGCTCCGGAGCCTTCTGTTTCACAAGGTTGATTCCTTCTCCATGGAGGAAATCGGCCGCTTTTCGACCGCGAGCCTCATCACGCGTTCCACAAACGACGTGACGCAGATCCAGATGCTGGTGACCATGGGACTTCAGATCATCGTCAAGGCGCCGATTCTGGCGGTCTGGGCAATCACGAAGATCCTCGGCAAGGGAACCGAATGGTCCATCGCGACGGGCGTTACGCTGGCGATCCTGCTTGCGATGATTTCGCTCATCATCGTGTTCGTCCTGCCCAAATTCCGGATGATGCAGACGCTGACCGATAACCTCAACCGCGTAACGCGCGAAAACCTCACGGGCCTGCGCGTCATCCGCGCCTACAACGCCGAAGCTTATCAGGGCGGAAAGTTCGAAGATGCAAACGCGGAACTGACGGATACCCAGCTCTATACCAGCCGCGCCATGTCCGTCATGATGCCGATGATGATGCTCCTCATGAGCGGCCTGACGCTCTCCATCTATTGGATCGGCGCGTACCTCATCAATGCGGCGGGCATGATGGAGCGCGTCACGCTTTTTTCCAATATGGTCGTGTTCACCTCGTACGCGATGCAGGTCATCATGGCGTTCATGATGATGGTCATGATGTTCATCATGCTACCGCGCGCGGCGGTATCCGCAAAGCGCATCAATGAGGTGCTCTCAACCAAACCCACCATCATCGACGGCACGGGCACCAGGGGCGCGGCGGACCTCGCCGGGGAAGTGGAATTCCGGAATGTGTCCTTCAAATATCCCGGTGCGGCAGACTATGTGCTCAAAGACATCTCCTTCACCGCGAAAAAGGGCGAGACCATCGCCTTCATCGGCTCGACCGGCAGCGGCAAATCGACGCTCATCAATCTGGTCCCACGCTTTTTCGATGCGACGGAGGGCGAAGTGCTGGTTTCAGGCGTGAATGTGCGCCAGTATACACAGGAAGCGCTCCATAAAAAGATCGGCTATGTGCCGCAAAAGGCGGTTCTCTTCCGCGGCACGGTATCTTCGAACGTGAATTACGGCAACGGCAGCCATGCCGCAACCGAGGAAGACATCAGGCGCGCCGTCAAGATCGCGCAGGGCGCGGAATTCGTCGAGGCAATGGAGCAGGGCTACGAAGCGCCCATCGCGCAGGGCGGTCAGAATATTTCCGGCGGTCAAAAACAGCGCCTCGCCATCGCGCGCGCAGTTTGTTTTGCGCCTGAGGTCTATATCTTCGACGACTCCTTCTCGGCGCTCGACTATAAGACCGATCGGCTCTTGCGCACCCAGCTCAAACGGGAGACGGCGGGCGTTACCAGCATGATCGTCGCCCAGCGAATTGGAACGATCATGGACGCGGACAAAATCGTCGTGCTCGACGAGGGCAGGATCGTCGGCATTGGCACGCACAAAGAATTGCTTTCGAGCTGCGCGGTCTATCAGGAGATCGCCCAGTCCCAGCTCAGTCAGGAGGAACTTGCATCATGAGTGAACGACGCGGAAGAGGGCCCATGGGCGGCGGCCCGATGGGACATATGGGCGGTCCCGCCGATAAGGCGAAAAACTTCAAGGGAACGATGAAAAAACTCATCCAGTATTCCGGACGCTATCTGCCTGCGATTGTCGTAGCCCTCATCACGGCGGCGGTCGGTACGGTTCTGCAGATCGTCGGCCCGAATTTTCTCAAAGATCTGACCAACGAAGTGACAAAGGGTCTCCCGGCGCTTGTGAACGGCGTTCCCCATATGGCGGATATCGACATCGACGCGGTGCTGAAAATCGCGTATATGCTGATCGCGCTGTATCTGGTCTCGGCACTGCTCAATTTCCTGCAGAGCTACATCATGGCGGGCGTCACGCAGCGGATTTCAAAGAACATGCGCACCGACATCTCGGACAAGATCAACCGCATGCCGCTTGCCTACTTTGATAAGACGAGTTACGGCGACGTTTTGAGCCGCGTAACCAATGACGTCGACGCTATCAATCAGACCATGACCCAGTCGGTATCCGGCCTCGTTTCGGCGATTACCATGTTCGTCGGCGCACTCGTCATGATGGTTTATAATAACTGGATCATGGCGCTGACCGCGGTGGGTGCAAGCGGCATTGGATTTTCCCTCATGATGGTCATCATGAAGAGCTCGCAAAAGCACTTTGTGGCGCAGCAGCGCGAACTCGGCGCGATTAACGGTCTCGTCGAAGAAGTCTATACCGGGCACAACGTCGTGAAAGCCTACAACGCGGGCCGCGCGGCGGGCGAAGAATTCGAGGGCATCAACGTGCGGCTCTACCGCAGTGCATGGAAATCGCAGTTCCTCTCCGGCCTCATGATGCCGCTGATGGGCTTTGTCGGAAACCTTAGTTATGTCCTGGTGTGCGTGGTCGGCGCGGCGCTCGTCCTGAACGGTTCGATCACATTCGGCGTCATCGTGGCGTTCATGATCTACGTGCGCTTCTTCACGCAGCCTCTTTCCCAGATCGCGCAGGCGTTCAACAACCTCCAGCGCACGGCGGCAGCTGGCGAACGCGTGTTCGAATTCCTGGGTGAAAAGGAACTCGCCGACGAGCGCGAGAAGACCGCACGCTTTCGCGACATCAAGGGCGAAGTCGAATTCCGGAACGTGCAATTCGGCTATACCTCCGACCGAACGATCATCCACAACTTCTCGGCGCGGGTTCTCCCCGGACAGAAAGTGGCAATCGTCGGTCCGACGGGCGCGGGCAAGACCACCATGGTCAACCTCCTCATGCGGTTCTACGAGATCGACGCGGGTGAAATCCTGCTCGACGGCGTGCCCATCTCGTCCGTGCCGCGCGAGAACGTACACGAGCTGTTCGGCATGGTCCTTCAGGACACGTGGCTTTTCGAAGGCACGATCCGCGAAAACATCGTGTACAGCAAGCCCAACGTGACCGATGAGCAGGTGGAAAAGGCGTGCCGCACGGTCGGGCTGCACCACTTTATCAGAACGCTTCCGAATGGATACGACACGGTACTCGGCGACAAGTCCAGCCTCTCCGAGGGGCAGAAGCAGCTTTTAACCATCGCGCGTGCGGTGATCCAGTCGGCGCCGCTTCTCATCCTCGACGAGGCGACGAGTTCGGTCGATACGCGCACGGAGCGCATCGTGCAACGGGCGATGGACGCGCTGACCGAAGGGCGCACCTCGTTCGTGATCGCGCATCGGCTTTCGACCATCAAAAATGCCGACCTCATACTGGTGATGAAGGACGGCGACATCGTAGAGAGCGGACGGCACGAGGAACTGCTCGAAAAAGGCGGCTTCTACGCGGAGCTCTACATGAGCCAATTTGAACAGGCTGCATAGACGGGAGGGATCTGTATGCGGTACAATGTGATTGCCATCGAGCGCGAGTATGCGAGCGGTGGGCGCGAAATCGGCGAGGCTCTTGCAAAGGCCCTCGGGATAGACTGCCATGGGCGGGATATTGCCCTGCGCGCGGCGGAAGAACTCGGCATCACGGAAACCGAGCTCGACGAGATGGAGGAGCGCGTAACCGGAAGCATTCTCTACTCGCTGACGGTGTTTACGGACGTGACGGCGGGGCGTGCGGCACGGCTTCCTAAGCCCGAGCAGCTTGCCGTGACGGAAACGGGCATCGTCCGGGAGGTCGCCAAGACGCCCTGCGTGATCATCGGACGCGGCGCAACGGGGCTTTTCAAGGACGATCCGAGCGTGCTGCGCGTGTTCCTCTATGCGGACGAGGCATTCCGGGTCAAGCGCGCGACACAGATCTATGGCATTGAAGCCGCGCGGGCACCCGAAGTGTGCAGAAAATTCGATCGCCGCCGCGGCAACTATTTTCGGTTTGCCACGCATGCGAATTGGCGCGATCCTATGATCTACGACGTCATCCTCAACACCGGAAAAATCGGCATCCCCCGCGCAACAGACATCCTCCTGTGCGCCGCCCAATAGGCGCGCGAAAATCGACAGGACAGCGTATTGATCTGATCGATACGCTGTCCGCTAAATTCCGCAAGGGCGCAATCCGCACCTTGTCGGCGTCGTTGCCGCCTCCTGATTGAAATGAAGGGGCTATAAACCCCTTCATGCATCCGCGTGGAGGGTAGGGTTCCCGCAGTCTGAACATCCGCCAGAACAGGGGCGGAAATTTTTTATGCCATCGGCGCGCAGTCTGCATAGTATGGAGCGAGGGCGCATCCGCCTTCCAACATTTGACCGCAAAGAGGTTATTGTATGATTTGTTGCAGCTGCAAAAATTATAAAAACCAGCTCGAGTGCTCGCTTCTCGATGAACTCTGCGACGCAGGTTTCTACGCGCAGATTGCCAACGAAGCCCCCACCGACGAACTGAGAAACCTGATCATCACCATCGTGGGCGACGAGTACGGCCACGCACGCATCCAGTCGGCGCTCCTGGGCATATGCCCCCCGCCCATAACCTGCCCCCCCGACTGTGCACCGGCCAGCGGCAGATTCGAGTGCGACGTAGAGACGGCGATTACCGGTGAGCTTTCTGCCATCAAACGCTATGCGGAACTCGCCAGCTGCGCGCCGAATACCGAGATTCGGCTCCTCCTGATGTCCATCCTCGGCGACGAATATGCGCATGCGCGCATTTGGAGCGCCATGCTGCTCGCGCCCTGCCTGTGCAAAAAGCCCCACTATGAATCGTTCTGCGATGACCCGAAACCCTGCTCCTGCAAAGACGAAGAAGCGCCCGAACAGGAATAAACGACAGAAAGGCGCGTTGAAACAACCGGAACGGCGGAGCAATCTCCGCCGTTCTTTTTTCATGCCGCATAAAAAAACATCGCCTATGCGATGCGGGGAGTTGGTCTCCCATATGTACCCGGTGTGTTTCCACACCGAGTGGCGTTCTCGCCGATTAGCGGTTACACGCGCGGCACCGATAAATCAGTGTCGCGATGATGAGAACGGCCATGACAACTGCGAACACGACGATAGCCGGGAGCGCAAGAAGGATGACAAGGGAGAATACGGCGCCGAAAATCAGCCCCAGTGCGAGGGACAGGAGCATAGTATAGAAGCAGAGCACCTTCAGCGAGGAGATGCAAAAGATCCCCCTCAAGCCAAGGTTCGCATCCGTCGGCTGCGCGCAATCGCGATAAGTCGCTTGAGAATCCATGGTTTCACCTCTCTTCTGCTTGCCACTTTATCATATGCTGCGCACCGCGCGATGTGCGGATGACTCATGCGCGGCTGTTCGGGGCAAAGCGCACGCGCCAGTCTCGAACAAGCTGTTTTCGCCAGTCGAGCGCGGCGTTGAGCATGTCGCTCGCCAAATCCGGCATCTGTTCCGAGAGGTTGACTTCTTCGCGCGGATCATTTGCAAGATCGGAAAGAACAAAGCGGTCGGGCAGCGGTTGGTCGCCGTCCGGCCGAACGTTGACGATGAGCTTGTGATCACCCCGGCGGATGGCGGTTTGTTCACCCGATTCCCAGAAAAGATCACCGCGCTCTACCCCTTTGCCGCCTTCGAGCAAAGGCGTGAGGTCGATCCCGTCCGTCTCCCACTTGCCACTCTCGCAGCCGATCGCCCGCAAAATGGTTGGGAACAGGTCGATCGCCATGCAGGGTTTTGATATATGCTGCCCGAAACGGATGTGCGTGGGCCAACTTATGCACGCGGGTACCCGAATCCCTCCCTCAAAAAGGCTTCCCTGGTGGCCGCTCAATGCGCCGCAGGCGCTGCCCCCCCATTGCGTGAGGAGTCCGTCGAGCCGGTTGCGCACATCGCGTGAAGGACCGCAGACCGACTGAAAATAAAGAATGGTCTCGCGCGACAGGTTGAGCGAGGAAAGCGTATCGACGAGCGTGCCGACGCCGTCATCCACCTCGCGGAGCATGGCGGCGGTCTGCCGCCTGTCGGGTTTGAGGTGTGAAAAGGGCTCGACAGATTCCTGCGGCACGATCGCGGGGGCATGGGGCGCGCCGAAGGACACAACCGCAAAAAAAGGGCCGGGCGCGCTCTCCCGGATGAACGCGGTTGCACGTTCTGTGATGTAACGGGTGAGATATGTACCGCTCCTCCAGACCTCCGTTTTGTTTTCCCACAGGTCGTGAAAGGGTGAGATCTGTCCGTCTGAAAGACCCCAGTAGTGGATGTGCGAGAAGGGATCAATGCCGTCAGACAGGAATCCGCGAAAGACGTCGAAGCCGTTGGCGTTCGGATGCGATTCCTCCCGCATGCCCAAATGCCACTTCCCCATGAAACCCGTGCGGTATCCTTCGGCGCGCAGTGCGGTTGCAAGGGTCGGCACGCCGGGCACGAGTCCGGGCGCGGTCCGGCTGCCCGTCAGGTCTGCACGTACGCCTGCGCTTGCCGGATACCGTCCGGTCAATAGCGCCGCGCGCGAGGGGGAACTCGACGGTGCGCCGGCATACATCGTTTCAAATAAACAACCGGAGGCTGCGATCGCATCCAGGTTCGGGGTTGATAAATCCCGTGCGCCCATGCACCCCAAATCTCCATATCCATGATCGTCCGTCAGGATAAAAAGTACATTTGGCTTGCGCATGATGCTACCTCCTTCAATCAGGAGAGCCGCAGCTCTTCTGGTTTAAGTATAGCATATTCTGTCGAATTTGTCAGAAATAAGGATCGCAAGACGTGCGAATGGACGGATAATTTATGTGTCAAATCCGCTTAATTTTGATTAAGGATGTATCCCGCCGGTCGCCAATGCAAAAAGCAGGTTGGCTGCGCCCGAGAGCATCATCGCAAGGATGGGATTGATTTTCCATTTGCGCAGTGCAAAGAGCGCAGCGACAAACAGGACGACGCCGATCCAGTTGATGCCGCCTGTCTCCGCGCGCGCCGCAGATAGGAGCATCATGACGCCGGCTGAGGAAATGAGCGCGACGACCGTCGGACGCAGGCAGCTCATAACCGCCTGCATGGCATCGCCGCTTTTATACTTTGTATACGCCCAGGAAACGGCGGAGACGATCAATATCGAGGGGAGGATGCAGCCAAGCGTCGCCAGCAGCGCGCCGGGCACACCTGCAAGCTGCGCGCCGACAAACGTGGCGGAATTCACGGCAATCGGCCCCGGGGTCATTTCGGCAATGGAGATGAGATCCGCAAACTCCCGCATGCTCAGCCATCCGTAGTGCGTGACGACCTGGCTCTGTATGATCGGCATGGCGGCATATCCCCCGCCCACGCTGAATAGCCCGACCTGCAAAAACGTCAAAAACAGGCGAAGGTAGATCATTGCGCACGCGCTCCCTTTCTCTTATAAATCGCCTTCCCCACGCCAAGGGCCAACGCGACGAGGATGATATAAACGGCATTGACCTGAAACACAAAGGAGGCGACAAACGCCGCCGCCATGATCCCGATGGACAGCATTTCCCGCTCCTTGACCACGTCGGCGCCCAGGCTGATTGCGACGTCCGCGATCACCGCCGCGACGCCCGCGCGCATGCCGGACAGCGTGATTGCCACATAGACGTTTGCCGCGAACGCTTCGTAGAGCTGCGAAACGATGAGCAATATCGCCACCGGCGGAATGATCGTTCCCAGAATTGCGGTGAACATGCCCGCCCAGCCCCGCAGCCTCTTGCCCACGAGGATCGCTGCGTTGACCGCAATCGCACCCGGCGCTGACTGCGCAAGCGCCGTCAGATCCAGCATCTCCTCTTTATCCAGCCACCTGAGCTCGTCTACAAATCGGCGCTTCATGAGCGTCACGATCACAAAGCCGCCCCCAAATGTGAACGCGCTGATGATCAGCATTGAATAGAATATTTTGAAAAGCGGCGCGCGCGCCGTGGATTGCTGCATGTCAATCCCTCCCCTATCCATTTTACCCCTTGTGGGATGATATAAAAAATGCTATTATTCTATCGGATCAATGCATTTTTTGATATGGAGGGTTGTGCGTGACCATTCGGCACATGCGAATTTTTATTGAGGTATACCGGGAAATGAACGTGACGCGGGCGTCGGAGCGGCTGCACATGACGCAGCCCGCCGTGACGCGCGCGATTCAAGAAATCGAAAAACACTACGGGGTACTCTTATTTGAGCGGCTGCGGGGTCGAATTTCCGTGACCGAGAGCGGACGTTCGCTTTATTCCTATGCGCTGCACATCACGGAGACATTCGACCGAATGGAAAAGGCGATTTCAAACTGGGACAGCGCGGGCATATTGCGCGTGGGAGCGTCGATCACCATCGGGAACCACATGCTCATCGACGTCGTGCGCGCGTTTCAGGGAGCGTATCCGGGCATGCGGGTGCAGGTGCTGATCGAACCGGGCCTCTCGCTCCAAACCGCGCTGATCGACAATGCACTTGACATCGCGCTCGTCGAAGGTGAGAGCGAGTTTGAGGAGCTTGTGGCAGAACCCTTCGCCTCCGACCGACTCGTACCGATATTCGCCCCGGGGCATCCGCTTCTCTCTAAGCCTGCGCTCCATTTGTCCGACATCGCCGGCTGTCCGCTCCTTCTGCGGGAGGAAGGCAGCGCGGGCCGCGCGTTTTTGAACAGCGTCTTTGAAGCGAGCGGGCATGCCGTTCATCCCCTCTGGGAAAGCGTTTCCACACAGGCGCTCGTGCGCGCGGTCGCCGCGGGACTTGGCGTCTCCATCCTGCCCGAACAGCTCGTGCGCGCGGACATCGAATCCGGGGTCGTCTGCACCCATGAAATTGCCGACGCCGCTCTCTCCCGCCGTTTCAACATCATCCGCCACAAAAACAAATACATCACCGACTCGGCCCGCAAATTCATGGAGATCTGCAGGCAAGGCGCACATCAGAAGGCATAGGCGGCGTGCGGCATTTGCCTGAAACGCCCACGCCTGCGCAGGGATCTTCAGGGCAATAACCGTACCCGGACTCGAACCAACGGAATCAAGACCAGGGTCGCAAAACGTCCCGGAAATCGGGATTCGCATGGTTCCCCGCGCACGCGTACTCCTTCTGTAATCTCGTCACCGACAGGACGCGCAGGCGGTGGTATGATAGGGTCATCCAATCGCCGAAAGGAAGTTGAAGCCCTTGTTTTTTTCGAGAAAGACGCCCGAGAGCGACACAAATGAAAAAAAGACGCTCATGGTAAACATTGCACGCTGTCCGCAGAACCATCCCTGCCCGTCGATCCGGGTATGCCCGACAAACGCCCTCACGCAGAAGGGATTCCGCGCGCCGGACGTGGACCAGGAAAAGTGCGTTGCCTGCGGAAAATGCGTGCGCTATTGTCCCATGCGTGCTTTGAAGCTTCAATAAGCGATATTTAACAAAAAAGAGAACCGCCCCGATTGAGACGGTCCCTTTTTTATGCGTGTACGTTACTCAGAAATCCTCTTTCCGAGGGCCTCAAGCTGTTCGTACATTTCTTTAGGCATCTTGCCGTCGAACTTGGCGTAATGCTCCTTGATGGACTCGTACTCGGCCTTCCAGGACTCCTTGTCCACGGAGAGAAGCGTATCGAGCGTCGCGTCCGAAATATCGAGACCCGAAACGTCCAGATCTTCCTTCTTGGGCAGGTAACCGATGACGGTCTTGTCCGCGTCGACCTCGCCGCCAACGCGCTGGCAGATCCACTTCAGCACGCGGCTGTTGTCGCCGTAGCCGGGCCAGAGGAACTTGCCGTCCTGCTTGCGGAACCAGTTGACGTAGAAGATCTTCGGCAGCTTGTCGGCCTCGGTCGCTTCACCGATGTCGAGCCAATGCTGGAAGTAATCGGTCACGTTGTAGCCGATGAAGGGCAGCATCGCGAACGGATCGCGGCGCACCTGGCCGATCTTGGCCGAGATGGCGGCGGCGGTGATCTCGGAACCCATGATGGAGCCGAGGAACACGCCGTGCTCCCAATCGAAGGACTCGTGCACCAGCGGGATGGTGCTGGGGCGGCGACCGCCGATCAAAATCGCGGAGATCGGAACGCCTGCCGGGTCTTCCCACTCGGGCGCGATGGACGGGCACTGCGCCGCAGGGGTGGTGAAACGGGCATTGGGATGCGCGGCGGGCGTTTCGCTCGCGGGCGTCCAGTCATTGCCCTTCCAGTCGATGAGGTGATCGGGCGCGGGCGTGCCGATGCCCTCCCACCACACGTCACCGTCGTCGGTCAGCGCAACGTTCGTGAAGATGGTGTTCTTCTCGATGGTCAGCATCGCATTGGGGTTGGAATCCATGGAGGTGCCGGGCGCCACGCCGAAGAAACCGGCTTCAGGGTTGATGGCGTAGAGGCGGCCGTCCTTGCCGAACTTCATCCATGCAATGTCGTCACCAACGGTCTCAACCTTCCAGCCGGGGATGGTCGGGATGAGCATGGCGAGGTTGGTCTTGCCGCAGGCGGACGGGAACGCGCCGGTGATATACTTTACTGCGCCCTTGGGATCGGTCAGCCGGAGAACGAGCATGTGCTCGGCCATCCAGCCTTCGTCACGCGCCTGCGCAGAGGCGATGCGAAGCGCGAAGCACTTCTTGCCCAGAAGGGCGTTTCCGCCGTAGCCGGAGCCGTAGGACCAAATGGTGCGATCCTCCGGGAAATGGCTGATATACTTCTGCTCGATGGGCGCGCAGGGCCACGGAACATCTTCCTGGCCGGGCTCGAGGGGTGCGCCGACCGAATGGAGGCAGGGAACGAATTCACCTTCGTCGCCCAGAACCTGCAAAACCTCATCGCCGATGCGGGTCATGATCCGCATGTTGACGACGACGTAGGGGCTGTCGGTGATCTCAACGCCGATCTTGGAGATGGGCGAGCCAACAGGACCCATGGAGAAGGGGATGACGTAGAGCGTACGTCCCTTCATGGAGCCGGCGTAAAGCCCGGTCATCGTCTTTTTCAGTTCCTCGGGATCAATCCAGTTGTTGGTAATGCCCGCGTCTTCCTTTTTCTTGGAAGCGATGAAGGTCCGGTTCTCGACGCGCGCGACGTCCGAAGGATCGCTCCTGAAAAGGTAACAGCCGGGACGCTTTTCCGGATTCAGCTTGATTGCGGCGCCGGAATCTACCATTTCCTGAAGAAGGCCGTCATACTCCTCCTGGGAGCCGGTGCACCAATGAACGGCATCGGGCGTGCACAATGCCTTGATTTCGTCGACCCACTGAAGCAGTTTCTTGTTCTGAGTCATTTATGATCGCTCCTTTTCGTGCTATATCCGATCCCGACCATTATAGCATATTTTGCACCTGATTACAAAGGAGAATTGGAAAATTCACTTAAAATGTGCGCAAACAGTGGCATAGCGTCATTCCTGCGGATTCATAACCCGCCATAAAATGCCACCATTTTCCAATGCTTGCGCATCATTTTGCAATTTTAAGTATGCCTTCATCCATTCAGGCCGGATACGGGCCGCCTGCGTCAGTCGATCTTCACCAGGTCATAACCCAGATATGTGGTAAACGCTTCCGTGAGGGCGGACGCCATGTGCCCCACGCCCGCGGTCGTATGGTGCTTGAAGCCGCCGCGCGCGAGGCGGATGAGTTTATTTTGCAGATCCGGAATTTCTGCGACGCCGCCGCAGCCGAAGTAGCCGTCCTCGATGGGCTCGCCGGTGAATTCGCCCTCGCTCGCATAGACGATGAGCTTGCCGGAATCCGTCAGGCAGTTGGAGAACGTCATGGGGAACGCGCGGATGCGCCCCTCGTTGCTGCCCCAGCCGCTGCCGGGATCGCCCTTTTTGAACATCTTGTGCTCGGTCACGGTGCCCTTGCCGTCCATGAGCGACTGCGCCACGGGCCCGCAATGGAACAGAATGACCTTGTTCTCGTCTTCGCCGTAATTGTTGTTCCAGTCGAGGCAGGTCGTGGGCTGGCCGGAGGCGAGGGCCATCGCGCGCATGGTGATGGCGGAGCAAAGGTCGATTTCACAGGAACACACGATGCCCCGATCGTTGAGCTCGCTCACCAGCACGCACGGGCAGACCCGGAGGATCGTCTCCAGCTCGTTCCAGCAGCGCAGCGTGATCGCATCGAGCCTGTATTCCGCGATATATTCGTCGATCACGACCGAAATCTTCGAAAGCGTGTACATGTTTTCTTCCGGCACGAGGGAGAAGTCGGAGTAGTTCATGAGGCGCGCCTTCTTCGCAACGACGCGCGCATCGTCGTTTTTGAGAAGCCCCACCTTATAGATGAGCTCCGAAAGGTCAAATGACTCGACATTGATGCCGTACCGCTGGAGCGCGACCTCGTCAAAACGCACGGTCTTAAAGGCAGTCGTGCGTGCGCCGAGCGCGCCAAGGTTAAACCGCCGCATGCCCCCGACGACCCGACAGATCGCCGCAAATTCGTCGAGGTTTTTGCGGAACGCCGCCGAGAGCGGATGCGCGACGTGGGGCTTCATGACCGTAAACGGCACCCGGTACTGCGTGAACACGTCCGTGACGGAGAACTTGCCGCAGAACGCGTCGCGCCGATTCGCAAAGTCCATCTTCCCAATCTCGTCCGGATACGCCTGCATGAGGATGGGTACGCCCGCGTCCTGCAAAGCCGCAATGGCGCCGTTTTCGTCGATGAAGATCGGCATGCACAGAATCACGCCGGAAAATTCCCCCGCATGCTCTTTCAGCCAGGCCGCGTATTTGAGCCCCTCTTCCCGCGTCTCGACCGCTCCGTAGCGGGTCAGGGTCTCGTCGGTCATCATGTAGTCGTAGCCCGCGTCCGTTACGGCCTTCGCCATCTCGGCGCGCGCGCCCGCGATCAGTTCTGCTGGCATGAAGCCCCGGTTCCCAAAGAACAGCGCAAACGTCGTCTTCACGAAAATTCCTCCTTATCGCTTCATCGAGAACATTTCGATTGCGCCCTCGACGTCCTTTTGAATGGCACGCTCGGCAGTCTGCGCCACGTCGTGGAAGTACACGATTTTTTCGCCCGCCGCGCGTATCATCTCGCGCACGGCCTCGCCGCCGGACTTCGCCATATAGGTATAATAGTTGATCTTGCGGATGCCCAGATCGATGACCCTGTGAAAATCCGCCTCGCTCACGCCGGAACCGCCGTGCATGACAAGCGGCACGTCGACCTGCTCCTTCACGCGCGCAAGCACGCCGAAATCGAGCTGCGGCGCCTTCAGGTACAACCCATGCGCGGTGCCGAATGAGCATGCGAGCGCGTCCACGCCCGTCTCGCGCACAAACACCGCCGCGTCGTCCGGATTTGTGTAGATTTGTTCCCCGCCGTCCTCGTACTCCCCTTCGTGCCCCGCGCCCATCTCGCGCTTGCCCAGCGCGCCGAGTTCCGCCTCGATGCACGCGCCGCGTGCGTGCGCCAGTTCCGCCGCCGCGCGGGTCGCCGCAATGTTCGCGGTAAAATCCGCGGTCGAACCGTCGAACATCACCGAATTGAAGCCGACGTCGAGCGCGCGCGTGACATAGTCCATGTCCTCGCCGTGATCAAGGTGCACGCAAACGGGTACCTTCGCCCGCTCCGCCAGCGCGACCATCACCGGGCCGATTTCATGAAGCGGCGCATACCGTTCGTGCACCTGCGCGTGCATGATAATCACAGGCCTGCCCAGTTTTTCCGCCGCGCGCAGCGTCGCGAGCAGGGATTCGAGGTTCGGCGTATTGAACGCGCCGACTGCGTTTTTGTGCGCCTCCGCAGTCTTGAGAATCGATGTGAGTGAAGCAATCATGATTCATTTCCTCCCATGAGCGGCCGAACGGCATCGTATACCTTCCGATAGCGCTCGTAGATTTCAAGGTATCTCTCGTGAAAGTCCGCACGGGGCTCGTAGGTCTCCCGCACGCCGACGAATGTCTTCGCCGCCTCGGCAAGGCCTGGGAACGCACCACAGGCAACGCCCGTCAGCATGATTCCGCCGATTGTGCCCGCATCGTCGTTTTTCATGCGCTGAATCGGGACGTTCAGAACGTCCGCCTTCATCTGGAGCCACCGCCGGGAACGCGCGCCGCCGCCGGTCGCGTTGAGGGAAGCGATCCTAATTCCACAGGCTGCAAGTCGTTCGCGGTTGAGCGCCATTTCGTAGCATACGCCCTCGAGCACGGCGCGATAGACATCCGCCTGTGTCTTTTCGAGCGTCAACCCAAGGATCGCGCCCTGCGAGCCCGCATCCATGTACGGCGTCGCCGCGCCCGCGAAGTGAGGAAGCAGCAGCATCCCCGTCGGCGCGTCGCTCATGCGTGCCTCGAGCGCCTCGTAACCCGCCTGCCCGGACGTATATCCCGCCATGTTTTCGACATACCACTTCGCAACCGCGCCACCCGTGAACTGGAAGGCATATGTGACGTACCGTCCAGGCTGCAAAAACGGCACCACCACGTAATTGTCCCTTTGTAGGCGTCCGTCCCGATCCCACTTTTCAAAAACGGGCGTCATGCATTGGGTCGTCCCCGCGCCGTCCGTCGCGGCGCCGGGCGCAAGCACGCCCGAACCCACAGCCGCCGCCACCTGGTCGTGGCAGCCCGCAACCACACGCATGGATTTTGACAGCCCCAACGCGCTTGCGCGCGCAGGCCGAATCGTTCCCACGACCTCGCCGGTGCGCACCACCCGCGAAAACAGCGACTTGTCAATGCCCGCCGCCCCGAGAATTTCGTCGCTCCACGCGCGCCTTTCCACGTCCAGCGCCATGGTGCGCGCGGCCTCCGACCAATCGATGGCGCGCTCCCCGGTCAAGAGATATGTGACGTAATCCTCCATCAGGCAGACCCGCCGCGCCCTTTTGTAGGCCGCCGGGTCATTGTTTTTGATCCACATGAGTTTGGGCAGGCTGTACATGGAGTGCGGCTTTGCGCCGCAGATTCCGTCAATCCCCGGCACCCGCGCCGCCAAAGACTCGGCTTCCACACCGCCGCGCGGATCGGTATAGAGCATAACGGGCAAAACCGGTTCGTCCTTTTCGTCCAGCAGGACAAAACTTTCCCCAAACGCCGACACGCCCACAGCTTCGATGGCAACCGTCTGCGCAGCTTCCCGGAGAAGCGCGAAAACCGCGTCCCGCACGAGGTGCGCGTCCAGTTCGCTTTTCCCCATGCCGCGCGACGTGGGATAGTCTCGAAAGCCGGAGAACAAAAGCGTTCCATTTTCGTCGTACACGGTCAGTTTTGCGGCTGCGGTGCCGACATCAATTCCCGCGATGGCCATCAGCGTCACTCCCTTCCAATCCATACTTTACATGAACGCCGCATTATGATATAGTGAAAACCGTTCCAGATATGATAAAATCGTTCCCTTTGCGGACAGAAATTTGCGGGAGGCAAGATGCTCGAAGTCAACCAAAATCGCATGCGCGCGCTGATGCGCGATTTTCATACCCTGACGCACATCCGGATGGTGCTCTTCGACGATCAGATGCGCGAAATCATGGCCTATCCCGACGTGCCCTGCGCGTTCTGTCGGGAGATGCGAAAGGACGAAAAATTCCGCGCACGTTGCGTCGCGTGCGATCGCACGGCGTTTTCCGCGAGCCGCAAAACCGACGAGCCGATCATCTATGCATGCCACGCGGGGCTTACGGAGGCGGTGATGCGCATTCGTGCGGACGGCGCAACGGCAGGCTATGTGATGTTCGGACAGGTGATTCCGCGCGAGTCGGCGGACGCAACGCGCGCGCGGCTCACCCTGCAAAATACGGCGCTCGTTCCCGCGATCGACAATATGCCGGAGAAAAACATGACCGAGGTGCGCGCGGCGGCAACCATCCTCGACGCACTGTCGGTCTATCTATGGTCAAATCGCGTCGTAGGCGCGCCGGGCGGGGACTTTGTGCGCATGCTCGACGATTATGTCGATCGCCACATTGCAGAGAAAATCTGCGCGGAGGATATCTGCCGGTTCTTCGGCATCGGGCGCACGAAGCTCTACCGCCTCGCAGCCGAACGGCTGGGGCGGGGAATTGCCGATTATGTGCGCGACAGGCGCGTCGTCCACGCGCGGCATCTGCTCGCGGAGACCGACCTTTCTGTCAGCGCCATTGCAACGGCGGCGGGATTTTCGGAGTATAATTATTTCAGCCGCGTGTTCCGGGATGCGACGGGCATGACGCCCCGGGAATGCCGGGCGCCCGGGTTTATACACGAATGAACCCTGCCGCCATGCCGCCATTGACAGGTTGCGCTAGGACTGCTAAAATCAGTATATTCTAAGGCGGGAGAGTGACAAACATCAAACGCAATCGGCCCAAGCCGCGCGGGGTGCTCCGCGCCCTGTTCATTTTATATCGTGTGCTTCGCGTTCTGCTGATTCTCGCGGTCGTTATTGCGATCGCGGCGGCCGGGTGGCTTTATTTCAAATACCGTTCCGGCGAAAGGGGCATTCGCAAGCCCGTCCCAAAAATTGACCTCCCGACAGCCGCGGCGAGTTATGTGCCAACGGAGGATGATCCCTACTTTGCACTATACGGCAAGAGCCCGCTTGACACGCCCGCGCCGACTAAGACGCCGGACATTACGCCGGAACCCGTGCCGACACAGATCATGACGCCCTTTCCCACGCAGACGCAAGCGCAGGCCGCCACGCCCGCGGCGCAATCGTCTGCCGCGCCGCGTCCGACAGAGGTGGAAATGGAGACGATTCCCCCCGCCGCGACCATCGAGCCAACCCCATCGCCAACCCCGGAGCCGACGCCGACACCCCTTCCGGCCGTGGACGCTGCGTTCACATTTGCCGAAGAAGTGACTTATGGCGGCGAGACGTACCGGTATAACCCGAACATCGTGTCTATTCTGTTCCTGGGCATTGACGAGCAGGGCAAGGTAAAGGTGCGAACGGAAGGCTTCGGCAAAGGCAACCAGACCGACGTCATATTGCTCGCCGCGATTGATGCCGACAAAAAGGTCGTCACGCTTCTGAACATCTCGCGCGATACCATGACCAACGTCGATATCCTAAGCTACGACCACAAGACAATCGTCGGCAGGCGCGTCATGCAGGTCGCGCTCTCCCACGCGTATGGCGACGGCGCAGATCTTTCCTGCGCGCTCGCGGCGGACGCGGTGGGCGAACTGATCGGCGGGCTGCCGATCAACGGCTATGCCGCGCTCAACTACGGCGCGCTCGGCATTTTGAACGATGCGGTCGGCGGCGTATCTGTGACCCTTGACGAGGATATGACCATCTCCGGCAAAGAGTACAAGGCCGGAGACGTCGTCTCGCTCAAGGGCGATATGACGGCTGATTATATCCGCAGTCGCACAGGCGTTGGAAACGGCACAAACGCGGAGCGCATGGGCAGGCAGGAGGGCTACATCAAGGGCTTTATCGGCCGTTGCCTCTCCTCCGGTCGCAACCCCGCAAAGTTGGTTCTGGATTTGTATCACGCAGCGGACGAATATACGGTTACGGGCCTGAGTCAGGATGAAATCGTGTATCTGGGTGCGACAGTACTCTCCGGCGGCTGGACGGTGGAGATTCAGTCGGTTCCGGGCGAGCTTATGCTCAACGACATCTATGAGTTTTACCCCGATCAGCAAGGACTTTCTAAAATATTACTCGATATCTTTTACACGATGTAGGTTTGTCAATGATATTGGACAGAGAAGTCAGCGAGGAAGCGATTGGGAGAGCGATAGCCAAGGGGGCGCATCGGGATACCGTTTGATCGACTTTGGTAGGCAGCTAGCTGCCTACCAAAGTC
>JAEZSP010000031.1 GCA_023421735.1 Bacillota bacterium | reverse complement strand
TTCCAGAAATAGATGTATGACCTTGTCCTGTTATACTTCCTGCTGGCTCGGCTGACTCCATATTTTCCCACATATTTCATGAGCGATTGCCGATACAGCATGTCCTGTGCTATCCTGTTCATGAGGGCCGTGGCACTTCCTTCCGTAAGATTTTGTGCGGTAGCTTTATCTTACTCGTTGTGCCCTCGGCTCTCAACCCTTTTTTGGCTCCCCCTGTCCAATATGTATTGTAGTCCTACATTCCGGTGCAAAAATTGCGCTACGCCTTTCGACAGATCACGGCGATCGTTGGTACATCATCCGCATATACGTCGCCCTGCAGAGAGGCAAAAAATGCCTCGGCCTCGAAGCCGCCCGCGCACAATTCCTCCGCAATCGACTCTTTCGTATAGTACGTCTGCCAGACGCGGCACACGGTCGTCTCCCCGTCGAGCACCGCGTGCAGATCGCATGTGGCGGGAATTTCGGGATAAAAGTGGCGTTGTGTAAGGGCAACATACGGATGTCCTCGCCAGAAGCCCTCTTCCGCCGCCTCCCATGTGCGATCAGGCTCCTGTTTCAGCGTCTCGAACGCCGCGCAGCTCGAAACGTCGAGCGCGAACATCCCGCCGGGCTTGAGCGCCCGATGGATGTTGGCAAGGAGCATCTTTCTGTCTCTGGGCGCGAGCACCCCAAAGTCCTCGTAGATGAGAAGCGCGCCGTCAAATTCCGCCGTGCCGAACGGCTCGAGGTAGGTCGCCATCCGAAATGCTGCGGACAATCCCGCACACGTCTCCCGCGCATAGCGGATCGAATTATCCGACCAGTCAATGCCGGTCATTTCGAAGCCGCGTGCGGCAAGCGCGCGGCAGTAAAGCCCGGGACCACAGCCAAGATCCACAATCCGCGCGCCTCTTTTCAGTCCCATGCGGGCGGGCAATGTATCACAGACCGCTTCGATGACCGCGGGACGGCGGCTTGCGGCATCGGTGTTCGGGGAGAGATGCGCCGCGAGCATTTGCTTGGCGATGTGCGGATGGGTCCACAGAGGTGCGCCCTCCTCGTAGGGCAGTGGACGGGCAAGTTGGGGAACCAGTGATTGAATCGCGATCATGTCGACTCCTTTCGTCGTTGGGGGGGAAGAAGAGACGCGCACGGAATCAACCCGCAAAAAAGGAAGGATGCCGCGCGAGAGAAAACGGACACGACAAAACAGGCCATGTGCATCCTGTTTCGTTGTCCGCTCTTCTCTCTTTTCCGGCGGGCACATTGCGCGCCCCCGGATAGCATCCCTCCGATTGGTTTCTATCTACCATTATACGCGCTACATCGCAACTGTCAATCCCCGGCGCGATTGCATTTTGGAGCCTCGCATGGTACAATCAAAACCGCAATATCTTTCAAAGGAGACGGACTATGGCGTTCAAGGCGAGATACTTGATCGAACTGGCCGAGCATCCGGTGACCGAGGACGCGGCGCGCGCCGCGCGCACGCGGTTGGATCAGGATGCGGCGCTGACAAAAACCGCACAAAATCGTGCGCGCTACGAGCGGGATGATCGTTGGTGGAGCGTGGTTGCGGGTCTACTCATCGTCATCATGTTTCTCCTCTATTCCGCAAACCTCTATACGCTCGCAAACATATCGGCGATCATTTTATGCGCCTATGTGATCGGGATCTTTTCCTATATTATAGGCAAGCGCATGCTTTTGAAGCGAACCGACCCCGCAATCTCCCCAACCCGTGCGCTCGACGGGCTTTTCCGCAGGGCATTGGACATGCCCGCGCGCAAAAACGACACCTCCCGTTTTTATGACGAAGGGGCGGTTGCGGCATTCTCAAAGGAACTCGCACAGACCTTGGTACCCCTTGCGCGTGCGGCAGGCATCGAGCCGCAGGCCTGGGAAATGAACCTCGAGACAAACCCCCGCCTCGCGGAAAGTCCACGCACGGGCGTCGTATCCATGCCCGCCGTCGCAACCGTCACAGCGTCCGCGGGCGAAAAAGCCGCCGAGTTCATCATCGAAGGCTTTTTCTCCTTCGTGTCTACCACGGGTGGCGATAGCCTTGCCGTCGACCCATGCCCGCGCGTGCTGGGCTCTGTCGCGCGCGAACCGCGCCTTCGGGAAGATGCGCCGACCATCGTCTCCTGGGAAAAATGTGAATCGTGCGGCGCACGCATTTCAGAACGCTATCGGAAGGCAATCGGTGGGTGCCCCGCGTGCGGCGAAGCCCTTGCATCCGAACAAAAATAGGGATATACTGTAAAAAACATACGGATCAGGAGGTACCATATGAAAGCGAAACCCTCGGCCTTTCCGATGAACCAGCCGAAAAACCGGCTCGTCGGCGACCTTCCCAAAATTGGCATCCGCCCGACCATCGACGCCCGGCGCGGCAAAGCGCGCGTTCGCGAAAATCTCGAGGAGCAGACCATGGCGATGGCCGTTTCGGTCAAGAATTTCCTCGAGGCGCATTTAAAGCATTCCTGCGGACTTCCCGTCGAATGCGTGATCGCGGATACGACCATCGGCCGCGTGGCTGAATCGGCGGCTTGTCAGGAAAAATTCCGGCGCGAAGGCGTAGGCGTATCGATCACCGTCACCCCCTGCTGGTGCTATGGTTCCGAGACCATGGACATGGACCCCATGACGCCCAAGGCCGTCTGGGGCTTTAACGGCACTGAAAAGCCCGGCGCGGTCTACCTCGCGGCAGTGCTCGCGGCGCACGCGCAGAAGGGTCTGCCGGCCTTTGGCATCTACAGTCACGACGTGCAGGACGTCGACGACACCGAGATTCCGGGCGACGTGCGGGAAAAGTTGCTGCGCTTTGCCAAGGCGGGACTCGCGGTTGCGACCATGCGGGGCAAGAGCTATCTGTCGATGGGCGGCACGTCCATGGGCATCGCGGGCTCCATCGTGTCCCCGCCGCTGATGGAAAAGTACTTCGGTATGCGCAGCGAGTCCATCGGCGCGGAGGAATTCGTACGCAGGTGGGAAGAGGGCGTGTACGACGAGGCTGAATTTGAAAAGGCCATCGCGTGGGTGGACGAGAACCTCGTCATGGGCTGGGATCCGAACCCGGCGGATCAGCAGCACACGGACGAATATAAGAGATGGTGCCTCGAAACGAACGTCAAGATGGCCATCATTGCGAAAGATCTCATGGTCGGCAACCCGCGCCTGGCGGAGTTGGGCTTTGAGGAAGAGGCCGTGGGGCATAACGCGATCCTCTCCGGCTTCCAGGGCCAGCGCCAGTGGAACGACCACTTCCCGAACGGCGATTTCATGGAATCCCTGCTCTCCGGCAGCATGGACTGGGAGGGCATCCGCGAATCATACCCCATGGCGACCGAGAACGATCACCTGAACGGCTTTTCGATGCTGTTTTCAAAGCTTCTGACAAACCGCGCGGCAGGCTTCGCGGATGTGCGCACTTACTGGAGCCCCGCAGCGGTTGAACGCGTCACCGGTTGGACCCCCGAGGGCATGGCGAGCGGCGGATTCATCCACCTCATCAATTCCGGCGCGGTCTGCCTCGACGCCTCCGGCGCATGTACGGACGAGGCGGGCGAACCCTGCATGAAACCGTGGTTTGACATGTCCTCAGACGAAGCCGCCGCGTGCGTCAACGCGACCCAGTGGTGCTACGCCAACCTCGGTTATTTCCGCGGCGGCGGGTATTCCGCGCATCTGAAGAGCAAGGGCGGCATGCCGCTCACCATGACGCGGCTGAATCTTGTCGATGGGCTCGGCCCGGTGATGCAGATTGCCGAGGGCTGGTCGGTGGAATTGCCCGAAAAGGTGCACGATGTGCTCGACAAGCGCACCGATCCCACGTGGCCGACCACCTGGTTCGTCCCGCGTCTGACCGGCCAGGGCGCCTTCACGGACGTCTATTCCGTCATGAACAACTGGGGCGCGAATCATGGCGCGTTCGTCTACGGTCACGTCGGCGCGGACATCGTCACCCTTTGCGCCATGCTGCGCATCCCCGTGTGCATGCACAACGTGCCCGACGCGGACATCTTCCGTCCCTCCGCTTGGAACGCCTTTGGTACCAATGACCGCGAAGGCGCCGATTTCCGCGCCTGCCAGAACTTCGGTCCGTTGTACGGCAAGGGGCTGTAAAAAACACCAACCTTCTCCATCCCAGGGCATAAGCCCCGGGATGGTTTTTGTATAGGGCAATACCGCATACAGGTTGCGCGCGCCGACGAATTCTGCAGGGGCGAGATGGCGGAAATGCAGCCGTCCGCGCGTGTAGGATTTGTGCGGTATTGCCAATAGCGACTGTTTTACAATTTCTTGAACGAATCGGTATCGGCGCTTGATTGGAGATTCTTATAATGATCCCAGACTAAATGAATGCGAGGGATCACCATGAAAAAGCTTCTGGCATTTCTTCTCGCCGCCACGCTCCTGCTGACCGCCGTTTCGGCGCTCGGCGAGGGGGAAAAGGCGGCCGCACCCAAGTACGTATTCATGTTCATCGGCGACGGTATGGGCGCACCGCAGGTAAATGCGACGGAGTACTACCTCGGCACCATCGCGAATCCCGACGCCGAGATGCCCGTTCTTGCCCCGCTCTCCTTCACGGATTTTGCCAACGTGGGTCTCATGACCACCTATGACGCAACCTCCTTCTGCCCGGACTCCGCTTCCACCGCCACCTCCATGGCGTCCGGCAATAAGACGCTCTCTGGCGTCGTGAACTACTCCATCGATGGCACCACGCCCTTCAAGCTCATCACCGAGTATGCGAAGGAAGCCGGCATGAAGGTCGGCGTCGTCACCTCCGTGTCGCTCGACCATGCGACCCCCGCCGCGTACTATTCGAAGGCGCAGAGCCGCCACGAATACTACAACATCGCCACGCAGGGCGTGACCGGTTCGACGCTCGACTTCCTCGGCGGCGGCAACTACCTCGCTCCCGACGGCGAGGACAGCACGAGCGAAAACATCATTCAGCTCGCGACCGAGAATGGCTGGAATGTCCTGAGCGACGACGCGGCGATCGAAGCCGTGACCGCCGATTCCGGCAAGACCCTGGCGCTCACCCCCGATCTGGGCGGCAGCTCCGCGATGCTTTACGAGATCGACCGCGCGGACGATCAGCTGAGCCTTGCGAGCATGACCCAGGCTGCGGTCAACGACCTGACCGGCGACGACGGCTTCTTCCTCATGGTGGAGGGCGGCAAGATCGACTGGAGTTGCCACGCGAACGACGCGGCGACCAGCATCCATGAGACCATAGCCTTCTCGGACGCCGTGCAGGTTGCCATCGACTTCTACAATGCGCATCCCGATGAGACGCTCATCATCGTGACCGGCGACCACGAGACCGGCGGCCTGACCATCGGCTTTGCGACGACCGGATACTCCACACACTTCCAGTACCTCGCCAATCAGACCATGTCCTTCGAAGCCTTCACCGGCAAGGTTTCCGAGATGCGCGACGCGGGCACCGACTTTGACGGCGCGTTGGCCGCCATCAAGGATGCGTTCGGTCTGACCACCGAAGCCGATCAGGATCTCACTCTCAACGAGGACGAGCTTTCCAAGCTGAAGGCGGCCTATGAGTTGAGCATGCTCCCCTCCGAAGAGCGCGTGCTGGGCGATGCCGAGAAACTGCTCTACGGCGGCTATGATCCGCTCACCATGGCGTGCAGCCACATTCTCAACAACAAGGCGGGCGTGGACTTCACCTCCTACTCGCACACGGGCCTGCAGATCCCGGTCTATGCCGAAGGCGTGGGTGCGGAGATTTTCTCCGGTGCGTATGACAACACCGACATCTTCACAAAGACCATGTCCGCGATGGGCCTCTCCGCCAACTAAAACCGACACAAATCTGGCGCTTCGCCCGAGCGGCGGGGCGCCTTTTTTCAAAGGAGCTTGGGTATGAAAAAGTGGCGCGACTGGGTGTTTTCGATCGTGGTGGGGCTTTTGTGCGTGGGGCTTGCTTTTGTGCCCGACGTGGTAAAGACCGAGTATGGGAGCCTGCCGCGCGTGCGGGCAAAGGTGCTCTCGGTCGATAATGCGCAGCTCTATCCCGTTGGAATTGCGTATTCCGGCGCGCAGGTCTGTGATGTCAGGATTCTCTCGGGCGCGCATAAGGGCGAAACGCTTTCGGCGACCAATTACATGAACACCGCGCTTGACAAGGACAAGCTCTTCGCCGCCGGAGATACCGCGTGGGCGATGCTGCGCGCGGGGGCAAACGGCGGTATCACCGTTACGCTTATCGACCACTACCGGATCGGCACCGAGGCACTTTTGTTCGGTCTTTTCGCACTTCTTCTGATGGTCTTTGGCGGCGCAACGGGATTTGGCGCGCTCGTCTCACTCATTGCGAGTGTCATGGTCACCTGGAAGCTGCTCATCCCGCTGCTCCTGCACGGCGTGCCGCCCATCTGGGCCGCGCTCGCGTTCGTGGTCGCCTTGACCGGACTCATCATGATCCTCGTCGCGGGATTTTCGCGCCTCGCGTGGGTCGCCGCGTCCGGTGCGTTTGCCGGGACGCTTTTGACCTGCACACTCTCGGTGCTCTTTGGAAACATGATGAAACTTGACGGCGGCACGCTCACCTATGCCGTTCCGCTTCTTTCGCAATCGACCATGACCTTTGACCTCAAGGAGCTCTTTTTCGCCATGGTCTTCATCGCAAATTCCGGCGCGCTCATGGACTTAAGCATGGACATCTCCTCCGCCTGCCGCGAAATCGCCGTCCACGACCCCGGCATCTCGCGCCGCTCGCTTTTGAAAAGCGGCTTCGTCGTCGGTCGAAACGTCATCGGCACCATGACCACCACGCTCCTCCTCGCCTATTCCGGAAGCTATCTCTCCCTTATGGCCTACTTCGCCGGCCAGGGTACCCCGCCCGCCGACCTCTTTAACCTCAAATATGTCGCATCCGAAATTCTCATCACACTCGTCGGCTCCTTCGGTCTCGTCACCGTCGCACCCTTCACCGCGATCATCGCCGCCTTGGCGTGGGGGAAACGACACGCCGGGGCGCTGCCCCAGACCCCGCACAAGGGCTGACGCATGCGAATCCCATGCCGGGTGTATCGCCTGCTTGTGTTCGTCGGTCGCCCGGGGATCCAGCCCCGCGCGACCGATTTTGTGCGATCTGGACGCGCGGATAAAAAACCGATCGCGCGGAGAGACATGTCTCCGTACAATCGGTTTGTCGCTTTGACTGCCTTAGAAATCCTCGTCGAGATCGAGTTCTTCTTCCTCCGCTTCATCCGGCTTTTCGTCGTGTGCTGCGCTTTCAATTGGTATGCCACTGAGGAATGTTTCGCGCAGCGTTTTTTCGAGTTCGTCAAACACATCCGGGTTTTCCTCGATGTATTTGCGTGCGTTGTCGCGTCCCTGGCCGATGCGCGTCCCCTTATAGGAGTACCATGCGCCGGATTTTTGCAGGAGCTCGCGCTCGACGGCCATGTCGAGAAGCTCGCCCGCGCGCGAGATGCCGGTGCCGTAGAGGATGTCCACGATGCACGTCTTAAAGGGCGGCGCAACCTTGTTTTTGACGACCTTGATCTTGGCGCGATTACCCACGATGTCGGTGCCGTTTTTGATGGTTTCGCTCTTGCGGATGTCGATGCGCACGGAGGCGTAAAACTTGAGTGCCTTGCCGCCGGTGGTGACCTCGGGGTTCCCGTAGACCACGCCGACCTTCTCGCGCAACTGATTGATAAAGACGGCGATGGCGTTGGTCTTTGAGATCACGCCCGCGAGCTTTCGAAGTGCCTGAGACATGAGCCGCGCCTGCAGGCCCACGTGGCTGTCGCCCATATCGCCCTCAATTTCCGCCTTGGGAACCAGCGCCGCCACCGAGTCGATGACCACGATGTCCATCGCGCCGGAACGCACAAGCGCTTCGCAGATGTCGAGCGCCTGCTCGCCGTTATCGGGCTGCGCGACGTAGAGGTTTTCCGTGTCGACCCCAAGCGCCTTCGCGTATGTGGGATCGAGCGCGTGCTCCGCATCGATAAAGGCCGCGATGCCGCCGCGCTTTTGTGCTTCGGCGACGCAGTGCAGTGCCAGCGTCGTCTTGCCGGAGGATTCCGGCCCGTAGATCTCGATGATGCGCCCCTTGGGAAGTCCGCCGATGCCCAGACAGAAATCGAGACTCAAACAGCCCGTGGGGATGGCCTCCACCTGCGTGCGCCCCGTGTCGCCCAGCTTCATGACGGATCCCTTGCCGAAATCTTTCTCAATGCGTGAAATCGCATTCTCAAGCGCGACTTTGCGTTCGTCGCCCGTCTTTTTTGAAACGCTCTTGTCCAGCGTCTTCTTGTCCGCCACGGTTCGTCCCTCCATGCGTCTTCTTTTCATATTTGTATTATAACATGCCCCGGGCTCTTTGAAAATCGAACATCAGTTTATATTTGGTTTTTTTACCCCTTTTCACGTTTGTAGTTGCAACCGGCATTATGAAGGGTATATAATGAAAGCGGTCGGCAACCGCGCAATGAAAAGGAATCGGAGTGCATGTGCATGTATCCTTCTATCAAACGCGTGTTCGACGTCATTGTATCGCTTCTGGGGATGATCGTTTTATTCCCGGTCTTTTTCGTGCTGGCGGTTTGGGTCAAAACGGCCTCGCATGGGCCTGTGATTTTTCGGCAAACGCGGGTTGGCAGATATGGACGGGCGTTTACGATTTATAAATTCAGAACCATGTACCAATCCGCGCCGCACATGACGCCCACGCACAAACTCTCGCAGGCGGAACAATATTACGCGCCCGGCGGCGGTTCCCTGCGGCATTCGAGCCTCGACGAGCTCCCGCAGTTATGGAATATCCTAAAGGGAGAGATGTCTCTGGTCGGCCCGCGTCCGGCGCTCCCGAATCAAACGGATCTGATCGCGGCGCGCGAAAAATACGGCGCGAACGATCTCAGACCCGGCTTGACCGGTTGGGCGCAGATCAATGGAAGAAACGAGATCCCCGTGGCGCGTAAGGCGCGCTTCGACGGGGAATATGTGAGGAATATGAGCTTTTTATTTGACCTGAAGTGCATTGTAGGGACGCTGCGCGGGTTCGGAAATCCCTGCAAGCTGCGTGCGCAAAAAGATGCGTAGCATCCTCATGACCGGAACCGGAAGCTTCATCGGCGCGGCATTTCGCGCGCACGTCCTGCAGTTCCCGGATGAATATCAGGTCGACGCCATCTCGCTGCGGGGAGATGCGTGGCGCACGACCGATTTTTCAAATTATGACGCCGTTTTGCACGTCGCGGGACTCGCCCACGTGAAGTATAACAGTGCCATGCGGGAGGCGTATATGTCCGTCAACCGCGATCTCGCATTTGCTGCCGCAAAAAAGGCGAAGGCGGACGGTTGTCGGCACTTTCTTTTTTTGTCGAGCATGATCGTTTACGGCGCGCCGGCACGCGCGGGGCATTCCCGCATCGTCGGGCCGGATACGCCGCCCGCGCCGGAAAATGCCTACGGCGAGAGCAAGCTTCTGGCGGAGCATGACATTCTGACGCTGGCGGACGACCGCTTCCGGGTGGCGATTCTCAGATTGCCCACCGTTTATGGAAAGGGCTGCCGCGGCAATTACGCCACGCTCTCCGAGTGGGCAGGCAAGCTGCCCTTTTTTCCCGATATGCCGGGCGCGCGCAGCGTCCTCTATGTTGAGAATCTGGCGGAATTCATTCGCCTTCTCATCGACGATCGCACAGCGGGTTATTTTTATCCGCAGGACGCAGAGCAAGTCTGCGCAACGGACCTGATGCGGGAGATCGCGCGCGTGCGCGGCGAAAAAATCCGTTTTACGCGGCTTTTTAATCCGTTTTTGCGATTTTTGGGCACATCCACCCTCATCCGCAAGGCGTTCGGCGGGATCGCTTATGAGCAGGCGATGTCGGCCTATCCGCGCGACTATCGCGTTGTCGGGTTTTCGGAATCCATCAGGCGCACGGAGGAATGAGCATGGCCGATATCACGGCGATTATCCTGACGAAAAATGAGGAGCGGAACCTGCGTGATTGCCTGATGTCCATCGCGGGATTCTGTTCGCGCGCGGTCGTCGTCGATTGCGGTTCCACCGACAAGACCGTTGAAATCGCGCGCGCGTTGGGCGCCGATGTATTCGTAAACGAATTTGAATATTACGCCAAACAATTCAATTGGGCGATCGACAACGCACAGATTCGGACCGCCTGGACACTGCGAATCGACGCGGACGAGCGCATGACCCCGGACGTCGTGCGGGAGTGCGAGGCGCTCATCGGAGAAGGGCGCGTGGCGGGCATCGCCATGGAGGCGACCTATTACTTCCTCGACCGGGCGATCAATCACGGCATCTCGAAAAAGCGCAAGCTGATGCTCTTCAAAACAGGGGTGGGACGCATTGAAGACCGGCGGCGCGACGCGCACACCGTTCTTTCGGACGGCACATCCATATTGATCAAATCCCGGTTTATTCACCGCGATTTCAAAGACGTTTCGCACTACATTGCGCGCTACAACTGGTACGCAACCCGCGAGATGCTCGATTACGTGACATTCGTTTCCGGCGCATCCGCCGACGTCAATACCGATGCCGCCATCCGCAAAAAGCGTCGCGCCAAGTTTGGCCTTTACTATCGCGCGCCACGCTTTCTGCGCGCCAAACTATGGTTTTGTTACAATTATTTCTTCCGTCTCGGCTTTCTCGACGGACGCGAGGGATATCTGTTTCACTATCTCGAATGTGACTGGTATCGCACCCTCGTCGATGCGAAAATTCTCGAGTACGAAAAAACCGGCGTGCTGCCGGAGAAACTCAGGGCGCTGGAGTGACACCCGGTTGCGGGGAGGCGCCCCGGATTAGGGAGGTTACGGGTGAATGAATCGTCCGGATCCAAATATACCAAAGCGCTGACGAGATTCTCGGAAGCGCGCTTTGCGTTCTTCGGAAACAGGCACGGCGAGGGGGCGCTTCGGCGCGTCTCCCCTGACGACGGGGGCGAATGGTTCTGCGGAAGTGACGCGCCGTGGGATTTGTCGGGCAAGCGCGTCTTGGCGTTGCGCGCGGACGCGGCCGATTCCTCTTTGGCGGGGCTCTATCTGATCGAAGGCGGACACTTCAGCAAATTTGCCGACACGCGGGCACTGAATCAAAATCGCATGCTTGCGTGGCTGGGGCCGGACTATAAAAATCGCGTGCTGTATGGCGATCTACAGGATGGAAAACCCGTATCGGTCGTCTATGACGTCGATGAAAAGCGCACGCTGCGCGTGCTGCCCGTGCCTGTCAGGGCAATTGCGAAGGACGGCAAGACCGCGCTCGGCACCGCGCCGGAGGCTGGGGATTGGCAGATCGTCCGCGTGAACCTCGAAACGAGCGAAACAACGCCCATCCTGACGGCAACGGCGCTGCGCGCATTTGAGGAAAAGGCGTCCATGCGGGGCGCGGCCAATCAAATTGACGCGCTCTCGATCAACCCCTCCGGCACGCGCTTTCTCGCGCATCATTGCTGGATGGAGGGAGCAGTCCGGCATGCGCGGCTTTTGACGTTTGACATGGATGGAGAGAACCCCTTTACCCTCGCGGACGAGGACATCGTTTCCCATAGCACGTGGCTGTCGGACGATCAAATCATCTCCTTCTGTCGGCTGGGCGGCGTCGACGGCTACCATTTGCTGAGGGATCGCACGCTCGAACACGCACAGCTCTGGTCATCGATTGCAGGCGGGGGCGCCGTATCCGTGGGCGCAAACGGACTCGTCACACTGGATACCGCTCCCGACAAATCACACATGCGGTCGGTTTCTGTCATAGACGGGGAAGAAATCGTCCCGCTGGCGCGCGTATTCGCGCCGGGCCGATACGGCAGTCTGCATCCCCGGTTCGACCGTCTCGGCATGCGCATCATGCTCGAAGCGGCGTTCGAGGGGCAGCGCGCGCTATATGAACTGCCCGCACACAAGGCGGAACCCGCGCCGAAGGTCTTGACCGTCATCTCCGTCCCCATGCAGTTCGACGGCCCAACCCTCTCAACGCTGCGGTACGCGCGCTCCATGGAATGGGGCAGCGTCCAGATCGACTTTGTTGCGATCAAAAAGCCGCCTGCTGAGATTCGCGATCAAATTCTCGGCATGGGCTCGAAACTTTATATCGCGGGCAATCGCACGCGCAACCCCATCGGTTATGTCCTGCGGCTTGCGCACATCGTGCGGCGCGGTCGGTATCAGATCGTGCACGCACACGGAAATTCCTGCACGCTCACCTTGGAGATGCTTGGGGCGTTGCTCGGCGGCGCGAAGGTGCGCGTGGCACACTCGAGAAACAGCTACTGCAAGTACCTGACGGCGCACCGGCTGCTCAGGCCGTTGTTTGACCGATTGTATACAGACGCGTATGCCTGCGGGGCGGAGGCGGGCGAATGGCTTTTCCAAACGCATCCGTTCTCCGTGGCGCGTAATTCGGTGGAGCCGGAAATCTATCAGTTCGACCCCGCCGCGCGGGAAAAACAGCGTCAGGCGTTAGGCGTGGGCGATGCGCTGTTGATCGGCTCCGTCGCCAACTATACGCCGGCGAAAAACCACCCCTTCCTGCTGGAGGTCTTTGCGGATTATCTGCAAATCAATCCGACTGCGAAGCTCGCACTGGTCGGCGGCGGTGCACTGCGCCCGGAAACGGAGCGAAAAATCGCAGATCTGGGCATCGGGAAGAACGTGCTCGTGCTGGGTGTGCGCACGGACGTGGCGACGCTTCTATCCGCGTTTGATGCCATGCTCCTCCCATCCTTGTGGGAGGGCTTCCCGAACGTGCTGGTTGAATGGCAATGCGCGGGGCTTCGGACGTTCGTGAGCGATCAGGTCACGCGCGATGCAAAGCTGACAAGTCTGATCAGCTATCTACCCATCAATTCCACCGCTTCGTGGGTGGAATCTCTCTCCCGCTTCGTCGTTCCCACAGATCGCGCGAAGGTGAGCGCGGACGCAATTTCCGCCGTGCGTGCGGGGGGCTTTGATATCCAGGAAAACGCACGCGGCATGCAGAATTTCTACATCGAAGCGGCGAGGAGGTGTCCGCGCGCGTGAACCTGCCATCGGAATTCGTTGCTTCCATGCGCGCCTTGCTCGGGAACGAGCTGGGCGCCTTTCTCGCGGCCCTGGAAGAAAAGCCCGCGCTGGCGCTGCGGACAAATCCCCTGCGGCCTTTTTCCGCGGCAGAATTCGTCGAATCCCCCGTACCGTGGGCGGCGGGGGGGATATTATCTGAAAGACGGCGCGCGTCCCGGCGCATCGATCGCGCATCATTCCGGCGCGTTTTACGTACAGGAGGCGAGCGCGATGATGCCGGCAGCGGTTCTGAACGCACAACCCGGCGAGCGGGTGCTCGATCTATGCGCCGCGCCGGGCGGAAAGGCAACGCAGCTTGCCGCCGCGTGCGGGGGCAAAGGTGTGCTCGTCGCAAACGAACCGGACCGCAAGCGCGCACGGGTGTTGGCGGGAAACATCGAGCGTCTGGGCATTCCGAATGCCGTGGTCGTCTCGGAATTGCCGGAACGGCTCTCCGCGCGCTGGCCGGAGGCGTTCGATGCGGTTCTGGTCGACGCACCATGTTCGGGCGAGGGCATGTTCCGCCGCGATGCCGCTGCGCGGGACGAATGGCGTGCCTCCGCGCCCGCCGGGTGCGCAAAGCGTCAGACCGCCATTTTATGCGAAGCGGCGAAGATGGTCGCCCCCGGTGGACGGCTCGTCTACTCGACCTGCACATATAATCAGATCGAAAACGAGGGCGTGGTACGTGGGTTTTGCGCGGCGCATCCCGATTTCACCCCCTGCGATTTTTCGCTTTCCGGCCTCGGTTCGTCCATAAACGGCATGCTCCGCGTCTGGCCGCATCGCACGCGCGGCGACGGTCAGTTTGCCGCGTTGTTTGTCCGGGCGGGCACGCATCCGTGTCCGGAGGTGCGGCCGGTTGTCGATCCTGCCGCGCGCGCGGCGGAGGCGCGCTATCGCGCGGAATATGCGCCGTTCCCGCCCGGAAGCAATCCCGTGCTCTGGGGCGATGTGCTCTATGCCTGCCCTGCGCTCGCACCGCCGATCGACGGACTGCGGGTTCTTGCGCCAGGACTTGCGCTCGTGCGCCTCTTTCCGGGTCGAACAGAACCCCTGCATGCGCTGGCGATGGCATTTACACACGATCTTCCGACCGCGCCGCTTGGCGAAGATGCCGCGCGTGCCTTTCTGCGGGGCGAAGCGGTTCCCTTCGCGGGCGCACGCTGGCTGGTGGCGACGCACGACACGCTGCCGCTCGGTTGGGGCAAGGCCTCCGGTGGCATGCTCAAAAATCACCTGCCCAAGGGGCTTCGGAGGCAATCATGAGAGAAAAAAACGACGCGGCGCTGGCCTTCGCACGCGAGTTGTTTCAGGGCGATGCCAGCGGTCACGACTGGTTTCATACCCTGCGCGTCTACAGGACCGCTCTGGCGATTCAAGAAGTCGAAGGTGGCGACGCCGAAATCGTTGCGCTTGCGGCCATCTTGCACGATGTGGACGACCCCAAACTCTTCTCCGGCGGCGGAAACCGCAACGCAACCTCCTTTCTGGCAAATCACCCCAAGGCCGCGGAGATCTTGGACGCCATCACAACAGTCTCCTTCAAGGGCGGCAACGGGATGCGTCCGCGTGCGATTGAGGGAATGATCGTACAGGATGCAGATCGATTGGACGCCATCGGCGCGCTGGGCATCGCGCGCGCTTTCGCCTACGGGGGAAGCCGGGGTCGCGCGCTCCATGACCCGGATGTTCCTCCGCGCGCGCACATGACCGAGGCAGAATACCGCGCCAGCGAATCGACCACCGTCAACCACTTTTACGAAAAGCTTTTCCAACTGAAATCGCGCATGAATACCGCGGAAGGACGGCGCCGCGCCGAAAGCCGGGACCTTTATATGCGCGGATTTCTGGAGGAATTCCTCCGCGAGTGGGACGGCGAAGCATAAAAAAACAACCCCGACGTTTTTTCGTCGGGGCGTCTTTGTCTCGTCAGAGAGCCCGGCAGGACACACACGCACATTCACCGGTGTATGCCGGGCGGGGGCGCCGTACGGACATCAACGCCCGCACTGCCTTCACCAATCGGCCTTTCCTGGGCGCGAACACATCAAACGACTGAAGGTTCTGACCGACATCTGCCATCATCATGTTCCGAAACATATGTACCACTTCCTTTCTGATCATGCGGCTTCTTGGGTATCCTCCTGTCAATCGGGTTTCCATTAGCCGTGCTGCGCGGCTGTGCGGACGAACCGACCGCTGTTACTGCTGTAGCAATATTCGCCGACGCAGAAGGCGTTGTTCTCGACTGCCTTTGCGGCCTCAACGCGCTGCTTCGTGGGCACATAGCCGAAGGCAATGGGCTGCATATTGGAAACTTCCTTGCCGTAAACGTGGCGGGAAACATCATACAGATTGGTCTTCATGGTTTTTTCCTCCTTTGATTTCTTCGTCGGCTTCCTTCCCGACGTCTTTATTATAACCCGAATCCCAACCAACTAACTGGGTTAATTGTTTGAATCCGGTAAATTCGGGATGGAGATTCGATGGATCATCCCCGTGTCAGATCATCCTAACGCATCGTTTACCAAACGCAGCTTTCGCCTTCTTTTTTTGTGCACATCACATATAATTCTCCGCCTATCGTTGTAATCCATTGAAAAACAGAGAGAAAAAAATAAACGACCCCGCGTTTGCGAGGCCGAGTATTCAGCAGACATCACATTGTGCGCGGCTTTCGCCGCCTTGATCGGGTCTCACCGCCCGTCCGCGCGCCCTCCGACTCGGAAGCGGGGCATCGTGGACGGGGCAGCCTGACCTGGCCGCCTCAGCAACTCGACCCGTTTATCCGTTGACCATTGCCCTGCGGGGCGCGTGATACGAGGGGGTACGGGGCGACTTGTGCCGAACGAACAATTCCTTGAGGGAGCGAATGCCCTTGCGCGGCGCGGTGTGCGGCACATAGTCAAAGGGCGCAGGCTCCATGTTCAGCATTTCCTTGTATCCGTAGACGGCCCTTGCCGCGGTGTAAAGGGTTGCAGGTTCGCTGTTCGAGAACGTCGCTGCGTTCACATTATTGAAAAGTTCAAACATTTTTTTATCCTCCTATTATGCGTCCTCTGGACGCTTCGGTTGTCGTTGTTTTATCTCAGGTGCGCAATCAGTGCGACCGCCGTCTTTGCGATTCCAGTCGCCAGCATGCGCGTTTTTGCGAATGCCTTTCTTGCGCGTTTCGGGTGATCATACCGCATCTCGACGAATGCGCCGAGTCCCGCATCCTCGGAGAGTAAGCGCGGCATGACGTGAGTTGTTTGGTTCATATCTACCATTCCTTTCCAAATCCTCGTTGTCTGCCAACGCTGTCATTATAACCCACTGCGCGCCAAAGTCAATCCGTTTTTGGTACGGAAATTGTAAATTGTTGAATGTAATTTTATGATCAATTTGGCCGTCGAAAGTTTTTAACGTTTATTTCATTCGTTTTGACCGATTTCATCTCATTTCAGCCGCCATGCGCAAACCTATAGGGGCAATTTTGGCACCCTGTTTTTGTTGAAATCGTGCATAGTCCTTTAAATCGATTGCACGCATATGACAACATGCACAACTTAACAATGGTCGGAAATATTCAAATATAGCCGGAAACAGGGAAGTCATTGTGTGACGCACGGGGAATATGCTATAATGGGGAAAAAATACGCAGGGAGAAGAAGGATGACCGAGCACATGATACTGGACGCGGGCGGCGTGATCTGCCTGCCGCGCGCCGGAAGCTGGCTGACGACCGTGCGGTTTGAGGAGATCATCGGCCCGGGGCGCCTGGCAACCGTAACGCAGGCGGAGATTTCCGCCGCCATGGATGCCGCGGCGGTGATCTATCTCGACGAATCGCTTCCGATAACCGATGAAACCATGGAGTTTGCCGTGCGTCGGAATTACTTTCTCGACCTCGCCAAGCGCCTTTCCTGGACGCTCACAGACCGCGAGGCCGACGCGCTCGCACGCGATATGACCGAAAACGACGCGCGCTACGATTTCTATCCGGACGCGCGCGCAGCCATCGAGGCGCTTGGGCGCGGGCGCGGCCTCTACCTCCTCTCAAACGCCATGCCTTCCCTCAAGCGCGTGTTCCTGAACGCCGGGCTCCTCGAGCTTTTCGACGACGTTCTCATCTCCACCGATGTCGCCGCAGCCAAACCCGATCCCGCTGTTTATCGTGCGCTCCTCGATCGCGCCAGCCTCGATCCCGCAACTTGCTGCTTCGTCGACGACCGCCTCGATAATCTCCAAACTGCCCGATCCCTCGGCATGCGTACCATCCATATGGCGCGCGGTACCGCATCCCAATGGCCTGAGGTCGCCAACGACCTGCTCGAAGTGGCGCGAATGGCGTAGTGGAAGCGGGGAAGGGGGAAACGGCGAGGGTGCTGCCCTCGCGCTCCCGCCAAAGGGCCCTCGGCCCTTTGGAATCCCTTACTCGGGATCATCCATCATCCATTCGCCGAATGCCCCGGGGGCCCAAACCCCGGGGCATTTAAATGCGCAAAGTTGTCCGGGCAGATAGGATGGGCCTTGGCGCAGCGCCAGGGCATTCCTTTTCGCCTTGCCCGTCTGTTGCGCAAAATCGTCCGTCCGAGGTTGGGCCTCGGGCGGACGACAAACAAATTATATGATTTTCTCTCAGCTTGGGATTCCAAAGGGCCGATGTCCCTTTGGCGGAGTCCGGGGCTGCGCCCCGGCGTTTTCTCCCGTCCCGTCATCCCCCGTAGCGCATCCGCTTCTCGTCCTTTTGCGCAAATACTTCACGCAGGTACTTGTCTGCGTGATATTTTGCCAGAGCGAGGTTCATGTCGAGGTAATTGCCGCACTGGGCGGCAGCCGCGCCGGGAATTTCTCCTTCGAATCGGGCGATAAACACCAGCATGTCCCGCACGAGCGGGAACACGTCCTCGGAACTGGTGTCACCCGCAACGATCATGTAAAAGCCGGTTCGGCAACCCATGGGGCCGAAATACACAATGCGCGCCGCC
Source organism: Bacillota bacterium (assembly GCA_023421735.1). The sequence goes on along the minus strand of JAEZSP010000031.1, from coordinate 51,520 downwards.
CAATCGGGGCGATTGCGCAAATAGGTCGCGCCGAGATGCTCGATGGCGTGCACGGCAGCGGTATCCATCGGCGGTTCCTCGTTAGGTCTTGTCATGCGCAGATCGAACGTGACGACGTTTGTTGCGCCGACACGATCGATCCGCGATACATAGAGGCCGGTGAGGAGGCTTAGATGGTCAACGGTAAAGCTGGCAATCGTTTCCATTTAATAGTTCGACGCACGCAGCTCGAAGTAGGCCTTGGGATGTGCGCAAACGGGGCAAAATTCTGGCGCTTCCTTGCCCACATGAATGTGTCCGCAATTGCGGCAGATCCAGATCATATCGCCCTCGCGGGAGAAGACCAGACCGCCCTCGATATTGCCAAGCAGTTTTTGATAGCGCTCCTCGTGTTCCTTTTCAATGGCGGCGACGCCGTCGAAGAGCTTGGCGATCGGCTCGAATCCCTCTTCGCGCGCTTCCTTGGCGAACTTGACGTACATATCAGTCCACTCGTAGTGCTCGCCCGCGCAACAATCCGCGAGATTTGCCTTCGTCGTGGGCATACCGCCATGCAGGAGCTTGAACCACAACTTTGCGTGCTCCTTCTCGTTAGCGGAGGTCAGGGCGAAATAATCCGCAATCTGCTCGTATCCGTCCTTCTTTGCCTGCGAGGCATAATACTCGTACTTTACGCGCGCCTGGCTTTCACCTGCGTATGCCGCCATCAGATTGGCTTCCGTCCTCGTGCCCTTGATGTTCATGGGAATCTCCTCCTCTTACATTGCTATGTTTATTATAACCGATTTCCGTATTTTGTAAACCCCGGTTCGCCCTCCGAATCAGAGCTATTGCTTCACAAATATCCGGGAGATTTGGAGGGCCGCAGCCCTCCCGATTCAATCATTTGTGCCGGCTTTGCCGGCGCAAATGGATTCGTCTCAAGGGCACGCTTGCGCGCCCGACGATGAATCGGTTCCGCCATCCGGATTTCGCCCGGCATTTCCCGCAGGAAATGCAGAAATCTGGTTCCTCGTTCTCCCGCAATTGCTTACAGCGAAGTCGTAAGCGACTGCCCTGCCCTCAGAACCGATATGGCAGCACACACCCCGAAACGTAGTTCGCCGTATCACCGCACAAAAACGCCACGCCCTCCGCCACGTCCTGCGGCGTCACCCGCCCGCGTGTGCCGGGCGCCTTGGCGCGGTAACAGCGATCGCGCGCCTCTTCGAACGTCTTGAACGGGTCGACCGGGCCAGGCGCGACCACGTTTACCGTGACGCCAAGCTTCCACGCATCAGCGGTCGCCAGGCGGAGCGCCGCAGTCCGCGCTTCCTTTGCTGCGTTGTATGCATAGGCGGGCGAAGGAATGTCCATGTTGGATGCGATGCCCACAATTCGGCCCCATCTTCGCTTCGCCATTTCGGGAAGCGCGAGCGGCAAAAGATTGTAGACGGGCGCAAGCTCCTGCATCGCATCCCGTGCGACAAGCGCAGAATCGATCTTGTCCGGCTTCTCACCGTGAAAGTCCGCGCCCGGACCGATTACCAGCGCATCTACGCGCCCGTATGCAGAGAGCGCGGCGGAAAAAAGCGCCTCGCAACCCGCCTTTTGAAACACGTCTCCCTGTGCCACGATTGCGTCACCACCGCGCATGCCGATATGCAAAGCGACCGCTTGCGCACCATCACGGTTTGTCCGGTAATTGACGACGACCGCCCATCCCTCCCGGGCGAGCGTCAGTGCGATGGATCGCCCCATGCCGGTGCCCGATCCGCTGGTCACAATTGCAATCCGCTTCTCATTTGCCAAAATAATCCCCTCCTTTGTCCCAGAATATCACACGAACATATGTTCATCAACAGGAAATCCAATTCCTCGGTTGATCTTTTCCCATATTTTATATTATAATGTTCTCAAACAAGCACGGGGAGGTGCGGCGCGATGCGGGAATCCGACAGGCGGGTCAAGTATACAAAGATGGTGCTCCGGGAGAGCCTATTATCGATCCTGCAAAAAAAGCCCATCAGCCGGGTCAGTGTGACGGAGGTGTGCGAGGCGGCGGGTCTAAACCGCGGCACGTTTTACGCTCACTACGCGGATCCCCTGGAGCTTTTAACGCAGATCGAGAACGATATTTATCAGGAGCTTGAGAAAACGCTTTCGCCGGACATCGCGAGCCGGGACATCGACGCCCTGCTCGTGAACATCATGGGCGTATTGGATCACAACCGCGATATGTGCGGCGTGATTCTGGGTGAAAACGGGGGCAGACAGTTTATGAACCGCGTTCTTGACATGGCGCGCGCCTTTTTCATGCGCGTGTGGGTCTGCAAAAAGGGCGTGCCCGAAGGCACCGCGGATTATATTTATAGTTACCTTTCCGCCGGGAGCGTGGACGTGGTGCGCCATTGGCTCCTCAACGACGACAGGCGCTCGTTGGACGAGGTCGCGCACATCATTTCAGGCATCTGTAAATCGATCGTCAGCGTCTACATGGAATCAGCGCAATCTAACAGAAACGCGAGGGAAGAAACATGATGGATCCAAGGATCGAAAAATTGGCCAATACGCTCGTCAGCTTTTCAACGGCCGTCAAAGCGGGCGACAATGTTCTCATCAGTGCGACCAATGACTGTGACCCGCTCGTGATCGCGCTCGTCAAGGCGGTCTATGCGGCGGGTGGCAAGCCGTTTGTGTGGCAAAATTCCATGGAAGTTGAGCGCGCGCTCGCCATGGGTTATTCGGAGGAACAATTAAAGCTGCGCGCAGAGGCGGACGCGCTCGTCATGCGCCAAATGCAGTGCTACATCGGCTTTACCGGCATCGAAAATAACTTCGAGACCGCCGACGTGCCCCCGGAAAACACCAACAGCTTCTCGAAAATCTATGCCAAGCCGGTCCACGGCGAGATCCGCGTACCCCAGACCCGTTGGTGCGTGCTGCGTTATCCCACGCGCGCCATGGCACAGATGGCCTCCATGTCCACCGAGGCGTTCGAAAATTTCTATTTTGATGTCTGTACCATGGATTATTCGAAGATGGAATGCGCCATGGAGCCGCTCGTCTCGCTGATGGAAAAGACCGACCGCGTGCGCATCGTCGGCCCCGGCACCGATCTCTCCTTCTCCATCAAGGGACTGCCCGCCATCCCCTGCGCGGGCCGCATGAATATCCCGGACGGCGAAATCTTCACCGCACCCATCAAGGATTCGGTCAACGGCATCATCCAGTACAACACGCCCTCGACCCGCGACGGCTTCCTGTTCGAGCGCGTGCGGCTCACGTTCAAGGACGGGCAGATCATCGACGCGCAGGCAAACGACACTGCACGCGTGAAAAAAGTGTTTGAATGTGACCCCGGCGCCAAGTATGTGGGCGAGTTCGCCATCGGCGTCAACCCCTATATCACAAAGGCCATGAACAACACCCTCTTCGATGAGAAGATCATGGGTTCGTTCCACTTCACGCCCGGCATGTGCTACGACGAGTGCAACAACGGCAACAAATCCGCGCTGCACTGGGATCTCGTCGCCATACAGACCCCGGAATATGGCGGGGGCGAAATATACTTCGACGACGTATTGATCCGCAAGGACGGACAGTTCGTCATCGAGTCGTTGGAGGGATTGAACCCTGAGCATCTAAAATAAGTTTCATGCATCGATTGGTCGGTTGTCCGCACGTCAAACCCCGTGTCTTTGCAAGGACACGGGGTTTATCATCCCAAGGATTGACTTGTGAAATATTATGATAATGTAATCTTATGATTTTGAAAACAAGCCGGTTGGGTTGCATATGGCGTGATGATGGGAGGGCATAGCGATGAGGCGGATTCTGGCGATTCTGATCGTGCTGACAATCATGGCAAGGCACGGGGTTGGCGTGTAGCATTGTCTTTACGACAAACAATTATGAAACGAGCAAGAGCCTTGTTTGGCAGATACCCCTTTCTTACGGCCGATCCCGGTCAAAAGCTTCATCCACGCGGACCGCTTCAATATGGGTCGCCTCGTTTCTGAATTTCATTTGCATGCACGGGCGCCGGAAGTGTACCGCCGGCTAGTTGAACATGGCGCGCGCGCCGTCCCGATGCGTCCCGCAACCCGGGCGAGACTCATAGATAGGTCTTGCCCGGTTATTTGCGCCGATCTCTTCTTCGGGCTTCGCGTCTGATCCGCAAAACCCCCTCGTCAAATCAATGATCTGATGGCAACTCTTTCTCACACATCTCCAAAGCGGAGTGGATGACTTCATCCATATTATAATACTTGTATTCGCCCAGTCTGCCGCCAAAGATAACGTTTGGCTCGGTGTTGGCCAGCGCCCTGTACTGTGCGAACAGCGCACCGTTTTTTTCGTCATTGATGGGGTAATAGGGCTCGTCCCCAGGCTTCCACGCGGAACTGTATTCACGGCTGATGACGGTCTTTGGCTGGGTTCCGAACTCGAACCACTTATGCTCAATGATGCGTGTCCAGGGCGTTTCCCTGTCGGTATAATTGACGACGGCATTTCCTTGAAAATTAGGCTTGTCAAGCAACTCGGTCTCAAACCGGACAGAGCGGTACTCCAGTGGGCCCAAACAGTAATCAAAATAGGCATCAATCGATCCCGTGTAGATTACTTTTTGCGCAATTTCATCCAGCTCTGCCTTGTCCGTCAGATAATCCACCCCAAGGCGCACTTCGATGCCGTCCAACAGGTTTGCAACCATCTGCGTGTAACCGCCGATGGGAATGCCCTGATAGCGCGCATTGAAGTAATTGTTGTCATATGTCAGGCGTACCGGCAGGCGTTGAATGATAAAGGCCGGCAAGTCCTTGCAGTCGCGCCCCCACTGTTTTTCGGTATACCCCTGAATGAGCTTTTGGTAGATATCGGTACCGACCAGGCTTATGGCCTGCTCCTCCAGATTGCGGGGTTCCGTGATGCCCGCGGTTCTCTTTTGCTCCTCGATCTTTGCCGCGGCTTCGTCCGGCGTGACGACGTTCCACATCGCGTTGAAGGTATGCATATTGAACGGAAGGGAATATATTTCCCCGTGGTAATTTGCGATTGGCGAATTGGTATAGCGGTTAAATTCCGCGAAAAGGCCGATATAGTCCCAGATCTTTTTATTGTTTGTGTGAAAGATATGGGCACCGTACTGATGGACGTTTATTCCCTCAACCGTGCTTGTATAGATATTGCCGGCTATATTGTGACGCTTATCGATCACGAGAACCTTCTTGCCTGCCGCCTTTGCTTCGCGCGCAAAAACAGCCCCATATAGCCCAGAACCAACGACTAAATAATCGTACATCCCCATAACGAAAAGCATTCTCCTTTTTCAAGCAAGTTCATCCTGTTTGATGCGTAAAAAGAATCATCGACCGTTGTTGAAAACATAAACAATGTTCACGCGGCGATTGAGATCGGATCCTCCGACCTCTCCGCGTGCGCCATTCTCAGCTGACATTCCTTCTTCTTCTGTACATTCTTTTTGCTAAGGACACACCGCACAAATCCTACGCGCGCGGACGCACGCATTCTTCATGCGGTGCCGCCCTAATCTTTTCTCGTCCTTCTTTTATCGCGCGAAAAGCAGTGCTTGCATTTCGTCATAAAACTACGCGCAACGCCCCGGAAGCTGTTCCGCTCCACTTCTTTTTTCAGTTCCTCATACGACGCATGGATCGCCGCAAGTTCCTTTTTCAGGGCGGCGATCTGCTGTGCGCTGTGACTCTGGGTTTCCAGCGTCGCGCCGATGTTGGGCACTTCGTCGGAAATACGGCGCAGGTCGCGCTCGATCCGTCGGATCACGCCGCCATGGGCGTACAATTTGTCGTTGAGCAGCGTCATTTCGCCCGTACGCGGCGCGAACAGAGCCTCGTCCAGCCAAGCGTCGGAGCGCACCTTTTCCCGCTCGATGCGCTCGTGCACGGACCCGTACTCATATGCGGTCAGCTGTTTTGCACGCAATTCCAGGTCGAACTCCTCGTAGGGATAGACGAGCCGATCTTCGAGACGTAGGATGCCCAGGAGCGATTCGAAGCGCGCCATGCCGCGGCCCGGATTGGCGATGGCGATGAAGGGCCGATCGTAGATGATCGAGAACGCCGTCCCGTGAAAGGAGTCGGTCACCACCGCCTGGGCGTTGGAGAGCAGGTTGACAAAGTCCTCGACGAAAACATCGTCTAGGACGCACTCATCCATACCCATGAGCGCCTTTTGCCTGTCGTAACGCCAAGGCTCGCAGTCGAGCACGATCACGATCCTGCATCCAAGCCGCTTGGCGATGCGTTGCAGAATTTCCCGCTTCTGCGGCGAAGGATCGAGAATGTAGGCGAATAGGTACGGGCCTTTTTCGCCCCGGGTGGAGTCCTGCGCCAAGAGATCGTAGTATGCGCGGTCGATCATGAAGACGGGGTCGAGCACCTGCGTCGCCGCGACGCCAAACTGGTCGCGGCAAATGTCCACACCCTGCACCTCGCGCACGGAGACGGCGTCGAAGCGCTTCATCAGGTACGAGGCGATGCGGCGGTACTCCCCGTTGTCGTTGAATGTACTGCCGCCGAAGCTGGCCGCGTAGGAAATTTTTCGGTTCTCGTCGGACACGAAGTCAAAAAAGAGCATATGGCCCATGTTTTTAGCAAGCTCATACTTCCAGACCTGATCCGAGCCCAGCACGAACGTACCCACGCGCTCGTTCAGGCGCGTGAGGTTCGGTTCCGCAAGGATCTCGTAGTATTTTTTTTCAAATTCCTTCCGGTGGTTGAAGTATACCGGATAGTTGACGTCCCGGGGTGTGCCGCTCATGGTGTCAATCATGCATACGCTCAGCCCCTTGGACTTGAGGAGCCGGTTGAGCGCGTAGTTGGTGAGGATGGTTCCGTAGTTCGTGCCGATCCAGAAGCCGATGATCCCCGCGTCGTAGCGGCCGTTGACGGCCATGTTCAGTGCCGCGCGGTAACCACGCTTGTCGAGCAGATCGAAGAACTGCGCGCGCGCCGGATGCGCGCCCAACGGACGGACGAGCGCCGGATTATTGTCCGTAGCGAACGCAAGCTCCATTTCCTCCGTGCGATCAAACCCGTCCCGGATCGCACGAAACGCCGCGCTACCCCGGCCACTGTTCAAAAGCACGAGCCCCGTGCCGTAGCGGTCGTCCCAACTCTGGTCGCGCTTGTGAACGCCCCAGAAGTCCGCCAGCGTGATGTCGCCCTGACGGGGAATTTTGGCGAATGGGCAGGTGGCGCAGCTTTCCCGGTTGATGATGTAATTGAGGAAACCTGTATAGAATGGCTCATTCATCCACTCCGCGCACATGTAGTGGCTGCCGTCCTTGAACTCGGCACGCACGGACGTGCTCCAGCCCCACAGCGACTTGTCCCGAAAGGACACTGAGGCGATCTCCCGCCCGGCGGCAATCTCATCCAGATAGGAATTGTACGCCTTCGTCGAAGGCACGGACTTGCAGGCAAGGTCCACCGTCAAAAGGTTTTCGTCCTCCCCCGCGACGGCGCGCATGCCCGCCACCTGGCAGGGCGTCCCCACAAAAAGAACCGGAACCTTTTCGCGCAGAAGCGCACATACCTCGGCGTACACGCGGCCCGCATCGCTCTGCAGATATTTGCTCATCCGGAGCCTTTCGAGGTCGGCGGGGTCGCGGGTTACGATGTGGCGCACGCTCCGGTAATCGTCCGCGAACACGGCCCCGGCCACGGCGCCGCCCCGCTCAAAAAAGTGGTTCGCCAGGAGCGTAAATGCGCCGCCGGACGAGGACTTTCGCCGAATCTGCGTCTGCGCCCAGACCGCGAAGCACGCGGGCTCGGGCGCATTGGGGTAAATGGCCGACAGTGCGGGACATTTTTCATGACAGAGCCCGCATTGTACGCACTTCTCCCCGTCGATGTGAGGGAACAAAAAGCCCTCGTCATCCGGCCCCATCGAAATGGCGCGCGTGGGACAAAGGTTCGCGCAGGCCCCGCAGCCGGTGCACTTGGAATGCGGTACGGAAGAAACCGTTAATTCAGACATTTCGTTTCCCACCATTATTTAAAAATTCAGAAAGCGCTTCCAGAATTCTTCAGAGATCACCTCGTCGTGCGTCTTTTGATACTCCTGAACGACCTGATTGAATTTCAGGTCGATCAGCCCGAACACCTTCAAAAGCCGGCGCGCGATGCGAAATGCCTCGCGATAGCTCTTCTCGACGACGATACCCTTGCTTGTCGCATCGTCGTACTTCAGCACGCCGCGCACGCGAAACAGGAACTGGAACTGGGGATTGTCAATTTCCACGATGGCGGTCCGGTTCGCGGGAAGCAGCCAGCCGTTCAGCGTCATCCACCTGAACAGGCGCCTCCATTGCCGGGTGTCGATTTCATCATTGCGTTTGAGCTTGCGTGGATCATATAAAATGGGCAGACGCTCGAGGGGCTGAAGTTTGTCGCTCATCGCGGAGACCGCGGTATTCAGCGCCACGGGATCCTGTTCCCTGAGCCAGGACATGCCCTTCAGAAAGTCCTCGGCCGCCATGAGCGCGAGATTCGCCTCCTTGAAACTGTACTGAAGCGTCTTGCGGACGCACTCGCGAAACAGCTGGCGTTTGAACCACTTCTTGGTGAACCCATCGAAGTACATGCAGTTGACGATGGCGCGATTGCGGATCGTGTAATAGTTCTTCATTCCGGACCATTTCTTGTCGAAGGGGATGTGCCAGACGCAGATACCGTTGAGCGTAATCTTGGGGACATCGTTGTTCCGGAGGCTGAACTCGATGTCGTCGTACTGTACAAACAGCGGCAAGGAGTACTGGCGTTTTTTGAACAGATCGACGGGAATGCAGCAGTACCACCAGCCGAGATAGTTGATCTTTTCCTCGACCTCGTTGCGCATGATGTCCAAGATGTTGTACATGTTATAGCCGGCCTTGTTGAACGTGATGCCGCTGAGGGTATGAGTCTCGCCCGCCGCGTGCTGGATGAATCTCCTGTCCGTGCGAAACATGGCGCCGCCCAGAAGGCTGATGTGGTACTCCGGCTTCATCAGCCGGAGAAACGAGTATGTGCGCTCCAGCGCGTACTGATCGAACGTGATGTCGTCGTCCATCAGGATGATGTGCGTGGGTTCATATGTCGGGTCGCTCATCGCCTGGATGGCGCCCCTGCTAAACCCGCCGGAGCCGCCGCTGTTCTTATTGGGAAAGATGCGCACGTTCTCATTTGAGAGCGCCTTCGCATCCAAGGTTTGTCCATTGTCGGAGATATAGACGCGCACGTGCCCGCGGAGGAACGAGGTTTCGTCCCCAAAGACGTGCCTTTGAAGCATCTCGAGGTTATTGGCGATATAGTCCTCGCGCTTGTAGGTACATATCGCAAGCGCAATATTAACCTCCGGCAGCGCTGCCTCGTCCATGTCGGTGATATACGCGCCGCCATAGACATGCAGATCCTTCTCCAGCGGCCGGATGCGGAAGCTGAGCGCGTCGTTCCCGTCACAGGGTGGATACGGAATGGTAAACGTCGTGCGCTCGGCCCCAGAGACGATCTGAGAATGCACGATGTACTCGTCGACATCGAAGCCGTGCAGATTCATCTGCGTGAGCGTGATCCGTGCCTTGCCCTGGATGTCGATGCGCAACATGACTCGATCGAGATTCGTATACTTTTTCCACTTTGCGAGGGAAAACGTATTGAAGTATGTGTCAAACTTCACAACATTCAGATTGTCGAATGTCCGCATGGTGCGCTCTTCGCCGATGAGGGCAACGCCGTTCCAATCCCGACGAATATACATGTCTTCTTCAAATGTAGCTCCCGTTGGATAGACGATGCGCTGCAGAACCATAATTTTACCATCACTTCCGTCGTATATGATTTTTGTGTTTATAAGCCTTCTATTTGAAGTGGCGTACAAATACGTCCCGCAAAGAACAGGCCTTGGCTGCTACGGGTTTCTTGCGCCATTATTCAAGATGGCACTCAATCAACACAAATCAAAATGCGCGATTCTCCCATTTGAGGTCGCGCATTTTGATGCCATTGTGCCAGAATCGGTAGAAATGCGGAAATTCTTACATGTAAATCGATCATGCTGACCCGCCTTTTTGCAGAACGCAGTTACAATAGGAACCGAATCCGGCGCTCTGTTATGTTCATGCGGCAGCAAATCCGCATTTGCCCATTGCATAATAGTATAGACCGGCACTCCCCAAAAGTCAACCGTACTGTGGATGCGCGTCAGGGCTTGCGTATGAACTACGTTCATACACAACCCAAAGGAACGAGGAACCGGATTTCTAAATTTTCTCACAAAAATTTTGAGCGAAATCCGGGTACATGAACTAATTCGTCGCCGGGCGGGCATGCTCGCCCGGCGACGAATCCATTTTCACCGGCAAAGCCGGTAAAAATGATTATACATGGAGGGCTGCGGCTTTCCAAACCTCCCGAGGTTCATACTTTCTTCATTCATGCGTTGGCCGTGGGATGCGCGTGGACGCAAAGTGCCCGATTGGCTGGGCGACAATCTTCCGTACATGACAAAATGCGATAGGCGTAGGATTCATCGAAAGCGAATCACTGCGGTTAATGATCGGCGCACTCTCGCAAAAAACCACGCTTCCCTCGTCACTTACAATATGAAACACGCAAATGTCTCATTTTGTCTCCCCCCGCGCATTTCCCGATGGATAGAGCGAGGGATTGCGTTGGTCAGCCGTGAGAAAAACTTCGCGCGTGCCACGCAAACTCACACACGCGCGAAGTCCTCCCGCGGCGTTTATTGGGTTTTACCGTACAACCTGATCACCGTCTTGAGATCGGCAACGCCCGTGACCGACAATCCGTTCTCCACCTGGAACGCCCTGGCAGCCGCTTCCGTGTGCGAGAGGTGCACCGTGCCAGTCAGGGGATACGCTCAAGTACCCGTACCGCTTCAGGTCGTTCTGCAGAACCTTCACCGCCATGCTGTCTGTTCCGTATCGCATCGTCGAGAACCTCCTGACGGTGGACGCGTTCAAATTGCCTCTCGTCCAGGGCCCGACGGTTCCCGTCACGCCCTCCAGCCCGTTCTGCGCCTGAAACGCGGTCACCATCGCCTTCGTCACGGATCCGTACCTGTTTGTCAAGAGATATAACATATGATTGATCTGAAAAAATCGTGAAACCCGTCCGAACCCAAGGGTAAAAAAGGAATCGTAGAATCGTCGAGGGCGCGAAAAAGCGGGGCAGCTGCGCCGCCCTGCGGCCGCACATTCCAGCATGGCGCGTGCGGCGAATCTCTTCATTTTCACATCCGGATCATTCTGCTGATGTGATTTCGGGATTACCTGCGCCACGCGGCGGCCTTAAGCCATTGGAGGCGGCCGTAGTCCACCCCGAGCGCGTGAAGCACCTGTCCCGTCACACGCCTGCGCCTCGTAGCGCGGGAGAGCCACGGGATATGGTGATTCAAGTAACGGCTGAGGCTCTGCGCCTGCCGCTTCCCCTCGTTCCGGTTCGGGTTATAGATGTATGCGATGTTATACTGGGTATTGGCGAGAAGCGCCAGCATGCGGCGAACGCAGGCGACACGTTCCGCGGGCATAGTGGACTCGTTTTTTTGGAAAAAATCGACGCATGCCAAGAGCACGCGATTGTGCTGCTCGTAATTGCGCGCGAAGTTCAGAGGGTTCACGCTCTGACCGTCCGCGCCCAGCTGGTAGTTGTACGCCGTGCGTCGGATCAGGCACGCCGTGCGGGCGAAGCAGGACACGCCGATGACGTATTGCATGTCCACATAATAGGTGTGCGCAAGGAGTTCAATCCCCCGTTCCCGCAGGAGGGACGTGCGCGCCGTAAGGGTATGCATGTCGATATTCCGCGCAAAGTGCGGCGCGCCCAGGGTGGAAAAGTCGACCAGCTCGCCTGCGGGCACATCGGAAGGCAGTTCGATCCGGATGGCATGGTCGGCGAAGCGCTCCATGCGCTCGTCCACGAACACATCGGGATCCAGCACCTCCATCGCGTCCAGAAGCGCCGCGAGCCCGTCCGCGTCCATCCAATCGTCCGCGTCCAGAATCCGGAAATATTTGCCCCGCGCGGCGGCAAGACCCGCGTTCACTGCCGCACCGTGACCGCCGTTTGGCTGGCTGCGCACGGAAAAGCGCTCGGGCAGGCGTGCCGCATAGCGCCCGACGATCCGGCCGGTCCCGTCGGTGGAACCGTCGTTGACAACGATTACCTCGATCCGGTCGGCAAAGCGCACGTCCGTCAGGGAATCGAGGCAGCGGGAAAGGCAATCCTCCGCGTTATACGCGGGTACTGCGATGGTAAGAAGTAACATCTCTCATTCCTCGCGCCGCGGGGGGGTTCGCCCGATCCCGCGCGCCACTGTAATCAAAATCGCACGCCGACCATGGCTCAAACGCGCGCTTCATTCAACTCATGACAGGGGTTTTTTTGCGTCGCGCTTCAGCACGATGCCATTGGGGAGGCACTTGCGGCCCGATTCGATGTATTCCACATAACGGGGGCAGACGTCGTCGACTCCTCCGAACATGATCTGCTGTCCCTTTTCAATCCAGAGCACCTTATTGCAGAGTTTCTTCACCTGATCCACCGAATGGGAGACCAGAAGTGTGATCGCGCCATTCTCAATAATCTCCATCATCTTGTTCTCGCTCTTTTTGCGAAAACCCGCGTCGCCCACTGCCAACACCTCGTCTAGAATCAGTATGTCAGGGTTGACCAGGCATGCGATGGAAAAGGCGAGCCGGGACTTCATGCCCGAGGAGAGCTTTGAAAAAGGCATGTCCTGAAATTCTTCCAGCTCCGCGAAAGCGATGATGTCCCCGTAGAGCGCGTTCATATACTTTTCCGTATAGCCGAGCATCGCGCCGCGCAGAAACGAGTTCTCTCGCACGGTCATGTCGCTATCGAAGCCGGAGGCCAGTTCCAGAAGCGCGGCGACGTTGCCCTCCACGCGCACGCAGCCTTCGGAAGGGCGCATGATGCCGGAAAGCACCTTCATGAGGGTCGTCTTGCCGGCCCCGTTTGTCCCGATTACGCCGCAAAAATCGCCCTTTAAGAGCGAAAAGCTCACGTCATCGAGCGCGCGAAAGACGCGACGATCCGTCTTCCCCTGAAGCTTACGGATGACATAGTCCTTAAAGCCGATATCCTTGATATCTCCTATGAGGTATTCGACCGCGATTCCCTTTACATCAATTTGCATATGCCCGCCTATATATAGTATAAAAATTTATAATTGTATTTATGGTATATAAAGAAACCAAACCCCAGCGCCAGAAGCGCGTAGCCCAGGCACAGAACGTGCGAAAGCAGGTTGGGGCTTTGTCCGTCAATGACGATCATGCGGAAATAGCTGATGTAATCATACACGGGATTGATCAGGAATAACTGTCGCTGGGCCTCAGTGAACGGGGTCAGTGTGTAGAAAACGGCCGACATATAGTTGATGAGCACCATTGCCACGCTCCAGAGATACTTGATATCCTTAAAAAAAACATGCAGCGCCGAAAGAATCATGCCCAATCCCAGATTGAATCCCACCAGACAGAAAATCGGGTAGAGCAGCAGGAGAAATCGCCAAGAAAACGTCAACCCATCCGCCCTCACGAAGATGAAATAGATCACCAGCGTCAGAGCAAAGTTGATGAACGCAGACACATTCTTGGATAAGAGGAACATGTACTTAGGCACGTTCACCTTGGAAAAAATTGCGGCGTTGGACTCCAACGCCGACATGCCGTTGTCCGTCGCCTCCCGGAAATACGCAAACACCAGGGTGCCCGAAAAAAGATAGATGGTGTAATGCGGCATATCCCTGCCAAAAAACCCCTTAAATACCCAGGACATGATCAATAGTTGGAGCAGCGGGAGCAACATGCTCCAGAGAATCCCCAGCGCAGTGCGTTTGTACTTTTTCTTAAAGTCGCGCTTCGTCAGTTCTTTTAACAGAAACCAGTGCTTAAAAATACGCTTATGCATAATCTCCTTGCTTCGATTAACACCCGCGAATCCATCTTTTTTGAATCGGAGTCGTTAATCGTTTGGTGGACAAACATATATGCTGCGATCAATCGGCTGTAAAATCCGGAGGCTCATCTGCTCCGCGGAGCCGACGTAACCCAGATGAAGGATTTCTGAGCCTCCGAGCGATTGGAAGCCGCCCTATATGCATTCGTTTGTCTGTCTTTCACGTGAACCCATGGATCACCAAACATACTTATCATTATATTGCCTGACTGTAAAATGTCAATGGCGTTTTGAAAATGTCAAAAAAAGGCGGCGAAAAGTGTAAGTAAAAGGCGGTCAGACGGTGGGAAGTCAAGGTTGGCTGCAGCCAGATCCCCAGCTTTACCACCCAAAGGGCGCCATACCTTGCTCCCGCACTGAATCCGCCTTCATGAACAGGGCCTGTCCGTCAGCGCTGCCTCGCCAGAGTATAAAGGTTCTGTAGAAGATACAGCCGCAACATCCGTTCCGCAGCGGTCAGCGTCACCTGCTTCATGCCCACATGCACCACGTTCCAAGCCGCGTCCGCCGCGCTGAGTCCGCTCTCCCGCGCGATAAAAAGAAAACGCGCAAACCATTTGACCCCAAATGGGTAAACGATGACACATCCAAATCTCGACAGACCGCTCGGTCTGTACGGCAATGCAATTAAGGGCGGGCAAGCAGGAACTTGTGCCGCCCTCTCTCAATTTGGTTCCTATCCGCAGCTTTCGTCTTCACACAGAATCTGGGACGGACCCACCAATTCGGCCATCCTGGATTACCGGACTACAGCAAACATCTACACGCACCTGAATCATGAGCACCTGAAAAAAGCACGCCGGAGCATCGAGAAGTTTTTGATGATACCCCAAAGAAAAAAGTTGCACAAGGGGGTAATCCGCAAGAAGATGAGATAAAAAAAACCCTCGAAACCTCAAAGATTTCAAGGGTTTTAGCTGGTAGCGGCGACTGGATTCGAACCAGTGACACTCCGGGTATGAACCGAATGCTCTAGCCAGCTGAGCTACGCCGCCTTATTAATGCCAACCCCGACGAATCAGAATTGGCATATGGTTGCGGGGGTGGGATTTGAACCCACGACCTCCGGGTTATGAGCCCGACGAGCTACCGGTCTGCTCTACCCCGCGACGCGACGCCTTCCGGCGACAAAAGGTATTGTACCACATGCGCTACGCTATGTCAATGCTTCTTGCGATTTTTTTCGCTCACTGACCGCCGACATAGCGATATTCGCCCGGATAGATGAGCCCCAATTCGTCGCGTGCCACTTGCTCCACGTATTCGTCCGTCTCCGCGTAAGCCAGCTCATCTTCAAGCCCTGCGACCGATTCCGCAACGTTCGTACGCACGGCCTTGCGCTGCGTCAGGGAATCCATCGCGCGCATGAGCCGTCCACGCGCAACAAAAAAGCTCGCCAAAAACACGGCGCACATCAACAGCGCAAGCATCCCGTAAAACCTGTTTGTCACCCGATACCTGTGCATTGTGATCCCTCCGCCGCGTTCTATTCATTATCATTGATTCGACGCGAATGGAGCTTGCGCCTTCCGTCGATTTTGACAATAATATGAAATTTAGCGCAAAAGCGCGCGGACGAACCCATTCTTCATAAGCTGTCTGCCAACAGCGCGAAAAATCCTTCCCATACCGCGTCCAACAGCGCGGGCGAGCGGGGAAACCGCAGCAAGAAACAGCGCACACCCCAGCGCCATCCCGATGAAATGAAACGCGCGCGCACGTCCCCTGCATGCGACGACAAGCGAAACGCACACGACGATCGCCCATAAAAGCCCCATCAGCAAATCACATGCGAGCGATATAAAAAAGCCCGCGCGCATCAACCGTCTGAGCCATGAAAACGCAAGCGCGATCATGCCCACCGCGACGCCCGCAAGCAGCATCGCGGCAAATTCGCCTGCCTGTGGCAGCGTGTAATAGAGCATCTACTTGAGCATGCGCGAGAAGAAGCCCGCGCGCTTGACCGCGCCGTATTCGAGCGAATCGATGCGCCCTTCGATGGAGATCCGACCCTCTGAGAGGTCGAGCTTGGAAACGCGCAGATTCGCACCGGTCACCGTGACCGCGCCCATCGTGGTTGTGACCACCGCGAGTTCCTCATTGAAGCACTCGACATCCTCTACGCCCGTCATCACCGCGCGTGCGCGGTCATCCAGTGTGAGGCTGTGCCCCTTTTTCGCAATCGCCTTGTCTGCCTGCATGAAGCCCACCTCCATGGGAGCATATGCCAACGCACACCGCGCAATCGCCAATTCACAAAAAAGCCCAGTTTGCATTGGGGACGAAAAGCGATTGCCAAACACCCGCGCAATACATAAAAGTCATTGAATCGACCCGTATTTCGCTACCTATGATGAATATGGGTTAATTGACACTTTTTATGACATAGTGGTATAATACCTGATAGCAATAAGCGGGGGAGGTGCCAGATTGAACGCTTCCACACGAAGGGTTTTGTATCGGTGGCTTCGGCGGGGCATATTATTTCTCTTGGATATCGTGCTTGTTTACGTCGCGATCCGTCTTTCGGTCGCGCTTCGGTATGACGGAAGTCATAGCGCCGAATACATAAAGATGAACGCAAAGGTCGTACCGCTCGAACCGTTATTCGTGGCCATCTACATGGCGTTTTTGACATTGAGCGGAACCTATGTGAGCATGTGGCGCTATGCGGGCACGCGGGAATTGGCAAGGCTGACCACCGCCGCTGCCGCAGGCGCGATTTTATTGGTGATCCTGAATTACGTGTTTCACTGGATTCTCTCCCGCGCGATTCTTCTCTTTTCCGGCATGTGCGTCGCTGCGCTGGTGGGCGGATCGCGGTTTTTTTGGAAGATGGCACGCGAGGCGCTCCTCAGCCGCGAGGGAAAAACCGGGACGCGGATTCTGATCGTCGGTGCGGGCGACAGTGGCATTTACGCCGCGCGGCTCTGCCGTGAGGGCAAGGGCATCGCGGGAACGCCCGTGGCATTTGTGGACGACGACCCCGAAAAACACGGTCTGCGATTGCAGGGCGTGCCCGTTCTGGGCAAGGTCGCGGACGTTCCGGAGATCGTGCGGAAAAAGGACATCAGCGAGATCGTCATCGCGATCCCCGGGCTTTCGGGCGACGAATTGCAGCGAATCGTCGACGTTTGCCGCCAGACGCGCTGCGTACTCAAGATCGTATCCTCACCCGGCGACGTGAACGACCCGAAAAAGCAGATGATCCGCGAGGTGAACACCTCGGACTTCCTCTCGCGCGGCGAGGTGAAGCTCGACACAGAGGGCATCCGAAATTACATCACCGGTCATGTGGTGCTCGTCACCGGCGGCGGCGGTTCCATTGGCAGCGAGATTTGCCGACAGATCATGCGCTTCTCCCCCAAGCTCCTCCTGATCTTCGACGTTTACGAAAACTGCGCCTACGAGCTCGAAACGGAGCTTTGTCAGCTCTATGGAAAGTGCTGCCAGATCGAGGTTCTGATCGGCTCCATCCGCGACAAGGGGCGGCTTGACGAGGTATTTGAAACATACAAGCCGGAGATTGTATTCCATGCAGCCGCACACAAACATGTGCCGCTCATGGAGGTCTCACCCGCCGAAGCCATCAAAAACAACGTCTTCGGCACGCGCAATTTGCTCCAGTCGGCTTCTGAGCACGGCGTGAAACGCTATGTGTCGCTCTCGACCGACAAGGCCGTCAATCCCACAAACGTCATGGGTGCGACCAAGCGGATCACGGAAATGCTGATGCAGCAATTTTCCCGCCGCACCGAGATGCGCTGCATGGCCGTGCGCTTTGGAAACGTGCTTGGTTCGCACGGCAGCGTCATCCCCAAATTTGAGGCGCAGATCAAAAAGGGCGGGCCCGTTACCGTGACTCACCCCGAAATGACCCGCTATTTCATGACCATCCCGGAGGCCGCGCAGCTCGTCCTACAGGCCGGCGCCATCGCTGAAAACGGCGCGATCTTCGTGCTCGATATGGGCGAACCCGTGCGCATCATGGATCTCGCAAAAAAACTGATCCGTTTCTATGGCTATACGCCGAACGCGGACATGCCCATCGAGATCACCGGCCTGCGTCCCGGTGAGAAGTTATATGAGGAGCTTCTCATGGATACGGAACGGGACGGCATGCGCACGACCAGCCATAACAAAATCTTTGTCGCACCGCCCATTTCCATGAATGACGCCATTCTCGACCGCCAGCTTGAGATGCTGCGTACAGCCGCCGAACACAACGACGAAACCGCAGTCCGCGCGCTCACCGAGGTCGTCACCACCTATAAGCCCAATCGCGATATGCTTGCGGGGTAAGTTTGTAAAAATCGGTAATCAGATTCGCAACGATTTATCGGATGCCCGGGGATGACCCCCGCGTGTCCGATTTTGTCATGATTCCTGAAAAAGGAGCTGCGTATGTTTCAATTTCTCGAATTCCGGGATTTACAGGATGGTGAGATTCGTCTGGTATTGAAAAGCCGCGACGAGCCCGACGAAGAAAAGGGCATTATGCCGCGATATGGCTTTTCGATCGTTCGCACAAGGGACGATGTGGAAGTCGGCGTTCTTTACTTCGCCGTCGATTCGTCGCGTCGGCAATACCTGCGCGGTCATATCAGTTACGGCGTTTCGCCCGCGCATTCCGGCCATCACTACGCGGCAAAGGCGTGCTTGCTCGCAAGCCATGTTGCCCGGGCGCACGGGTTTACGCGCGTGTTCATCGGCGCAAAGCACGATAACATCGCTTCCATTAAGACGATCGAAAAATTGACGACCAGGCACGTCACAATCAATGATGTGCCGGATGCGGAGATTCTTGGAACATTAAACGACCAGCAGATCGACATGTACGTATGGAATATCGACTGACGAAAGAGTTCCGGTGTTTCGAGGTCGTTCGAATCGCGTGGCTACCGCTTGCATCTATTGGCGCGCAGTTCGACCGCTAAGAAGTGCCGAGAATGATTCTCAACACTTGATCGCGCGTTAATCTGCCGTTTAATCGGCGTATCCATATGAACCTTGACAAACCGCAACCGCCAAAACGCGACTCGGCGGCGTGGGGAAAACCCCACGCCGCCGAAATCATATTTGGAATTGGTATTACTTGAAGTTGTCCGGATAGTACGTCACATTGAGTTCTTCCATCCACGTATCGAGCTGCGCATCATAGGCATCCGACTGCTTGGTGTCAAGCAGCGTCGCCTTGACCTGATCCTTGACGGTTTCGAAGTCGGCAGCGCCGGGGGTAACATCGCCGAGGTAGTAGACGATGTAGAGGCCGTTCGTGCCGCGCGCCGGTTCGGAAATCTCGCCGACGTTCTGGATGGACATGGCGGCCTGTGTGAACGCCGGATCCCAGTAAGCGGAATCAGCGGAAACGACGTAACCGTTGGTCGCGGTGGGCTCGTTGGTCATGCCGGGATCGCCGCCATAGATGGAGATGAGTTCATCGATGCCGGTGCCCGCATGGAACAGATCCACGACGTCCTGTGCGGTGGGCATGAGCTCCTGATAGAGCGCTTCGAGTTCGGCTTTTGCCGCGTCGAGATCCGCATTGATCAGCTCTGCAGTGCGGGGCGTGGCCGTCGGCTCGGTCGTGTCGGTCGCTTCCGCGGCAGCCGTCGCATCGGGTGCGGGCGTCGCGTCGAGCGCAGCCAACTCGCTTTCAAATCCGGAGATGCGCGACGTGATGTCGGAATAGCGGCTGGCCTGATCGTCTGAGAAGACGATGAGCACCTGTTTGACCTTGCGATAGCCTTCGGGATTCCAATAAATATCGGTGCCGGAGGCATCCGCAGACTCATAGGCATAGGCATTGCCTTCGTAGGACGCCTGATCGGCCGCCAAGAGCTTGTCGTATTCGGCAGAAACCTCTTCGTCGGTCACCGTGATCGGATCAGCGACATAGGCGTAGAGCTGATCCTTGGCAAAGCTCTCAAGCTGATCCTGATAGAGGGTGTCGAGCGTGAGGCCGTTGTCCGAAAGATAGGCGGTGGTGTCTGCGACAACCTCGTCGTCGGTCTTGCCGTCGGCCTCAAAATTCTGGCGATAGTAATCGATGTACTGATTAAAATCATCGGTTGCGGCCTGAAGGAGCTCCGCTGCCTTTGCATCATCGGGGGTATCGATGCCAAGTTCGTCGGCCTTGTATTTCACGACCGCGTCCTTCGCCATCGACGTCATGATGTCCTGTTTGACCTGATCCTCGTATCCGTCGAGCGAGTATCCGTAGGACTGGTACATATATTCGACGTAGCTGTAACGCGCGAGTGCATCTTCAACGGTCACATAGCCGCCATCAAAACTCACGACGTAGTTTTGGATATCGAGCTGGTGCTGGAGGTCAGCCACCTGCGCCTCGAGATCGGCGATCTTCGCCTCGTATTCCGCGATCTTTGCCGCAGTATCATCGTTCGACGTGGCGAACGCCCCGGTAGAGACCAGCGCGAGCGCAAGCACCAAGAACAGCGATGCAATCCTCTTATAATTCATTCATTCGTCCTCCTGTTTCTGCCGCAACTGCGGTTCGTTTATGATTATAACACATTGAAATGACCCATTCAAGGCGCGAATGGGCTTATGCAAAACATGTTAAAAAAACGTTCATAGATTGGTCACCTTGACGGAAACCCATCGGACGGGTATGATAGTAGAGATCAAATGATGGAGGGAACAACCATTGAAACTGGTTCTTGGCTGTATGCGCCGCGCCGACGAGGATTTCGGCATGATTGCGGAGGGCGACCACGTCGCGGTCGGCGTTTCCGGCGGAAAGGATAGCCTCGTTTTGCTGTATGGGCTTGCGCTTTACAGACATTTTTGCAAGCATAGCTTCAAACTAACCGCCGTTACGCTCGGAATGGGGCTCGAAAAGGTCGATTTTTCTCCGGTTCAAAAACTCGCGGACGAATTGGACGTACCGTATTTCGTCAGGGAGACGGACATAGGCGACGTGATCTTCAATCAGCGCAAGGAAAAAAACCCCTGTGCGCTGTGCGCAAAAATGCGAAGGGGCGCGCTGACCGACTATTGCCGCGAAATCGGCGCAAACAAACTGGCGCTCGGGCACCACAGGGACGATGCCATCGAGACGCTTATGCTCTCATTATTATATGAAGGACGGCTCCATACGTTTCACCCGGTCACATACCTTTCAAAGCAGGAGATCACCCAAATCCGCCCCATGGTCTACCTGCCCGAAAAGGACATCATCCACGCGGCGCGCAAGTTCAATCTGCCGATCACGAAATCACCCTGTCCCGCAAACGGCGATACGAAGCGCGCCGAGGTGAAGGGCCTTGTGAACGATTTGTGCAAGCGCTATCCGCGCGCGCGGGAATACATGCTCAACGCGCTTCGCAACAGCGATCAATACGGGCTTTGGGAAAAGCCCATCGAAATTACGGGAAAGCCCGCGCGGCTCAGCCGGAAAGATGGATAAATCATACTCACTCGCGGATGTGGCGCTCATGACGGGCATCACACAGCGCACGCTCCGAAAACACGTCGCATCCGGCACGCTCGTGGGCGAGAAGGTCGCAGGCAGGTGGCGCTATGCACCGGAGGAAGTCGGCCGCTTCATGAATCGCCCAGAGATCCGGAAGCTGTCGGCAAGGCACCGCCGCGCGATGGCAGACGATTTTTTGAACAATCGCCATAAAGCCGCGCCGAGCATGCTGTGCGTATTGGATATGCCGGACGCGCCGGAAACATTCCTCCAAAATCTGCTCGCCGCGTGTCGGGACGTCGAGATGCGCTATGAGCAGGATGGAACAACGGGCATGACGCGCGTGACCCTCATCGGACTGCCCGAGGCCGTACAGCGCGTGCTCAAAGAACTGTGAAAACGGCACACCATTTCACGTTGAATCCACACCCCGCCCGATGGTATCATGCCGACAAGGGGTGATGTATGATGAATTTGTATGCCATAATCTCTGATCGGCTGAACCGGGTGGACTTTGCCGCACTCTGGCCGGGCTTCACGCGCGTGCCGTTCGCGCTCTATGATGAGAAGACGGTCGATCTCGGCGACCGCGAGATCCCGCGCGACGATCGGTTTCTGGGAAACACCGCGATCCTGCTGGACGGCAAATGGACTGCCATTTGGAATGCCGCGGGCAACGAGGATCCGGATGAACTTGCGGCGGGAATGGTTCACGAGATGTTTCACGCCTTTCAATATGCGCGGGGCGAGACGCGCTTCCCCAACGACCTCGAAATCCTGCGGCTGGGGATCGACGACGGCGAGCTCGGTTTGCGCGCGCTTGAGTGTGCGCTTCTCGCGGAGGAACATCCCTCCCTCGCCCGGTTTGCCGATGCGCGGGCGCGCAGGCGGGCGGCAAATCCGCCGCTGACGCGCGAGGCTGAATGGGCGGAAACGGCCGAGGGAATGGCGGAGTACATGGGCGTGGCGGCGCTTTCGATGATCGCGCCGGAAAAGGGCGCGATCGCGCGTGCGGCACACAGGGAACGGTTGCTTGATCGGTCGATTTTGCACGACACGCGCAGGATCGCCTATTTTTCGGGCGCACTTCTTCTCGCCGCCGCGCAGGACGCGGGGTACACATGCTTCCACGACGTCGGACGCGAGACGCGCGCGCTGGGGGAGATCGTCCTTTCGCAGATCGCACCGGAATCTGCGGGCGACGCGCCGGATGTCTCCTGCCTTGTTCAGGCGGAAACGGCACGTATGGGAGAACGCTGCCGTTTGTTTCGGGCGGAAAACGTGCGATATGAACGCCATGCATGGATCACGGGCTATGATCCCATGAACATGACGCGCGCGGGCGATTTTGTTCTGTGCACGCGCTTTGTGATGCTCGACGGCGCGCTGATCACGGGGCCGATTCTCCTTGAAATGGCACCCGGGTCAAAAAATGAAGTGCATGCGATTTATCGGGAAGAATGTGGTATCATATCAGGCGAGGAGGGATGATATGACGTATATCGGGGAGTATCTGGACGGCCTTGTAGGCGACGCACGGGAGTGGACGGCGTATTTTGTGGATTACATGCGCAAAAAGCATCCGGATATCGAAGAGCTGATGTACTACGGCGTGCCGACGTTCCGGCCTGTCGCAGGGGATAAGCTCAAATTCATTTCGTTTTCGGCGGCAAACGCGCATCTGTCGATGCATACGTTGGACTTTGACTACATCGCGCAACTGCAGAAGCGATTGAAAAAGCCCGGCAAGGGCAAGGGCTGTGTGAACGTGCCCTATCAAAACACGGAGGAACGCGTCCTGTTGGAGGAGGCCATTGAAGAATTGGTCGCACGCATGCACGGCTGACACGAAAGAAAAACGGCGCCGATGACGCCGTTTCTTTTTTTATGCTCGATCGATTCCGGCCGCCAGTTCGCCGTATGCGACGTCCGCAACCCCGTTTGTGTGCTCCTGCGCGATCAGGCTTTCCCACAGCCTTTCCAGGTTATTGTCGGGCTTTGTCTTCGAGCATGCGGTCAGTGTAATGAGTAAAAGAACAATCAGGAACAATAGAATGATTTTGTGCATGCGCATGTTAATCCCTCTCCTCGCATACTGCAAACGAAGGTCTGCGGTAAAATCGCAACCTCTGCCCCATCCTATTCTGCAATCCTTTCCTGGGTTCTCCGATCAAAAAAAACCCGTCCTCATCGGACGGGGCTCAGGCGATCGACCTGAACATATCCTCTCGCACCTGAGAGCGTATAAATATATGCCCATGTTTTGTTCGCCGCGCGCACAATCACAAACTGCTTTTGTGAAAACGTCATGGATTTCTTAACGCCGGAGCTTGTCTTTTTGTAAACGGGCGTCTTTGCGGAAACGATGTAGACGCTCGAAAGGGATACCGCACCGTAGTATTTCAGGTAACCTTTATAGACCCATCCGGACGGCCCGTATTCGCTGCGCACCTTGTACCATGCGCCGGACTTGCCGAGATAGAACACTTTCGTGCCTTTTTTGAGCGTGACTTCGACGTTATCCGATGTGGAATTCGGCTCTTTTCGCATGCGGGCGCCGTCGTTTTCCACGTTGAGTATGTATACCGTTTTTGTTTTTGCGTAACCCACTTCCGGCGCCGCGAAAGACATGATGAAAAGGGCACATAAGAACGCTGCGGCGATCCGTTTCATACGGGAAACCTCCATCTTGTTTGTATCACCTATTCTATCATAGCTGGATCGCAATGTAAAGGATGTATCAACGCGAAATTTGTCGCGGAAACCGCATCAAGCTGTTACATCTAATCTCACATGATTACAGTTAATATGTAACGGACGAATCTCACGGATTCGCCCGCCCGATGTCACTCGTGTTCCCTGTCCTCTTTCGGAACGCGTTCACGGAACAAGAGAGAGATGCACCAAAGCCCCGCGATCCCCACGATGGTGTACACCACGCGGCTGATCACAGCGGTCTGTCCGCCGCAGATGTATGCGACAAGGTCGAACTGGAAGAGGCCCACGAGCAGCCAGTTGATCGCTCCAATGATTGTTATCACGAGCGACGTGCGGTCAAGCATCCGGTATCACTCCTTATTTGCCGGTCATCCCGGCTGGATGTGAATAGCGTTGCCATCTCTTCCAGAATTTATGCGCGGATTTATTCGGCCAATTGGTTAATATCGGGAAAGGCTGTGGCATAAGTAATGCCTGCAACGCCGCGCGGTCACATCGTGTGATTCACATGTGTCAATATGTATCATATATAAGTGCGGATGTAACCTGAAAGGGGTGCGGGCATGGTTGACATCACTTTCGCCGGAGCGCTGAAAAAGCGCGTGCGCGACATCATTTGGGCCCAGGACGCGCCACAAGTGCGGGAAGCCCTGGGCAGAGCGGCCCTTATGGCAGTCTTTTCGAGGGCGCGCATCGGGCCTGGGATCGCGCCCATCGCAGCCGCATATTTTTCGGCGGAGCTTATGCGGGGGACGAGCCTTCCTGCGCTCCTGTTCGGTTGCGCACTCGGCTCATTCATCCTCGGCTTTGAGCCCGAATCGCTGTTCCCGCCTGCCGCATGCGCAGTCGCGCTCGCGCTGTGGCTTTTATGGGACTTTCTCGCCCGGCGCTTCGTCAAACTGCGCGCCGAGGAGGCGGCGGTTCCCATGCTGCTTGCAGGATTTTCAGTTCTCCTGCCTGGCCTGGCAGCGGCGGGAGATTCCCCTGGCAACTGGCTGATGGCGCTTGCTGCGGCGATCGGCGCGGCGCTCCTCGCGGGGGTCCTCTCCGCCGGAGATCGCGTACACGCCATGCGGGGAAGGGTCGCGCTTGCATCCTTCTCCTGTGCGGGCGTCCTATGTGCCGGTGCCCTCCGGCTCGATCCGGTGCCCTTTGCGGCGTTTTTCGCCGTGGCAGCGGGCGCGGCGAACCGTGGCGCACTGTTTGGAACGGCCCTGGGGGCGGTGTGCGCAATCACCGGATCAGGGCCGGGGGGGTTTGCGCTGGTCTGCATGGTGGGAGGCGCGGCAGACGCAGCGAACCTGATTCGAAAGCCCGGCGCAATCTGGCGCTCGCTCGCGGCGATTCTCGCCTGGGCGCCCATGCGGCTCTATCTGGGCGCGGATGCCTCCCTCTGGGTGCTCGTCGCATGTGCGGCACAGGCGGCCATTCCCGGGCACCTCCTCGATCTGGTCGCGGATGCGTTCCAACCAAGGGCGCGGCGCGACGAGCGGATTACATTGGCACTTCGGCGCAAGAGCGAGGCGGGGCTGCGCGCAATGAGCGACGCGTTCCTCGCCATGTCGGAAGCATGCGGCGGCGGCGACCCGGCCTTTGGCGAACAGCTTCTTTTATCCCGGATGCGCGCGTCGCTTTGCGGCGGCTGCCCGGATTACGCGGCCTGCTGGCCGGGCGCAAACAGCCGCGCCGTCAAGCTTTTCTGTCAGCTCATGACCGCCTCCATCGAATGCGGCGGTTCCCCCTTCGACGGCGGCGACATTCCGCCGGACATCCTTCGCCTGTGTAGGCGCGGCATGACCGTACCCGCGCGGCTTGGAAGCCTGCTCAACGAATTTGCCGCCCAGCGCCACAAGCGCCTTCGTCTGATGGAAGCGCGCAGGCTCATCGGCGCCCAATTCTCCCAGGCGGCGGAACTCCTCAACTTCCTCGCGGCGGATCAGGCGCGACCCGTCTCCTGTCGGGACGGTGCGGCTGCCCGCGCCCGCGATGCGCTCCTCGCTTCCGGATTCCCCGTGCGGGACGTGACGGCGCTCAAGACCGGACGGCTCGAATTGACCGTAGAACTCAGGCGCACTTGGGCGCAGGACGAGCTCCAGCGCGCGGCGCGCGACGTTTCCCTCTCCCAGAATCGCCCCTTCGGCGTGGACGCATCCCAAGACGCGGTGGCGGTCTTCGTTCCGCGCTGCGCACTCGACGCCCAGGCGGGCGTGAGCACTCTCTCCGCGGAACCGGATCTCCCAAGCGGCGACAGCCACCTCATTCGGCGACTCTCCGCCGACAGACTGCTCGTGGCGCTCTCGGACGGCATGGGCAGCGGCGAAGCAGCCGCTGAAGAGAGCGACAAGGTGCTCCGGCTCATCCACGCGCTTGTGGCGGCGGACGTCCCCCGCGAGCTTGCCGTCTCCACCGTCAATGGCGTCATGCTCGCGCGCGGCGGAGATGAACTGTTCGCCACCGTCGATATGCTCTTCATCGATCTCGCCGCCGCGCGCGCCGATTTCACCAAGCTCTCCGCCTGCCGTTCCTATGTGGTGCGCGCGGGTGAACTCATCGCCGTCGAGGGTGGTCGCCTCCCCCTCGGCATCCTCGAAGACGTGCAACCCGGACTCACCACCGTCAACCTGCGCGCGGGCGACGTCATCGTCATGACGACCGATGGCATCGCAGAAGCGCTTCCCGAGGAGGTGATGGAAGATCTCATCCTCAACGCATCCTTCGCCGCGCCAGCCGCCCTAGCGGAGACCATTGTCAACGCGGCGGCCGCACGCGCCGCGCGCAGGCGTGACGACATGACCGTGGTGTGCGTGAAGGTCGAAAAAGCGTAAGGACGCCCGGGCACCGCACAAGGGCTGGTACTTTTGCGAATCCCCTGTCAACCGGAATAAGACGACCGTCCTTCGTACGCCCGGGGGCCCAGCCCTGGGCGGACGATTCTGTGCATTCGGCGGCGCGGGGATTAAATCCCCGCGGCGCCGATGATCAACTGATTCTTTTTACAAAATATCCAAGGGACAATCGGGCAGAACCCCTGCCTCATCCCTCCGTCAGTTCCCCCACAAACTCGGCCATGCGCTCGATCCCGCGCTTGATGCAGTCGGAGGAGGTGGCATAGGAGAGGCGGACGTGCTGATCGTCGCCGAACGCGTTTCCGGGAACGACCGCAACGTGCTTGTTTTCAAGGAGAAGCTCTGCGAATCGATCGGAACCCGTAATGACCTGGCCTTTGTATTTTTTGCCGATGAGCCCGCCGATGTTCGCCATGATGTAAAAGGCGCCCTTCGGAAGGTGCGCACAGACACCCGGAATGTCGTTGATCATGCGATGCATGAGCAGACGACGGGCGTCAAATTCGGCCACCATGTCCCGGACACAATCGACATCCCCGGCGGCGAGCGCAGCGGTGGCGGCTTCTTGGGCGATGGAGTTGGGATTAGAGGCCGCATGGCTGAGGTAGGCGGTCATGGCCTTGATGATGGGGCGCGGGCCGGCCGCGTAGCCGATGCGCCAGCCGGTCATGGCGTAGGTTTTTGATACGCCGTTGACGACAATGGTCTGCGCCTTGATCTCGGGGCTCAGCGTCGCGATGGACACATGCTCCTCGCCGTCGTAAATGAGCTTTTCGTAGATCTCGTCGGAGATGATGTAGAATTGATTTTTGACGGCGAGATTTCCGATGCTCTCAAGGCTCGCGCGCGGTAGAATGCAGCCGTTCGGGTTCGAGGGGGTATTGAGAATGATGGCCTTTGTCTTTGCCGTGACATAGGGCGCTATCTCGGCGGCGGAAAAGACGAAACCCGCCTCGGCACTCGTAGGCGCAAAGACCGGGACGCCGCCCGCCATGCGCACCATCTCGGGATAACTGACCCAGCAGGGTGCGGGGAGAATGACCTCATCGCCGGGATTGAGAAGCGCACAGAGTACGGTAAAAATGACCTGTTTCGCGCCGTTGGAGACGATGATTTCACCCGCCGGATCATACGTGAGGCCATTGTCGCGCTGAAATTTTTTGGCAATCTCCTTGCGTAGATCCATGGTGCCCGCAACCGCGGTATAGCGCGTCTTGCCCGCGTCGATGGCGGCTTTTCCTGCGTCGCAGATGTACGCGGGCGTGTCAAAATCTGGCTCGCCCACGCCAAATTTAATGACGTCAAAGCCCGCCGCGCTAAACTCCTTCGCCTTCATATCCATGGCAAGGGTTGCGGACGGGGAAATTCCAAGACAGGTTTTTGAAAGCGATAATGGCATTTGGAATCTTCCTTTCGGTTCACGTCAAATCACCTATATGCACATTTTATTCGATCCACCATCCAAATTACATGCGCATCCACGTTAAATCTGCGCCGAATCTGCATTACTTAACACGCAATCCTTCAAACGCCCAAATAAAAATCACCGGCCCACGGCCGGTGAAAATGCGCTTTCGATCTACATATCCTCAATGAACTGCCGATTCCGCACGATATAATCCGCGCCGCTCCAGACGGTCATGATAAGCGCGATATACAGCATGACATTTGCGGCAATGACGCCAAAGGAATCAAACCCTGCGGACGCCGGCGCAAAGAGAATCAAAAGGATGACCGCGATCATCTGCGTAAACGTCTTGATCTTGCCGAGGCCGCCCGCCGCCATGATCTTGCCGCTTCCGGCGGCGACGAGTCGGAATCCGGAGACGGTGAACTCGCGCGCCAGGAAGACGATGCACACCCACGCGGGCATGCGAGATTGGCCGACCAGCATGACATAGGCACTCATAACGAGCAGCTTGTCCGCAATGGGGTCGGCAAATTTTCCAAAATTGGTGACGAGATTGCGCTTGCGCGCGATATCTCCGTCGAGATAGTCCGTTATGCATGCAATGGAGAACACCGCGGCCGCACACACCTGTGCCCAGAGCGACTCATAATACATGAGCACCACAAAGACCGGGATGAGTGCAATCCGAATGAGCGTAAGCCGATTGGGCAGATTGATCTTCATCCGATTTCCTCCCCAAATAAATCGTAGGCGTCTGCGCCAGTGATCTTCACGGTGATATACTGTCCGGGCAAAAGCGCATGACTTGATGTAAACCGGATCGCCCCGTCGGATTCCGGTGCCTCGCGCATCGAGCGTCCATAGAACATGCCGTCTTCAAAGCCCTCGACCAATACCTCGCAGGTTTCGCCCACCCGCGCCTCGTTGAGCTCGAGTGAAATCCCCTGCTGCATCGACATGAGTTCGTCCAGCCGCCTCTCTTTCACGCTTTCCGGCACCTGATGCTCCATGGCGGCCGCAGGCGTGTCCTCCTCGGCGGAATAGGCGAACGCACCGAGCCGATCAAACCGCGCCGCACGCACAAAGTCCATCAGCGTCTGAAACTGCGCCTCGGTCTCGCCCGGGAATCCCACGATCATGGTCGTGCGCAGCGTGATCCCCCATTTTTTGCACATCTCGATGCGCGATTTGATGTAATCGGGCGTACCGCGCCGGTTCATGCGCCGCAGAAGCTCCGCGTCGATGTGCTGAAGCGGCAAATCGAGGTATTTGCAAACCTTGGGCGTGTTCGCAATGGTCTCAAGAAGCTCGTCGTCGGTCGTGTCCGGGTAGCAGTAGAGCACCCGTACCCAATGGATGCCTTCTATCTCAGCCACACGCCGCAGAAGCTCTGCCATGCGCGTCTTGGCATAGATATCGTTTCCATAGCGCGAGGTGTCCTGCGCGATGAGCACAAGCTCCGTCACACCGTCTGCCGCCAACAGCTCGCACTCCGCGACGATCTCCTCAAACGGTCGGGACTGGTATCCGCCGCGAATGAGCGGAATTGCGCAATAGGCGCATCGGTTATCACAGCCGTCTGATATTTTGACGTAAGCAGAGTACCCCGGCGTGGTGAGCACGCGCCCGCAATCCGGATCGGGAAACCGCTCGTTCCGCTCCGTATGCCGCGCGCGCACATCGGATTCGAGCATGGACAGCGCGCTGTCATAGTCCGAAACGCCCAGAAGGCCGTCGATCTCCGGAATTTCATCCAGAAGCGCGTCCGCGTACCGCTGTGCGAGACATCCGGTCACGATCAGCCGCGCGCCGGTTTTGCGGTACTCCGCCATTTCAAAAATCGCGTCGATGGATTCCTTTTTCGCGGGCTCAATGAACCCGCATGTGTTGACAAAAATCACGTCCGCGTGCGCCGGATCGTTTACAATTTCGTGCCCCGCCGCCGTGAGCCGCCCCAACAACTGCTCGGAATCCACCCTGTTCTTGGCGCACCCGAGCGAAACCATTCCAATTTTCACCAATATTCCTCCGTCGCGTCACTTACCGACGCAAAAATCATGAAAGACCCGGTCGATCACCGCCTCGCGCGCATTCTCTCCCGTGATCTCATAAAGCGCCTCGAGCGCCTCCTCAATGTCCACCGCACAGACGTCGAGCGGAAAATCTGAAAGCGCCGCCTGTGCCCGATCGAGCGCGACCATCGCCCGCTTCGCAAGAAGAAGGTGCCGCTGCGTCACGAGCGGGGCTTCGCCCGCAGAAATTCGCCGGGCAAGCACGTCCCGCAGCGCCGAAACGCCTGCGCCCGTCAGCGCAGATAGCTCGACCGCTTCCACATGATACACCCGAGAGATGAACCCAGCATCAACTTTATCACCCGCATCGAGCTTGTTGACGCACACGATATACCGCTCGTCCGCCGCTTTCAATAATTTTTCGTCCTCGCCAGATAACCCTTCCCGCGCGTCCAGCACGACGAGAATCACGTCCGCATCCCGCATCGCCCGCTCTGCACGCGCGACGCCGATCCTCTCGACCACATCCCCCGTCTCGCGCATGCCCGCGGTATCCGATATTTCCGCGATCCGTCCGTTGATTGACAGTTTTTCGGTGATCACGTCGCGTGTGGTGCCCGGTATTTCAGTCACGATTGCGCGCTCTGCGCCGACCAGCGCATTGAGGAGCGATGATTTGCCAACATTCGGCCGCCCGGCCAGCACAATGGACGCGCCTTCACGCACGATGCGCGCCGTTTTTTCATCCACCATGTCGCGCAGCGCCGTTTGAATCTCGCAAATGCCCGCCGCCACCTCGCGCTTCCCGGCTTCTTCCTCAATCTCCTCCGGAAAGTCATCCGCCGCCTCGATCACAGCCATCAGGCCCGTCAGCTTTGCGATGATCGGTTTAACAAGCGTGGATGCGCCGCCCGCAAGCTGACGCACGGCCGCGCGCGCGGCTGCTTCCGAGCGTGCGGAGATGAGCTGCATCACTGCCTCTGCCTGTGAAAGGTCGATCCGCCCGTTGAAAAAGGCACGCTTGGTAAACTCTCCCGGTTCCGCCGCGCGCGCGCCCGCCGCCAATATGGCGGAAAGCACCCGCCGCACGGCGATCGTTCCGCCGTGGCAGTGTACTTCGCAGACATCCTCGCGCGTATACGAGTGCGGTGATTTCATGTACACAGCCATGGCCTCGTCCAATATCTCGCCGTTTGACGCCACATGCCCGTGATACAGCCGATTGGGTTCAAAATCCCCCCGCCGCGCAAAAACCGCGCGCAGGATCGGCAGCGCGTCCGGCCCGCTGATCCGGATAATCGATATGCCGCCTTCGCCTTCGGCGGTCGCAATCGCGGCAATGGTGTCTTGCAACGGTTTCCCTCTTTTCTACGCCTGGGTCCGAACCGGTAGCACGAGGTGCATGTAATCCCGATTGTCGACGGGCGTAATGATGCAGGGCGTGATGGAGGAATTAAAGTTCATTTCAAGGCGTCCATCCTCGATCGTGCGCATGATGTCGAGCATATATTTGACGTTAAACGTGATTTTGATGTCCGCGCCGTCCTGTTCGACCTCCATTTCCTCGTGTACGTCGCCAATTTCGGAGTTGGATTCGATGCAGAGGATGCCGCTCTCAATTTTGAACTTGACGAGGTTGTTGTTCCCCTCGCGGGCGATGAGCGCGGCGCGATCGACGGCGCGGCGCATGGGTTCCACGTCCGCAACGACGCGGGTGCCAAACTGCGTGGGCAGTATTTTCCTGTAATCGATAAATTCGCCCTCGACGAGCACGACATAGATGTCCGTACCCATGAGATTGATATGCAGGCGATTGCGCTCGAAGGAGAGCATGCAGAAATCCTCCGCACCATCCTTCAAAAGACGTCCGATGTCGCCAATCGCACGTCCGGGAATGATGGCGGACATGGTGCCGGTCACTTCCGAACAGGCATTTTTGATCATCGCAAGGCGGAATCCGTCCAGCGCAACCATGATCGCATCGCCGCCGCGCACCTCGAGGAATGCGCCGGTCAGGACCTCGCGCATATCTTCCTGTGCGATGGCAAATTCAGTTTTGGCGATCATGTCCTTGAGCATGGTCTGCGGGAGCGTAATTTCAAGTTCACCGTCCACGATGCCCGGCAGGGGATAAAGGTCCGCATCCTGCCCGGACAGGTTCATGCGAGAAGCCATGCAGGTAATTTTAAACTGAAAATGTTCCGACATGACGACCTTCACATTGCCCTCAGGCATGCGCCTGATCATCTCGGTAAACAGTTTGCCGGGTACGACGCCGCGTCCCGATTCCTCGACTTCCGCGTTGACGCGCGTGATGATCGTAATTCGCTCGTCTGAACAGGTCAGCTGGACGTAGTTCTCGCCCGCCTCGATCAGAATCCCGTCCAAAATCGGATTCGTCGTCCGCGCGGACAGCGCGCGCGTTACCATGGCGAGCCCTTCCGTGAGCTGCGAAACCGTCGTTTGAAACCGCATGTGTGCGCTCCTCCGTATATTCAATATTATATATAGAAACCGACGTAGTAGTAATACTGTGGATACTGTGGATAACCCCCAAATGCCCAGCAGCCGTTTGGATTTTGGACTCCACAGCCGGTTGTGGACGCGGCGGGGATAACGCCATCTTTTTCCACAGGGGTTATCCGTTGGCGATCAAATCCCGCAATTCGTTGATGTTTTTTCGGAATGTGGGGTCGGCGCGCATCGCCTCGTTGATCTTGTCGCAACCGTGCATGACGGTCGTGTGGTCGCGATCCCCCAATTCACGCCCGATGGCGGTGGTTGAAAGCTGGGTCATCTCGCGCAGAAGATACATGGTGATCTGGCGTGGGAGTGCATAGGCCCGGTTACGTTTTTTGGATACCAAATCATCGGTTGTCACGGCATATCGCTCCGCGACGGTCATCAGGATCACTTGGCTCGTTACCTGCCGGGGTGCGTTTTGCGGCAAGATCGCGGCGAGCGTCTCCTCGGCAAATTCCATATTGATGCGCCCGCCGATCAGCTCGGCCTTTGCGCGCAGGCGGTTGAGCGCGCCCTCGAGTTCACGGATATTGCTCTCGACGCGCCCGGCGATGAAATCCAAAACCGTATCGTCGCAATCGATGTCCTCGTCCATGCATTTGCGCCTGAGAATCGCGACGCGCGTCTCGAAGTCCGGTTTTCTGATGTCCACGGTCAGTCCCCATTCAAACCGGGAACGAAGTCGCTCCTCGATGGTCGGGATCTCCTTGGGCGGACGGTCGGACGAGAGGATGATCTGCTTTCCCTTGGAGTGCAGATGGTTGAACGTATGAAAAAATTCCTCTTGCGTGGCGACGGTTTTTGAAAGAAACTGGATGTCGTCCACCATGAGAACGTCCACGCCCCGCATCCGTTCGCGCAAATCGCTCGTGCCCTTTTTTTTGACCAGCGTGTCGATAAACTCGTTTGTAAAGGTTTCGGACGAAATAAAAAGCACGTTCCGCCGCGGGTCGCGCGTGGTGATGTAATTGCCGATGGCGTTCATGAGATGGGTTTTACCCAGGCCCACGCCGCCATAAAGAAAAAGTGGGTTGTATGCGTCCGACGGGTCTTCCGCCACGGCTACCGACGCCGCGTACGCAAACGAATTCGACGTGCCCACGACGAAATTATCAAACGTATATTTTTTATTCAGCATCGTCCGCGAAAGCTGGTCGAGCTGGCGCGCAATGTCTGCCTTTAGCGCAAGCACGATCTCATAGTGCCGCCCGAACGCAATCCCAACGCAATTATAAAACATCGTCATATAGCGCCTGTTGATGTTATCCATCGCAAATTGATCCGGCGCTTCACAGACGATGGTGTCCGATGTAATTGCGTGCAGCTTCAGCTTGTTGAACCAGGCATTAAACGCAGCCGAGCTCATCTCGCGCTTCATGAGATCAATCGCCGATTGCCACTGCTCAAGCTGCGCGGTCGTGTATTCCATCCAATCCCTCCGGTACATACAGATCCATGCTTATTATAACAGATCACAAAGCGCACCGCAAGCCGCAGGGCATCCCCCCGCGCTGTGCGTGCTGTGGAACAAATCCGCCGTTCACCCGGCGCCAATCCCTGCATGTCGATGGGATTGGGGATAGCGCGCGTGACGAATGATTTCCTATATAATAGCTCATTTTTACATGTCATGCGCAATGAAAGCTGCGTTTGGTCCGACTTATACACGCTTTCCACAGGAAGCTGTGGATAAGATGTGTGCGCGCTGTTGATATCCTGTGGGTGGCCGTCGGCATAGTATGGGTTGAAACCCTTGGAAGGAGAGATCTCTGTGGCAAATACCAAATGTCAGCGCAAGGGCGATCGAGTCGGTGCGCTGAACACCGTGCGCACAAGAAGCACGAACCATAATTACGTCCGTCCGTTCCCCCCCGATGTATCTCCCGAGGAGATCGAGGAGCGCCGGCATCCCGACCCCTGTCACCCATGCGTCCCCTGCAATCACCACGGACATTGCGGCCCGGGCGGCATGGTGCATGCGACAACTGATTGCCCCGAGTGCGAAACGTGTTCAGGTTGGCCGCTTTTTTATACCGGCCCCTGCGGCATGGTGGATGCGGCGGTTGACTGTGCGGGCATGTGCCCCGAGTGGATGCGGTATTTTCCCGCTTCCGCGCAGCTCGTCGCGACCGCGCCGATCCGCGTTCCGGAAGACGGAAACATTCGCTTCCGCGTTCTGACGGGCGACGCCGACATGTTTCAGATTCAGGACGGCCACGTCCGGCTCGCTTACCCGGGTCGTTACCTCATTGCATACACCGCGCAGATTCCAGCAGGTCAGACGATCGACACCCGGCTCGCCGTGGTGCTTGACAACGAACGCATTTTCGCTTCCGAGGTTGAGATCGAGGGCTGTGCCAACCACACCCGCGTATACTCCGCGAATGCGCTTGTCGAGGCGGAACGCCGCGACACCATTGCGCTTGAAGCCACGAACGCGTTCGAAATCGGCCAGACGACCCCCAATCTCCCGATCTTTACCATGACCATTACGAGACTCGGTTGACCGACCGCCGGAGGGCACCCGCCCTCCGGTTTACGTTTTTGTGAAATCTTGCAATTTTTGTAAACAAATAACGACACTCCGGCGTCTTATGAATAGGCGCGCTTTCTTTGCGTTGACATGACAAATTTATTTCGATATAATGACAGCATGCAAATTATGGAGGGTTTATTCGTGAAACGGTTGCAACGATACATATCGGTTTTTTTGTGCCTTTCGATGCTTTTAACGAGTATCGCCGCATTTGCAGAGGAAGCGGGGGACCCGACACCCACACCCGTGGCGACGCCGACACCCACACCCGTGGCGACGCCGACACCCACGCCCGTGGAAACGCCGACGCCCACGCCCGTGGCGACGCCGACACCCACGCCCGTGGAAACGCCGATCCCGACGCCTGTGGAAACGCCGATCCCGACGCCCGTGGCGACGCCGACGCCCACGCCCGTGGAAACGCCGACGCCTGTCGTAACATCGGCGCCGGAAGCGATGGCGGGGGCGGAACCTACGCCGACGCCCACCATCACGTTTGATGAGGATACCCTTACATACAAGTTTTCCGAAATGAGCGACGATTTCGATTATGTCGCAGAATTTAAGCTCAAGATTGAAAACGCAGCGGACGAGACGATCATTTGGTCGACGAGTGACGACACGATTGCGGACTTTGTTACGCTCGACGAAAAGGATATGGAACCCGTCGACCTCGAAACCGATCCGGCGGACATCATCGTCGTTTTCCGAGCCTATCAGGTCGGCGTAGTCAATGTGCGCGCAACGCTTGCTGCGGATGCAACCATTTACGATGAATTTGAGCTCACCATTGAAAAGGACGAGCCCGTCTATACCACATCCATCAGCGAGGAGACCGCGAAAGTCTACATTGGCGACGACAAAGAACTGACCGCAACGCTCTATGCGGACGATATTAAGGTAGAGGATGCGGTGTTTACATGGTCCACCAGCGACGGGGCCGTCGCGACTGTGGACGAGACGACCGGGCTCGTGGCTGCGGTTTCGAAGGGCACGGCGAAAATCACCGCTTCGACGCTCTATGGTGGAAACACATACGAAGTGAGCTGTGATGTGACAGTTGTCGTGCCGCTCACGGACATTTCGGTTGAAAACGCATCGTTTTATTCGGACGGTGCCGTGCAGCTCGTCGTTTCCCCGGTGCCCGCGGATGCCGAATACGATCCGTCCCATTTAGCGTTCACGGTTGATGATGCATCCGCGCCCTACATACAGGTCTCGGCAGACGGCACCGTCACCGCATGGACGCAGGACGGGCTTCTCAATATCATGGAATCGTCTGTCGATACGCAGGTCAAAGTGAACTATGGGGAAATGACCGCGCAAGCGTCCGTCACCGTGTATCAGGCTGCGACGTCGATCGCCATCGACTCGGCCACGCGCGTGGTGTGGCTCGGCAAGACGGCGCTGCTCGGCGTGACGGTGCTGCCGGATAATTCGTATGATCAGATTGATTCTTACGCCTCTTCGGATGAGGCGCTGTTCACCATTGACGAAACCGGCCTGATTTCGGGTCTGGCGCTCGGCGCGGGCACCGCGACTGTCAATATGAAGTCCGGTCGCACGGTCGATTTTCCCGTCTCTGTCTTGCAGGGAACGACGAGCCTGCGCATTACGGTGCCCGGCGGGAACCTTCGAATGGGTGAGCAGGTGCAGCTGGCGTTGACGCGCGAGCCCGAGGGCGCCGTCGACGCGCTCACATGGACGAGCTCGGACGAGACGCGCGCGACGGTTGATCAAAATGGACTCGTGTCGCTCATCGCCCCCGGCAGCGTGACGATTGTCGTTTCCGCGCAGTCCGGGGAAACGACGTCGGTAGGCCTGGGCATCATCCGCCCGGCGACGGCGATCTCCATCTATATGGATATGTTCCCGACCATGAGTGGCTTTATCCTTGCACAGGGCCAGTCGGTTGAACCGTCCATCAACGTGCTTCCGGAAGACGCCACAAGCACCGGCTACTCGCTTTCGAGTTCCAATGAGGCGGTCGCGCGTACGGATGGAAGCAGAATCTATGGCGTTGCGAACGGTCTTGCGACCATTACGGTCACGAGCGAGGACAAAGAGGTGACGCGCACCTTCCTCGTCAAGGTCGTCTCGAAGTCGCGGAGGATTCAATCCGTCTCCACCAATCGATCCTCCATCACCCTCAAAGAGGGAAAAACGTACACCCTGCGTGCAAGAGTCAATTCCGGTGCGCAATCGAGTAAGGTATTCTGGGGCAGCGTTGACCCGTCCATTGCAACGGTCAATGCAAAGGGCGTCGTGCGCGCCGTTTCGCCCGGTACCACCTACGTCATCGCCATGACCTATTCGGGCGTCTATAAGCGCATCAAGGTCAAGGTAACGACCCAGATGCCCACATCGGTGCGGCTCAATAAATCTTCGCTTTCGCTGTATGCGGACAAGAGCTATCAGCTCACCGCGAAAATATATCCCTCAAACGTTCTTCAGGAGCAAAACCGCGTCCTTACGTGGCATACGACAAATTTGCGCGTTGCGGTCGTCTCGGACGATGGCATGGTTTATACCATCTCTCCCGGCACGGCGTACATCTACGCGCGCACCGTCAACGGGAAAACGTATCGTTGTCGGGTGACGGTTAAGAAGAGATACGTGAAGTACGTTTCCATCGAGAATCCCTACGGGAATCTGCTTCTGGGCGGAACATATACGCTTCCTGCGACTGTCTCCCCGTCGAGTGCGACGGATCAGCGCCTCTCGTGGTCGCTGGCGTCGTCCTCATATAAGAAGTACGCATCCATCAACTCCAAAACCGGTGAACTCTATTGCAAAAAGCCCGGCAAGATCAAGGTACGGGCGACCGCGCGGGATGGTTCCCGCAAGCAGTATACGATCACGCTCAGGATCGTCGAGGTACCGCTCAATTCATTCACCATGGAGCGGGTGGCGACTGAGACTGATTCGGGTGGGCCGATCAACGACAAGGATGTGATCGAGCTTGCCTATAAGGACTCCTTTACCGTAGTCGCAACGGTCGATCCAGTGCTCTTTCTCGAGTGGTCGTCCTCTGATTCGCACGTGGCATCCGTGAAGGATGGACTTGTCACCGCGACGGGGGCAGGGACTGCCACCATCACTGTAACGGCGGGCGGCTGCTATTCCCGCTCATTTACGGTGAATGTGCCCCGCGATGAGAGTCAGCCCACCTATCGCGCGCTGGTCATCGCGCAGTACCAAAACTCTTCGCAGAAGGGGTATTTGCCCTTCTCGCAGAACTGCCAGAAGGGCGTGTACGATGCGCTTGGCAACAGTTCCATCGGCGGCGTGCGCTATGAACTCTCGTATCGCTCGAATCTCACGACCGGCGGGCAGCTGACGGATGCCATTTCGTCCACGTTTGCGGACGCGAAGGAGGGGGATGTTTCGTTCATCTATCTCCTGTCGCACGGCACGTATAAGGACGGCTCTTACGTCTGGCATCTTTATTCCCACTCCGGCGGGGCGTATGTTTCCGCGTCCACGATCATGTCCGCCATGAAGGGCGTGAAGGGGCACGTCGTTCTCATCATCCCCTCCTGCTACAGCGGCGGCGATGAGACGATTCCCTCGACGCTCACCTACATGGTGCGCGCGGCGGATCGAGCAGCGGCCGACGGAACCAGCTACTCGGCCATCTTCGCAAGCGACGGGCTCGTCCGTGCGAGTTTCTTCAATACCGCTGAAAGTCGCTCGTATGACTTTTTCACCTACTCAATGTGCAAAGCACTTGGTTGGAACTATATGTCTGATGCCTCGGTTTTACTTGCGGGCGATCAAAACGGCGACGGCTACGTAACCGTGTCCGAACTCGCCTCGGCCACAAAATCGCTTACCACAAAAACGCTGGAGGAATATTTCGATACATACGGAACCTCCTCCTATTACGGCCCGCCTTCAAAGTCACAGAATGTCACGTACTACGTCTCCCCAAAGGCCGCGGATCTCGCGATCTTCGGCGACTGATTGATCCGAATGAATATTCGACATTAGGATGAAATCCACAGGCCATGTTTCATCACTTTTGACCGAATCATCCCTTAAATAGGACGGCGCTCCGTAAGGAGCGCTGTTTTTATGTCGTAATTATGCACAAAAATGCGTATAGCACTTGATTTTGTCATAGTTATGTAATATAATAGGGCGGTATGAAACGGATATGGAGGAAACCATGAGCAAAACAAGGACACTGCGCGCACTCGCTGCGACACTGATACTGGTGCTCGTTTTCACAAATGCCGCTTTGGCAGAAAAGGTATGCGTCATGGCGGACACGCCTGTTTACGCGTCGCCGGATGCATCGGGCAAGTCATATGGCACGCTCGATGCGGGCACGATATTGAATCTGGACGCTGCGAAGGGCGGCTGGGCGAAGGTCTCTAAGGGAAACAAGTCGGCCTATGTCGCCTCGGATGACTTGGCGCTTGTCAAGGCGTACAATGGCAAAACGGTCTATATGGCAAAGGATGCTTCCCTGCTCGCGAATTTCTCTTCCTCATCTTCCCGCGCCAGCCTGAAGGAAGGCGATGCGGTGAAGCTGTACGCGACGATGAACGACTGGGCATACATAAAGGCCGGCTCTGACAAGGGCTTTGTCGAGATATCCTCCTTGACCACGGAAAAAACCAGTCAGTCCGAAACAGGAAGCGAGGACGACGACAAGAGCATCACGGCTTATGCGGCGATTGAGGGTGCAAAAGTCTATAAAAGCTATTCAACTTCCTCCAAGGTGTTGGGCACATTGCCCGTCAATACCGAGGTGACGGTCGTGGCCGTGAAAAATAGCTGGTGCCGCGTGGACATTTCCGGCAAGACGGCGTACATGAAAAAGGCGACGCTTTCGACCGAGAAGGTTGAAGTGGTCGTTGAGAAGACGTTCACCGCCTATATCAAGGAAGACGGCGTGAAGGCCTACGAGAGCTATACGACCACGTCTACACAGTTGGGCAAGTTCTCCTGTAATGACGAAGTGACCGTGACCGCATACAACGATACGTGGGCGCGGGTCACTGCAAGCGGGCAGGTTT
Source organism: Bacillota bacterium (assembly GCA_023421735.1). The sequence continues at coordinate 11,003 of JAEZSP010000031.1, read as the reverse complement.
GCTACGTGAAAAAGAGCATGCTCTCCACAGAGAAGGTGGAGGAACCCGAGGTACTGCCCGTCGAAGAGACGAAGGAGGAAGAATCAACCTCCGGAACGAGCAGCGCGAAGGCCGCGACAGGAACCGCCGTCGAAATGGATTGGTGGACCAGCGACATTCAGTCGATCTTCTCCACCGGCACCGTTGCGACCATTACGGATGTCGAGACCGGCATCGCCTGGCAGGAAAAGCGCCTGGGCGGCTCGAATCACGCCGACTGCCAGCCGCTGACCGCCGCCGACACAGCCGCCATGAAAGCTGCCTGCGGCTCCTGGTCCTGGGAGCGTCGCGCCATCTTCGTGACCATCAACGGCGTCAATTACGCGGCATCCATGAATTGCATGCCCCATGGCTCCAATTCCATTACGTCCAATAATTTCAACGGACATCATTGTATTCACTTTACCAACAGCCGCACGCACGGTACCAACCGCGTTTGTCCCCTGCATCAGGCCGCCATTAAGAAGGCCGCAGCGGCAAAGCTGTAGAGAGGAATATACGGGGGAAAAGCGCCAATGCGGGCCGATCGAAGAGCGCATCTTCGATCGGTTCGTTTTTTTGTGGCTGCCGGTTCATGCGATTGCGCCAAAATACGCAACGGCGCGGGGAATTTACCCCGCGCCATTGTCGGATATATCGTTTACTTCTTGGCATTGTCCCATGCCGCTTCCACGTTTTCCCCGATGCCGTCGGCGATTCCTTGGATTGCATCCAGGCGGTGCGTATACTTGGGATCCACGACGCAGAAGGCCTGCATGCCCAGCTGCTTGGCGCCCAGAATGCCCTCGTAGACGTCTTCGAATACGGCGCAATCGGGATACGGGGTTTCCAGGCGGTCGGCTGCCATGCGATAAAGGAGGCCGTCTTTTTTGCTTGTACTTTGGGCCTCGTCGGTCGAAAGGCAGAGGTCAAACAGCGAGAGAATGCCGTTGTGGGCAAGGCAAGGCTCATACAACGCGCGATGCAGGGAGGTGACGACCGCGCACTTCACGCCGCGGCTCTTCAGCTGACGCAAAAACGCCGCGGAGCCGGGTTTGAGCGCAACGTGTTCGGCATATTCGCGCTCGGTCATCTGTGTCCATTCGCGGACGATGTCCTCTACGGATTCGGGAAGTGCGAAGCGCTTTTTTGTGTATGCGGCGGTGGCGAGAAAACTCATGCCTGAGATCGCGCGCACATAATCGGAGGGAAATGCGAGATTGCGCGCGCAAAAGAACTGCGCGTCGACGCGCGCCCAGACGTAATTGGAATCGAGCAGCGTGCCGTCTAGGTCGAAAAGCGCGGCCTGCATCATGCCCGCGCCTCGAGAAGCAGGGGCAATGCGGCCTCGAGTTGAACGCCGTGATTCGGGTCGTCTACGCCGCGTGAAAGCGCCATGGCACGGGAGACGAAGTCTGCCGCGCGTGCGACCGCGTTTTTGACGGAGTCACCCATCACCAGCGCGCCGGTCAGCACGGAGGCGAATAAATCGCCCGTGCCCGGATAATGTCCGTCGATTGCCTCAAAGGGAATCACGCCGGTTTCCCCGGAAAAAGCGCGATATGCGTTTGCGAGGCCGCCCGCAATGGGTACGCTCGTAATGACCGCCGCGCGCGAAGGAAGTTTGATCAGCATTTCGTCGATCTGTGCACGCGTGCGGGGGTTCATGGAAAACGTTTCCCCCGTGAGTGCGGAAAACTCGGTCAGGTTGGGCGTCACGACATCCGCCGCGCGGCAGAGCGCGCGCATCGCCTCTGCCATGGATCCGTCTACGCCCACATACAGCTTTCCTTCGTCGCCCATGACCGGATCGACGATCTTCAGCGCCTGTCTTTGGGCGGAGAAAAATTCCAATAGGAGCGCTGCCTGACGGGGTGATCCGAGATAACCCGTGTACACGCAGTCGAATCGCATGCCCATGCGCGTCCACGCATCGAGCATCTTTGCGAGGAATTCGCCCATGTCGGTCGCAACGATGTCTTTGAAGCCCGTGTGCGCCGAGAGGATGGCTGTCGGTGCGGGGCAGACCTGTGCCCCCATGGCCGACAGGACGGGCATTGCAACCGTCAAAGAACAGCGCCCGACGCCCGACAGGTCGTTGACCGCCGCGACGGTCTTGATTTTCTGATTCAATCCAGTTCCTCCATCGTAAGCTCCGGCAGTCTGTGGTTGCCCCACATGGGCTCGTTCCATAAAAAGCCCTGGTTTGCCGCTGCGTCTTCTCTGATGATGAAGTGGCCCGCATCTTCCACGGTGTCATGGTTGATTGATTTTCCGTTCGGCTTGTGCCCGACCAACTGCAGCTTGATCCCATATTCCCCGGGCGTCATGTGGGATAGATCGATGGTGAACGCGCGGGTGAATGCTGAGTCTTCCGCAACATAAAACGAATTCGATTGCGCCATCGCAACGGGCGCCGCGTTGTTGGACATGAGGATCACGCGCAGCCTGCACGTGCTCTCTGCGGCCCGCGCGCGTACCGAAAGGGAAAAGCGCATGGTCGAATCCTGCTCGTATTCCATGGTTTCGCTGTCGAGGATCGTCATTTTGACCATCCGCATGGTGTTGCCGCGCCCCTTGCCGCGCGGGATCGCGTCGAGATCCCGATCGACAGAACGCAAGCCCGCGCCGGCGTAGAGATCCATGGCGCGCGCCACGTCGCCGTCGTAAATCAGCTTGCCGCGTTCGAGATACACCGCGCGCGTGCAAAGCTGCGAGACGGTGCGGAGGTTGTGGCTCACATAGATGACCGCGCGCCCGCCGCGCGCCACATCGCCCATTTTGGCAAGGCATTTTTGCTGGAACGCGACGTCGCCGACCGCAAGCACCTCGTCGCAGATGAGAATGTCCGGGTCGAGATTTGACGCGACCGCGAAGGCGAGCTTCACATACATGCCGGAGGAATAGCGCTTCACGGGCGTATCCACAAATTGTTCAATCTCCGAAAAATCGATGATCTCATCGATTTTCCTGTTGATTTCAGAACGCGTCATGCCCATGAGCGCGCCATTGAGATAGATGTTCTCCCGTCCCGTCAATTCCGCATGAAAACCCGTGCCGATTTCAAGCAGCGATGAGACGCGGCCCTTGATGCGAATCTCGCCGCCCGTGGGCGCAGTGATCCGCGAGATCAGCTTGAGAAGCGTTGATTTTCCTGCCCCATTGCGCCCCAGTACCGCCAGGGCGTCGCCCCGGTCGACGGCCAAAGAAACCTCGTCGAGCGCCATGAGGTATTCTCCTTTGACCTGCTCGCGGGCATAGATTTTGCGGTTCGGGTCTTCTTTGCCGCGTACGCGCGCAAACCAACTTTGCAAATCGCGCTGAAGCGTGGCGCGACCGAAATTTCCGAGCCGGTATTCTTTCGAGATGTGATCGATCTCAAGCGTTCTTTCAGACATGCGCGCCGCCTCCTTTACACCGTATCCATGAACGTCTTTTCGATCCGGGTAAAGAGCACGATTCCCAAAAGGAGTACCACTGCGGTCGTGATCCACGAAATCCAGTAATACGCCATCCCGGTCATGGGAATGCCCAAAAATGCCGATCGGAAAAGCTCAATCATCGGCGCCATGGGGTTTAACATGTAAAGGCCCATGAGCTGCGGATAGTTTTTTGCAATCAGTGAGGATGAGTATGCGATCGGCGTCGCATACATCCACAGGTGGACGCCAAAGGTCACCAGCATCGCAAGATCGCGGTACCGGGTTGTGAGCGCCGAAACGATGATTCCAAATCCCAACCCGAGCGCCGCCATCTGGAGCAAAAGGAGCGGCGTATACAGCATCGTCCAGAAATCCGGAAGGACGCCCGTGTTCGCCCGCGTTGCGTAATAGGCCAGGAAGAGCAGGAACATGACGAACTGAACAAGAAAATTAATGAGCTGCGTCATGACCGTCGAAATCGGCATCACGAGGCGCGGGAAGTAAATCTTTCCGAAAAGCTGGCGATTTTGAATGAACGTGGAAGACGTCTGCGTCAGGCATGACGAGAAGTATTGCCACGCAATGTTGCCCGCCATGTAAAACAAAAAAGAGGGCATGCCGTCTGTCGGCAGTTTTGCGATGCCCCCGAAGATCACCGTAAAGACCACGGTCGTAATGAGCGGCTGAAGGACGACCCACAGGGGGCCTAGCACCGTTTGCTTATAGGAGACCTTGAAATTCCGCTTGACCAGCAGCATGATGAGATCCCGATAGCGAATCAGTTCCCGTACGTCGACGTGCACCCAGCCCTTCATCGGGCGGATCGTCGTGTCCCATTTGATCGATTTATCCCACATCGTACCTCCAAGGCGGATCACCCGCCAGAAAAAGAGACTATGGTCTGTTATATACAAAATCGCACCAAAGTCTGTTTATGCATTTGTATCCCTGTAACGGCTTCTCCCTTAACACACGTACGCTTCGTAAATTGCCTTCGTCGCAGTCACGAAATCCGCGTTGGCGACGCCAATGATGATGTTGAGCTCGCTCGACCCTTGGTCGATCATGCGGACGTTGACGCCCGCACCATAAAGCGCGTTGAAGATTTTTCCGGCAGTGCCGGGGGTCGCGACCATGCCGCGTCCGACGACCGCGATGAGCGAGAGTCCCTGCGTGACCTCGATGGAATCCGGCTGGCAGAGTTCGGAGATGCGGTTGAGAAGCTGGTTGAGCTTCTTGTCGAGTTCGCGGTTCGCCACGGTGAGGCACATGGTATCGATGCCGGTGGGCAGATGCTCGAAAGAGATGCCTAACTCCTCCGCTGCCTGTAAAACGCGCCGCCCGAAGCCGAGTTCGGCGTTCATCATGTCCTTGACGATATTGATGAGTGTGAAGTTCTGGTGCCCCGCCACGCCGGTGATGCCGTATTTGGGCGGATAATTGGCGGCATCCGACACGATCATGGTGCCGGGATGCGAAGGATCATATGTGTTTCGGATGTTGGTGGGGATGCCCGCGCGGTGCACGGGGAAGATGGCGTCCTCCTGAAGGACCGTTGCGCCCATATAAGATAACTCGCGCAATTCGCGGTAGGTCAGCACGTCAATTCCTTTGGGATCGTCTACGATGCGCGGATCGGCCATGAGAAAGCCCGATACGTCCGTCCAGTTCTCATAGACGTCCGCCTGTGCGGCGCGCGCAACCACGGCGCCCGTGATATCCGATCCGCCACGCGGGAAGGTGTGCACCTCGCCGTTGGGGAAGGAGCCGTAAAAACCGGGAATGACCGCATTTTCGTGCCGGCGCAATTCTTCAGAGAGGGTCTCGTTCGTCCACTCGGCGGCGAAGACCCCGTGGCGGTCGAATTTGACGACGTCGGCGGGATCAATGAAATCCCAATTCAGGTAGGAAGCGATCAGCCGTCCGTTCATGTACTCGCCCCGGCTGGCGCAATAATCCGGCGTCGGATTGTCAAACATCCGCGCGCGTACATCTGCGAGCATGTCGAAGACGTCCATGTTTACGCCCAGATCATGTGCGATCTCGAGATAGCGTTCTGAAATCTTGTCAAACGGCACGTCGAAGTCCATGCCGCGCTCGATGGCCGCATAACACTGGTAGAGAAGATCGGTGATCTTCTCGTCTTCCTTGTAACGCTTGCCCGGAGCGGAGGGCACGAGGAATTTGCGCGACGGGTCGGCGTCGATGATTTCCTTGACCCGCCGGAATCGTTCCGCATCCGCGAGGGATGAGCCTCCAAATTTCACGACCTTTAACGACATGGGGCATTCTCCTTTGTCACATGAGCTTTTGGCCGTTGATGCGCAAAACAAACTTCAGGCCGAGCTTTTCGGCGGCCTTTCGGCAAAGGATCATCCGGCCGATGAATATTTCAAAATAGTCCGTGACCGAGCAGACGCTGGTGTCGATCTCGAGTCTGAGGACAATTTCGGTTTTTTCTTCGTTAATCTTGACAGACGATTTCCCGACGGCGTAATTCACCCGGTCGTGGATGTCGAAGGAGGGAATGTCGCTGTTACGCACGCGCGTCCTGCGCACGTCCGTCTTATCTGCCAGGATCAGAGCCGCCGCAACGGGATTGACCGGGAAAGCCGTGCCCTCGTCATGGTTGCCGATGGCGGTGATGATGGTTGCCACGTCATCCGCGTTCGCACCCATTTCGTCGAGGATGCGGTAGGCCATGATCGCACCGCTCTGCGCGTGATCCACCCGGTTGATGACATTGCCGATGTCGTGCAGATACCCCGCGATTTCGGCCAGCTTCGCGTCGCGCTCCGAAGCGCCCATCGTTTCGAGGATCATCCGCGCGGTTTTTGATACGAGGGTCACATGCGCAAAGCTGTGCTCCGTATAGCCCAACGCGATGAGCGATTCGTCCGCCTTTTTAATATATGTTTTGACCTTTTCGCTGGCCTTGACGTCTTCAATGCTAATGTTCATTCAAAAGCCTCCTTCGAACATTATACCATTTCGATGTTAAGAGGCAAGGGCACAGCGGACAAATCTGACTGCAATCCGATCACTTGCGTTTGCTGTATTTTTTGAATTGATATGATATGATTGCACAGGACAGTGCGGATAGAGATTCTTCTATCTATCCTATTCATGACATCTCCCGGCATGGAAAGTCGGACGCACCCGCGCGGCATGCGGTACCATTGTTTGCAGGGAAGGGGTGGCGCACATGGTGCGAGTGTTCATAACGACAAACTCGGGAACCCGCGTAAAATAAAGGTTTTCGGCATCAGGCAAACGAATATTACAAATATTAATTGGATCTAATCAAGCTTTGCACGGCACGCCGCATACTTAGTGGAACACTTTTTGTAGTAACACCAACGCGGAAGAGCATCTGTATGGTACCGCCGTCCGGCGCATAGGCTTTATTAAATTCAGAATAGGGAGTTTCCATCTCGGGGTACTCCTCCAGCACCTGACTCAGAGGTTGCATCGCCAGTCCCAGCGTGTGTCCAGTCAGTACCAGTTTACTGTACAGCATACCGCTTTCAACCTGTTCGAGGCGGCTATTCCCGGTGGTTATGACCATTGCGTATGCCGGAGTATGTTCAACGGATGTTTTGGTGTAGCTGATGAAATTTTGGGATGCGGCTTTTCCGGTGTTCATGGATGGAAAGAGCGTAACCAACCCCTGCAGAATGTTTTTCATAAAGCCGGAGGTGCCCTGACCTTCCACCGAATAGCCGTAGCGATATTTGTTCTTCTGATATTCGTTCGCTCGGAAAATGGCATTTGATTCGTCCATCACACGGGTGACACCCGCCTCAATCGTTGCGCTTTGCAGAGCAAACTTGCCGATGTTGCTGAGATCCCACTGATCCTGATACAGCTTGATTGAAACGCCGCTTATGGAGGAAAGCGATTCGAGTGCCGAGACCTGCGCACCAGTCAGCTTTTTCGCCTGATAGGCTTCCCGGTTGGTATCCGGCAGGAAAAGTGCGTCATAAAGCACGCTGTTTCCGGGTTGCGCCTTTGTAAGTGTGATTTTTGCTACCGGCTTTGAATCCATACTTTCCGAAAGACTGGATTCGTCGTATGTGCCGTCGGGGAAGAGGCGAATATCGGCGTGATAACCCTCTTCTTCACCTGCCACGGCGACATATTCGAGGAACGTGCCCTGCGAAATCATCATTTGTCGCGCGTATGGGTCGACTTCTTTGGTTATACGCGAACTGTCGGCATAAAGATAGAAGACCATGGGGTCTGATTTGTCGAGGCTGATTTTCCATGGTTGCATATTATGATTGCTCGCGGCAAGCAAACCGGCGGTCACAAGGCGTACTCTGGGGTCGGAATACTTTTCGGCATAATTTTTCGACCAGGGTTCCATATACGTCTGTTTCATAAATCCTCCGCTGATACAGTAAAGTAGGGTTACTAAAACAAGACATAGCGCGGCAATGCCCAATAAGATAAAACTTCCAATTTTAAGTGCCTTTTTCATCCCGATCTCCTCCGCTTCTGCCAATCAGCCGCATAATCAACTGAAAGGATTCCGATATAAATTCATTGGGATCGACGCCGTGGTAATTCTTCAGATAATCGCCTTTTTTCTTTCCCGTGTTATAGACCCCGATTGTGCACGCCCACAAAATCAATGCGGTTTGTTCGGTGTCGAGCCCGCTGCGGAGTGTCCCTTCCGCAACGCCCTTTTGCAGCGCGTGGAAAAGATATCCGAAAATCAATTCGCCCAACCGATAGCATTCCGCTTTGGATTCGTCCTCCACGCCAAGCTGATCGGCAGAATCCTTTGTTTCATATTCCATTATTGCCTTAAAATATTCCGGACAATTTCGGCTGAATTCAAAAAAGATGAAAAAAGTGTTACGCAGCTCATCTAAAGCATTCCTGGGTGGGTTTGCATTGAAACTGTTTTCGATCTTTTCAATCAGCAGCCGGTATCCCCTGATCATGATCTCAAAATAAATTTGGTCCTTGCTGTTGAAATAGACGTAGACAGTTCGTTTGCTGAACTCCGCTTCCTTGGCCACCTCATCCATCGACGCGTTTTCAAATCCCTTGGAAAAAAAGACTCGCTCCGCAGCGTCAATAATATCTTTTCGCTTGATTTCTTTCTCCTGTCGCTTTCTGTCGTTGCATCCCATTCAGCACGCCTCCTACTTGCATATGAGTGTAATTAAGTAAACTATAAGTTTACTTAATTGTACGTCAGATGTATTCGTTTGTCAATGCCCATAGAGAATTATAACAACCATTGAAAGGAGCCTTTGAGTTGACGTCTTGTTTACACCATATGTATCACGATTGCCCTGTTGCAATATCGGGATGCTTTCGTACGCTGGTTTATAGCCTTGACAAAAATAAAATCGTTTCTACGGAATGATTGCTCAATTCCTATAGAAACGATTCTGGACTGGGTAACGGGACTTCAGCGTGCGATCGATTACGTGGAAGAAAATCTGGACGGTGAAATCGATTGTGTGGAAGCGGCAAGGTGCGCATATTCGTCCGCGTACCATTTTCAGCGCGCGTTTTCGCTGGTCGCCGGGATGACCTTCGGCGAGTACGTCCGTGCGCGGTGTCTGACGCTGGCGAGCACTGATCTGCGGCGCGGTATGCGCGTGATCGACGTCGCAATGAAGTATGGCTATGAATCGCCGGACAGCTTCGCACGCGCCTTCGCGCACTTCCACGGCGCGACGCCCACCGACGCCCGTAGACCCGGTACCCGGCTCAATGCGTGCGCGCGCCTGATTCTCAAATTGATTGTGGAGGGTGGTACTGTGTTGGATTATCGGATTGAGAACCGGGAAGAATGTATTCTGCTCGGTTTTCGCAGGCACTTTGAAGGCGCGCCCGACGGACCCTCGCGGACAAGGCAGATCGCTTCGTCGAAATCTGGCTCCCCATCGAACGTTAAGAATTCGCAAAGTAAAGAGCCGGGCGGAATATGCCCGGCATTTTGCGCATATGAATGGGTTACGCGCCTCAAAAAGACCGCACGGTGATCCGGACGCACTCCCAAGGGATGCGTGGAACGTCGTGCGGTTGCGTCATTTGAATGGATTTCTTCCTATTATATACGATCGTATTTCGGGAAACTGATGATAATGTTCGCCTTTATCGGAAACGCAAGCGCAACATCCTGTCATTCCTGCAATCGCCGGATGGCCTCGTCCGCGGTGATTGTGCCCGAGACGTATGCATTGGTGGGAGCTGAATCGTCCCGCATACCGAACGCGGGCGCGCAGATGTGGCGCATGGTTTCGAGCGCGGCCTCCACGGGCGCGAGGGCGAGATCTCCCGCATATGCGCCCGCACCGCGTGTAACGGGGAGCGCCCCGGCCTTTGCGGCGCGCGTTTGCCCGTCCCAGAGCAATAGATTGATATATCCTTCGCACAGTGCGGCCCGTTCATCAGCGCGGTCGCCGTCACGCGCGACCAGAGAAACCAGCGCCATGTCATCTGTCCATGCATAGGCACCCGTGACGACCGTCGCCCAGTTGGTGCGTTGTGCCGCGCGCCGAATGTCCGACAAATCACCGACGAACGCGTCTACATCTCCTGATTGAAACAGCGTCCATGCGGCGTCCGAAACAAGGAAGTCCGCGCCGACCCGGCATGCCACGCTGCCCGTCGGTTCCGGCGTCTCCGCCGCGCCGCCCGAGAGCCCGATGTCCACGCCCGGCAACACCCGCGCCGTTCCCTCCGCAGGCCGCAGCCCGGAATTCAGACACACAAGAGCGGGCAGGTCGTTTGCGCGGCAGGCTGCCGGCACCTCATAGAGATCTGCCGGCAGTCTCTTGCGCCGGCCCGGATCGTAAATCCACACATATGCGTTTGTCAAAACTGCCGCCGCATAGCGCGCGTCTTCGTATCGACCGACGGCATCCAGCCCGGCCTTGTAATCTGCCGATACGGAAAACGCCCGCAATCCGTCGGCAGAATCGAGAAGGCCCGGTGGATAGACGATCAGATCGGGCGGATTGACGCCGGTGGTGAGAAAGTTTTTGACCGCTTCTGCGGGCACGAGCTGCACGTTCACATAAACGCCGTCGTGTGATTTTTCAAACTGCGCGCCGCAGATGTTCAGCCAGCGTTCGAGTGACCCCGTTCCCACCTGCCAGTCCTCCACCACCCACACGCGCAAAACACCCGTCCAGGTATCGTACTTCTTTCGCACTTCGGGTGCGTTATCTGCCGGAAGCCTGTCGAGCGCGCGCACGCCGAGAAAAACAGCCGCCACCAGCAGCAGTATGGCCAGAATCCTCTTCACGCGCCCACCCCCCGCTGATTCTATGAACCCGCATGCCGCAGATAGAACATTCTTTTGCGGGCCGGGCGTTTAGAATGCACCTCCGTGTGGTATATTAGTATAAGTAGCGATTCGTTTTGCACCATCCCCTTGTCAAAAAAAGATGAGAAAATTGAAAAAAGGGGTTGACAATCCCAGGTATCACATGATATACTAACACCTGTCGCCGCGAGAGAGACGCGGGGCGCGATCCTTGAAAACGATACAGAGAAAAAGGAAACAGAAAAAGAACAGTCAGATTTCTGAGA
>JAEZSP010000001.1 GCA_023421735.1 Bacillota bacterium | reverse complement strand
TCAATTCGCGGAATCACCAAGAATTCGGGCGCCTATTTGTGCATGAATTCGTCGGGAAAGAGGGCCGATTTTGTGCCGTCCTTTTGGTGCTTTTAGGGTGGTTGCATCCTTAAGTTGATGGCATTGGGGTCGAGATCGATCCCGGTGACTGTATGCCCAGCCTTCGCCAACGGCACGAGGATGCGTCCGCCGCCGCAACCGACTTCAAAAATATTCAGCGACGTGTTACCCACAATGGACAATATGAAATCCAAGTCGTCGGTTTGATTTTCCTGCTGTTCGTAGATGTATGCTTCCCAATACTGCTTGGCCTGTTCGGCGGCTGCGGAGTGGGGGGATTGGCTTGATTGATACAAAATGCTCTCCTCCGTTTTTATGGGAGGGTTACAGTTCTGTCGCCCTCCCAAATTTCATTGCACATTTATTTGCTTCGCACGCCATATTTTTCACGCTTACCCTTTCGATTGAATCATCGCACAAGGAATCCGCCACGACTCATTGCGAAATGTTAAAAAGATTATAGCATGATGCCATTATGCCGTCAAGATCAAAATGTCCGCTTCGAGCAATTCACGAAAGTGTCGGGAAACCTCGTCTTCCCTCATAAAGCAGGACCTTTCAAAGCATGGCTTTGAAAGATTCTGCCGTAAAGGGAAGGCGCTTGCGCAACTTTGGGGATGCTGGGCTTCACGCACGAATTGGTTTTAGCGGTTTGTCGCGATAAACCAACTTCGCATAGAATAAAAAACATAGCTTTGTATAGTTCTAAGCCTTTTCAACCACCCATATCAAGTTATCCTTTGCTTTTTCGAAGCGGTAGTTTTGGAACACGTCTAAAATGCGAAACCCGCACAGTTCAAAAAGATATGCCATCTCCTGCCGGTACGTATGGCGCATGGCTTGTGGGCGAATGCGCGTAGCAATGACGTTTCCGCCATCATCGAGCGTTTCAAATTTCCAGTTGCCACGCATGATTTGCGTCATGTAGTCATATGTGTGTGCTTCAGAAATTCGCTCGCGCTTTCCGTCGATATTGACATACTCCGCACGAAACCGAAATGCATCCGGATTGGATTGCATCTGGCTGGCCTGGATCATGGGATGCGGTTGGAAATGATTTAGGGTCAGTATGCCCTCGGCGCTTAAGTGAGCGCGAATATTCAGAAGCGCCTGACGCTGCGCGCTCGCCGTTAGAAGATGCATAAAGCCACTGCGCGCAATGATGGCAAGGGAACATGTGCGGTCGAGCTTGAAATCCAACATATTGGCGCAAAGCAAACTGGCCTTTCGATTTTCAAGCGCAAGCTTCTCCTTTGTAATTTCCACCATTGGGCTTGAAAGATCAAGCGCTGTTACGTCGTACCCCGCCTTTGTAAGAGGAATTGTGAGCGCGCCTGTCCCGCATCCGATGTCAAGGATGCCGCCATCGCCGTATTGTTCCGCAAGGGACAAATGAAATTCTTCAAAGTTGTCCAGATAATATGTACCTTTTACAATCTCTGGCAAATAGAAATCGTAATTAGCCGCCACGTCGGCAAAATCGTGTAAATCCATGTCCATTTCCGCCTCCTTGTTAATCATTGTTCCGGAGCGCGGACGGTCATCCGCCCATCGGGACAATACGCGCACACATATGCGTTCAGGGCGATCACCCCCTTTCGAAAAAATAAAACACCCAACCAGTATCATCGGTAAGGTGTAAAACAGGTCTGCACCCGCCAACGACTTGAAGAGCAAACGCTGCCGTCGGGGATTGGCTGACAACAGGCGCTAACTCGGTGTGGTCGCGGTGGCGTTCATGAATTTGCTTGGCATAATCAAATTCCTTTTCCTGTGATCCCTGCATGATTTGATGCATTATAGCATGGATGGCTGCGAAAATCAACGCTATTTTTTGAGGAGAAAAGAAAAACCCGAATCCTTCTCCCACTGGGGAGATTGGATTCGGATTTTCTTTTTGGTGGAGCATAGCGGATTCGAACCGCTGACCTCTACAATGCGAATGTAGCGCGCTACCAACTGTGCTAATGCCCCATATAATTGAAGAAATCGCGTCGGACGGAGGGGTATGGACATGACGGGCAACTGTACAAACCCTCTTGCCGACCTTGTTCCTCAGGCTTTCATCCGGTCGCAGTCTACATCGCACTGCGCCTTGCGAAGAACCCTGCGTCCCCGGTTTTACCCGCGGAACGAAAGTTATTATACCACGCAGGCGGCAATTTGGCAATACTTAATTTTTCATTTGCGTGTTAAAAAGAAATGTTGTGAGAATTGCATCCATAATAGTTGATTTTTCTCTAGGATTTTGCTAAACTTAAGAAGATCAGGTTGTAGAAGTACATTTGGAGGGGACATAAATGGCAAATCTATCACTTAAGAATATATATAAGGTATACCCGGGAGACGTGACGGCGGTGAAGGACTTCAATCTCGAAATTGAGGATAAGGAATTTATCGTTCTGGTCGGGCCGTCCGGCTGCGGAAAATCCACAACGCTCCGCATGGTTGCAGGCCTTGAGGATATTACAAGCGGGGAGCTTTATATCGACGGGAAACTCGTCAACAACACGCCCCCGAAGAATCGCGATATCGCGATGGTGTTCCAAAGCTACGCACTTTACCCGCACATGACCGTATACAAAAACATGGCGTTCGGCCTGAAGCTGCGCAATCTGCCCAAGGCGGAGATCGATAAGCGCGTGCACGAAGCTGCGGTCATCCTGAGCATCGAGGATCTGCTCGACAGAAAGCCCAGCGCGCTTTCCGGCGGACAACGCCAGCGCGTGGCGCTCGGGCGCGCGATTGTGCGCGAACCGAAGGTCTTTTTGATGGACGAGCCCCTCTCGAACCTCGATGCCAAGCTGCGCGTGCAGATGCGCGCGGAAATTACGAAGCTTCATAAAAATTTGCAGACAACCTTCATCTACGTCACCCACGATCAGATTGAAGCCATGACGATGGGCACGCGCATCGTGGTCATGAAAGACGGACTCATTCAGCAGGTTGACACCCCGCAGAATTTGTTTGACCATCCGAGCAATAAATTCGTCGCCACATTCATCGGCACGCCGCAAATGAACATCATCGAAGCGACGCTCGTGCCGCGCGAAGGCAAGATGTTTGCGGAATTCGGTGAAAGTTCCATCCGCGTGCCGGATGCCATCGTTCGCCGCTTCAAGTCCGATCGCTACATCGGCAAGAAGATCTCCCTCGGCATCCGCCCCGAGAACCTGCACGACGAGGCGGACTTCCTGGAGGCGAACCCCGGCTCGGTATTCAAGACGAATATCGAGATGACCGAGCTCATGGGTTCCGAAACGAACCTGTACTTCAATGCACTCGGGACGTCCGGAGGACTGATCGCGCGCGTCGATCCGCATACGCATACGCGCACGGGCGACAGCGCCATGATCGGCATGGAGACGAATCGCATTCACATGTTTGACATCGAGACCGAAGAAACCATTCTCTCATAAAGACTGCGATATGATAAAGGACGCCCGGGCTTTTGCCCGGGCTCTCTTTATGTCGCTGCGTTCAGGAACCGACTGATCGGGCGTCAATGTGCGTGGCGAAAACGGCTATCCCAATGATCTATGCAGTCGCACAACGCCGATGCATCATGAAACGGACGACGAGCGCATGTTCACTTTGCGAGTCTTTGGAACATATCCGCGAACAGTGCGTCGCGGTCGATCGCCCAGACGTATTTCATGAATGGGCGACCCGGGTCGAAGCCGTAATGATCGTCGTATTCGGGAATCGGCCGACGCTCCAACCGATCCTGCATCATCGTGCCAGCCTGATCGAGCACCCAACCGATGGCCGCCACATCCCAGATCACACGGCTCCACGGGCGACCCTTGGCATAGGACTCCGCCTCCGCAATGGTGTTTTCCGCGAGATAGGTGGCAAGCGGGTTTTTGCCGACGAGCCAGTATTCCAGTTCCGGCTTTGTCGCGGCGCAATGATCGACCACGCCCAGAGCCGGAAGCTGAACCAGGGGCGCGCCGGAATCGAACACCACGCGCGCGGCGGCGACGTCCTGAAACATGTTGAATTCGTGCGTGTCGGGCCAATGGAGCGCGTGCCCGCCGAGCCATACGACGACGATGCGCTCCGCAATGTCAGGCGCTAGGATGAGCGCCGATGCGATGTTCGTGATTGCGCCGATGGCGACGATGTAGAGCGGATCGTCCAGCGAGCAGGCGCGGGCGCGGGTTACCAGGTCGTTTGCGGTAGGGGAGGGGACGGGCTTTTTCTCCGTCTCAAGATAGCTGCGGGAGCCCTTATAGACCCGCGCGATCATGTCCTCACGTCCCGCGAGGCGCAGAAGCTTCAGAATCTCGCTATAGCTTTTCTCCATGCCGTCTTCGGGGCCAACCGACTTGCTGTTGAAAAACGGGGCGGCATAGATGGCTTCGAGCGCGATGCGGTCGGGCGATTTGAGGGCATAGGCGATGGCGAACTGGTCGTCGATCTCGTTGTATGTGTCCGTGTCAAGCACCATGCGTACCGTTCCTTCGGGGCGTTCCAATTTCCGGATCATCTCAATGTCGTTCATGTGCTCTCCTTCATATAGGTTTTATACAGTTCCTCAAATGTGTCATAACGCGCTATGGCGCGACCGACTTTCTCGTATTCCGCCGCGTAATCGTCCATCGCGGCGAGAAACGCATCCCGAAATGCGGTGAGATTGCCCGCGTCAAAGTGCGCCATCAGGTCGAATTTGGGTGTGCCGCATGCCTCTTCGTGCATCGCGTCCAAAAAGCTCTGCGCGCTCAGGGCTGCGTGGAACAGGTAGGCCGGATCGTTTTGCAGCGCGGCGTCGATCACCTTATTGCGGCAGTTGCTCCAAAGCTCTTCATATGTTCCGGCGAGATTATCGTATGTGGGTGCCGGGTGAACGCCTAATTCCGCATCCATGACGCGCCATAACGCCTCCACACCCTTGAGAAGGCGCAGTGAGGCTGCGCGCAGTTCCGGGACAGTCAGAGCAGCGATCAGCGCATCGTGATCCTTGAGAAAACCATCCGGCAGATGTTCGTACGCGGCGACGGTTTCCCGATGGCGTCGGATGCCATAGCGCAGATATGTATTGTTGAGCTGCGTGAGCGCGTTGATCGCGCCGTACAGGACGCCGCCCGCGCCATAACGAACCGGGCCAATTTCTTCCTCGATACAGGCGGTTGCGTAGTCGCGTTTCATGTCATCGATCCATTTGCGTGCACGCATCAGGCAGGCGGGCCCGATGGGTTGATTCAGCTCTTCCCGCGCACGCGCCTGATTGCGTTCGAGCCGTTCGAGATATTCCGGCTTGGCACAGTACAGCACCTTCATATCCAGAAGCAGCGCAACCATGGGGCTTTCGAGCCGCGATTCGGCCTCGATGCGCGGCGACCAGGGCGTCATGTAAATGTCGTAACCGACCTCGCCCAGCAAAAATGTACGCGCCATGCCCCAGGGGCGATCGCTGTTTGTCACGATGATAAGGTCGAGATCGCTGTGCGCGTGGTAATCGCCGGTCAAAAACGAGCCCGTAAGTCCAATCAACGCGACTTCGTCCGGATAATCGCGCTTTGCCCGTTCGATTACCATGTCGATGAGCTTTTTATTTTTTTCGAGAAGCGCGCGCCTCTCTGCCTCGTTCATCACATCACCTCTGCCGTATTATATAGGATGTGTTTCTCGTTGTCAACGCGGCGGAACCATTCGGAAATCGCTGGAACTTTTCCAATGCGGGCACGTCCAAATTGTACATTGATCCGAGGGAGGGAAGAACATGAAAAAGGCACTTGCGCTTATTTGCGCGATCGCGATGTTCATGGCAATGGCTGTGCCCGCGATGGGAGAACAAGCAGGTTCGAATTTGGAGGACATCACCCTGCGCGTCAAGCAGGCGCTTGACATATCAGACGATTTTACCGATTTCACATCCGATTCCTATGACGGCAACTGGAACTTCACTTGGACGGGCGGGAATACGTCCATTTATGTGACCTGTACGTCGGACGGAGAAATTCTGAGCTATTCCAAATACAATGGCAGCGACAACTATGATTACAACTACGATTACGTCCCGCGCTTTCCGACTTCCGCAACGGCATCGGTGCGCGAAGCGGCGGAGGCCTTCCTGGGGCGCGTGATCGGCAATGGCAAGAGTTGGACGCTCGACGACGTGACCGAGAGCCTCGAAAACGACAATACCACGAGCGCCTATGTGTCCGGCAGGCTCGTGATGGGAGATTATCCCACCGACATCACCCTCAACGTAACGGTTGATCTGAATAATATGGATGTCACGAGCTATTACCGCTCGGACAGCTACATGCAGTTTGTGAACACGGATTTTGATCCCCAGGTGAACATCACCAAGGAAGATGCACAGGCGCTTTTGCGGGAGAAGAACGCGCTCGTACTTCAGTATTATGTCGTCAATAACGGCGACATGGCGAAGCTGTGCTATATCCGCCAGTACAACGGAACCTATGTCGTGCGCGCGGCGGACGGTACGCTTGTGAATATCGAAGGCAACTATGCGGGTGCCGAAGGCGACGGTGGCATGAACGACATGGCTGCAGGCTATGGCGACGGCGCGATCGCGGCGCCGAAGAGCCTTACCGACGCGGAATTGAAGGGCATCAGCGTCTATCAGGATGCGCTGTCCGCCGCGGAACTGGATGCAGCCGCGCGCGCGTTTACTGAGTTCGGCCTGACGGAAGACTATATTTTGACCTCTGCGAATTATTATAATGGGAACAACGGCCTGCTCGGCAGCCTCACTTATTCCCGTAAGATTCCCGACGCGGAACTGGCGAGCCGCTACGGCATGGGCACGGACGCCATCGCAGCGATCGCGAAGGGAACGGGCTATTATGACACCAAGAGCGTGACGCTTGTCGCCGCGACCGGTGCGCTCGACTCGTTCTATACCTCGCATCCCTACATCTACGGCGCGTACAATGCCAATATCGATACGGACAAATATCGCTCGGTCAGCGATTCCTTCCTGGAGAAGTACTTTCCCGATCTGTTCAGCCAGATCCAGCTTTCCACGCAGAACAGCTTTGCGAGCCCGTATTACTACTCGCCCACAGCAAACTACTACTACGTGCGGATGCACAACGGCTACATGTTTGACGGCAATTATATGAGCGTCAACGTGAATGCGGAAGACGGGACGATTGACAGCTTCTATCAGTACTGGGATGCGGGGCAGGAGTTTGAAGAACCGGACGCAGGCACGCTTGTAAGTGCTGACGCGGCTTATGAGACGTACACGGCGGAATTCCCCTTCGAGTTAGCACTCGTCTCCACGCCTCAGGCTGACAACACCTATGGCTACAACAATTCCTATGAACGGCTGCTGGCTTGGCGTTACGCGGATAACTATGACGTCTACGGCGTGGACGCCACGACCGGAACGATTCTGCGCTACGGCTATGCGGCAACCGGCAATACGTACGGGTATTCCGACATCGCGGACAGTCCGGCAAAGGCCGCCGTTGAGGCGCTTGCGCAGTACGGCATCGGGTTCGCGGGCGGCGCATTTAAGCCCGACGAGGCCTTCACCACGCGCGATATGCTCACGATAATTGTGCAGGCAGGCGGCTACGCCGGCGTCGAGGAGATGGCGTATCCGGAACTTTGTTCCAGCGCGATGCAGTTGGGCGCCCGTGACTTTTCGGCGAGCGCACCGGAAGCGCCTGTGACGAAGCTTCAGTTCGCCGGCTTGATCGTTGAGATGTACGGCCTGGGCGGCGTCGCCGATTTTCAGGGGATCTACTCTTGCGGCTTTGCGGACGATGCCGATATTCAGACGGCGGATTACGGTCGCGTGGCGATCGCCTACGGCATGGGATTGATCGCGCCTGATGGCGACAACTACATCAACGCGTCCGCGGAATTGACCCGTGCGGACGGCGCGCAGATTTTCTACAACTTCCTCAATCGTTCATTCTGACATGTGAACGGCGGCCTCCCCCTGTGACGGGGAGGCTTTTTTAATCCGGGGCTTGCCCGACAAAAAAACCGTCCACGTGCTGATCCTGCGCGTGGACGGTCATATGTGGAGGAAGGAATTCAACTATTTTTTACTTTTTTCCTTGTCGATCACTTCGTCTGTGGGTTCCTTGCACCCTTCCTTGAATTCGGGTGAACAGACGGCCTCGTCAAAGGAAATTTCCTCTTCGGGGCGTGGCCCCTTAAAGTCATTTGGTTTCTGTTTTGGATTCTTTTCCATGTACCACACCTCCTGTCAGTCCTTCTGACTATATAATACCCGAAAGGGTGGCGTTTGAAACTACAGTCGCCCCAGAATATCGCGCGCGACAACGACGCCTGTGACCGATGCCTGCATGAGTCCGCGCGTCACGCCCGCGCCGTCGCCAATGGCATAGAAGCCGGGCAACGCCGTTTCAAATTTCGGACTCACCTTTACCTTGGATGAGTAGAACTTCACTTCCACGCCGTACAGGAGCGTATTCATGGAATCGAGGCCGGGCGCGACCTTGTCAAAGGCGCGGATCGATTCGATGATGCTCGTCAAATGCCTGTGGGGCAGCACAAACGACAGGTCGCCCGGCACCGCGGTTTCGAGCGTCGGAATGGTCGTTGACTTTTTGAGCCGCGAAAGATCCGTCCGGCGTCCCGCCTTGAGGTCGCCCAGCCGCTGGACCATCACGCCGCCGCCGGTCAGCATGTTTCCAAGCTGCGCGATGTAGCGGCCATACTCGATGGGCTGATTAAACGGTTCGGTAAAGCGCGTCGAAACAAGGAGCGCAAAGTTGGTGTTCTGCGTCCGGAGCTGTTTGTCCGCGTAGCTGTGCCCGTTGACGACCGCGAGTCCGCCCTCGTAGTGTTCCTCGCTCACCAGTCCGCCGGGGTTCATGCAGAATGTACGCACCTTGTTTTCGAAGGTGTCCGAATAGTAAATCATCTTTGCCTCGTAAAGGTGTTCCGTCAAACCGTCCATGACGGAATTGGGCACCTCGACGCGCACGCCGATGTCAACCTCATTGTTAAATGTCTGTATGTGATTTTCCTTCGCCATTTGAGAAAGCCACGATGCGCCGCCGCGTCCCGGCGCGGCAACCACATACTTTGCGCGCTCGAGAATCTGTGCTTCGCCCGACGTGCGCATGTAGACGCCCGCAACCTTGCCGTCCTCGACGAGCAGGCCTTCGGCGGTCGTCTTTTCGCGGAATTCAAATCCGGGGCGCGCGGCGAGCGTCACATACATGTCACGCAGAACCGTAAATGCATTTTCCGTGCCCAAATGGCGCACCGGACACTGCACGAGCCTGATGTTGTGGCGCGAACACTCGTAGCCGATCTCTTCGACCTTCGGGTCGTTCAGACCGTGGACGAGCGTCGGCGCACCATGCTTCAGATAGATGGAATCCGCGTAGCCGATCAGCTCGCGCGCCTCCTGCCGCGTCATGTAGTCGACGATGTTGCCGCCCACATCTTCCGAAAGCGACAGCTTGCCGTCCGAAAACGCGCCCGCGCCCGACCAGCCGCTCATGATGTTGCATGGATCGCAGCCCACGCACCTGTGCAGATCCCGCGCGGGGCACTTGCGCCTGTCGATGTGCAGGCCCGAATCTATCAAAAGCACCTGCGCGCCGGGCATCTTTTCCGTGTATTCGAGCGCGGTGAAAATGCCCGCCGGTCCGGCGCCTACGATAATGACGTCGTAATGCTTCATATTCATAACCTCCTGTTGTCCGACCAAAACGAAATTATAGCATAGTTGCCCGCCGGAGTCAAACGGTGATTGACAAATTGGCGCTTTTGACATATAATATAACAAGGACTGGCAGAGAGAAAGAGAAGCCATGACGATGATCCCGTTTGTGCGGGGTTTTTCGTCATGGCTTTTTCTATGGACTTTACGGAGGGGAGAGAGACGCATGCGTGAATATGACGTGGCGATCATCGGCGCGGGCATCACGGGCGCGGCCATCGCAAGGCAGATTGCGCGAAACGACATCCGCATCGCACTGATCGACAGCGCGGACGACGTCGCCATGGGTGCCTCGCGCGCAAATTCGGCCATTGTACACGCGGGGTATGATTGTCCGCCGGGCTCGCTGGAGGCGCTATTGAACGTTAGGGGAAATGCCATGTACGATCGCTGGTGCAAGGAACTGGACGTTCCGCTCGGGCGACTTGGCTCCATGGTCGTTGCCTTTTCGGATGAGGAGACGAAGACCGTGGAAGCGCTCTACGAGCGCGGACTCAAAAACGGCGTGCCGGACATGCGCATCATCACGGGGGATGAGGCGCGCAAGATCGAGCCGATGCTCAGCAGGGACGCGGTGAGCGCGCTTTATGCGGGAACGGGCGCGATCACCTGCCCTTATGAGATGACGATGGCCTGTGCGGAAAATGCGCGGACAAACGGCGTGGAATGGCTTTTGGGGAAGGCCGTGACCGCCATCGCACGCGAAGCGGATGGATTGAGGATCACGCTGGAAGACGAGCAGATTCTGGCAAAGCGCGTGGTGAACGCGGCGGGCGTCTTTGCGGATGACGTTTCGCGCATGATTGGGGACGATTCCTTCTCCATCCGCCCGCGCAAGGGCGAATACATGCTCATCGACCGCACGGCGGACTCGCCGTGGACGGTACTCTTTCAGACGCCGACAAAGCTCGGCAAAGGCGTGCTCGTCTCGCCCACGGTAGATGGAAACTGCTTTGCAGGGCCGACCGCCGTTGAGACAGGTGATAAATACGATTCGAGCGTGACTGCGGAGGGGATCGAGAGCCTGAAGCGCCTGGCACATAAGACGGCACCGGGACTGGATTTTCGGCAGGTCATCACTTCGTTTGCGGGGATACGCGCACAGCCTTCGACGGGTGATTTCATCATCCGTGCATCCGAGGCCGATTACCGCATGATCCACGTCGCGGGCATCTGTTCGCCGGGATTCACCAGCGCGCCCGCCATTGCGGAAATGGTGGAACACCTTTTGCGCGCCTCCGGCCTTTCGCCGCGTGAAAAGATGAGCTACAATCCGGTGCGCAAACATATTCGCGTGTTCCGGCATATGTCGGAGACCGAGCGGGAAGCCGCCATCGCTGAAAATCCGCTTTATGGACGGGTAATCTGCCGTTGTGAAACGGTCACGGAGGCGGAAGTCATCGAAGCGGTCCGGCGCGGCGCGCGGTCGGTCGACGGTGTCAAGCGGCGCACGCGCGCGGGGATGGGTCGCTGTCAGGGTGGATTCTGCGGGCCGCGCGTGATGGAGATTATTTCGCGCGAGACAGGCATCCCAATGACTGAAATCACCAAGTTTGGCGGGAAATCATATCTGCTCGCGGGAGAGACGCGGCCACAGGAGGGATGATTGTGACATACGAATGCGACGTAGCCGTCATCGGCGGCGGACCGGCGGGGCTCGCGGCGGCGCTCTCCGCACGGGAGAAAAACAAAGACGCGCGCATCCTCGTCATTGAACGCGACAAGGAATTGGGGGGAATCCTCCAGCAATGCATTCACAACGGCTTTGGCTTGCACTATTTTGGCGAGGAACTGACCGGTCCGGAATATGCCCAGCGGTTCATCGACAAACTTGACGGCGCAAACATCGACGTTTGGACGGACACCATGGCCCTCGAACTAACGAAAAACCGGGAGATCCTGTGCGTTTCCACCGCACGCGGGCTTCAGCACGTCGTTGCAGGCGCGGTGGTACTCGCCATGGGCTGCCGGGAGCGGACGCGCGGCGCGCTGTCCATTCCCGGCACACGGCCTGCCGGCATCTATACGGCGGGTACCGCGCAGCGGCTCAATAATATCGAGGGCTATTTGCCCGGCAAGCGGGTGGTCATCCTGGGCTCCGGCGACATTGGTCTCATCATGGCGCGTCGCATGACGTGGGAAGGCGCAAAGGTGGAATTGGTGGCGGAGATCATGCCGTTTTCGAGCGGACTGAATCGCAACGTCGTCCAGTGCCTTGTGGACAACGACATTCCGCTCAAGTTCAACCACACGGTGACAAAAATACACGGGCGGGAGCGCGTGACAGGCGTCACGGTTTCCGAGGTCGATCCCGCGACGCGCATGCCTATCGAGGGCACGGACGCATTCTACGAATGTGACACGCTGCTGCTTTCGGTCGGACTGATTCCGGAAAACGAGCTTTCGAAGGCGGCGGGGGTCGAGATGGATTCCGTCACGAGCGGCGCGGTGGTGGACGAGACGCGCCAGACGTCTGTTCCGGGCGTGTTCGCCTGCGGAAACGTGCTGCACGTGCATGATCTCGTGGATAACGTCTCCGAGGAGGCGGCGCTTGCGGGGGCGGCGGCTGCGAGATACGCCATGGGCGAACCGAAAAACGCAGATACATACGCCGTACACGCTGAAAACGGCGTGCGCTATGCGCTTCCGCAACGCATCTCAAAGGTCGCGTCGGGCGCGATCGATGTCTACTTCCGGGTCGGCACGGTGCATCGCGGCGCAACGGTCGAGGTGTATTCGGGCGGCGAGCGGATCTTTATGCAGCGCAAGCGGATTATGACGCCCGGCGAAATGGAGAAGATCCAGATCGATGCCGGGGATCTGGCGGGCGACGTGATCGTCCGTCTGGATGCGAAGGAGGTGTGACAATTATGGAAGAAACATGCGTTGAAATGACATGTATCGTGTGTCCCATGGGTTGCCGCCTGCTCCTGGAGGAGGAAAACGGCAAGTACGTGGTCAGGGGAAACGGCTGTCGGCGCGGCGCGGATTATGCCGTACAGGAGGCGACGAACCCCCAGCGCACGCTTACATCTCTCGTGAAGATGGATGGAGGCATAGAGCCGCTCTGTCCGGTGAAAACCGCGTCACCCATTCCGAAGGCGAAGATTGGGGAGGCGCTCCAGGCGCTCAAGGCCGCGCATGCGCACGCGCCGATCGGAATTGGCGACGTGGTGATCAAGGACATCGCCGGTACGGGGATCGACCTCGTATCGACTGCGAACAGGGGGAGGGCATAACATGGCGGTCATCACAATCATCGGAAGCGGCATGATGGGTTCGGCAATGAGCGTTCCTGCGCGTGCGAACAATAACGAGGTGCGTCTCGTCGGTACGCCGCTCGATCGGGCGATCATCGACGGTCTGCGCAAGGATCATTTTCACATTACCCTCAAACGCAAGTTGCCGGATGGGTGCAGGTTTTACCAGATCGAGGAATTATCCGAAGCACTCGAGAATGCCGACCTTATCATCAGCGGCGTCTCAAGCTTTGGCGTCGACTGGTTCGCCAACGAAATGCTGCCCATCCTCCCGAAGGAGGTGCCGCTTTTGTGCATCACAAAGGGCATGTTCGACGGCGAGGATGGTTCCCTGACGCCGTATCCCATCTACTACGGGTCGCTGCCGCAGGGCGCGGGCTTTTCCATCAACGCGGTTGGCGGTCCCTGCACGAGCTATGAATTGGCGGACAAAGACCCCACGGAGGTGACATTCTGCGGTTCGGACATCGAAAAGCTGCGCTGGATCAAGTCGCTTTTTGAGACGGACTTTTACCACATTTCGATTTCGACCGACATTGTGGGCGTGGAATGCGCCGTCGCCATGAAAAACGCCTACGCATTGGGCGTCACGCTTGCGGTCGGGCTTTCCGAGCGCATGGAGGGCGTGGGGGGGACGCAGCATTATAATTCCCAGGCGGCGCTCTTCGGTCAGAGCGTGCGGGAGATGCGCAAACTCCTCGCAATGACGGGCGGGCGCGACGACAATATCGTGCTGGGCGCGGGCGATTTGTATGTCACCATCTTCGGCGGGCGCACGCGCTTCATCGGAACGCTGCTCGGACGCGGACTCTCCTTTGACGAAGCCATGGCCCAGCTCAAGGGCGTGACGCTCGAATCCATCGTCATTTCGACCCGTACCGCGCGCGCGGTGCGCCGGTTGATTGCAACGGGCAGGGCAAGCGCGGAGGATTTCCCGCTGCTTTTGCACATCGACGACATCATTTCAAAGGGCAAGCCCGTGGAAATCCCGTGGGTGGCGTTCGAGACGGAGACTGTGATCTGATCGGCAAAACAGAGTGGGACCGTTGCACCAATTATGGCGCTCGACCGAGCAATCCATCTTGGCAGCGCGGGTGGGTTTCGATCAACGTCAGAAACCCTGCAAGGAAGATGAAGGGCTGTTTCGACAGTCTGAAGGCCGGGACTTTTTGTCCCGGCCTTCATATTCGGAAGCGGCTTACTGCGCTTCCCTCACCTTCAGATAGGCGATGAGTTCCTCGTATGCGTCCTGATATTTAAACACCTTGATGTCCGTTTCGTAACGTCTGTAGACGCGCCGCGCGGTTTCAAGGTCGTAATAGTCCATCCAGTTCTGTTTGGCCTTTTTGGCTTTATTGTAGTGGAGGAGCGGCTGAAACCCGTATTTTTGTCGCAGCGGTGCATAATCCCGTTCCATATGTTCGAGCTTACCAACGTAATCAACGAGAAGGTTTCCGTTTGCGTCGAGAACGTCCATGCTCTGACTCACGAAATGTCTGTCCGCAAGACGATCCGGTATCATGCATACGCGGCGCGCAAAGTGTCTGAATCCGTGGTCCTTTGATAAAAATCCCATCAGATAGTGATCGTAAATCAGC
Organism: Bacillota bacterium; assembly: GCA_023421735.1. Next base: position 199,306 of record JAEZSP010000001.1, on the reverse strand, counting down.
ATATTGATCATTTTCCCCACCTTTGCCCGATCAGCGTGCATCTTGTTTTCATAACAGGATATGAGACGCCGGAAGGGATTGCGAACGAAGGTGAATTTGAAATAATCAGGATATTGGTCGAGTTGGCTGATCTTTTTGCATCGATCTTGCCCTCGCATGGAGCGATGAACAAGCCTGTAATCCGATCTTTCGGGAATAGCGTACATCGAGGCCTTAATGGACGTATTCCCCGCCTTCGAGACACTCAGGTAGAGCACCTTTTTTTCGGGCAGTATGAAAAAAACACGCGTAAAATAGGAGCCGTTTCGAATCAAATTGTTGACGAGTTTGCACATGCGGATGATGCGGTATGTGTAAAGATTCTTTTTCAGGAGCGCTCTAATCTTTCTGCGCAACCTTCCGTTCCTTTATGTATTTGATTAACTCGTCATACGCATCCTGATACCCAAACTCCTCGATGTCCCTGCGATAACGCTGATACACGCGGCGCGCAGTTTCTTCGTCATAATAATCCATCCAATTCCCCCTGTTTGTTTTGTTGTAGTGCGGCAAAGGTTCGAGGTCGTATTTGGCCCGGATCACCTCGAAATCTGCGGCGAGATTTTCGAACCGGAACACCTCGTCGACCAGTTCGTGTCCCTCCTTATCGTGAATTAGAAAACTTTGCAGGACAAAATGCCGATCCGCAAACTTGTCGGGTATGCGGCAGACGCGCTTTGCCCAGTTGCTGAAACCATGATCGATGTTCAGGTAGCCGAATAGGTAGTTTTCAAAGTATAGATAACGCATCTCCTTGCCGAGCCGCTTTTTGTCCGTGATGAGCTTGTTGACGTAACACGAAACGAGCCGCGCGAACGGATTGCGCACAAAGGTGAACTTGTAATAGTCTTGGTATTTGTCCCATGGAACGCTCAACTCGTAGTTATTCTGCTTTTTTGTGATGCGATGCACCGCACGGTAATCGGCTGCCTCGTTCGTGACCTTGTACATGCTTGCCTTGATCGAAGAACATGCCACCTTTGAATTGCTGAGATAAACCAATTTCTTTTCGTGGTCAATATGGAAGGTCTTGGATGTGTATTCGCCGTATTTTTTGATGCGGCGGCGCATTTTCACCAATTCATTGATCCGCGTAGTCAACCGATAGAGCCGCGCATGCGAACGCACAAATGTACGCATGCGCGGGTAAATCGGCAATTTCTGAAGCGCGCTAATCATCGCTCACACCAAGGGCCACGTTTTCCAGCATACCGGAAATCGCACCCAAAAGGCTCTCGACACACTCGACCTCGGACCACAGCTCGGTGTCCAAAACGAGATCGGGATGTGTCGGCACCTCGTAGGAGCCGTCGATGCCCGTGAAGTTCTTGATGCCGCCGCCTTCCGCCTTCTTGTAGAGCTTTTTCGGGTCGCGTGCCTGGCAGGTTTCAAAACTTGCTTTGACATAAACCTCGAGGAAACGCTCGCCCACCAATTCGCGTGCGGCTTGACGCGCGGCCTCGAAGGGGGAGATGAGCGACACAAGCACGACCGTGCCCGCCTTGCGGAACAGGTTTGCCACCTCCATGGTGCGCCGCATGTTTTCCGTGCGGTCCTCGGGCGAGAAGCCCAAATCCTTGTTCAGCCCGCGCCGCAGCTCGTCGCCGTCGAGCACGTAGGCCGGAATGCCCGTTTCTACGAGGATGCGCTCCACTTCCTGTGCGATGGTCGTCTTGCCCGCGCCGGAAAGGCCCGTCATCCACACGACCAACCCGTTGTCCTTGATATGCTTTCCACGCTCGGACTGGGTGATGCGCCCCGCCGACCAGCGGATGTTGCGCACGTCGTAGTCGTCCGCGACTGCCGCTTCGGTGATGATTCCGCCGCCAGCGATCTCGTAGTTGTCGACGATGACGAAGCGGCTTGTACCTTCCACGGCGCCCGCCGTGTCAAACGCCACTGGGCGCTCGAGCGCGATGATGCACTCCGCGACCTCGTTTTTCTCTACGTATTGGCGGAGCATGGCGGTCAGATTCGACGCGTTCACGATCCGCTCGACCGACTTCACGCGCATCTTCACGTGCGCGGTGCCGCACTTGAAGAAATATTCCTTGCCGAGTTCCAGCCGCTGCTTCCCAAGCCAGAAAAGGTTCACCCGCAGGTTCACGCCCACATGGGGCGCTTCCTCATCCAGGGCGCGGCATGCGATTTCACCGCGCTTGACGAAGATTTGCTCGGTCATCGTAAACCCGATGGCCTCGCCCGCAGCGCACGTTTCCGGCAATGGCGCATTGAATTTTTCAATGCTCTTCACGGTCGTTTTCTTGCCGGAAGGATAGAAGGCGATCTTTTCGCCCACCTTGATGGTGCCCGCGTCGATGGTGCCCGCGATGATACGCCGACTGTCTCCGGAGCCGGTGAACTTGTAAACGCCCTGCACGGGAATGCGAAGAGGAAGCTTGTCCGGGACGGGCACGGATTTGAAAAAGTCCATTTGTTCGAGGACATTCCGACCGGCGTACCACGGCATGTTTTCGGAGTGATTGGCGATATTGTCGCCCTCCATGCCGCTCACGGGAATGAACGCATCCGGCTCGATATTGATCTTTGCGAGAAACTGGGTATACTCGGACTTGATGTCTTCAAACACGGATTCCTTGTAATCGACCAGGTCCATCTTGTTGACGAGCACCGCAACCTGCCGGATGCCCAGCATGGAGAGGAAATACCCGTGGCGGCGCGTGTTTTCCTCCACGCCGCGTGACGCGTCGATGACAAGCAGCGCAGCCTCCGCACGGGATGCGCCGGTCACCATGTTTTTCAGAAATTCGATGTGCCCGGGTGCGTCGATGATGATGTAGCGCCTCTTGTCGGTCTTGAAAAAGCAGCGCGCGGTATCGATTGTGATTCCCTGCGCCTGTTCGTTTTTGAGTGCGTCGAGAAGAAACGCATATTCAAACGGCTTCGAATTGCGCCTGCACATTTCGCGGATCGCCTCGAGTTTTCCATCTGGCAGCGCGTGTGTATCTGCCATCAGTCGTCCGATCACGGTGGATTTCCCGTGGTCGACGTGACCGACGGTTACGACATTCATGACTTCTTCCATTTAATCAGCGTATCCTTTCGATCACATGTATCCGTCTCGCCGGAGGGTTTCGAGGCCGCCGCCGTCTTCCTTGTCCTGCGCCCGCCCGCTGCGCTCCGCAACGTTCGAGAGTGCGCCGGTTTTGAGTTCCTCGATGATTTCCCGCGGATTTCTCGATTCCGACTGAATGGGATTCGTGCACGGCGCACAGCCGAGCGAACGGTAGCGCGTGCCATCGCCCTGATTGTAGTAGAGCGACACCGTCGGGATGTTTTCGCGCTCGATGTATTCCCAGATGTTCAGTTCCGTCCAGTCGAGGAGCGGATGAATGCGAACATGCGTGCCGGGCGCAAAATCGGTCTTAAACTGATTCCAAAACTCCGGCGGCTGGTCGTCGAGATCCCAGTCGTTGTTTTTGTCGCGGGGGGAGAAATAGCGTTCCTTTGAACGTGAACCTTCCTCGTCCGCACGCGCCCCCACAATGACGCCCGTGTATGCCTCGCGGTTCTGGTCAACCTCGTACTTGCCCGTTTCGAGGTTCAGCCGGTAACGCGGCCATGTGCCGTCGAGCGTGTGCGAGAGCGCTTCCGTTTTGAGCGCACGGCAGCACGCGACGCGTCCGATTGCCCCGTCGGGGTAGGTGCGCTTTTCAATCAGCGCCTGGCTGTTCTCGCCATAAATCATATAGAGCTTGTACTCCATGGCGAGCTTGTTGCGGTATTCAATCATTTCCGGGATTTTGAAGTGCGTGTCGATATGCACAAGGGGAAAGGGTACGTGACCGAAAAACGCCTTGCGTGCCAGCCATAAAAGCACCGTCGAATCCTTGCCAATCGACCAGAGCATGCACATGTTTGAAAACGAGGCGTATGCCTCGCGCAGAATATGTACGCTCTTGCTCTCGAGTTTGTCCAGATGATCCATCAAGCGGCCTCCCTGTTGCGATTCTCTTTTATCATACGAGATGAATGTAATAGCATCTCGGCATACAGATTAACAAAACGTTTCGGATTCCTCAATGGCGATTTCCGCCCAGCGCCAAAGCCGCTTTGGGTCATATCGCACGGTGGAAACGTCCTTGAGGATCATTTCGAGCGGCACGTTGTTTTCGCACGCCGCACGGATCGTCCGTTTGAGGTCCCTGCGCGCCGCATCCTCGTCAAAACAGTCATAGGCGAGAATGGCGGGTGTGGGCTTGTTGGACATGATATAGCCCTTCGGGAGCCTCCTGGCAAAGTTTTCGCGGTCGCTCCACGGCGAGCAGGAAATTTTGCGCACTTTGGGCAGCTTTGCGATGACGTCGAGTCTGTCGTCAAGCCGATCGCAGCAGCCGTAGTAAATCGCGCCAAACAGAGGGAACACGCGCTTCATGTAGGCGACCTCAAATTCGTCCGTTATGGCGGGCGCGACGGATGTAAAGAGCTGTGCGAGCCCGAACGCCCAAGCGTCGTGGGATGTGGGATGCTTGATCGCGTCCCCGCCGGGCAGATCGTCCGAGAATGTGTGCGAGCAATGGCACAAGTTTGTATATACGTCAAAAAGTCCCAATGCGTTCATCTGACCGATCTGATAAATGAGCCCGTCCGTCATCTTTTCCATGAGCGCATGAATCAGCTCCGGCCTGTCCAGAAGCTCGATGTAGCAGCTTTCGACGCCCATCCACATCGAGATGGTGTCCCAAATGCCCAGATGCATGATTTGTCCCGTCATGCGGAAGGGGATGATGCCCGCAAAGAGGAATTCCGCCGTCTGGACGATCTCGCGCTCCATGGCCTCGTCGAGCGTGACCTCGGGCATTTTGATCTTCTCCAGATCGTCAAAGTCTTCGATCAGGCATTCCATGTGCTGACTCTGCACATCGCTCGTCGCGTCCATGGAAAGGCGCGTCACATGCGCCTCAAGGCCCCATCCCGTCGTCAAGATGGGGCGGGGGAGCGTGATATAGGGATTGACGACCATATCGACCGGCAAATGTGCCCACTCGTAAATCGTGCGCCTCAGCTGCGTCTCCACGCGCCGCCAATAGGGATCTTCCACCTGATTCACAAGGGATCCGTTCACATCCAGCTCGTTCCAGGGAAGCTGGTCGATGAGCACCATGGGGCGCACGATCTCGCAGGCGTTATGCCTTCGCCACATATCGCGCTTGACATCCTGCGCGGGCAGCGCCGCAATTTCGGCATATCGCTTGCCTAAATTGCGCAGAACCTGTACCTCTTTCTCGGACAGTTGCATCTTCAATCCTCCAATGCCGCATCAAGCACTTCCCGAAGCTTCCCCTTGGATAATGCACCCTCGTGAAGCTTTTTTCCATCCACATAGAATGTGGGGACATACCAGTAATCGTACCGATTTGCGCGATCCCATTCCTTGTTTTCGTCTATCTTTTCGATTTCGATTTTCCCATAGACGGGGTTTTCGGCGATCAGATCGGCAAGGTATCTGTTCGCGGCGACACAGAAGGGGCAGAATCTTTGATGAAAGTACAGGATCTTCTTCATACGCGCTCCTTACCAGCGGTTTTTGTGAATGAGGCTCTCGTCCCAGCGATCGGGGCGCGGACGCTCTTCCGAAGCATAACCGACGGCGATCAGGTTGAACGGCACGGTGCCGTCCGGGATACCCAGAAGTCCTTTCACAATCTCCATCCGGTCGGTGCGCGGTGCGACGCCCATCCAGCAGGAGCCAAGTCCCAGTTCCTTCGCTGCGATGAGGATGTTCATGGTCGCGGCCGCACAGTCCTGCTGATAATAGCCCGCAATTTCAGTTTCCTTTGCGCAGACGCAGATGCAAAGCGGCGCCTGCCGGAGCATCGCGGCGTACGGATGGTTGCGGCTTAACTCGTCGAGAATGATCGGATCATCGATCACAATGAAGCTCCACGGGCGTCTATCCATCGCGGAGGGCGCATACATGGCGCACTCGAGCAGTTTTTTGACATCCTCTTCACGCACTTTTCGGTTTTCATATCTGCGGATGGATCTACGATCCAAAATGTTCTCTAACATATTCTCACTTCCTTATTAATATCGTTTTGAAAATGATACCACATGCAAGGGGTCGCGTCAATGATCGCACAGGCAATCCTTTGCGAAATCCGACTCAATTCACACCGTTTGCACAGAACATTTGTTCCAAATCCGGAAAATGTCCGACCGGCAGGGTTTTTGGGTTTGGTATGCTTCCTGTAGCAAAGATGATTGACGCTTCGCCTTTAAAATGCTATCATTTCCTCATGTTGGAGGGGATATGTATGGCGCTTCTGCTGACGGTTCTCGTGGTGCTTTTTTCGTTCCAGTCTCTGTTTTGCAGGCTCTACACCTCCGCGCGCGGGGGAGAGGGTGCGATCCCCTTCGCCGTTTCCTATGCGGCGATTGTCGGGGTCACGACGCTCGCTGTGAACGGCTTTTCCTATCGGCCGTCCGGGACGACGCTGGTCCTCGGTTTTCTGAACATATTTATGATTTTGATTTTCAATCTGTCGATGGTGCGCGCGGGTGCGCTGGGGTCGTATGCGTTCATGATGGTGTGCATGCTCTCCGGCGGCATTCTTGTGCCCATGGTCTATGACATGTTCTATGTCGGCGAGCGGCTGAGCACGCTGGGGCTGTTCGGCGTCGGTGCGATGCTCGCCGCGTTCGTGGTGATGAATCTCGACGGTTTCAAGGGAGAAAAGAGTGGGAAATACCTCGTCTGGTGCGCACTCCTCTTTGTCGTCAACGGATTATACGGCATTCTCATGCATCTGCAGCAGCTTTTGATGGGGGGAACGCAGCGCGAAGAGATGATCGTGACGACATTTCTCGGAATGGCTGTGCTGACCAGCGCGTTTGGACTTTTAATCCATCGTCGCGCATACCTCATCGGCTTTCAAATGTCCCGCCATGCGCTGCTTTTTTTGCTGATCAGTTCCGCCAGCGCGACGCTTGCGGTCAACCTGCTTCTCTATCTCATGACCAGGATCAATCTAACGCTATTAAACGTCGTCAATAACGGCGGCGTCCTCGCGCTGTCCGCCATCTATGCCTTTGTATTATTCAAGGAAAAGCTCGCGCCGCGCACGCTTGCGGGTCTCGGCCTCGCCTGCGCGAGCATCGTGGTGTTGAGCCTGTGATCCGCATCGCAATCGTGGAGGACGAAACGTCCCAGGCCGCGCGCATCGCGCAAATGGCCGCCCGGTGGGATGTCTCGGCGCAAATAGCACGGTATGAAAGCGCAGAAGCGCTTTTGTTCGATCAGGAGCGGGCATTCGATCTCTTGATCCTCGACATTCAGATGGCGGGTATGGACGGCATGGCGCTCGCAAAAACGTTGCGCGCGCGGGGCGTCTGTGCGCAGATGATTTTCACAACCGCGTTTCCGGGTTACATGGCCGAGGGCTATGACGTCGATGCGGTCAATTATCTGGTCAAGCCCATCTGCGAAGAGCGGCTGATCCATGCGCTCAACCGCGCACGCGATCGGCTTTCCCGCCAACGTCGTGCAGTCGTCATCGCGGGGGAACGATTCTTTGCGGACGAAATCATCTCCTGTGAGGCAAAATCACGCGACGTGGAGATCAAAACGAGCACGGGCGCGCGGCTCTTGCACGTTACCATGACCGAACTCGAAAGCGCGCTCGGTATCGGTTTTATTCGCTGCCAGCGCTCATTCATCGCCAACCTCGATCGCGTCCGCCGCGTGACGCGCGCGGCGCTGGAAATGGATGACGGCGCGCGCGTTCCGCTCTCACGCAAAAGGTATGATGCCGCCAACCGCGCCTTTATCGACCACAATTGGAGGGAAAAATGATTCCATATGCCATCGCGCTCGCGCTGCTTTTTCTTGCGGCCTTCGCGTGGATTTTGATTCGGCGCGCCATCGGACGCATGCTCGATCAGCGGCTTGCGGCCTTCCAGACCGACCTTGTTGAAAAGCAGGTTGCCGAGGTGGGCAATATGTATCGTCAGACGCGCGCATGGCGGCACGACCTGCACAGTCACATACAGGCCATGAAGGCGCTGCGGGCCGAGGAAAAAAACGGGGAGCTCGACGCCTATCTGGAAAAACTTGAGGACGATCTCAAGGGCGTGGACAAGGTGGTTAAGACCGGAAACGTGACGGTCGATGCGATTCTCAATTCAAAGCTATCCCTTGCGCGCGCGCGGAATATCGATGTGCGCGTCAAGGCCAGCGTACCGGATCAATTGCCAGTGAGCGCGGTCGAGCTGTGCGTCATCGTCGGAAATCTTCTCGATAACGCCATGGAGGCATGTCTGCGCCAAAATGACGAGGAGGAGCGCTTTATTCGCGTGTATATGGGCGCGAAAAAGGAACGGCTCTACCTCTCTGTCACCAATACCGCCCCCGGTTTGCCGCAAAAGCGGGATGGGCGCTTCCTTTCCCATAAGGGCGAAACCCACGGGTTCGGTTTGCTGCGCATCGATCGGATCATCGCCCGCGCGGATGGCTATCTCTCGCGCGCCGCAGAAGAAGGTGCGTTTACCACGGAAGTGCTGCTATGAGTCGTGATTTTCACGGATCGGGACTTGACAATTGGTGCGCGCCTCCCTATAATGAACGCAAAGACGATGAGCGGGGAAAAGTACCCGCGCGGAAGCCGAAGAGAGGGGCGGTCACCGGCTGAAAGCCGCCTCGGCCCATGCGCAGGAAAAATGCACCCCGGGAGTCCCCGGTGGGAAATCACCGGGCGGCACGCCCCGTTACAGGCATACGAGATATGATCAGAGTGGAACCGCGGCCACGCCTCTGTAGGGGCGGGGCTGTTTTGTTTTTAAGGAGGAATGATCCATGAAAACCATGCAGGTCTTTAACACGCTGACCCGCCAAAAGGAAGATTTCACGCCCCTCGTGCCCGGCAAGGTCGGTATCTACGCATGCGGCCCGACGGTCTACAACTTCATCCACATCGGAAACGCCCGTCCGCTGGTCGTTTTCGACGTCTTGCGCCGCTTTCTCATTCACCTGGGCTACGACGTAAAGTTCGTCCAGAATTTCACCGACATCGACGACAAGATGATCCGCCGCGCGAACGAGGAAAACACCACCGTCGATGCGATTGCCGAAAAGTACATCGGCGAATACTGGACGGACGCAGGAGCGCTGCATGTGGAAAAGGCGGACGTCCATCCGCGCGCCACAAAGCACATCGGCGAAATCATCGGGCTCATCAAAAAGCTCGAGGCAAAGGGGCTCGCCTATGCGGCGGGCAACGGCGACGTGTACTTTGACACACAGGCGTACCGCGCGAACTACGGAAAACTCATCGGTCAGGATCTCGACGATCTCGAATCCGGTGCGCGCATCGAGGTGGACGAAATCAAACGCCACCCCATGGATTTTGCGCTCTGGAAGGGTCAAAAGCCCGGCGAACCCGCGTGGAAAAGCCCGTGGGGCATGGGGCGTCCCGGTTGGCATATCGAGTGCTCGGCCATGAGCATGAAGTATCTGGGCGAGACGTTCGATCTCCATTGCGGCGGCGTCGATCTCGTATTTCCGCATCATGAAAATGAAATTGCACAGTCAGAAGGCGCGACGGGCAAACCCTTCGCCAAATACTGGATGCACAATGGCTTCATCAACATCGACAACAAAAAGATGTCGAAGTCAGCGGGCAATTTCTTCACCGTACGCGACGTCGTGGGTGAATTTGACCCGGAGGCCGTTCGGCTGTTCATGCTTTCCGCGCAGTACAGAAGTCCCATCAACTTCTCGCGCGATCTCGTCCAGCAGGCAAAAAGCTCGCTCGAACGGCTGTATACCGCGCGCGACAACGCCGTCTTTGCGCGCGCGCACGCGCCCGCGCGGGAGATGACCGACGAAGAGAAGGCCTTCGTCGCGCGCGGTGTGCAGGCGATCGAGGCATTTGATGCCGCCATGTGCGATGATCTCAACACCGCCGATGCACTCGCCGCGATCTTCGAATATGTCCGCGATATGAATACCGCGCTCGCAGCCGCCAAGGAACCGTGCGCAGAGGTGATTGATCAATCGCTCGCATCCCTCAAGACCATGACGGACGTTTTGGGCCTTCTGTGGAAGGAGGCTGACGCCACGCCCGACGACGTAAAGGCGCTCGTCGAGGCGCGCACGGCCGCCAAGATGGCGAAGAATTTTGCGGAGGCGGACCGCATCCGGGACGAGATCGCCGAAAAGGGCTATGTTGTCGAGGATACGCCCAAAGGCCCGAAGGTGAAAAGGGCATGACCCTTCGGCTCGTAAGGCCAGATCTTTCGCGTGAAAGGGCGGCGATGGCATTGCGCGCCGAGTTCCGAGCGGCGGGGGACTGCCATATCTATGGTGCAAGCGGTCTTCAGGGGTATGATTCCTATGCGCAATGGCTGAAAAGCCTCGACGAAACGCCGCCCGGGCGCGTGAAACAGACGACGTTTTTCTCGTTTGACGGGGAGGAGCTGATCGGAGTCATCGCCGTTCGGCATGCCCTTGACGAGCGGCTCCGGCGGATTGCCGGACATATCGGTTATTCCGTTCGGCCTTCCAAGCGGCGCAGGGGGTATGCGAAGGCGCAACTGGGGTTGGCGCTTCATGAATGCGCGCTGTTGGGCATTGAACGTGCGCTCATCTGCTGTGACGAATGGAATGTCGCTTCCGCCGCGACCATTGCTGCCTTCGGCGGCGTCGAGGATACGCGCTCCATGGACGAGGACGGCGCGGTGATCCGTCGCTTCTGGGTGGATACACGGGGGAGCAGGACATGAATCTAAGGCTCGTGAGACCCGGCCCGGAACATGAGCGCGCGGTCATGGATTATCTCGCCGCGTTTCGCGCGGCAGGGGAAAACCATGTCAACGGTTCGGGCGGCCTGCACCGTTTCGACTCTTATGCCCTGTGGCTGAAGAGTCTCGACGAAACCCATCCCGGCGAGATCAGGCAGACGACGTTTCTCTCCTATGATGGGGAGGAACTCGTGGGTGCCGTCGCCGTCCGGCATGGACTCAACGAACAGAACATGCGCAAGGGAGGCCATATCGGCTATTCCGTGCGCCCAACCATGCGGCGCATGGGCTACGGCAGGGCGCAGCTTGGGCTTGCGCTTGGTGAATGTGCCAAGCTTGGCATTTTGCGGGCGCTCATCACGTGCGCGGAGCACAACGCGGCCTCTGCGGCGACCATTGCGGCCTTTGGCGGGGTGGAGGACTTGCCGTCTTTAGACGACGACGGCACGGTGATCCGCCGCTTCTGGGTGGATATGGATCGGGCGTAAACCCGGCTCGATGGTGTTCCGTGCGAAACTCCGGGCAACCGGAGAAAATAGCATCTATGGTTCGGGCGGTCTTCAACGATGCGGTACATACGCGGCTTGCAAGTTTGGGCATCGCGCAGGCGCCCGCCATGCGCTACCGCTTTGGGAAGATCCTCGCGTTTGACTGCCGGGTGACATATGGCGCATACGTTTCAAAGCCGGAATTCCGGCTCATCTCGGAGCGAACCCTATAGGAGGTACATATGGCATTTTCAGGTGTGAATCTTTTCCAGGTGAAACCGGATAAGCTTGAGGCATTCGAGGTGCTCACTCGGGAAATGCGCCCGGCGCAAGCAGCGCAACCCGGCTGCCGCTCGATTCGTTATGTGAAGCGGTTTTATACGTTCGACAAGATTGGAGAGCTTCCCAGGGAACTCACAAAGATCGTCAAGTGCGTGAAGTACTATTCCTACTGGGAATTTGATTCCATCGAGCAGTACGGCGCGGCGGTCGCGTGGTTTTTTGCGCAGTACGAAAAGCGCGCAATGCCGCTTCTGCTCATGCCGTTTGACATTAACAGCGGAGAGACGATCGACTGATCGCCCCTCCGTTTTGTTTACCCGTCACGCCACCGTGTAATACTGCGCCTGTGCCTGCCAAAGTTCTTTGTACGTGCCCCCATCGCGGAGCAGTTCGTCGTGGCTTCCACGCTGGATGAGCCGCCCTTCGTGGAAAACCGCGATGTCGTCGCAGAACCGGCAGGAGGAGAGCCGATGGGAGATGTAGATGGCGGTGTGTCCCGCCATGAGCACGTTGAACCGCGTGTAGATTTCAAACTCCGCAACGGGGTCGAGCGCGGCGGTCGGCTCGTCGAGCACCATGAAGGGCGCGTCTCTGTACAGGGCGCGCGCGAGCGCCAGTTTCTGCGCCTCGCCGCCGGAGATTTCGACGCCGTTCTCGTCCAAATCCTTATAAAGTGCCATGTCCGGGTCGGCATCCGGGTACCCCGCCTTCTCGCAGCATTCCACGACCCGCGCGCGGTCGTATTCCGACGCGGTGGCGACGTTCTCGCCCAACTTGAATGAAAAGAGCTTGAAGTCCTGAAACACGACGGAGAAAAGATCCATGTACTGGCGCAGGTCGTATTTGCGGATGTCGATGTCGTTTAATGTGATCACGCCCTCGGTGGGGTCGTAGAGACGGCAGAGGAGCTTAATCATGGTGGTCTTGCCCGATCCGTTCATGCCCACGACCGCGAGGTGCTGACCGATGCGCAGCCTGAGGTTCAAATGCCGCAGCGCGTACGCATCGCTGCCCGGATACTTGAACGATACGTCGTGAAATTCGATGTCGTACTCGGCGTCGTCACGCTTTTCGGTGGAGAGGGTGCCTTCGTACTTGATGGGCTGCGCATCCAGAATGGCGAAGTACGTCTCGAGATTTTTCACCATAAACCGGGCGGTGATCTGCTCGATGAGCACCGAGACGCTCGTCGCCAGCCGCGTAAGTGCGCCGACGAACAGCACCACGCTTCCGACAGGGAATGCCCCGCCCAGCGCCACGAGCGCGACGATCACATAAATTGCCCCATTGGACAACTGCGAAACGCCGTCTGCCAGCGCGTTGTATTTCCCTTCCTTTTCGCCCCATCGGATGTACAGTTTGTTGTTCAAATGACGCCCGATCCACCGAATGAGCGTCTGCACGCGAAAAACGCGCACCTCCATGCCGATCTTATAATTGGTTGCCATGACGCCTATGTAATTGAAGAGGCGGTTGCCCAACACATTTTCGCGCATGAACCGGGCGTCGAGTTTCGAATGCCAATTGTGGATGAGAAACATCAGAAACAGCGAGAGGACGATGATTCCGACCGCGATGAGCGCCAGGCGCGGCCCGGATGCGATCAAAAGCGGAATGGCGGTCGCCAGCGCAAACAGGACGCCCACCACCTGTGCGATGATTCCGGACGCGAAGTCGAGTGCCCTCGCTGTCGGCATGCCAAACATCCAGGAAAAATCGAGCTTCCGTTTTTGAAAATCCGGCTGCTCCAATCGCTCGAAATCCGTCGTGAGGTAGCGCCGCCAGACATCCGACTGTGTCTTGAAATAGATGCGGTTGTTGGTTAGATTGGAGAGCGATACAAGCCCTGCTTCGAAAAGGTTTGCCGCGCCCGCGATGCCCGCGCCGATCAGCGCTCCTGTTATGACAATGTGCGCCGACGCGCCGGATGTCAGCGCGTTCAGGATCCATGCGGTCACATAGATGGCTACAAACGGGCGCACGCCGCGCACGATGCCGAGCGCGAACGAGCGCGGTATCGCCCAAGGCACTAGCCGGTGCACAATCCCGAGTGCCCGAAAGATCAGCTGCCAGGAATGCTTTAAACGGATCGAATCCAAATCATGCATCGCGCGTTTCCTCCCTGTAATAATGGCTCTGGATGTCGAACATCTCTCTGTATTTTCCGCTCTTTTTCATCAATTGGTCGTGGGTGCCGTCCTCAATGATTTTCCCGTTTTCAATGAACAGAATCCGGTCGCAGAAGCGCGTGCTCGCGAGCCTGTGCGAGATGAAAACCGATGTCCTGTTTTGGGCAAACGCGGCGTATTTCTGGTACATGTCGCTCTCTGCAATGGGATCGAGCGCGGCGGTCGGTTCGTCGAGCACCAGGACGGGCGCATCCTTATAAAGCGCCCGCGCGAGGATCAGCCGCTGCTTCTCGCCGCCGGAGAGTTCCGCCGCTTCGTCCGATACTTCCTTGACCATGTGTGTGTCCGCGCCGTGTGGAAGGGAGGCCACCTTTTCCGTGAGCCCTGCCGCCGCGAGGCAGTCGGCGACGCGCGCGCTGTCGATCTCTTCTTTCCTTTTCAGAGAGACGTTCTCTGCGATCGAGCCGGGCAGAAACATGAATTCCTGAAAAACGGCTGAAAAGAGGTCGTAGTAGGCATCGCGGTTGAATGCATGTGCGTCCTGTCCATTGACCGAAACCGTGCCCGCGTCCGGCATGTAGATGCCCGTCAGGAGCTTGACAAATGTCGTCTTGCCCGCGCCGTTTCTGCCCACGATCGCCAGTTTCTGTCCTTTGCGGATGACGAGATGATCGATCTCGATGGCGGGCTTCTGCGCGCCGGGATATGTATAGCGAACGCTCCGCAGCGCAAATTCCGGCGGCAGGTCCGCGGCGCTTGGCAACGGGATTCCTTCGCCGCGGTTCTGATGGTCGGGTAATTCCTGAAACGCGCGGTAGTCGTTGCATTCGAGCGAGCACCGATTCAGATTTGTGAGTTCCTGCGCGATGCCGTTGATCCACGCGGAATAGCCCGCGATCACCCCAAAGTACAGCACGAATTCCGATGCGCCCATGCCGCCCGCCAATACCCTTGACAGCAGGTAGATGTACGCCCATCCGTCGCGCAACAGCATCGTCGCCGTGCCAACAGCCTCGGAGGCGAAGCGGCGTGTTTCTCGCTTTTTACCCAGCCAGTCGTCGTCCTGGGCGATTTTGTCTGCGTGGCGCTCGAACCAGTTTTCAATGTTGTAGATGCGCACGTCCTTTCCGGCTTCAAAGTCGCCGCACCGCCCGCGCAGATACAATTCCCGATTCCAGATTTTTCCCTGCGTTTCCTTTAACTTGGCATCATAGCGGTTATAAAGGTAAACTGCGGCATAATTGATTGCAGCAAGGGCGAATAACCCCGCGAATACCCAGACGTTCAGGTGCGCCATAAGAGCGGAATACAGCGCAAAGCCGAGTGCGTTTGTAAAGATGTCGCGCACGCTCCTGAGCGTCTGTTCCCCGCCTGAGCGATTGTCATTGGTGAATTTGCTCGCGCGTTCCAGCAGTTCTCGGGTCCTGGGGCTTTCGATCACCGCGTAATCCGCGTCGAGGTTTTTGTACATGATGTCCGCCATAAACGCGATGCGCAGATAGATGACGCGTCCAAAGACAAACCCATCGAGCCATCTGTCGGCAACGGTCGCAAGGGCGATGAGCGCGGCCACGCCCACAGTTGCGCGGATGAGCACGCCTGCCGCCGCGCCCGCGGCGAGATATTGGATGACCACGCTCGGCAGGAGGATTGCGAGAAACGTCGTCGCAACCTTGATCGGCGCCTGCAAAAGCACCGCAACAACCGTTGCCGCCGATTCGCGCGCATAGTAGCGCATCATATAAGCCGTATTTTGAAAGATATTGTACTTCTTCATGTGCCCTCCTCATCCTACCAGCGGCCACGATCCGATAACCGCCCACTCGATCAGCGCGAATACGAGGTACATGCCCGCAGCGCCCATCGTCCACCTGAATCCGATCCGAACGCGCGCTTCGCGCGTTTCCGCGCGTCCAATCCTGTGCCAGACCACGAAAAACGTTGTCAGCCACGCGAGAACCATCACCGCCGCGCCCGCAATGGCGGACGTTCTGTAGAGGCCGCCATACTGGTTGACTTCGAGATGCATTGCGTAGATGATCTTTGCGGAGACACGATCAGTCATCTTCGCCCCGCGATGCCCACGAAAGCCGCGATTGCGGCGTAGACGAGCGAAATGCCGAACGACACCGCGCGCGGATTGTCCTGCCAATACCTGCGCAGCATGAACGCCGCGTTTTGAAACGTCTTGTATTTCGGCTTCTCTTCTGCCATTCCATTCGCCCCCTTGCATGTCATGATACAACAAAACCGCTGCCAAAAGAAAAAAACATGCGCGAAATGCTGATTTTCGCGCATGAGATGCAAATACCGCCCTAAATATCTTTTAGGATTCCATTGAGAAACGCGTGGATGTGCCCGTTTGTGGCGCAAACGTTGCCCGTCTGGTACACGTTTTCCGCATCCGTCCATCCGGTCACCGTGCCGCCCGCTTCCTCGAGAATCACCACGCCCGCCGCAATGTCGTAGAGGAACAGTCCCAGCTCAAAAAAGCCCTCCGTCCGCCCGCACGCCACGCAACAAAGGTCGAACGCCGCCGAGCCGAGCCTGCGCAGGTCGCTCACCTGTCCGCAGATGCGGTCTAGCGCGGAGATCATCCGGTCGTGGCTCCCTTGAATCCGGTGCGCGAACGACATGCCGAACACCGCCTCCTCTGGATCGTCGACGTCCGAGACGATGATTTTCTCGCCGTTTCGGGTCGCGCCCTTGCCGCGCACGGCGAGGTACATTTCATCGAGTGCGGGCGCGTACACGCAGCCGATCACGAGTTTGCCGTTCTGTTCGTAGGCGATGGAGACGGTATAAAGGGGGATGTCCTTGATGAAATTGGTCGTACCGTCGATGGGATCGACGATCCAGCGCCCGGCTGCCGCGGTCGCGCCGCCGTGTTCCTCGCCGAAGAAGGCGTCCTCCGGGCACGCGGTCAAAAGCCGTGCGCGAATCAGCTCTTCGCTTTTTACGTCCATCTCGGTCACAAAGTCGTGTGCCGCCTTGCGCTTAACCTGAAACACCCTGTTTTTCAGGATCATTTCGCCGGCCTCGCGCGCTGTTTTTTCAGCTAAAATCGCTTTTTCTTCCAAAGTCATGTATTTCACCTTCAAATCCCTGTTTCATTCTGGTATAATTGTACCATATTGAACGCATGGTGGTGTTACAGATATGAAAATGATCTCATGGAATGTAAATGGGTTGCGTGCCTGCCTCAAAAAGGGCTTCGCGGAGTCGATCGCGACGCTCAATCCGGACGTCTTATGCCTGCAGGAGACAAAGCTTCAAAAGGGACAGGAAGATTTTCCGCTCGAAGGCTATGAGGCAATCTTCAATACGGCTGACAAAAAGGGCTATTCCGGAACGGCGATCTACACCCGCGTCCCGGCCCTTTCGTATACCTTCGGCATCGGAATAGACGAGCATGACCACGAAGGGCGCGTCATCACGGCCGAGTTCGAGGATTTCTACCTCGTTTGCTGCTACACGCCCAATTCCCAGCGCGGACTTCTGAGGCTCGATTACCGCATGACGTGGGAAGAGGCGATGCGCGAATACCTGTTAAAACTCAACGAAAAAAAGCCGGTCATCCTGTGCGGCGATCTCAACGTTGCGCATCAGGAGATCGACATCAAAAATGCGAAATCGAATCGGATGAACGCGGGCTTTACGGATCAGGAGCGTGAAAAATTCTCGCGCTTCCTGGAATCCGGATTTGCGGATACGTTCCGGCGCCTGCATCCCGAAGCGGTCGAATACAGCTGGTGGAGCTACATGGGAAATGCGCGCGAAAACAATACGGGTTGGCGCATCGACTATTTTGCGGTCTCCGAGCGCATCCTTGAAAGGGTTGCGCACGCGGCAATTCATCCGGAAGTCACGGGCAGCGACCATTGTCCCGTTGAACTCGTTCTGAAGGACAATTGAGCCGCCAAAATGCATCGTTTGGTTGCATTTCGTTGCGCGCATCCGCGAGATGGGATAAAATGTATACTGGGGTGATGAGATGAGCAAGGTCAGGCGAAAATCCGCAATCCCGCTCTATGGCGCCGCCGTCATCTGGCTCTTGATGGGCGTATTGACGCCGATCTATCAAGTGTCGATGATTCTTTTGACGCTCGTCGTCTCGATCATCGGATATTTTGTGCTCGCGAAGCTGTTTCCCGGCAAGCTCGTCGAGGTACAGGCGCGGGCAAAGAGCGGCGACGAGGCGGTCGACCGCCAGATCGAGGAGGGAAGAAGGCTCCTGCGGAGTATCCACGATTCGAACGAAGCGCTCCCGGACGCCGCCATTTCCGCGCGCATCCTGCGCATGGAGGCAGCGGGTGAAAAAATCTTTCATGTCCTCGAAAAGGACACCTCCAAAAAGGATGAGGTGCGCCGTTTTATGACATATTACCTGCCCACCACGGACAAGCTCCTGAAGCGGTACCGGGAATTGGAAAACGGCGGCGCGGGCACGAACGTTACAGAGGCGAAAAAAACAATCGAAAACTCGCTTGAAATGATCGCCGTTGCATTTGAAAAACAGCTTGACGCGCTGTATTCCGATTCTGTTCTCGACATAGAGACGGACATTCAGGTGCTCGAAACGATCATTAAATCGGAAGGTCATTCTAATTCCGCCACGCTCGGCGGCGTGCAATAACAGGAGGGAAAACGACATGGCAGATGAGATCAAATTGACGCTCGATACCACGCCCGAGGCACCCAAGACCGATGTGGCGCAGGCGGTCGTCCAGCAGGTACAGGCAGACGCGATTCAAAAACAGCAGTTCACGCCGGAAGAGCAGCAGATGATCGATGATTTTTCCAAGCAGATCAATATCCGCGATACGAACCTTGTATTCAGCTACGGCGCATCGTCCCAGCAGAATATCGCGCAGTTTTCGGATTCTGCGCTCAAAAACGTCCAGACTAAGGATCTCGACGAAGTGGGCGACATGATCGCAGGCCTTGTGCGCGAGCTGAAGGGCTTCTCGACAGACGATGAGGAGGGCGGCGTGATCACCAAGTGGTTCAGAAAACAGCGCGATCAGCTTCAGCTGCTCAAAGCGCGCTACACCGACGCCGAGATCAACGTCAATAAGATCACCGAAGGCCTTGAAAAGCATCAGATACAGCTTCTGAAGGACATTGCCATGCTCGACAAGCTCTATGAGCAGAACCTCCATTATTTTAAAGAGCTTTCCATGTACATTGCCGCCGGGAAAAAGAGACTCGCCGATTTCCGCGCCACCGAATTGCAGGCTGCGCGCGACAAGGCACAGGCGTCCGGACTTCCGGAGGATGCGCAGGCCGCAAAGGACCTGGCAGAAAAGGCAGACCGATTTGAAAAGAAGATCTTCGACCTCGAATTGACCCGCAACATCTCCATTCAGATGGCGCCGCAGATCCGGCTCGTGCAATCTTCAAACCAGATGATGGCGGAGAAGATCCAGACCTCGCTCGTCAACACGATCCCGCTGTGGAAGAGCCAGATGGTTCTCGCGCTCGGCATTGCGCATACCCAGTCCGCCATGGAGGCGCAGCGCGCGGTGACCGATCTTACGAACCAGCTGCTCACAAAGAACGCGCAGAAGCTCAAGGTGGCGACGGTCGAATCGGCAAAGGAGGCCGAGCGCGGCATCGTGGACATCGAGACGCTGACGCAGACCAACCAGATGCTCATGCAGACCATGGACGAGGTGCTGACCATTCAAAAGGACGGCAGGCAGCGTCGCCAGAATGCGGAAAAGGAACTTGCCAACATCGAAGATCAGCTGAAAAAGAAGCTGCTTGAGATCAACCAGTAATCGAATTGGGGTGATTGAATGCGCCTGACGGAAAACCGCACGTTTGCGGCAGCCGTTCTACTCGTCTGTGCGCTTGTGAGCGTGATCGTGTTGGGCGGATGGAAGCTCAGCCGCAAACAGGCGTCGCTGGACGATCTGTTTGTCTTGGGCAGCGATACGGGTCTCGCAACCCGCCACAGTATGGACGCCTATCTCGACCGCGCGGCAGATGCCGCGCATACACTTGCGCAGGAAGCAAAGCAGTATGCGGTTGATGAGACGCTCATCGAAAACGTCGCCCAATATGCGGATGCACTCGGAAAGACCGACGGCATGAACGGCAGAGTTGAGCCGTATTTGCAGCTTACTGCCGCGGTCGAAGACCTCTATAGTGCCCTTCAGGTGGCGGGTGCGGGGGACGCGGTCAATGTGAAAACTGCGTACGGCGATTTCACGTCCGCGCAGAGCCTTTTAAAGTACGACGCCTATCACGCCGAGGCGAGCGCCTATAATAAGACGATCGGCGCATTCCCGGCCAACATGATCGGCGCCCTTTGGGGCGTCGGTACGGCCGAAACGTATGGATGGTGAATCAATTGAAAAGAATTGTTGCCCTGACGCTGGCGCTTCTGTTTGCGCTTGCGATACCCGCGCTGGCTGCGACGATCGTGCAGCCGACGGACGACTTTTATGTCTATGACGGCGCAAATGTGCTCAGCGAGGCGACGGAAGGCATGATCGTATTCTCGAACGACCTGCTCTACGCCGATTGCGGCGCGCAGATCGTCGTCGTGACGGTTAAGTCGCTCGGCGGTATGAATGTCGAGGACTACGCCTACGAGCTGTTCAACGACTGGGGCATCGGCTCTAAGAAGGAGCAGAACGGATTTGTACTGCTGCTCGCCATCAACGATGATACCTATGCAACCATGCCCGGAACCGGGATCGATCAGCAGATGAGTTGGGGGCAGATCAGCGACATCATTGATACGGACCTTGAGCCTTTTTTCGCCCAGAAGGACTACGACACGGCCGTACGGCGAGCGTTTGAAGCCCTGTTCAACCGCCTTGCCGGAATCTATCAATCCAGTGCAACCGTCTCCCAAGGCGTTTCGAACTATGAGGCCTATATGGCCGGTGCCGCAAGCGCCACGAGTTCACGGCATGGGGGCGGCGGCGCCGCTGGAAACACCGATTCGGATTCGGGCAGTGGGATTGGCGGCTGGGCACCCATCATTCTGATTTTGCTTCTCGTGTTCTTCGTCTTTGGCGGACGGCGCGGCGGCGGCATGATTTTCTTTAGTCCTTGCTTCTGGGGCGG
The DNA here is from genome assembly GCA_023421735.1 of Bacillota bacterium. The sequence goes on along the minus strand of JAEZSP010000001.1, from coordinate 178,524 downwards.
CCCGAGGCCACCATTCGGCGGTGGTTTTCGGGGCGGCGGTTTCGGCGGTGGGAGCCGTGGGAACTTTGGGGGCGGTAGTCGCGGCGGCTTCGGCGGTGGCGGCTTCGGCGGCGGACGCGCCGGTGGCGGCGGCGGGTCCCGGGGCGGCGGCGGCAGCCGCGGCAGGTAAATGAATGGAGCCTCGCGGCATGCGCCCGGGGCTTTTTTCACCGGAATGGAGGAATAAAATGGCGATTCGAAGCGCGGCACGTGGCCTTGTCATCAGGGACGAGAAGGTGTTACTTAGCAAATCGGTAAGTAAAGCCGGGAAAATCTCCTATACAATCCCTGGCGGCGGTCAAAACCAATATGAACCGCTTGTGGAGGCAGTTGTGCGCGAAGTGCGGGAGGAGAGCGGCTACGAAGTCTGGGTGGGCAGGCTCGTTGCGGTCTGCGAGGGGATTTTTCTTTCCCCGCGAATCCGCGAAAAATATCCCGACTACGCCCATCGCGTGCATCACATTTTTCTATGTACGCTCAAAAGCGACGTGTGTGGCGTCGCGACGGAACCCGACATCAATCAGGAGGGATGCGTGTGGATGCCCCTCGCGGAGGCGGATGCCCTGGATGATCTACACCCGCATGCGATTCGTGGGAAAATCACACGGCTCGCAAAGGCCGAATCCTGTGAATTTTTTGGATGCACACTTGTTTCGGATTGGTAGGAAGAATACATGAAACCAATATTTATGAACGTCGATTGCATTTCCATCTTCGTGAACGACTTGGAAAAAGGCATCGCCTTTTACGGCGATGCGCTTGGTTTGCCGCTCCTGTGGAAGACACCCAACGCCTGCGGCCTTGGACTGGAAAAAGATGTGACCGAGGTCGTTCTCGTGAACAAACAGAACCCCACCGCAAACTTCAAAGTCGAATCCGTTGCGACCGCCCTCGAGACATTCCGGCAAGCGGGTGGCACGGTCGAGTATGGTCCGTTTGACATCGACATTGGGAAGTGTGCCGTGGTTGTCGATCCATGGGGAAATCGGTATTGCCTCCTCGACATGAGCAAGGGCAGGTATACCGTCGATGAAAAGGGCGATGTGACGGGTGTCAAACCGGATTGACAGGGGAGGGAGTGTCGTCCACGCGACCCCAGTCTCTCTCCTCGATTATAAAATCATATTGCAGCCGATCCTCGCCCGTCAGCACATGCGGCTCCCTGATGTCGCCTTCGGGATGCCGCCGAAAGCCGCTTGAGATGAGCATCCGGTGGCTTGCTGTGTTGTCCTCGTAGCACCCCGCGGTGAGGCGTTTTAATTGCAAAAACGAAAACGCATACCGAATCGCGAGTCTGCACGCCGCAACTCCGTATCCGTTTTGTCGGAACCCCGCATAGATTGTGATCGTCAAGTCCGGATCATTCCCCGGCGAGATGCTGATGCGACCGACGATTTCCCCATGAGCCTTGTCCCGGATCGATGCGCCCCAAGACCCTCCTGCGGAAGCGGATGCGAGATATTCTGAAAACGTGCGGTTCATTTGCCAGTTGTATGCGACAATGATATCCTGTTCCTGCCAGCTTTGATAGGCGAGCGCATAATCGCGCGCATCGAATTTCGCAAGGCAGATGCGCGCGTCTTCGATGTACATCCCGGTCATTTTATCTCACCATTTTGAAATTTTCATAAACGCCAATTCGGTCGCGCGGGGTTTGTACCCCGGGCGACCGACGAACATAGTCTGGGATTTCTAGTTTCTTTGACGGGGGGCAGAGCCTCCCGGCGTCCTTACGCCGTCTCGATGCTGTTTGCCGCCGCAAGGTTGAGCTTTTCGACGGCCTGTTCGCGCATGCGGTATTTGAGGATTTTGCCGGCCGCGTTCATGGGAAACTCGGTTACGAAATCGAAGTATTTTGGGCACTTATGCTTCGCCATGCGGGCAAGGCAGTATTCGCGCAATTCTTCCTTGGTGACTTCGACGCCCTCTTTCACGATTACGCAGGCCATGATTTCCTCGCCGTATTGCTTGTCCGGCACGCCGATTACCTGCACGTCGCGGATGGATGGATGCGTGTAGAGGAAGTCCTCGATCTCCTTGGGATAGATGTTCTCGCCGCCGCGGATGATCATGTCCTTGATGCGTCCTGTGATCTTGTAGTTCCCGTCGGGCAAACGGCGGGCAAGGTCGCCCGTGTGCAGCCACCCTTCCTCGTCGATGACGGCGGCGGTTGCCTCGGGCATTTTGTAGTAGCCCTTCATGACGTTGTAGCCGCGCGCCACGAACTCGCCGTCCGTATTGTCGGGCAGATCCGCCCATGTCTCGGGATCGACGATCTTGCACTCGACGCCGAACATGGCGGAACCGACGGTGTTCACGCGCACCTCGATGGAATCCGTGGTCTTCGACATGGTGCAGCCCGGCGAGGCCTCGGTCTGACCGTAGGTGATGCAGATATCGGTCATCTGCATCTTTTCGAGCACGTCGCGCATGACCTTGATCGGGCAGGGCGAACCCGCCATGATGCCCGTGCGAATGTTCGAGAAATCCGTGATGGCAAAGTCCGCATGCTCCAGCATGGCGATGAACATCGTGGGCACCCCGTGGAAGGCCGTGATGGGCAGTTTGCGGATGCATTCGAGACTCACGCGCGGAGAGAAGGCGGGGATGGGGCTTATGGTCGCGCCGTGCGTCATGCATGCGGTCATCGCGAGCACCAAACCGAAGCAGTGGAACATCGGCACGTGAATCATCATCTGGTCGTGGTCGGAAAGATCCATGCAGTCGCCGATGGCCTTTCCGTTGTTGACCACATTGTAGTGCGTCAGCATGACGCCCTTGGGGAATCCGGTCGTGCCGGATGTATACTGCATATTGCATACGTCAAACTGATTCATCTTCTGCATGCGGCGGAAAATGGCGCTCATCGGAACATCGTCTGCGAGCTTCAGCGCATTTGCCCAGGTAAAGCAGCCCGGTTGCTCGGAATCGATGGTCACGACGTTTCGCAGGCACGGCAGGCGCTTGCAGAACAGCTCGCCCGGCGCGCTGTCCGTCAATTCGGGGCAGAGTTCCTGAACGATTCCCACGTAATTGGAATCCTTGAACCCGTCGATCATCACCAGAGTGTGCGTATCCGACTGGCGCAGAAGGTACTCCGCCTCATGTACTTTATAGGCGGTGTTGACCGTTACTAGAATTGCACCGATGCGCATGGCTGCCCAGAACGTGATATACCATTGCGGCACGTTCGTCGCCCAGATGGCAACGTGGTCGCCCCCTTTCACGCCCATGGCGATCAGTGCGCGTGCAAATTGATCCACATCGTCGCGGAACTGCGTGTACGTGCGCGTGTAATCCATGACGGAATACTGGAAGGCAAGATGATCCGGGAATTCCTTGACCACGCGGTCGAGAACCTCCGGAAACGTCAGGTCAATGAGCTTGTGCTTGGGCCAAATGTATTTGCCCGTGCCGCGTTCATCGGTCTGCATGCAATGCTCTTCCGCATAGACCTTCATAAAGTTCGCAAACTGCGGGAACACGACGCCCGCGTCCTCAAGGTCGGGCATCCACCGCTTGACCCATTCGAGGGATACAAAACCCTCGTAGCCCATGCCGTTCAGGCAATCGAGCATTTCATAGACGGGCAGATCGCCTGCGCCCATCATCTTGTAGACGATCTTGCCGTCTTCGACCACCGAATCCTTGGCGTGGACATGCCTGATGTATCCGCCGAGATTTTGAACTGTCGTCTCGGGCGATTCGCCAAAAAAGCGGTAGGGATGGTGCATGTCCCACAGTGCCGCAATTTCGGTGCGGTCGACGGCGTCAAGGAGTTTGCGCAGCCGCGCCGTATCTGCGTAGACGCCGTTTGTCTCGCACAGAAGCGTGATGCCCGTGCCCTTTGTGATGTCCGCGAGTTTGACGAGCGCGTCGCGCACTTCCTCGTCGTCGACCTCGGCGGTGACGGGCGCATCAAGGTCCGCCAGGATGCGGATATAGGGTGTGCCGAGCTGCTGGGCGAGAGATATGTAGTCCTTAATCTCGCGAAATGCAACCTCGCGGTTTTCGTGATCGCGGATGGTGCAGTTGGAGGACAGGCAGGGGATGGAAAGGCGCAGGTCGGACAATTTCCGAATCGTTGTCTCGATGCGACGCGCGGTGAAGGGCGGTGCGGTTACGGCATAAATGCTGCGGCCAAGCCCCCGAATTTCAATGCCGTCAAACTGAAAATCCTTCGCCATGGTATAAATATCCACCCAGTCAAAATCGGGACAGCCGATCGTCGAAAAGGAAATGCGCATCTCCCGTGCCTCCGTTCGTTATATGTATGCAAATAATTGTAACATTGAACTCCCGGCGCTTCAATGAACGATTTGTTAAATGAGCGATTGGCACCTGATTCCCCTTAAAAAAACCACCTCCGCACGCGTGGAGGTGGCGCTTCCTCATGGTTCAATCGACTTCCATTTTTCGAGAGACTCACGCATAAACCGGGCGACATCCATGCCGTACACGTCTGCGAGGAACGCACGCGTCGCGATCTTTTCGAATGCCCCGCTCCCGTAGATGCGCCCGTCTTTCATGAAAAGCATTTCCTCGCTGAGCCGCAGCGCGAGGTTTACATCGTGAAAGACCCCGATTACGGCGTGCTTTCCGTCCGCCGTCCATTCGTGCAGCGCATCGATCAGTTCGATCTGATGCTTGACGTCCAGGTGGTTCGTCGGCTCGTCGAGGAGAATCATCTCCGGCTCCTGTGCGAGCGCCTGTGCGAGAAACACCCGTTGGCGTTGTCCGCCCGAAAGCCGGTCGATCTGCCTGTCGCGCAAATCCCAAAGTCCCGTCTTTTCAAGACAGCGCTTCACGACCTCTCGATCATGCGCAGCCACCTGCCCGAAGAGCGTGCGACGCATGTGCTGATAGCGACCGAGCATCACAGTCTCATAAACGCTGTAAGGGAAATAAAGCGTCGTGATCTGGCTCATCACCGCGATTTTCTGCGCGATGTCCCGCCGCCGCATGCCGGCCAGAGAGCGCCCGTCGATCGCAATTTCTCCCTTTGACGCAATGATTCCCGCCATGGCGCGCAAAAGGGTAGTCTTTCCGCAGCCATTTGGGCCGAGCAGGCAGTAATTTTTGCCGGGCGCAAACTGCGCGGAGACGTCGTAGATGACGTCTGTGCCGTTGTAGCCCGCGCTTACGCCGCGAAGGGTCAGCATTTTGCAGCCCCCTTCCGCCTGTGGAAAAAGACGTATGCGAAAAACGGCGCGCCAATCAGTGCCGTTACCGCGCCAACGGGCAGTTCATGGGGCGTGAGAATGGTACGGGAAAGGAGGTCGGCAATCGCCATAAATCCGCCGCCGAACAGTGCGCTCATGGGAATGGCAAGCGCATGACGCGAGCCGAAAATGCGCCGAACCACGTGCGGCGCGATGAGGTCGATAAATCCGATGACGCCGACAAACGGCACCGCCGTGCCCGTCAATAGCGTCGCAAGCCCGATGAGGAGGATCTTTTCACGCTTCAGATCGACGCCGGCCGACAATGCCTGTTCCTCGCCAAACGTCATCAAATCCATCTCCCGCGCATGCAGCGACAGAACGAGAATGCCAATTGCGACGACGGGCGCAAGCAGAAGACAATTTGAAAATTTCTGCCCGGCGAATGACCCCATCTGCCAGAAGATGATCTCCTTGAGGTGCTCTGCCGACAGCGAGGTGAGGACCGTGAGCATGGCACTCACAAACAGCGAAATCACCATGCCGGTCAGTATGATCGTCTGGTTTTCCATCGACCCGTCGAGCCGCCGCGTGATGCCCATGGCAAACAAAACGGTTCCCAATCCGCCCAGAAAACCCATGAGCGGCAGCGTATACGCGCCGATCAACGGAACGGAAAGGCCCGTTAAGATGACAATCGCCGCGCACAGGGACGCGCCGGAGGAAACGCCGAGCGTGTAGGACGACGCCAGCGGATTGCGCAAAACCGATTGCATGACCGTGCCGCTCACCGCCAGCGCTGCCCCGGTCAGAAACGCCATCGTGAGCCGGGGCAGGCGGATCGACAGGAGGATCGACGCCTTTACCCCGGTCAGTTTTCCGGCGAATATCTGCACGATTTCGGCGGGAGAAATGCGCACACTGCCCAGCCCCACCGCCAAAAGCAGGCAGGCGAGGCAGGCAATCAAGCAGAGTGCGATCTTGAGGGAGGTTTTCATCGATTATTCGGTGATTCCCGCGTATTCCTCGGGATACACGGCTTTCGCCATCTCGATGAGCGCTTTTACGATGCGCTCGTTTGCAAGGGAGGACGAGGCATTGTCGATGGAATAGACGGCGCCGTCCTTCACTGCGGTCACGTTCTCCCAGCCGGGCCGGGCGATGATTTCAGCGACCGGATCGTCGATGTAATTGACGGAGGTCAAAATCACGTCCGGATTCGCGCCGATGGCGGCCTCCTCGGTCACAGAGATCCAGCTTTGCTGATCGCCCATGGCATTGGTCGCGCCGATGAGGTTGATCATCTCGTCGAGGAAGGTCCCAGTGCCGAAGGAATAGAGGTAGGGAAGCGCGCCGATCTCGAAGAATACGGACTTCTTGTCCGTGATGGTCGCGCCAATCGCTGCGATTTCGTCGATCTTCGCCTGCATTTCGTCAACCATCGCCTGTCCTGCTTCTTCCTTTCCGAACATGGAGGCGACGAAGAGGATGTCGCCGCGAATGTCCGCGATGGAGCCGCTCGACGGCACGACCGCGACGCAGATGCCCATATCGACGAGCGCCTGATAGGGATTGTCGCCTTCGACAAAGGACATGGAGGTCACGATCACGAGATCGGGCTCGAGCGTTGCGATTTGCTCTGCGTCGGGCACCATCAGGTCAAACTGCGGAAGCGTGGAGAGCGCCGGGACGTAAACGGGGGAATAGGTGTCGCATGCGATGATCCGGTCGGTGAGGCCGAGATCCTCCATCGTCTGCGCAACTGCGCTGTTCATGCAGACCACCTTCATCGGGTTTTCGGGCAGCGTGATTTCGTTGCCCGCGCGATCGAGGGTTGCCTCTGCGGAAGCAAAGGGAACGGTGAACACGAGGATGAGCAGAAGGGCAATCAGCTTTTTCATGGGTATATCTCCTTTTCTATCTTAACGCCCGTTCGGACGCACGGATCAGTATTCGATTCCCTTGCGGGCGGCCAGTTTTTTTTCGTGATAGTAGTGCCGAATCTCACGCATTTCGGTCATCAGGTCGGCAATTTCAGATGCGCAGTCGGGCGCGCCGCGTCCGGTGAATAAAAGCTCGACTTGCGCCGGTCGCGCAAACGCACAGGCGCGCCAGTCTTCTTCCGAAATGTACCCCAATTTGCAAGCGACGTTGATTTCGTCTGCGATCACGAGATCATATTCTCCGGATGCCAACGCTTCGCGGATGCGGGCAAGTCCGGCCTGTGCGCATGCGCGGTCGTCCGGCGTTTCGGCGCGGTCAAGGGGAATGCCTTCGCCCGTTCCAAACTGTTCGACGTGCACGCCGTTGAGCGCCTTCAAAACGCCGATCTCGGAATAGGCGTCGTCCTTGAGAAACTGCCCGAAGAACACCCGCAACCCCGCACCGGACGCGCGCACCGTGAGTCCGATGGCCGCCGTGGTCTTTCCCTTGCCGTTTCCCGTGTATACCTGAAATTGTCCGTTGTTCAATTGATTTCCTCCCTTTTTGGGGATGCGATGTAAGATGTGACCTCGTCGATCACATCCGCGATGTCGCGGTCGTCGACATCAAATGCGTGTGCCTCGCATGAAAGCGTTTCAAAGATCGCAAGGTCGAGCGTTTTACGGGTTTTCGTATGGGCGACCTTCTCTGCGGTGGGCGGTGTCTGGCCGCGTCGCATGCGTGCCCACGACAGGCGACCCTCGACATCCTGCGTAGAAAGATAGAAGAGCATTGGGTGGAGCGGCGCGACCGCACGCACCAGCGCGCCGATGTGTCGGGCGATTTGTTCCGTCGGAGCGGTGTAATTGCGCAAAAGATCGTTGATCTGATGTTGGAACAGCGCACCGTCGAAGATCAAATAGCCGTCGTATGACGCCTCGCGCTGCGCAAATCGCGCCCATCGGTCAAGAAAGATCCGCTCGAATTCCGCCTGTGGCTGCGGCTGCGTGGGCTGGTAGCTGAATTCGTGCGCCTCTAAAAAACGATGCAGTTCGCCCAAAAATAACGCTTGATTTTGGCTGTCCCGATACCGCACGAACGCGCAATCGGGTGTAACGAGGCTCTTTTCTCGAAGCCCCTCCGCCTGATCCGGGTGATCACGCAACATCGCGTCAAATTGGGCGGGTTTCAGGTACGCGACATAAAACAAGTCGAGTGGGTTGTCCGGCTCACCCTCGAGAAAACAGCGCGCAGGGCGCCCCATACCTTGCAGCCGCGCGGCGAGGGCAGTCGAGGTCGTCGTCTTGCCAACCCCCGAGACGCCTTCGATGAAAATCAGATGCGCCATCATCCTGCCTCCATATCCGGAACAGCCGCAAATGAGATCGGCTTTCCGCCATCCAATCGAATGGCGTACCCGCGCCCGTATGCGGGTTGCCATTCGTAGAAGTTTCGGTTTTTCCCGGGAAATGCGCGCGCCATGATGTTCGAGATCACGCCGCCGTGCGTGACGATGAAGCAATCGCGGTTTTTGGCGACCAGTCCGTCAAATGCCGCGAAGATGCGCGCCCGAAACGCGTTCGCGCTCTCGCCGCCGGGGCAGGGGACGTCGCCCGTCGCGTCCGTAATCCAGCGGAGATAGTCCGCGCCGTTCTTCATTTCCTCGTAGCTGCGCATTTCAAATGCACCAAAGTTCATCTCAGAAAGCGCCGGGATTTCCTTATGTACAACGTCGCCGAAGAGCACATATAGCGTCTCATTCGTGCGGCGCATGCCGCTTGTATAGATCGTCAAGCCGGTCGGCGCGGGGTACCCACGAAGGCTGCTCAATTCACAAACGCCGCCCGCGCTCAACGGCTCGTCCGTCGCGCCGCAATAGAGTTTCCTTTCGTTGGCCGCCGTGCGCCCGTGACGAATCATGTATAGGATGCTCATTTGATGACCTGTCCGATCCCACAGAACACCCGGTGGACGTGCCGGGCTTCACCCGCGAGGTACGCGAGCAAGCGCCCCGTTTCCTCGCGCCACGCGCGCATTTCGGGATCGATGGGCACCACGCCCGCGGAAATGTCGTCCGCGATAATGACGCAATGCACCCATTCATCCCTGTGCGCTTGAAAATACGCGACGGGCGATACCTGCGCACGCACGCACGCTAGCGCAAAGCGTTCCAAATGCGCATATGCGGGTTCTTGGAAGTCCAGCCTGGTCGCATCGCAGGCACACTCGTGAAATGCCAAGACGCCTAGTTTCGTGGCGGCATATGCCTTTTTTCCCTGGTAGGCCCCGCCGATGATCAGTTCCATATCTGCTCCTTTCAGATGACCGCCATGGCGATCAGTCCGCAAATCTCGGCAACCGAAAGCGCGCAGCCCGCCAGATCGCCCGAAAAACCGCCGAGCGTCCGATACGCCTGTCGCATGGTCAGCGCATATCCGGCAAGGACCCCAAGGCAGGCGAGGCCGCCGTGCCAGCCCGCAAAGATCGAAAACAGAACGCACAAAAGCGCGAAGGCGATGCCGGATGTCGCACCGGTGCCGTCCGATGTTCCCGCGTATTCGCTGTGTGCGAGCGGCTTGAGCCTGGAGACGCAAAACGCCGAGCATGCGCGTGAAACGGCGGGAATGAACAAGAGGGGAAGGAGCACGTGCCCGGATTCGAGCAGCGCGAACGCCGCGCCGTATCCCGCAAGCAGCAGACAAAAAAGCGCGATGACGGCAAAAGAACCCGTGTGCGGATCCTTGAGAATTTCAAGCCGCTTTTCGAGAGGACGCCATGAGAGCACGGCATCCGCGGTGTCCATATACCCGTCGAGGTGGATGCCGCCCGTCGTGAGAATGGGCACAATGACCAGAAAAGCCGCCGCCAACGCAGGCGCAATTCCGAGCGCGCGCAGAACGGCGCCTACAACGAGCCAGATGCCGCCGAGGATCAGTCCGACGAGCGGCAGACACGCAATCATGGCGGATCGGAGCGCGTCGTCCCACGGGCGGTAGGGAACCGGGAGCGCGGTGAACATCCCCAGGCACATGAACAGCGCCTTGTTGAGCCTTCGAATCGCGTTCACCATGTTGCCGCCCCCTTGTGAAAAAGTGGGATGCCGTTCACGACCTCGATGAGCGCATCGCATGCCGCCGCAACCCGTCTGTCGATCATCGCGAGCCCTGCCCGGTATTCCTCGACCAGTTCGGGGTAGAGCGCCGCATCCGAAAAGAGATAGTCGGATACTAAAACGGTCTTGGGTGCCCGAGCGACAAAAACGAGCAAATCATCCGCAATCCGCGCAGGCGCGCTTTTGTCCACCGTCCCGTCCGGCAAAAACATTTCATTTGACAAAAGCGCGGTCACGCTGTCGATCAGGAATGCGCCGTCCGCGTCCGCGCGAGTGAGGCAATTCAGAATGTCGCGTCCGCATTCGATCGTCTCAAAGCCCCAGCCGTCGCGCTCGCCGATGTGCCTGCGAATGCGCGCGCGATCCTCCTCGTCGTACGGGATCATGGTTGCGACGTAATAAAGCGGTGATCCAAATGCCTTGGCAATCCGCTGCGCGTGGGTCGATTTTCCGTTTTTGCAGCCGCCGGATATGTATACAGCCATGTTCACCTCTGCAGCCGGGCATTTTCGCGGATTTCCGCCAGATACCCGTCGTCGATCTTCGCTTGCTCAAACGTTCCCATTTCGCGCAGCACCGTGAGCGCCGCGTCGATCACTTCAAACGCGATGGGGCATCCGCTGCCCTCGCCCAGACGCATTTCGAGATCGAGCATGGGGGAGAGGGAAAGCGCCTCCATCGCGCGCGCATAGCCCGCTTCGCATGACGCGTGAGAGGCGAACATGTATTGCGCCGCAAGGGGACAGAGCCGTGCGGCGCACAGCGCCGCGACCGCCGAAATGTAACCGTCGATCACCACCGGAAGCCTCGCATGCGCGGCGCCGAGGTATGCGCCCGTCATCGCTGCAAGGTCGAAGCCACCCACCTTTGTCAATACATCCACCGGATCTTCGGGATTCGGCTTTTCCCGCGCGATGGCCTGCGCAACGATTTCCCGCTTGCGCGCGAAACCGGAGTCGTTTACGCCGCCGCCCCGCCCCACCGTCTTTTCGGGCGAAAGTCCGGTCAATGCGCTCAAGACCGCAGAGGAGGTCGTGGTATTTCCGATGCCCATCTCGCCGACGCCGATCATCTCAATCCCGTCGCGCTTCGCCTTCTCCGCCGTCTCGGCGCCGATTTTGATCGCCAGAAGCGCTTCTGCGCGCGTCATCGCCGCCTCGCGCGCGATGTTCTTCGTGCCATGTGCGATCTTGCGATTTTCGACGTCGGGGCACGCGAAGTCGGCATTCACACCTACGTCCACGACATGCAGCTGCGTATGAAAGTGACGTGCGAGGGTCGCTACGCCCGTGAGCCCGCGCGTAAAGTTGATCGTCTGCATGAGCGTGACAGATTGCGGCGCGGACGCTACGCCCTCGTCTACGACCCCGTTGTCCGCCGAAAAGATGAGCACCCGCCGCTTCTTTGCACTACCCGTGATCCCCCGGATGATTCCTGAAAACCGCACGGAAATGTCCTCGAGCCGCCCGAGGCTGTGCGGCGGTTTCGCGAGCATATCCTGCCTTTTTCGTGCGGCATTCATGGACGCCTCGTCAAGCGGTTCGATTTCAGCGATCAGTTCCCTTAAATAATGTTCCATCCAGATCCCCCCTCACAAAAGAAAATGGGTATACGTCAGCGCATGACGCATACCCAATAGACCCCTTACAAAAGGGGCTGGGGGACGCTTCCGGATGCCGCAGAAGGCCGCCATGCGAATGTGGGCAGGTATCCTGGCTCCAGCCGCCGCGCCCGCCTTCCCAGTTCCATTTGAACCAGTGGCACATTGGACGCGGCCTTCGCGGCTGTCACAGTAGCGGTCCTGCTCAGGTCTTTCACCTGATTCCCTTTTGAGTCCGCTTATGGAAAGCGGACACCCACATTTCTTAATTTGCGATCAGTATAGCAGGTTGTTCCGTATTTTGCAATGATATTTTGCCAAAATGATCGATGAATGCAAAAAAAGAGCCCGATCTGCGGACTCTTAAGCTGGATCCCGTAAATGCCGCTCGCCTTTGCTTTATCACCCGCCTAATGGCAGGGCGGTAACCTGCGACCGCTTATTGTCTTCCCCTGCAAAATGGAGGCCTGACAGCCGCGCATCGACCCGGAAACCTGTTTCTGATATGTGGGTAAAAGCATCGGCGTGACGCACACCACAGGATGTATTTCTTGCCTCCATTATATCCGCCAAGGGCACGGATGTCAACAGGCACGGAACGGTTTATTCTGGTTTCTCAAACGAAATCAGGTGAATGCGCGGCTTTGCACCGATGCGAATGGGGAGTTTACTCATGCCGATTCCGGTCGTGACAAGCAGTCGCAGATCGCCATAAACGCGCATGCCCGCGACGTGCGCGGCTTTGTCGCGCTCAATGCCAAGCGTGTACGATGTAAAGCCCCAAAGGTTCACCTGCCCGCCGTGCGAGTGGCCGGATAGAATCAAATCGGCGGGCGCGCCTTTGCCGAATGAAGGGATCACGGGATAGTGCGAGAGCAGTATCCGGTAGTCGGCCTGCGCAGAAAACAGGCGGCGCGCGTCCGGTTTGCCGTGTTTCAGTTCGTCCACGCCGCCGATTTCGAGGATTTTGTTTTGCACCCGGATGTGCGCGGTTTCATTGATGAGCACGGGTACGCGCGCAGCTTGCCGAAAATCCGCGTAGCTCGGAAAACACTCGCGGTCGTTGTTTCCGGCAACCGCATAGACGCCCTGCGGGAATGCGAAGGGGGCAAGCGCATCGAAAAAGTTGCAGGCGGCGGACGGCGTTTCCCCGTAATCGCCGCCCAGAAGCAGCATGTCCGCCCCGGTCGAACCGAGGGCTGCGCACAGTTTTGCAATGTAATCGGGAGACGTATGCGCGCGGATGTGAAAATCAGCAGCAAATGCGAGACGCAATCCGTTCGGAAGACGATCGGTCGGCACCGTGATCCGCTCAATGACGGGCATCGGATGCCAACCGATGTGCAGGTACGGGTCTATAGCTTCCACAACCTTTCGTCGCTGACGGATACGGCGATCGCGCCCGCGCCAAGCGCATCCAGAATTTCGCTCTTTTCGGAAATCATGCCGCCTGCAATGACGGGTTTGTCGAGCGCCGCGCAGAGCTGTTTGACCGCTTTGGGTGCGATACCGGGCAAAACCTCCGCCATCTCCGGCGGCGTCGCGCGCAAAAGCCGCTTTCCGTGTTCGAACGATGGGGAATCCATGAGAAAGAGCCTTTGAATGGTGATGACCCCAAGTTCCGACGCCCGCCGGAGGAGCGATGGACGCGTTGAGATCACCCCGTCTACGTTGAGCGCGCGCACACACCATTCGACCGCCGCGTCATCGCGTCCAAGCCCTTCGGCGAGGTCGATGTGCAAAAATGCGTATTTATGCCCGTCGTGTACGCGCGTCACCATCTCCTTGAGGTTCGAAATGGTGCCGCCGAGAATGAACACGGCTGCGACGGAGGTTTGCGCCGCGCGCGTCACCGCGTCCATCGTGCGCGTGGCGGCGATGACGGGATGACTGCTCAGCGCCTTGGTCAGGTGTGTGACCATGATGCGTCCGCTTGCGCGATGAACGCGCGATACGCGGCAAGCTGTGTGGGCAACGTCTCAAAGGGCTTGAGTCCATAGGGACACTTTTTTTCGCAGGCCCCGCACTTTGTGCAGTCCTCAATCTTCTCCATGCCTTCGCGCCACATCGGGGAAAGCCAGTTGTCGGAAGGAGAGCGGGCGAGCAATTCGCGCATGCGGTTTGCCATCTGAATCGGAATGCCGACGGGGCAGGGCAGGCAATAGCCGCAGCCGCGGCAGAACGCTCCCGAGAGCTCCTTGCGGTCCTTCTCGATTTCCGCGAGAAGCGCGTCTGTGAGCATCGGCGGATTCTCCGAATACGCAATGAATTCCTCAATCTCTCGCATCCGCTGGATGCCCCAGATCGGGACGGCGTTTTCAAACTGGCGAATGTAGGCAAAGGGGATGCGCGCGTTCGTGACGAGTCCGCCCGACATGCCCTTCATGCAGATGAAGCCCACGTTCTTTTCCCGGCAAAGCTTGACCAGCGCGATTTCACCCGCGGTCGAGAGGTGGTTGAAGGGAAACTGCAACGTCTCGAACAGCCCGGATTCGACCGCCTGCGTCGCGCGCGCAAGCGAATGGCTGGTGATGCCGATATGCCGTATCTTGCCCGCCGCCTTTGCGCGCAGCGCCGCGTCATAGAGTCCGTCCGCGCCGCCCGGCATGGGCACAAAGGGCGTGTTGTGGAACTGATAGACGTCGATGTAGTCCGTACCAAGTTCCTTGAGCGAGGTTTCGAGGTCGGCTTCGAGCGCCGCGCCCGTCTTGGCGCCGGATTTTGTGGCGATCACGATCTTTTCGCGCATGCCGGAGAAGGCGTAGCCGAGCTTTGCTTCCGAGTCCGTATAACCGCGCGCGGTGTCGAAAAAGGTGACGCCGTGTTCGAATGCATACAGGAGAAGTTCCTTTGCTTCGTCAAACGAGACGCGCTGCATGGGAAGGCATCCAAAGCCCGTGCGCGAGACGGTCAGGCCAGTTGATCCAAGTTTGATGGTATCCATTAAACCCTCCTCAATATGAGCGACGCATTTTTGGGCAGGGTGATTTTCCCCGCGAGCCGCTCACCCGTCGTGATTTCTTCGCAGGGCGGGATCTCCGCCCAGTTCTCTTCTTCAGAAAAATTCAGGATGAACAGGTAATCCTCCCGGCTTGTGACCTGAACGCCCACGCCGAAACCGCCAATCAGCGGCATGATGCCCGCTTCCGAAATGCGCACGCGGTAGAAGTCCGTAAGATCGTCCACCCCAAAGCGGGAAGCGAGGTACCACGCTGCGCCGCAGCCGAATGCGTTTTTCGTCACGGCAGGCGCGCCCGCATAATAATCGTCCCGGAAGATGGCGAGAACGTCCGCCGTTTCCGCGTGGAGCACGTCCGCCAGAAATCCGCAATCGAACACCGTCTTGTCCGCGAAGATCGCCGCGTTTTTTTGATGGGGGTAGTACGCGTCCGTCTCCTCGCACCACACGCCCAAAAGGGCGCGCAGCGGTCCGGGAAATCCGCCCAGGAAGCACAGGTCGTTTTCGTTGACGATGCCCGTCCAATACGTGGCGACAAGCGTGCCGCCCGCTTCGACAAATGCCTCAAACCGCTCGGCAACGCCGGATCTGACCATATAGAGCATCGGCGCGACGACGAGCGCATAGGGAGACAGGTCGAAATTCGCGTCAATCACGTCCACGTCGATCCCCAGGTTTTTCAGCGCGGCGTAGTGCTCCATGACCGTCTTTTCATATTGTTTGTCGCGGCGCGGACCCTGCGCGCCGTTGACTGCCCAACGGTTTTCCTGATCGAAGATCACGGCCGCCTTGGGGTGCGTGCGCGTGCCGACGACGCCCTCACATTTCTGAAGCCGCGCGCCGACCTCTGTCACGTCCTGGAAAACGCGCGTAAATTCCGTTCCGTCATGGCCGACCACCGCGCCGTGCAGCTTCTCGCATGAACCGCGGCTCTTTCTCCACTGGAAATACTGAACGGTATCCGCGCCGTGCGCAACGGCCTGCATGGACGAAAGCATGTGCATGCCCGGGCGCTTGGGGCGGCAGACCTCCTGCCAGTTGGTCATCGACGGCGTTGATTCCATGAGCGCCCACGGTTTTCCCTTGATGGCGCGGATGTAATCGTAATGGAAGGAAGTCTCTACCGCCGTCTCCGCATCCGGCACGCGATCCCATGTGGGATAGGCGTCGTAGCTCGCAAAATCGATGTCGTCTTTGAACTTGAAATAATCCACCGGGAACACGCCGTGCATGTTGGTCGTCGCGGGCAAATCGGGGCAGATCGCACGGATGGGTTTCAGTTCTTCCCGCATGAAATCAAGGGTTTGATGCGTGACGAATCGATTCCAGTCGACGACCAGTCCGTTGACCGCGTTCTCGCCCAGTTCGCTCGGACTGTGAATCTGACTCCAGTCGGTGTACGTCTTTGCCCAGAAACCCGTCCACCACTCGTGGTTCAGGTTTTCAAGCGTGCGATATTTGTTTTTGAGGAACGTGCGGAATGCGTCCTGGCAGGCGTCACAATGGCAGTCACCGCTGTATTCGTTTGAAATGTGCCAGCCGACGACTGCGGGATGGTTTCCGAATTCCTCCGCCAGGCGCGTGTTCATGAGGGATACAAAATAGCGATAGGCGGGCGAGGTGAAGCAGTGGTTATGCCGCTCACCGTGCAGGTACTTCATCCCGTCCTGCCGCACGCGCATGACGGAGGGGTACTTGTCGTCCATCCACGCGGGGCGTGCGCCGGAGGGCGTGGCGAGAAAGGCGTAAATGCCGTTTTCGTGGAGCGTGTCGAGAACCTCTTTCAGCCAGCCGAAATCATAGTTCCCCTCTTCCGGCTCAAGCGCCGCCCAGGAAAAAATGCCAACCGACATCAGATTACACCCGGAAAGCTTCATCAGGCGCATGTCTTCCTGAAGCGTGCCGGGAATGTGCCGCCACTGGTCGGGATTATAATCGCCGCCGTGGCCCATAAAACCCAAACGAAATTCTGCCATTTGCTACCTCCGAATCACGAGCGCCTCGTAAGACGCGATTTGGTGAAATCCGCACGCCAATGCGGTTTTGTAGGATGCCGCGTTTTCCGCTTCGCATTCCCAGTATACGGTCTCGATTTCCCGATCGCACGCGGCCGACAGGAATGCGCGCGTCATTGCCTTTGCGATTCCCTGCCCGCGATGCGGCTCTTCCACCATGATGCCGATTGCGCACTTTCCCCTCGACGGATATTCAGACGTGCAAAATCCCGAGAGCCGCCCGTCAATCAGCGGCGCGATGCCGATCCCACGCGCAAAGAAGTCGTCCATGGAATTGTAGGTCGCCGTGCCAACAACCTCGTCGATGAAGACGTCCACACCCGCATATTGTCCGAGATCGGCGCTTCCCACGCGGATGATTCGCCCGTCGGAATCGGGTGAACGATAAGGCTTCACCGCGTAGAGCGCGCGGCGATTTTTCGTTGCGTCCGGGACCATTTCGCGGATCGCTTTTTTCCACGCATCGTCCGGGCAATAGACAAATGTAATGAAATGTGCGAGCATGTGTTCGGTCAAAAAACGAGCCGCCTCCGGGTCGCAGCGCCCTCCGATAAAGAGGTAGTGACCAAAGAGCACGGCGCAATATCCGTTGCCCTCATGGTACCGGGCGAGCTTTGGATTCTCGTCCAACACATCGAGCATGTACTGCTGGGGGAGCCATTTGAGTTTTTCGCGCATGTTATCTCCTTACGGCACGAGAAGCGCAGCGCCGATCATCCCGGTATTGTCGCCCAATTCCGCTGCAAGGAAATGAGCGGGATATCTGATTTCCATTTGCGAATAGCGGCGGTACGCCGCGATGATCATATCCACAAAGCGCGGCCCGAGCTTCATCACGCCGCCGCCGTAGACAAATACATTGATGTCAAAGATTTGATAGAGGGATTGAAACATGCGACCCAGATATTCTGCGCCGCGCTCCACAACTTCGACGGCGAGGGGATCATTTTCGTGAAATGCGCGTCCCACGGCGACCATGTCGATGCGCGAGAGCGTACCTGCGTACTTGAGAATCGTGCTTTCTTCGCCTTCTTTGATGCGGTTCATGGCGTATTCCGCCATATGTGGGCCGGAGGAGATGGACTGTACGCAGCCGGTGACGCCGCAACCGCAGGGATAGCCGAGGGAATCCGAAACAAACATATGACCGATTTCGCCCGCCGCACCGTGAATGCCGCGGTAGAGCTCGCCGTTTAAAATGAGTCCGCCGCCGATGCCGGTTGAGACGGTAACATAAATCATGTCCCGGTGTCCGCGCCCCGCGCCAAGTCTGTGTTCCGCCAGCGCAGCGACGTTCGCGTCGTTGTCGAGCCAAACCGGAATTTCGAGCCGCGCCTCGAGAAGATCGCGCACAGGAACATTGTTGAGCGCCTGAATGTTGCTCGTTTCAAGCACGATGCCGCGATTAAAGTCAATGTGGGAGGGGAATGCCGCGCCAATGCCGCGAATTTCCTCCTGTTTGACGTTTGCACCGCGCAGAAGCTCGCGCACATGACCCGTCATTTGGTCCATCAATTGGTCGGGTAAAAGTTCCTGATCGGTCGATCGCTGAATCACGCGCAAGAGGTTCATTCTGTCGTCAAAAATCCCATAGAGGATTTTTGTGCCGCCAACGTCGATGCCAATGACATATTTTTTCATGCTTTTCCTCCGCCGCGCGCTGTGTTCAAATATTACTTTCTATTTTATCAGATGTATCTGTAAATTACAACCGCATCAGGTATAAATTCGGCGCGGCATGTCCACGGAAATGCCTTAAAAAACCGAACGAACGCAAATGGCGGTTATGCGCAGTTCCGTACCGTCCGATTGAATGCGAAAGGGCCGTAGAAGCAGTTTGTTTCCGTAGAATCATTCTTCCGGAGCTTTCGTCGTATGCATACGCGCGGTTTGTGCGGCGTTCCCCTTGACAGGCAAGGGGTGCAATGTTATGCTTTTGTGCAGCAAGATTGCGATACGGAGGAACATGCTATGAAGAAAAAACCGAACGTTGTGATCCTCATCGCGGATCACTTTCGTGCGGACGCGCTCGGCCATCTCGGGAATCCGGCGTCGTATACGCCGAATCTGGACACATTGGCAAAGGGCGATGCGGTTTCATTCCGAAACGCCTTCTGCCAGAATCCCGTGTGTACCCCAAGCCGCTGCAGCCTCATGAGCGGGCGGTACACCCATGTGCGCGGACACAGGACCATGCGCTTCGAACTTGGCGCAGACGAGCCCTGCTTTTTGCGAAATGTCAAGCGCGCGGGTTGGCACGTTTTCTGGGGCGGAAAGAACGACTTTGCGGACACATCCGCACCCGGATGGATGAATGAATTCGCGGATGAACACGACCTGGTTCTGCGCGGCGATCCCAACAAGGTTGCCGACCGGGCGGCTGCTGGGTTGATGCCCCCGGGCGATCCCGAGACCAATCCCCATTATTATTCGTTTTATCGCGGGGTGCTGCCTGCGGAAAACCTCGATGATCAAGGCGACGAAGTGCGCGGCGGCTTTTCGGCAACCGACTATCGCCACGTCAGAAAGGCGTGCGAATATATCGAAAGCGGGCGCTACGGGGATAAGCCCTTCTGCGTTTATGCGGCCATCGTCTCGCCGCATCCACCCTATATGGTCGAACAAAAGTGGCTCGACCTGATCGATCGCGCGAAGCTCCCCGGTCGCATCAAAGACGCAGATCTGTCGCAGCTTCCCGCGATCCTGGGCGGCCTTCATGAGCGGATGCGTCTCGGGCGGCTGTCAGAAAATGATTGGGACGACATTCGCCAGTGCTATCTCGCCATGTGCGCGCGCGTGGATCATTGGGCGGGCATGCTCGTGGATTCTCTCAAACGCGCCGGACAGTACGACGACACGGTGTTTCTGTTTATGAGTGACCACGGCGACTTCACGGGCGACTATGGCCTGGTGGAAAAGACACAGAATACGTTTGAGGACTGTTTGACGCACATTCCCATGATCATCAAGCCCGCGAAGGGAACGCAGATCGCCCCCGGTATCCGCGATGCGCTCGTCGAGAATACGGACTTTGTGGCGACCATGGAAGAACTTCTCGGTATGCCGAAAAGTTGCGACAATTTCAGCCGATCACTCGTGCCTCTCCTCGCGGGGGAACGTTCGCACCGGGACGCCGTGTTCTGCGAAGGCGGCAGACGGCGCGGGGAATATCAGGCATCCGAACATGAGAATCTTTCGCCCACCCCGGATCAGATTTACTGGCCGCGGTTGAGCCTGCAGGCCGAAGAAGGCGACGTGTTTTATCACTCGAAGGGAACGATGCTGCGTACGAAGGACTATAAATACGTGGCGCGCATCCATGAACGGGACGAGCTGTACGATTTGAAAAGCGATCCGGGCGAGACGGTGAACCGGATCCACGACCCCGCATGTGCGCATGTCTTGGCAGAAATGCGGGATCGCATGCTTCGATTTTACATTGAAACGGGCGATATCGTTCCGCCCACGGACGCCGAGCAGGCGTTCATGCGCGAACGCGGCGCAAGATAGGCGGTGAATATGGAGATACTGTTTTTAGGCACGGGTGCGGCAACCGCCAATCCGCTCCCATTTTGCAGGTGCGACATGTGCAGGGCGGCGCGAAAAAACGGCGGAAAGGATTTCCGCCGCAGGTCGTCCGTGTTGATTGATGGAGAAATCCTGATCGATCTGGGTCCGGATGCGGCGACGGCGGCGCAAGCATACGGCGTGAATTTGAGCGAAGTCTCCTGCCTCCTTCAAACGCACGCGCATTCCGACCACTTTGACGCGGGTCACTTCATCACGCGGCTTGCGGATTACGCGACGGTCGATCCGAAACAGATCACGCTCATCGCGGAAGAGGTGTGCATGGCGCGCATGTCCGACGCACTCGCGCGCGAAGAATCCGGCGCGACGCTCATGACGAGCGAGTGGCGCGCGATGTTGAACGTCAATGTGTTGGAGGTCACGCACGGGGCGCGCGTACGGCATGGGGCGTACGAGATCATCGCGGTGGAGTCCGCACATGACCGGGCGGGTGGCTCCGTCATGTACATCGTGAAAAAGGGTGACGCGGCGTTTTTCTATGCCTGCGACACGCCGCTTTTCACAAGCGCCGCATGGTCTCTCCTCGAATCGCTCGATTTCAAAATCGGCGCGGCAGCCGTCGATCAGACCTATGGCCCGGGCACGCCCGGCGGGGGGCATATGTGCGCCGATGAGGTTGCGGTCTGCGCCGCGCGCCTCGGGTGTGAGAAGGTCTACGCCACCCATATCTCCCATGAAGGCACGCCGCCGCACGCCGTGCTCGAGCGCTGGACGCGCGCGCGGGGGTACGCCGTGGCCTATGACGGACTGAACATTACGATATAGGGAATTCGACAAACAGCGGCTCGCCCGCCGCGCCCAGCCGCCACGCGGTCTCAAAGCCCGCCTGTAAAAGCGTGTCCGGCACCACGTCGAAGCCGAAGGCGATGTGCGGCGCGAAATGGCAGTCCGAGCCGACGATCACGCGCCCGCCCATCCGGTTCCACCTTTTCAGATAGCGCATGTCGGGATACGGCGCGTCCATGTACCCGCGCGCCATCCCGCCGGTGTTGACCTCGAGAAGCGCGCCGGATTCGCGGATCCGTTCGAGCGCATCAAATGCGGCCTTCACGACTCTAGGGTCGTTCGGGTCGTAGAGACGGGCGTCCCGGTTCTGCTTTTTGATGAGATCAAAGTGCGCGAAGATGTCCGGGCGATATTGCGCGGCATAGCGGCCCGCCATCTCAAAATAGCGGACAGCCACCCCCGCGCCGTCGCCGCCCAGGAGATTGTCCCTGTAGGCGCGCAGTTCTTCAAAATTGCCGTCCACCGGGCAAAACGACGGATTGTCGTCGTCGCCGTACAGGAAATAATGGCAGGCACCGATTGTATACGCGTAATCCGCACGATCCGCATGGGAATAAAGGTCGCGCTCGATACCCAAATGGATGCGCAGGTCGCGTGCGTACGTTTTCTGCAAGGAGAGGACGGTCTCCCGGTATACGGCGATATCCGCATTCCGAAGCCCGTAGGCGGGATCGATTTTTTGCGGGCCGTGCTCAGAGAAGCCGAGGGAAACAAAGCCCGCCGCAATCGCCGCGCGTACCATTTCCTCGGCGGTGGATTTGCCATCCACGAATGTCGTGTGGCAATGGGGAGTTGATGCAATGCGCATAGACACCTCCGGCTGAATGAATGCATATATGGTAGCATCTTGCAACCGATTTTGCAATTGGTCATTGACGTTTCAGGAACTTTACGTTATAATAGAAAACTGTTATGATAGATGCATCGTGGCGGCTGTTGCGGCCACAAGCAGGGAGGACAACCGGATGAGAGCAAAGAGTTGGATCAAGCTTGCGGTCATCGTCGTGCTGATCGCGCTGGTGGCGCTTTTGGCGTTCAACGGCCTGAAGTTTAGCAGCTTCACATCGAACACGAAGATTGGCAAGTACCAGATCAAACCGGTCGGTGAGTCGATCAGCCTGGGTCTTGACCTGCAGGGCGGTATTTCCGTCGTGTATGTGGCGAAGGATCCGAGCGTCGATAACTTTAGCGACTTGATGGACAGTACCGTCACGGTTCTGAGAAACCGCCTGACCAATGCGGGTTATACCGAGGCAACTGTCGCGCGCCAGGGAAATGATGCGATCCGCGTTGAGATACCGGATGTCGAGGATCCGCAGCAGGTTGTGGATATCATCGGGAAACCCGCGCACCTTGAGTTCCGTGACCCGAACGGCAATGTGATCCTCGAAGGGTCGAACGTCGAGAGCTGCTATGTGTCGAGGGACTCGGAAAATCAGCTGTACGACGTCGCCTTTAAACTCGACGCCGTCGGCACCAAAAAGTTCGCAGAGGCGACGACCACTTACCTCAACCAGGCGATTTCGATTTACCTCGATGATGAGGAGATTTCATCGCCGACGGTCAATTCTGCAATCACCGGCGGCAGCGGCGTCATCACCTTCGGAACTGCCGCAACCATTTCGGAAGAAGAATCTTACAACAAGGCCAAGGAACTGGCGATGCTCATTCAGTCCGGTTCCCTGCCGCTTGATATCGAGGAGTCCGAAACCCGCGCCATTTCCGCAACGCTCGGTTTCCAGGCCATTGACGGCGCGATCATTGCGGGCATCCTGGGTCTTCTCACGATCATCCTCTTCATGACCTTGTTTTATCGTCTGCCCGGCATTGCCGCCAGTCTTGCGCTTACGATCTACGTGCTCATCGTGTTCTACGTGCTCGCGATTCTCGAGGTGCAGCTCACGCTCCAGGGCGTTGCCGGTATCCTGCTCTCAATCGGTATGGCAGTCGACGCGAATGTCATCATCTTTGAGCGCTTCCGCGAGGAACTCAAGAGCGGACGCACGCTCACGAACGCGCTTCGGTTCGGATACAAGAACGCGTTCTCCTCGATCCTTGACTCAAACGTGACGACTATGATCGCGGCTGTGGTTCTGCTTATCTTCGGAACCGGCACCATCAAGGGCTTTGCGACGACGCTCCTCATCGGCGTCCTGACGTCCTTCCTCACTGCGATTTTCATTACGCGCGGGCTGATGAAGCTGATTTTGAAACTCGGGTATAAAGCCAACTGGCTTTATACGCGGTAAGGGAGGATGCAGATCATGAAAAGAAGATTTACCGGGAATACAAATATCCTCCTCGCCATTTCAGCCGCGATCGTCGTTATTGCTGTGATTTTGCAGGTAGTGGGATTTGGAATCAACCTCGGCATTGACTTTACGGGCGGATCGCTTTTGACCTATTCGGTGGGCGAGAGCTATGACGTCAACGACGTATACGCGATTCTATCGGAAGCCGGCTATTCCAATTATCAGGTTACAAAGACCGAGCCGACCGAGGCGTCTTTGAAAAAGCGCGCGGAGGTTCTTGCGGCGGCATCTGCCTCCGCTGCGGCCGAAGAAACCGCAGCGGCGACCGCCGAAACCACCGCCGATACGACTGCTGCGACGACAGCCGAAACCACCGCGGAGGCGACTGCCGCGACCACTGCAGAGGCGACCGTCGAAGCGACCGTTGAGCCGACCGCGACGCCTTATGTGGGCATCCTGAATCTTGATAAATCGAATATTACGCAGGATAAACTGACCGATCTTCAGATCCGGCTCGCGCTCGTCGATGAGACGAAGGGCCTGAAGGACAACATGAAGTCCGCCGTCGAGAGCATCTTCCCGTCGGCGAGCCAGACCGATTACGGCTATATCAATAGCCGCATGATCAATACCAACGACTACGATGCCGTGTACTCGGGCGGTTTTTACGGCGAGTACGAAATTGGCACCGAGTTTGACAGTTCGGTAGTTGCCGATCAGGTGACCGCGTATCTCGAAGACTTGGGCTACTCCGTGCAGGCCGTCAAGGCGATTCGCTATGACCCCGCCGCGGAAGCAGCGGCTGCCGCTGAAGCCGCCGCCACCGAGACTCCTGCGCCCACCGATGTGGCGGCAACCGATACCACCCCTGCGCCGTCTGCGGAAGCAACCGTGGAGCCCACCGCAACCGACGCTGTTGTCGAGACGCCCGAGACCGGGACGTCGCTCAGGCTGTTGGTCTCCATAGAGACGCAGACAACCAAGGCACGCGCCATGATCGAGAACGAGATGAAGGCGAAGTATCCGGACTTCATCTATGTGCAGATCGACCACGTCAGCGCGACCGCCGGCCGCGATTTGATTGCAAACGCCATCAAGGCGCTCCTGATCGCCTTCCTGTGCATGCTGGCCTATATCGCGATTCGCTTTGACTTCTATTCGGGCGTGATTGCGCTGGGCGCACTGGTGCACGATGTCGCAATCATGTACGCGTTCATGGTCTTCTTCAGCAAGTTCTTCCAGGCGAATAGCCCGTTCATCGCGGCGATATTGACCATCATCGGTTATTCGATCAATAACACGATCATCATTTTTGACCGCGTGCGCGAGGTTGCCAAGAAGCCGGGCTTCACGCAGGCACCGAAGAAGGATGTCGTCGAAAATGCCGTCGGCGCAACGCTGGGCCGTACGATCAATACCTCGATCACGACGTTGGTCGCACTGGTGTTCCTCTACGCATTTGGCGTGGACGCCATTCGTGAGTTCGTGTTCCCGCTGATCGTCGGCATGCTCGCTGGCGTGTACTCCTCCGTCTTCCTCGCCACGCAGGTTTGGGCGATCTGGATGGATAAGCGGATCGCCAAGCACGCGAGCAAGGACACCAAGAAGCCCGCCAAGGCGTAAAGAATCCAACGGCTGAATTAGGAATCGAACCGTTTTCGCGGCGAGATTCCTAATTCGTTTATCTGGAATTTTACGGAGGATATGGATGCGCATTTACCGGAAGCGTGGAAGAGCGGCTGCAGAATTCGAGAGGCCGGAGGGCATGCCGGAACCCCTGTATCGGCTGCTCGTGGCGCGCGGCATCTCGTCCGTTGCTGCAGCGCGCGCATTTTTGAAGCCAAGCGCCGCAATGCTGCATGATCCAGCGCTTCTTGGCGGCGCAACGGCTGCTGCGGATGCCCTCCGTTCGGCGATCCAAGCGGGGCAAAAAATATGTGTCTATGGGGATTATGACGTGGATGGCGTGACCGCTGCGGCCATCATGCAACTGACGCTCGCGCGCATGGGCGCTTTGGTCGAAGTTTATCTACCTTCGCGACACGACGAGGGATACGGGCTAAACGAGAACGCGGTGCGCGAGATCGCAAAACGATGCGATCTTCTCATGACGGTTGATTGCGGCATCACATCCGTAGAGCTTGTCGCGCTTGCGCGTGGATTGGGGCTTACGGTTCTCGTGACCGATCACCATAAACCGGGTCCCGCGTTGCCTGATTGCATCGTTGTCAATCCATTGGTTGGCGATTATCCTGAAAAATATCTGTGCGGCGCGGGCGTGGCGTTTCAAGTGGCAGCCGCACTTCTTGGGCGGGAGGCGGCGATGGACTATATCGACCTCACTGCACTCGCAACCGTTGCGGATGTCGTGCCGCTCACGGGTGAAAATCGCGCGATCGTGAAGCTTGGTCTCGATGCCATGAACGCGCGCCCGCGTCTGGGCATCGACGAACTCAGGCAGGCTGCCGGATTGGCAGATAAACCGTTTTCGTCCGGTATGCTGGGCTTTCAGATCGGCCCGCGCTTGAACGCTTCCGGTCGGGTTGGTTCCGCAAGCCGGGCGTACAGGCTTTTGACGACGGACGACGCCGATGAGGCGCGCGCCTTTGCGAGCGAACTGAATGCCGAAAATGCACTGCGCAAGAAATACGAGGAGGAAATTCTCGAAGAGGCGGATCGGAAGCTCGAAAGGTTCGATTTTATCGCGCATCGCGCGATCGTACTCGCGGGCGAAGGCTGGAACCGCGGCGTCATCGGGCTCGCAGCGTCCCGCCTGGTCGAAAAGTATTACATGCCGACGATCCTCATCGCGCTGGATGGGGAGACGGGCGTCGGTTCCTGCAGGAGCATTCCTGGCATCGACATTCACGACGCACTGACCGCCGTCCGGACGCATATGGTGAAGTTTGGTGGGCATGCGCAGGCGGCGGGTCTTACCATTGATCGGGATCGGATCTCCGCATTTGCGGACGCACTGGACGATTGTCTGCGAGAGCGCGCCGACCCCACTTTGTATATTCCCGTGAGTGAATATGACATGGAGGCGCGCTTCGAGGAATTGGACACGGTTTTTGTCGCGCTGACGGAGCTTTTTGCGCCAACGGGCATGGGGAATCCGGCGCCGATTTTGCGCACCCGGGCAAACGTCGCGGAGGCACGGCGCGTGGGGCGCGACAAGGCGCATTTGAGCCTGAGGCTCAACGACGGCACGAATATGTTGCGTGCGATCGCGTTTCGGGAAGGTGCGCGCGCCGACAGATTGGCGGGGGAGGCGGATGTTCTCTATGCGCCGTTTGTCAACGAATTTAACGGGCGCCAGTCGGTCGAACTTGAGGTTCGCGCAATCATGCCCGCCGGGCAAGCCGAAATTATCGCGCGCGCAGCGGGCACGCAAGACGCGCTTTTGGCGGCATTCTTAACAGAGGTGATATATAATAGGGCATATTCTGTGAATGGTGATCGCATCATGACGCGCGGGCAATTGGACGAGGAACTCGTCCGGTCGCCGCAGGGGACGCTGATCGTGGCGGCAGACGCCGCAAATGCGGCTGCGTTTCCTGCACTCGACGCTTTCGTCGGCACATATCCGGACGATCCGCGCGCGTTCAATGCCGTCTGCCTCCTTCCGGTCGGTACCGTGCCGTATGGCTATCACCGCGTCGTCTATGCGGGAATGCCGGCACCGGAGAGTGGATGGACGCTCGCGTGCGCGTGCGCAGATTGGGTGCGCGCTCTGCCGGGGATCGAAGATCTTCGGCGTGCATACCTCGCCATGAAGCGGATTTTATCCCGCCCGTCCTCAAATACATCGCTCGAAGGCTGGGCCCGTTCATTGTCCGATGAGAGCGCCCTCGGCGTCCCTTGTGCGATGGCGGCGATTTTAATCCTCATCGACATGAAACTGATCGAACGGGGAGACGGCTGGCGGCTTGCGTTCGGCGCATTTCGCAAACGCGACCCTATGGATTCGCAGGTATTCCGTTCGGTTTATTATTTAAGAGAAGGAGGTGTGGCGTGTGAATCAACCTGAAGCGGGGATTCGGCCCTATATTTCGGCGGATGAGCTGATTGAGCGAATCCGTAGATATCATCCCGAAGACAACATGGATGTCGTGCGCCGCGCCTACGATTACGCGGAGAAGGCGCACGCGGACAAAAAGCGGCTCTCCGGTGAGCCATATTTCACGCATCCGGTTGCGGTAGCCGTGATCCTGACCGACCTCATGCTCGACGGGACGACGGTCGCCGCGGGTCTTTTACACGACTGCGTCGAGGACGTAGACGGTGTGACCACGCAGAGCATCGCGGAGAAATTCGGCCCGGAAGTCGCGCAGCTCGTCGATGGCGTGACAAAATTGAAGCAGCTCGACTTCACCTCCCGCGAGGAGGCGCAGGCGGAGACGCTGCGCAAGATGTTCCTCGCAATGGCGAAGGATATCCGCGTGGTTCTCATTAAGCTTGCCGATCGTCTGCACAACATGCGTACCCTCAAGAGCCAGCGTCCGGAACGCCAGGTGCCCATCGCGCGCGAAACGCTCGACATCTATGCGCCGCTTGCGCACCGGCTGGGCGTCTATACCATCAAGTGGGAACTGGAGGATCTGTCGCTGCGCTATATCGATCCGCAGGGCTATTACGACCTCGTTCAAAAGGTCGGCATGAAGCGCGCCGAGCGTGAAAAGCTGATCGCACAGGTTACCCAGCAGCTCAAGGCGCAACTGCGGCTCGCGGGCATCCAATGTGAAATCGACGGACGCCCCAAGCACTTTTATTCCATTTACCGCAAGATGAAGACGCAAAACAAAACCTTTGACCAGATCAACGATCTGATTGCCATCCGCGTCATCGTCAATACACAGCAGGATTGTTATTACGCGCTCGGCGTGGTGCATACGCTGTGGCCGCAAGTGCCGGGACGGTTCAAGGACTATATTTCGGTGCCCAAGGCGAACATGTACCAGTCGCTCCACACGACCGTCGTCAACGCCGGAAAACCCTTTGAGGTGCAGATTCGCACCGCTGAAATGCACCGCACGGCCGAGTACGGCATCGCCGCGCATTGGCGCTATAAGGAGGGCAAACAGGCGGACGCGCTCGACGAGAAGCTCACATGGCTTCGGCGCATCCTCGATTGGCAAAAGGAAGCGAGCGATTCCAGCGACTTTGGCGAAATGCTGAAGTTCGACCTGTTCGCAGACGAGGTGTTCGTCTTTACCCCCAAGGGCGACGTCATTTCGCTGCCCATCGGCGCGACCCCGCTCGATTTTGCGTACCGCATTCACTCGGCGGTGGGCAACCGCTGCATCGGCGCAAAGATCAACGGGCGCATCGTTCCGCTCGCGACGCAGCTTTCGACCGGTGATTTTGTCGAGGTTATGACCTCGTCTTCTTCGCGCGGCCCTTCACGCGACTGGCTGAACATCGTAAAAACCAGCGAGGCGAAGGCAAAGATCCGCGCGTGGCTGAAGAAGGAAAACCGCGATGAAAACATCCTCAAGGGCAAGGAAATGTTCGACCACGAATTGAAGCGGCTGGGCTATACACCGTCGCAGCTCATCAAAAACGAGTATTGCGACGCGCTGTTTAAACGTTACACCTTCTCATCGCTCGACGACATCTATTCTGCCATCGGCTTTGGCGGCATGTCCGCGATCCAAATTGCGAACCGCTTCATTGAAGAGTATAAAAAAGACCATAAGGCGGAACTTCCCGAGGTAAAGCTCCCCACCGTTGAGCAGCATGCGGAAGACCGCAAAAAACAGCCAATTTCCAGTTCAAACGGCGTGATCGTAAAGGGCGAAAGCGGCATGCTTGTTCGGTTTGCCCATTGCTGCACGCCCCTTCCGGGCGATAAGATTATCGGCTATATCACGCGCGGACGCGGCGTCTCCGTCCATAAAGCGGATTGCAAGAGCCTGCAGGACGCAGGCGTCGAGAAGGAGCGGCTCATCGAGGTCGAATGGGAACAGGAGGCCTCTGCAGCCTACGATGCGGACATCCGCATCAGCGCCGTGAACCGGTCGGGGCTCCTCGCCGATGTGTCGCTCTATTTTGCGTCGGTGGACGTGAATGTGCAGGCGATTTCGGCACATCCGTCTAAGACGCTCAATGGCATGTCGATTATCAACATGACCATCACCATCAAAAACACCCAGCAACTTGAGAAGATTATCCGGGATTTGAAGGCAAAACCGGACATCGACGAGGTTTACCGGGTGGCACAATAAGGGGTAGAGAATGCGAATTGTCATCCAAAAGGTGAACCGTGCCTCTGTGACGGTCGAAGGCGAGCTCGTGAGTGAAATCGACGCGGGGTTGCTCGTGCTGGTCGGGGCGCAGGAGGGCGATACGGACGAGGACGTCAAGTTTATCGCGCAGAAAATCGTGGGGATGCGCATCTTTGAGGACGCGGACGACAAGCTTAATTTGTCTGTCAAGGATACGGGCGGCGCGGTATTGCTCGTTTCGCAGTTCACGCTGCTTGGCGATGCGCGCAAGGGAAGGCGGCCCAGCTTTTCTCATGCCGCCGCGCCCGAGATTGCGGAGCCGATGGTCGAACAGATCAGAGATCTGCTGATCGCGGACGGAATTCCGACCAAGACAGGGCGCTTCCGGACGCACATGAAGGTGCTCCTTGAAAACGACGGCCCGGTGACGATCCTTCTTGACAGCAAAAAGACGTTTTAGGGACACATGCATCTGGCGTGAGGGTTGAAATGGCTCGGTTCCTCCGGGGTCTTGTCAGGCAGGAGTCGCCCTTTCATGAGAAGGGCGGGGATTGAAATCCGCGTGGCATATGCCGTACCCTCCCCGCATTTGTCGCCCTTCTCACGAAGGACGAGGATTGCGACACGGCTACGAAAAGGGCGCGGCAACGCGCTTTCGAAAAACAACAATCAGGAGAAAATAATGATGGATATCCAGCGCGTCGTGTGTGGCGCGTATCAGGAAAATGCCTATGTCGTAAATGGTGATGTGGTGATCGATCCTGGCGACGACCTCTCCGCGCTCAGAGCGGCGGTCAAGAAACCGCGCGTGATTCTTTTGACCCACGGTCACTTCGATCACATGCTCGCGGCGGGCGCGCTGCAGGCGGAATTCGGCGTGCCGATATACGTTCATCCGGAGGATGCGGCGATGCTGACCGATGCCGCGCTGTCGATGTATGATCCGGCGGTTGCGCGTCTTTGCATGCCGAATGACATTCAGTCCCGACCATACGACGTGACATTCGAGAATTTCCGCGTGATCCATACGCCCGGTCATACGCCCGGCTCGATCTGCCTCTACGATCAGGCGGACGGTATTCTTTTCAGCGGCGACACGCTCTTCCGCGCGGGTTTCGGGCGAACCGACCTCGCGGGCGGCAGCATGTCACAGATGATCTCGTCCATCCGGGCGCTGTTCAAGCTGCCGACAGAGACGGTTTGCTATCCCGGGCACGGGGAAGCCACGAACATCGGCGCGGAGCGCGCGAGGTACGGCTGGTGACGGTCCGGCTCGTCACGCCGCTGTCGGTTTTCTATAACGATCTGTGCGACGTGATTCGGGTTTTTTGGGGCGATGTGAAGATCAGCCCCGACGAGGGCGAGACGGTCATCACGCACCAGGCCGCAGAAGGCGGCGGCGAGTACTTCGACCTCTGGTCATCCGACGACAAGACGGCAGTTTGGCACGCGCGGATTGATGCGACCGATCCCATTGCGCAAAAGCGCCTCAGAAAGCGCGCGGTAAAGTCCGGACTCTATCTGCTTATGAAGCAGATTACGGGTATTCAGCCGCCGTGGGGCTCGCTCACGGGCATCCGTCCTACGCGGCTTCTGTATGAAGCAATGGAAAAGGGCGCTTCCGCGTGTGAAGCGGTCGAACAGGTGATAGCCTCTTATGACGTGTCTGCGGATCGTGCGGCGCTGCTCGGTGAAATTGCGGGCGCACAGACCGGATTGCGCAACATGCCGGAGGGACAGTTCGATCTCTACATCGGAATTCCCTTTTGCACCACCCGCTGCGCGTACTGTTCGTTCTCATCGGGCGAAATTGGCGACGGCAAGCGCGTCGGGCCTTATGTCGCAGCGCTTCTGCGGGAGATTGAGGCCTGTGGGGACATGCTGCGCGAAAAGGGAATGCGCGTTCGGGCAGCCTATGTCGGCGGCGGGACCCCGACCGCGATTCCGTGCGGCAACCTAAAAAGGATTCTGAAATCCGCCATGGCTGCGTTTCCCGGGGCGGTCGAATGGACGGTTGAGGCCGGACGTCCGGATACCATCGACCGGGACAAGCTCACGATGATGAAATCGCTGGGCGTTACGCGCATCTCGGTTAATCCGCAGTCGTTCTCCGACGAGACGCTCCAACGGATCGGCCGCGCGCATACGGGCGCGGACACCGAGGCTGCGTTTCGCCTTGCCCGAGATGTCGGCTTTACGGACATCAATATGGACGTCATCGCGGGGCTTCCGGGGGAGGTACTGGGCGACTTTGTCAATACCCTCGCGCGGATCGAAGCCCTCGACCCCGAATCCGTTACAGTGCATGCGCTCGCCATCAAGCGCTCGAGTAAACTCCACGAGGAACTGCACGTAAACGAGGGCGGACACGCGCGCGCGGATGAACAGGCGGCGGCGGAAATGATCCGGCTCGCGCGGGAAAAACTAAGGGCGTGCGGCTACTTGCCCTACTACATCTATCGTCAGAAATACATGGCGGGCAATCTCGAAAACGTCGGCTATGCAAAGCCGGGATGCGCGTGCCTTTATAACATCGGAAACATGGAGGAGACGGCGAACGTACTCGCGCTCGGTGCGGGCGCGATTTCCAAGTGGATCTTCGATCGCCAGCTGCGCATCGAGCGCGCGCCAAACGTCAAGAACATCGAGGCGTACATCGAACGGGTGGACGAAATGATCGCGCGCAAGCGGACGTTGATCATGGGAGGTGCGGACGGGTGAAGAAGATCATGGCGCTTTTCCTGCTCGCGGCCCTGTGCCTCGGGCTGTCGGGTTGTGGAAAGAAAGACGTCTATGCAGACGTGCCGAACCCCATCGCAACCATCGAGATGGACGATGGGAGCATCATGCGCGTCGAATTGTACGTGCGGCAGGCGCCCAACACCGTCGCTAATTTTGTCAGCCTCGCCAATTCCGGTTTCTATGACGGCATGGGCTTTTACAGGGTCGTGCCCGGCTGCCTCATACAGGCGGGCGACCCGAAGGGCGATGGAACCGGCGGGCCGGGCTATTCCATCAGGGGCGAATTTTCCCAAAATGGCGTAAAGAACACCATTTCGCACGTGCGCGGGGTGATCTCCATGGCGCGTCAGTCGGGCAACGATACCGCCGGGAGCCAATTCTTCATTTTGCAGGGCAGTTATCCCGAATACGACGGATCCTATGCTGCGTTCGGCAAGCTCATGGACGACGAGAGCCTACAAACGCTCGATGCCATCGCAAACGTCCATGTCGATGCGCACTATTCACCGGTGAAAGAATCCGTCATATCGACCATTCGCGTCGATACGATGGGTTATGAATATGAACCTGTGACCATCAAGGAGGACGAGTAATGGCACCGAAGAACGACAAGGGAAATCTCACCAAGAGACAGCAGGCAGAGCGCATCGTGCGCAGACGGATCATCCGGACGATCATCACCGCAACGCTTGCCGTCGCACTGTTCATCGCCATCGCGGCGGTCGCCTACAACGCATCGAACAAAAAGAAGGCGGCTGTCGCCACCGCGGCACCCACAATTGCCGCCGCGACGGTTGGCGCGGAAATCACGCAGAATGCAGATTATGCGCGCGCGGACGATCCCATCGCGACCATCACCATGGAGGACGGCGGGGTCATCACCGTGGAGCTTTACCCGGCTGCGGCGCCCAATACCGTCGCGAACTTTGTCGAACTTGCAAATTCCGGCTTCTATGACGGCCTCACGTTTCATCGCGTGATTTCCGGCTTCATGATTCAGGGCGGCGATCCGGAGGGCGACGGAACCGGCGGTCCGGGCTATTCCATCAAGGGTGAGTTTTCGGCAAACGGGGTGGATAACAAGCTGGCGCACACGCGCGGGGTGATCTCCATGGCGCGTTCGAGCGCGGGATATGATACCGCCGGGAGCCAGTTCTTCATCATGCACGGCGACGCAAAGTCCCTGGACGGACAGTATGCTGCGTTCGGCGCTGTGACAAGCGGCATGGACGTGGTGGATCAGATCGCGGCCATGCAGACCGGAGCGAACGACAAGCCCGTTGACGACGTCGTGATCAAGTCGATTACCGTTGACACAAAGGGCATAGACTATCAGGCAGAAAAAATAAGTGATTAGGAGAAAAAAGATGAAAAACCCAATTGTGACGTTCGAAATGGAAAACGGAGATGTGTTCAAGGCGGAGCTTTATCCCGACGTCGCGCCCAATACGGTTGCCAATTTCGTATCGCTGGCTGGTGCGGGTTTCTATGACGGGTTGATTTTCCATCGCGTCATTCCCGGCTTCATGATTCAGGGCGGCGACCCAACCGGAAGCGGCATGGGCGGCCCCGGATATGCCATTAAGGGCGAATTTGCAGACAATGACTTTAAAAAGAACAAGCTGAAGCATACCCGCGGCGTCCTCTCCATGGCGCGCAGCATGATGCGCGATTCTGCCGGCAGCCAGTTTTTCGTCATGCATGCGGACGCGCCGCATCTGGACGGTTCTTACGCCGCATTCGGCAAGGTAACAGAGGGCATGGAGGCGGTAGACCGCATCGCGGAAACCGAAACGGCGGCACAGGACAGGCCGGTTGCGCAGCAGAAGATCAAAAGGGTCACGGCGGAAACGTTCGGTGAGAATTACGAAGTCCAGAAGGTCTAACAGCGGGGCGGTCGCTCTTTTCATATTGGCGTTCACCTGCGCGATTTTCTTCGCGCAGGGCTTTGCCATTTCCGAGGCGACGATGCCGCCCTTGCGGCACATCCTCGACATCAAGGCGACGATCAAGCCCGCGTCGCTCGTCGCACCGGGGGACGTCCAGGTCACATTTACGATCTCCAACCCCTCCGATTACGACGCGGATAACATCACATACACCTCTTCTGACGGCCTGCACATCGAGCTTCTCGGCCAGATTCCGGCAGGAGGGTCACAGGTATTCCCGGCGCGCACCTATTCCGTTTCGCAGGAAGAACTCGACGCAGGCGAAATCACCTTTATTGTCAGCCATGACGGCATCGCGACGGACGATGCCCCCGTTAATTACCCCGTGTCCGTCCCGATTACCAAGAGCGAAGCGGCGCCCGATGTCGAATTCACCCGGCAGATTTCATCGCGGACGGTCGTGTCAGGTGCGCAGGTCACGGTCACGTATCGGGTCAAGAACACCGGCAATGTCACGCTGACCCAAATCCGCGTGCGCGATGCGCTCGGCGAATTTTCCAGGCGCGAGGATACGCTCGCACCCGGTGATACGAAGGTGTTTTCAAACCGGATCACGGTGAATGAATCCACCGTTTCCGAGGCGCGCGTGAGCTATGTGGCGGAGGCGGTCTCAGGCGATTCGGTTTCAAAAACGCTCGACGACGCGCAGATCGCAGTGGTAGAGGAATCGCTCGCTGCCACAATCACGCTCGATCGTGATTCCGCCGCGTCCGGAGATACGGTGAATGGCGTTGTGGCCATTACCGCGGATGGCACCGATTTCTCGAACGTCGAGGTAACAGACGATATCTACGGAATCGTGCTTGCGGACGCACTCGAGATCAAGGCGGGGCAGACGATCACGCTTACGTGCAGTTGGCCCGTGCGCGAGCCGTCCGATTATCGCGTCCGCGTATCGGGCATTGCCTCGACGGGCGACGCAATCGAGGCGGTCACAAATACGGGGCATGTCGCGCTCACGGGCGGTTTTTCGGAAAGTGCGCTTTCGATCTCGGCGGTTGCCGCAACGCCCGTTATTTCGCGTGCCGGCGGGGTGCGCGTGACGGTCGCCATCGAAAACACGGGCAATGCGGCGGCGCACAGCGTGATGCTCTCCGAGGCAACCATGGGCGAAATTCGCACGTTTGCGCTCGTGCCGACGGGCGAGCCGACCTACCGCGACGTCATTTGCTCGGTCAAGGGCGATGCGCGTTTTGTCTTCTCCGCGACCTTTCAGGATGAAACCGGACAATCCGTAACCATCCTTTCGCAGCCGGTCGAGATTACCGTCGCTTCGGGCGGTGCGCTGCCGGAGGTTGTTCAGGAAGAGGGGGAAAGCTTCGTCGATTGGATCAAGCGCAGCTTTGACGATTCGATCACGTACGTTTGGATGCTCGGGATCGCGGGTACGGTCTTGATCGCCCTCATGGTGACGCTGATTGTGCTCCATTTCCGCCAGCGCAAGGTGCGCAAACAAAAGATCGATCTGGAAAAACAGCGGCGACGCGAGGAACTCGGAAAGACGACCAAATTCGAGCCGGTCAAGCGGCCGACCAAGCCAAAAAAACGCGGAGGCACCGATGTTTAACGGGTTTACGGATGAGACGTTTGAATTTTTCATGGCAATCCGGTTCAACAACAACCGGGAATTTTTCCTGGATAATCACGACTGGTACGAGCGCGCGGTGCGCAATCCCGCGCTCGATCTTGCGGCAGCGCTTGCGCCTGCTGTCGAGAAACTTGACGAGAACCTCGAACGCAGGCCGAACAAGGTTGTCTCCCGCATCAACCGCGATATCCGCTTTTCAAAGGATAAGAGTCCCTATCGGGATTATATCTGGCTGGCGTTCCGGCGTCCCGGTGTGGAGCGCGCGACCACGCTTGGCGTCTATTTTGACATTTCGGTGGATGGCGCGTCCTACGGCATGGGCTTTTATGACGAGAACCGTCCGCTCATGAACGCGCTTCGTCGCCAGCTCGTGCAAAATCCCGCGCCGTTTCTCAAGACATGGCGCGTGGCGCAGGGCGATTTTGAACTGCACACAAAGGCAATAAAGCGCATGGCAATCCCGGAGGATCTGCATCCGGATGCGAGGGCGTGGTATAACCTGAAGGGCTTTTATGTGGAACGCGATATTCCGGATCAGGCGCTTTTGAAATCGCCCGCACTTGTCGACGAAATTGTGCGCGGGTTTGACCTCATTACGCCGATGTATCGGTATATCATGGCACTGGTTCCGGAAGAAGGTGGATCTATATGACCCCGGACGGGCGAAGTCTCCTGAACGGAACCGACCTGCGCGGATCGGAAGAAGGGCTGACGGACGACTTTGCGACGCGGTTTGGCTACGCGTTCGCGCTCTGGCTCGCAAAGCAGCGTGAGACGACGCCGGATAAGTTGACGGTCGCGGTCGGGCATGATCCGCGCGCGTCCGGACAGCGGCTCGAAAGGGCGCTGATCGCGGGCTTCACCAGTGCGGATTGCGATGTGCTCCAATGCGCGCTGACGACCGCGCCCGCTCTTTACATGATCATGCATGCAGGGAAAAAACTTGCCGATGGTGCCGTGATGGTGACAGCCGGCGATGCGCCGGCGGGCATCAACGGTTTTGAATGTGCGACCCGGGACGGCATGCTCGACGCCTGCGACGCGCGGCTGGTGCTTGCGCATGCGCTGGTATTGCAGGTCCCCGTTCGTCTCGTATCGAAGTATGATGCGATTGCGCCGTATCTCAAGCGCCTCGCCGTCATGGCGCGCGAACGGCTTGAGGACGATGCGCCAAAGCCACTTTTGGGCCTGCATGTGATCGTGGACGCGGCAAACGGTGCGGGCGGCTTCTATGCCGATTTTCTCGCATCGCTCGGCGCTGAAACGTCGGGGAGCTATCACCTCGAACCGGACGGCGCTTTTCCCGCGCATGCGCTATCCGCCTCCGATCCGGCGGCGCTTGCTGCGCTCGGACAGGCTGTGACCGACAATGAGGCCGACTTGGGCGTCTTGTTTGACGCGGATTGTGGACGCACGGCGATGATCGATGAAACGGGTCGGGCGATTTCGGGGAACCGGCTCATTGCGCTCATCTCAGCGATTCTTCTCAATAAAAAACCGGGCGCGACGATCGTAACGGACTCTGTGACCTCGTCGGGGCTTTCGCGGTTCATCAGCGAGTGGGGCGGCGTCCATTACCGCTTTAAGCGCGGCTGCAAAAACGTGATCGACGAAGCCGTCCGCCTGAACGAAGAGGGGATCGATTGCCCGCTCGCCATCGAGACAAGCGGTCACGCGGCCTTCCGCGAAAACGGCTTTCTCGATGACGGCATGTACCTCGCCACGCGCATTGTGTGCGAGGCTTATGACAAGAAGCGGTTTGGCGAACGGGTATCCGATTACCTGGATTCCCTGCACGAAAGTGTCGAAGCGGCGGAAATTCGGTTCCAATTGGATGAGCGCGATTGGACGGAGGAATCCAACGACATCATCGAGATGATCCTCTCGCACACGCTCGATCATGCGGGTTGGCGGCTTGCGACGGACAGCCGCGAAGGCGTCCGAATCCTCTTCAATCTCGATGGCGGCGTTGAAAATGCGTGGTTCCAGTTGCGCATGTCGGTCAACGACCCGGAAATCATGGTGCTCAACGCGGAAAGCGATGTTCCCGGCGGTGTTTCCAGAATATTGGGGGAGCTGTACAGGCTCCTCGATGGGAATTGCGCGTCCGACCTCACATCGCTTCGCAATGCATTCATTTAGCGCGCGTTGGAGTTTTGATAAGATTGGGGAAATCAGTTTGTAATCATCCGGCAATATGTTATAATATTGGCACATAAAACGTTCTAAGGAGATGCTTATGATGAATCGGGAACAGATGGTCGTCAATGCGATTCGGGTACTGTCGGCCGAGGCCGTCCAAAAGGCGAAATCGGGACATCCCGGCATGCCCATGGGTTCTGCGGCGATGGCGTATGCCCTCTGGGGCAAACAGATGAAGCACAACCCTGCGGATACCGCGTGGATCGATCGCGATCGCTTCGTGCTTTCCTCCGGTCACGGCTCCATGCTGATTTACTCGCTCCTCCACCTGTTCGGCTACGGCCTGACCATTGAGGATTTGAAGGGGTTCCGCCAGTGGGGTTCCAAGACCCCCGGACATCCGGAATATAAGCACACGCGCGGCATCGAGACGACGACCGGCCCGCTCGGACAGGGTATCGCAAACGCCGTCGGCATGGCGATGGCCGAAAAGCACCTCGCGGCCCTCTTCAACAAGGAAGGCTTCGACGTCATCAATCACTACACCTATACCATCATGGGTGATGGCTGCATGATGGAAGGCCTCTCGCACGAGGCATGCTCGCTTGCGGGAACGCTCAAGCTCAATAAACTCATCGCGCTTTACGACGACAATGAGATTTCCATCGAAGGTTCGACCGATCTCTCCTTCCGCGAGGACGTTCCCACGCGCTTCCGCGCCTATGGATGGAACGTGATCGACGTCACGGATGCGAACTGCTATGTGCAGGTCAATGCCGCCATCACCCTCGCCAAAAAGTCCGACAAGCCCACCCTCATCGTCTGCCACACCGCCATCGGCTATGGCTCGCCCAAGGCCGGCATGGCGTCCGCGCACGGCGAACCCCTCGGCGAGGAGAACGTCGCCCTGACCAAAAAGGCGCTCGGCTGGCCTTGCGAAGAGCCCTTCTGCGTGCCGGACGAGGTCTATGAGACGACTGCTGAAACCCAGGCGCGCGGCAAGCTCGCCCAGGATCAGTGGAATGAGAAGCTCCAGAAGTACTTCGCCGCGTATCCCGAGATGCAGAAGATGTGGGAGGCATATTTCACAGATGAGATGCCCGATCTCCTGAACGACGCGGATTTCTGGAAGTTTGAAGGAAAGGCTGCGACGCGCAACTCTTCGGGCGAAGTGCTCAATCGGTTGGCGGCGCGCGTTCCGAATCTGTTCGGCGGTTCCGCCGATCTCGCGCCCTCGAATAAGAGCAATATGAAGGGCAAGGGCGATTTCTCCGCGGAGACGCCCGACGGCGCGAACATACACTTCGGCGTACGCGAGCACGCGATGGCCGCGATTTCGAACGGCCTGAAGCTGCACGGTGGCCTTCGTCCTTACTGCGCCACGTTTTTCGTCTTTTCGGACTACATGAAGAACGCCATGCGCATGTCTGCGATCATGGGTCTGGGCATTCCGTACATTCTCACGCATGATTCCATCGGCGTTGGCGAGGACGGCCCGACCCATCAGCCGGTTGAGCATCTCGCGGGTCTGCGCGCCGTTCCGGGCCTCATCGTGTATCGCCCGGCGGATAGCAGGGAGGTCGCCGCGGGATGGTATACCGCGATGACGGTCGAGCATCCGGTTGCGCTCGTGCTGACGCGCCAGGATCTGCCCCTCTATGAGAATTCCGGGAAGGAAGCACTCAAGGGCGGCTACATCCTCTCCGATTCCGAAAAGGCGATGCCCGATATGATCCTCATGGCCTCCGGCTCCGAGGTGGAACAGTGCATGGGCGCGCAGGCGCTTCTGAAGGCCGACGGAATCGACGCACGCGTCGTGTCCATGCCCAGCTTTGAACTGTTTGAAGAACAGTCGGCGGAATATAAGGAATCCGTTCTCCCCAATGTCGTTCGCGCGCGCGTGGCGGTGGAAGCGGCTGCGACATTCGGCTGGCACAAGTACGTGGGTCTCGACGGAGCGGTCGTTGGCATCGACCACTTCGGCGCGTCCGCACCCTACAAGGTGCTCTTCAAGGAGTTCGGTTTCACATCTGAAAACGTTGCGGAAACCGCCAAGAAGGTTCTGGGCAAGTAATCAATCAAAGATGGCGTCCCGGGGGATTTCCCGCGGGACGCTTTTCTCATAGGGAGGCTTTATGAAGATCTATGTCGATGCCGATGCGTGCCCGGTCGTCCGCGAAACGGAGCAGGTCGCGCTTCGACACCAGATTCCGGTCGTTCTGCTCTGCGATACGAACCACGTCATGACGACCAATTCCTCAGAGGTCGTCGTGATCGGAGCGGGTGCGGACGCGGTTGACTTCGCGCTCGTGAATCGCTGCCATCGGGGGGACATCGTCGTCACGCAGGACTATGGCGTCGCCGCCATGGCGCTCGGGAAGGGCGCGCGGCCCATCCATCAAAGCGGCATGTGGTATACCAACGACAACATCGAAGGCTTGCTTGCCGAACGACATATGCATAAGGAGGCGCGGCGGGCATCCTCAAAAAATCACCTCAAGGGACCGAAAAAGCGCACGCCGGAGGATGATAGACGGTATGTCGATGCGCTGGAACGATTGATCGCGGAGGCAAAAAATGAGGATCGAGCAGATTAACATCGCAGAAGAACTTGACGTGGTGGGCGATCTGATCCGTCTGGCGTTTTCGGAGGTTGCGGATCGGATGGGCTTTACGCGTGAGAATAGCCCGGGGTTCACCGCATTTTGCTCGAATGAGAGGCTGCTCGAGCAGTTGAGCCAAGCGGAAACGCGGTGCCTGGGGATCTGGGAGGCGGGAAAGCGGGTCGGTTTCGTTGCCGTCGCGCCCTATGAGGACGAATTCATTATTACGCGCCTCGTGGTGCACCCGGAATTTCAGCACAGGGGGTATGGGCGAGCGCTCATGGACGCCGCGTGTGATGTTGCACGGGAAATGCACCTTACAGAAATCGGTCTCGGTTTGGTCAACGAGAATCGAGTGCTGAAAAAGTGGTATGAAGCGCAGGGCTTTGTCGTAGACGAGATATATCCTGTTTCCTGCGCGGCATACACAGTCTGTGCAATGACAAAAGAGCTCTAGTACTCCATCCATTACAGAACCGCGTTTTCGGCGATCCCTTTCGTCCCTTGCTTTGTCGCTCTCCAATTGACAAAAACGTCCGCTGGGGCGAGGACGTGGTACATAGTTTATGAGGTAAATATGAAAATCGAGAGAATTGACATCGCAAAAGAGATCGATGCGGTGGGCAACCTGATTCGTCTGGCGTTCTCAGAGGTGGCGGATCGCATGGGCTTCACGCGTGAGAATAGCCCGACGTATCCGGCGTTCATCGCAAATGAGAGATTGCTTACCCAGCTCAACAGGCCGGAGGCGCGCTGTATGGGCATCCGTATGGATGGAAAGCTCGTCGGTTTTGTCGGCATCGCCCCGTACCAGGATATGTACGAGCTCACGCGGCTCGCAGTCGATCCTGCTTATCGGCACAGGGGATATGGTCGTGTGCTCATGGACGCCGCATGCGACGTCGCGCGGGAAATCGGCCTCTCAGAAATCGGACTCGGCGTTGTCAATGAGAACACAGTTCTGAAAAAGTGG
Organism: Bacillota bacterium; assembly: GCA_023421735.1. The sequence goes on along the minus strand of JAEZSP010000001.1, from coordinate 136,864 downwards.
TACGAGGCGCAGGGCTTCGTTCCCGGCGAACCGTTCGCCATACCGAACGCGGCGTTTACGGCATGCGGAATGCTCAAGAAGCTGTAGTACGCAAGGGTATAGAATGGACCACGCCGTTGCTGGTCCTCTTCTTGCGCGTGTGGCATTCCTGTGATGATGCACCCGAGCGCGCCATTCAACTCCGGAAAGGTCTGATGGACAGATAGCATGTTGTGTGGCAGCAGAGGATGGAAAAGCGCCGGAACCTCATAAAAGGTTCCGGCGCTGTAAAATGGAAATTAGAAGAAGATTTTCTCCTGCAGATAGCTGACGAGGTCGTCCACCGCGACGAGTTCCTGCTGCATGGTATCACGATCGCGCACGGTCACCTTCCCGGTCGGTTCGGTGTCGAAGTCCACACACACGCAATAGGGCGTTCCCGCTTCGTCCTGACGGCGATAACGCTTGCCGATGGAACCGGTCTCGTCGTAATCGCACATCATGTATTTGGCGAGCTTCTCGTACACCGCACGCGCCTGATCGCCCAGCTTGTTCTTCTGCAGCGGCATCACGCAGCACTTGATGGGCGCGAGCGCCGGATGCAGGTGCAGAACCACGCGGCTGTCGCCGCCCTCAAGTTCTTCTTCGTCATAGGCATCGCACAGATAGGCAAGCACCAAGCGATCAACGCCGACGGACGGCTCGACGCAGTAGGGAATATATTTCTCGTTCGTGACCGGATCGAGGTACTCAAGCGCCTTGCCGGAATGCTCGGAATGCTGTTTGAGGTCGTAATCCGTCCGGTCGGCAACGCCCCAAAGCTCGCCCCAGCCAAAGGGAAAGCTGTATTCGAAGTCCGTGGTCGCCTTGGAATAGAAGGCGAGCTTGTCCTTCTCATGATCGCGCAGCCGCAGGTTTTCTTCCTTCATGCCCAGGCTCAGAAGCCAGTTTTTGCAGAAGGCGCGCCAGTACTCGAACCACTCGAGGTCCTCGCCGGGTTTGCAGAAGAACTCCAGTTCCATCTGCTCAAACTCGCGCACGCGGAAGATGAAGTTGCCGGGCGTGATCTCATTGCGGAATGACTTTCCGATCTGGCAGATGCCCGCCGGAAGCTTCTTGCGCGTGGTGCGCATGGCGGAGAGGAAGTTGACGAAAATGCCCTGCGCGGTCTCGGGGCGCAGATAAATTTCGTTCGAGGAATCCTCGGTGACGCCCGCATGCGTCTTAAACATCAGGTTGAACTGACGAATGCCGGTAAATTCGTGCTTGCCGCAGGTGGGGCAGGCGATGTTGTTGTCGGTGATGAACGCCTCGAGTTCCGCGTTCGTCCAGCCATCGCCCGTTTCCTTGCCACCGGTAAAGTCCTCCACGAGTTTGTCCGCGCGGAAGCGGGACTTGCACGCCTTGCAGTCCAAAAGCGGATCGCTGAATCCGCCCACGTGACCGGATGCGACCCACACCTCGCGGTTCATGAGGATGGCGCAATCGAGGCCGATATTGTACGGACTCTCCTGCACGAATTTCTTCCACCATGCCCGTTTGATATTGTTTTTGAACTCGACGCCCAGCGGGCCATAGTCCCATGTATTGGCAAGGCCGCCGTAGATCTCGGAGCCCGCAAAAATGAAGCCCTTGTTTTTACACAGAGCCACCAGTTTGTCCATCGTGAGATTTGCCATGTCATTCAACCCTTCTCATCAGAAGTCGCCGTGCGCACGGACAATCGTACGCACGGCGTATACAAGGATAGCACGATTTGGCAATTCGATCAAGGCTTTAATGTTAAGTTGAGCGCCACGATGCGGTACGGCGCGATGTCAAATGTGACCGCTTCGCCGTCGACCGTCGCCTTTCCGATTTCGTTGCCTTCAAGGTCCGTCACGAGCGCCTTTTCCACGGCATGCGGGAGCTTGACCGTCACGGTATCACCCTTTCCAACCGTCTCAAACGCGCGCAGTGTGTAGGTGCCGTCTTCCTTCATGGCGAGTGCGGAGAGCACCGTGCGCCGCGATTCGAAGCCCATGAGTGCGCCGCTGGTCGGAAGCACGCCCGTGTGGCTGGCGGTCGGGACGCCGAACATGGGCCGCAAAAGCGACTCAACCGTCATCCGAAGCGCCATGGGGCAGGGCTTGCAAACGCCCGCGTAAAGCTCGATGGCGTGAATGCCGCGCTCGGGATACGGATCGGGGCCGGAGGCAGTGTTGATGAGCGTCGCAATCAGTTCGCCCCGGTCGAGCCGGAAGCCGTACTTGCAATCGGTTGCAAGGAAGGGGACGTTGCCTTCCTCGGACAGCGCGGCCGCGTACGTCAGCGCCGGAAGGTCCATGGCGCGCGCGGTGCGGGTGATGGAACCCGCCGGCACGTCCATCATGACATCGGTCGCCTTGTTCGCAAGGGGCATGCGGTAGATGAGCACGGGAAGCGTGGTGCTTTTTACGGCGGACTCGTGCCAGTCGACCGTGAAGGTATACTTGACGGCTTTCGCGCCCGCATCGAGCGAAAGAATCGTCTTGACGGTGGAGTTGAGCATCATGTGTTCGGTTTCCACGCCTGTGCGCAGATTCCCCTTTTGGGGCGTGACTTTCGTTGCACGGGTGACGGGGTTTACGCCCAGATACCGCCCAATCGTCCACGCGGACATGCCGTTCTGCTCGGAATCGACCACGCAAAGCCCCGCAGGTGCGGAAAGCTGCTCCGCGCCGGATGCCTTTTCGATGAGCGATTTCATCTCGCCCGTCCGGCCGTCGATCACGGCCTTCAGGAATTCGTTTTCGAGCACCACGTCGCCCTTGGGCTGCTCGGTGCGCTCTGCGGAGAGGTAATAGGTCGGATAATCGTCGAGCTGCTTCTCGCGCAGCGCGATCGTCGCGTAGCCAAGCGCCGCAACCTCGACTTCGACCAGGATGCGCATGTACCGGTGATCCCAGTACCGCTGCTGCTCCTTGTCCAGGAACTGGAACGCAAGCTGGTTCATGTCGCTGTCCACAACTTCAAGGCGGCGCAGATCGCCGACATAGTCCCACACGGTGAGCTCGACGAGTTCCTTTTTCGCACGCATTGCGGTGTTAAAAACCGTATAGATGCGCGTCTTGCCCGCGCCGCGCTCCGGATTCGGCACGCCCGCGTAGTTGGAAAGCCCGAAGCCCGCGCCCGCGCCTTCCGACTGGGTGAAGCGGATATCGTCGTCCGTCTGGAACATGGATGTATCCGTGTTTTCGGAAATATGCGTGGCGCCCGCGGCTTCGATTGTCTGTGCATGTGCGATCGCTTCCGCAAACAGCCCCATGGCATGCTCGCGGCTTTCCTGCACGCAGGAACCGGTGAGGATGTCGTGGAAGTGGGTGAAAAGCACGTTGCACCACGATTTTTCGATGCAGCGCGCGGGCGAGGATGCGCCCGTCGCCATGGAATCGAGTGCGCCCAGCCGCTCCGCGTCGAGGAGCGCGAGTTCGGTCTTGCGGTTTCCGCGCTTGATCCGGCTCTGCGTGGTGTAGCAGCCCGCAAAGATGGCGTTCAGCTCGTGATCGACCACGGGCAGGTTTTCGCGCACGGATTCCGCCTTTTTGAAGAAGCCGCGTATGGTGCCGAACTTCATGGTCGGGAAGACCGGCCAGCTCTGCATTTCGAGCACGCGCTCGATGTCACGCCGGGAGGGGCCGCCGCCGTGGTTGCCCACGCCATAGACGATCAAGCCGGCCTTGAGGCCCGCGCAACGCTCGGACAGCCCGATGACGCCCGTGCCGCAATCCGGCGTCACGCCGGAATTGTACCAGTAAGGCTCCTTGTACATCAAAAGCTCCGCGCCCGAGGGACACTTGTACCGGTATAGCGTCAGATCGTCCTGCAATCCGCGGCAATGATAGTAATACTTCACGCCGCCGAACGTATTGATCTCGGGAAGGAAGCGGCTGTGGCCAAACGTATCGGGCGAGAAGTCCAGTTCGATGTCCTCGCGCGCGATACCCCAAACGTCCTCCAGATAATTGCGGGTATATTCAATGTGGCGGATGAGCGACTCGGTGTCGGGCATGTTCTTGTCCGTCTCCACCCACGCGGAAGCGGTCACTTCCCAGCGGCCTTCCCTGATGCGCTCCTTCATCTCGTCCATCATGTCCGGCGCGTAGTCTTCGATGATCTTGTAGACGGACGCCTGCGACTGCGAGAATGTATAGTCCGGGTATTCGCGCATGAGGTTCAGAATGCTGCGGAACGTGGAAACCGTGACGGCGACCGTCTCCTGCCAACCCCACATCCAGTTCATGTCGATGTGCGCGTGCGAGGCGAACGTCACCTCATATTCCTTTGCGGCGGGTGAGAGCGGCAGAAGCGCGTTCTCCGCTTCCGCGCACGCAACATATGTCAAAACGCCGTCCTTCTCCATCGCGGATTCGAGGACCTTCAGCGCTTGATCGATTGGCGCATCAAACTTTTTGTCGTTCACGCGCGAAAGCTTCAGCGCGAAGTCGATTTGGGAAAGCATACGGACGATTGCGCGGTTCGGCGGCGTCGCTCCCGCGCGCTCTTCCAGTGTCGGGCCAAACGACCATTCGAAGTCCAGCTTTTCCCGATTCCCGCCAACCTGCCTTTTCAGGGCTTCGTAACGGGCGAATAATGATGCCATGAAAAAACCCCCCTCATGTGCTTTTGAGGGGATTATAGCACATGGGGGAGGAAAAGTATAGGCAACGATGTTGCGGATTCTTAGGTAATCGATGCGGTATAGATGGCTCTGATCGACGCGGCAAGCATTGCGTCAAATTCGGCATCCGTCTGCGCGTCGGAAAGCCCTTCCGCAAGCGCACGGGAGAAGCTCGCGACCAGTCCATGGTTATGCTTGAGCTTTTCGTTTGCCTCGCTTTGCGTGTATCCTCCGGAGAGTGCGACCACGCGCACGACGCGCGGATCCGACATGAGATCCCTGTAGAAATCCACCTCAGTCGGAATTGTAAGTTTCAGCATGATCTTCGCATCCACCGGCAGCGCAGCAAGATGCTTTTCAATCTCCGCCTTCAGAAGAATTTCCGCCTCGGCCTTGGTCGTGCTCTTGATGTCCACCTCGGGTTCCAGTATGGGAACAAGGCCCTTCGCGGCGATCTGTTTGCCGATTGCAAATTGCTGGTCGACGATCGCCTTGATGCCGTCTGAATTGGCTTCCTTGATGACTGAGCGCATCTTGGTTCCAAATACGTGGCGCAATACAGCCTGGTCGAGCAATTCGTCCAACCCTGGGATTGGCTTCATGACCTGTACGCCGTCTTTCACGGCTTCGAGCCCCTTGTCAATCTTTAAAAACGGAACGACACCCTTGACGTCCCATAGATAATCCGCCGTGTATTTTCCGTCGATTTTGCGGTTCATGGTGTCCTCGAAGAGGATGGCGCCTAGGATCGATTCGCCTTGAAATGCCGGAGCCTTGATGATGCGCGTGCGCATGGCATGCACGAGATCGAACATCTCGGCATCGTTTTTGTACCGGTCAGCCTCTATCCCATAGGCGAGGAGTGCCTTCGGCGTGCTGCCGCCGCTCTGATCAAGAGCCGCAATGAACCCCTTTCCTGTCTGAATCCGATTCAACTGTTCTGTGTTCATAAATGCATCCTCGCTTTCATTTGATCTTTCCTGTCTTTATTATACACCATTTTGGCAGAAAAGTAACGAACACTTGCATAGAATGCGCACGAGATGCTATAATGACCGCGAGGTGAACAGGATGAAGCGTTCCGAGATCAAAAAGGCGCAGGATCGCGCGTATAAGATGTTTGTGCGCGCGGGCATCGCACTCACGCAGACCGAGCGCGCGAATATTGAGGTCGCGGACTTCGGGCTGGGGGAACTGGAAAAGACGGGGCTTGAAATTGTGACATACGTCAACACGGATCGCGTGTGTGCAAAGGAACTGGTGCTCTTTCCGAATCAGGTCTGTCCGCAGCACAGGCACCCGACCGTGCAAGGGTGTCCCGGCAAGGAGGAGACGTTCCGCTGCCGCATGGGCACGGTCTACGTGTATGTGCCCGGCGAGGAGACGAAAAATCGCGCGGTCGAACCGCCCCAATTCGGCGCATACAGCGTATTTCATGAAATTATTTTGAAATCGGGCGATCAGTATACGCTCGTGCCGGACACGTGGCATTGGTTTGCGGCGGGGCCGGAGGGCGCCATCGTGAGCGAATTTTCGACCACCAGTACCGACGAGGCGGACATCTTTCTGGACGATCGCATACTGCGGATTCCCAAGATCGAGGAGGACTGAACATTGAATTACGGAAGAGAAATCTCACCCAAGGTCATTCGCTTTGATTATGAAGGGCGAGACATCCGGTATTGCAACCAGAGTTCGCCCGATTGGACGCACCTGTACGAATATCAGGGCGGCACGGAGAATCTGCACAGCGCGGGATGCGGCATCTTCTCCATGTCCTTTATCATCCAGTGGATGACGGGCGAGGAGATTGACGTGGAGGCGCTTGCCGATTTTTCAAAAAAGTGCGGCGGGCGCGGCGACGACGGAACCGACCGGCCCGAACTTTTGCGCGGCATGGTCGAGGCCGGACTCGATGAAAAATACGGCTTTCGCTATGAGGGCGACGGCTTGGTCAACGATCCACCTAAGCTCTGGAAGCTGCTCCAATCGGGCGGCTGCGCCATGGGCAATCTGCGCGTCGGTCACATCGTTGCAATCCTCGGTTGCCGGGAAGTGAACGGAGAAAAGCAGATTCTGATCCTCGATAGCGCGTGTGAGAGCGCTGACCGCCGCATCCGCGGCGAGGTGCGCGAGGTGATCCCTCCTTCGCAAGTCGCAAACCTCGTCATCAATAACTCCGGCGTCGAAGTTGGTATGACGGTTTCCCACGCCATGTATTGGGTGCCGCTTCTGCTTGCGATGGATGTCAATCTGCTCTACAAGCGATAAAGCTTTCTCTTTCAGACCGCCCACCCTGCATGCCGGGTGGGCGCATTTTGTGTTTTGGGGAATCCTGATGACTGGAAGGATGCGCAATGGGATGAAATTTGCAACTTATTCCATCATATGTTATAATTAAGAAAAAGTGGAAAAAAGGAGGCTTTTATGCGAACAGGAACTGTAGGGACCTCATACAAGGAAAATGAAAAGCGCGTGGCGCTTCATCCGGCACATTTATCCCGGATCGCGCCTGAATTGCGGGGTGACCTCGTATTTGAGCAGGGTTATGGGCTGCCGTTTGGCATGCGCGACGAGGAACTTTCCGCATTCACGGGGAATGAACTTCTCACACGCGATGAAATACTGAAGACGTGCGACGCGGTGCTCATTCCCAAGCCGATCGCCGCAGACTTTCGGGAGATGCGCGATGGAATGATCGTCTGGGGCTGGATTCACAGCGTCCAGCAGATGGAAGTCACGCAGATCGCCATCGATAAAAAGCTGACGCTCGTCGCATTTGAAAACATGAATCACCAGACGCGGCGCGGGCGCGTTCATATATTCCAAAAGAACAACGAACTCGCAGGCTACTGCGGCGTGCAGCATGCGATGACGTTGCGGGGCATTGATGGCTTTTATGGTCCGCGCAGAAGGGCCGTCGTTCTGAGCTTCGGCTCGGTGAGTCGCGGCGCCATCCGCGCGCTGCAAGGGCACGGCATTTACGACATCGACGTCGTAACCCGGCGCGCCTCGCATCTGGTCGGCAATCAGACGCCGGGCGTTCGCTTCCTGCGGTTCTATCCCGGCGAGGATGGGCGGCTCATGGTCGATGAAGATGGGGCGCAGATTCGCTTGATCGACCTTCTGGTGCGCGCGGACATCGTCGTGAACGGCATCCTCCAATCGCCCAGTGCGCCCGTGACCTTTGTTGCGGAGGATGAGCTGGCACTGTTTACGCATGAATGTCTCGTCGTGGATGTGAGCTGCGATGCGGGTATGGGCTTCCCCGGTGCGCGCCCATCGAGCTTTACCGAGCCGCTCTTCCAGATTGGAAAGCTTCTCTATTATTCGGTCGATCACACGCCGTCCCTCCTGTGGGACAGCGCGTCCTGGGAAATTTCGACTGCGCTTCTTCCTTATCTGGCCGACTTCCTCGCGGCGCGCGCAAATCCCGTGCTGGACGCAGCCTATGATATGCGCGGCGGCGAGATCGTCAATCACGAAATCGTGCGCGTGCAAAACCGCGACACGTCGTATCCCTATCGCATGCTCCAAAAGGCACAGGTCAAGCGCATCGTTCGCCGGCGCGGTTCAGTGCCGGAGCATATCATGTCCGACAATGCCGGGCTTCCAACGGGCAACTGATCCCCGAAAAAAAGAACTCCCTCCTGCGCGGAGGGAGCCTTTTTTTACATGCGCCCTGCCTTTTGCAGCAGGTACTTTTCAAAGTTTGCGGGATCGTACCCCGCGCGCGCCATGGACTGCGCCTCACCGGGATAGGGTCTGTAGTCCCCCGGACGGGTATCCAGCATGCCGAGGCCTTTTGTGTATGCAGCAAGCACGCGCGGGTAGGCGCGCGAGGTCTCGAGGGGCACCGCGCCTTCGTAGACCATCAGATCACTCTGGGCATACGTTGTTTCTATGCTTCCACGCATGGTGGAGATGTCGTAGGCCGCGCGCGCGGCGCAGTCGGCGGGGACGTGCAGGACATAGTCGACGTACGGCTCGTAGATGCGCACCCCGCATGCCAAAAGCGCCTTGTGGACGGCGAGCGGCGCGATGTTCCGGAAATCCGCGGGCGTCGATGAAACGGAATTGAAGTAGGCGTCTGTGAGCGTCACGCGCGCGCCGAACACCTGCCAACCGCAAGCGCCGTGGTGCAGAGAATCGAGAACCCCCTCGCGCACCGCGTTTTGAAACGATTGGGTGAGGTAGCCAAAATCTACGCCGGACACGTACTCGATCCCGTCCGCGTCACAGGATTCCACTTTCACGGAAAGCGAGGCCTGATAGTGCGTCTCGCCCCAGGCGATCCCGCCTGCGCCGATGCCCAGCGGTTTTTCGCGGAACACCGTGCGCGGCTCGTCGAGCGTGATTTCAAGGCCGAAGCGGTCGCGGAGCAGCGTCACGATGATCTCCATCTGCACCTCGCCAAAGATCCGTACGAGGACTTCCCCCGTCAGCTCGCTGATCTCGACTGCGAGAAGGGGGTCTTCGTCCGCGAGTTCATAGAGCGCGGACAATACGTTTCCCCGGTCCGCGTCGTCACAGCTTACCTTGCTGTAGAGGAGAGGCTCTGCGATTTTCACCTGCCGGGATTCCCGCCCGGCCTCGCTGTCCGATACCACGTCGCCGATCTGAAGTCGATCGAGCCCCACGAGCGCCGCGATGTCGCCGGAGGGCACCGCATCGACGCTCGTGCGGTGCGCGTTTTCGAGCGCCATGAGCTGCTTCACGCGCAGCCAGTCCTCGCCGTGCCGCAGCGACGCACCGCGCCGGAGCATGCCGCTCCATACGCGCGCGTAACAGACCCGCCCCAGTTTCGGCAGGCGCTCAATCTTGTAGATTTCCGCCACAAGCGGCTCCTTGGGCGTATCCGCGCCGGGGAGCACGGTTGCGATGGCGTCCATGAGCTCCGAGACGCCCATTTCCCGCAGCGCCGCACCGAAGTACACGGGGTAGACGGCGCAGGACTTCACCGCGCGGCAAAGCGCGGCCTCCCGCATGGCGGGCGTAATGTTCTCGCCTTCGACGAACGCTTCGAGGAGCTGATCGTCCGCTTCCATGAGCGGCTCGGATAAATGCGCAAGTGGGATCATCTCAGATGGCGTCTGCATGGGCAGCGCTTTTTCTGTGAGCAACGCGCGAATCTGCGCGATAACGCCGTCCGGGTCTGCGCCCGCGCGGTCGAGCTTGTTGATAAAAAAGATGGTTGGAATGGAGAGCGACTTGAGCGCGGCAAAGAGCCTGCGCGTCTGCGTCTGCACGCCCTCGCGGGCGGAGACGACGAGGAGCGCGGCATCGAGCACCCGCAGCGAGCGTTCCACTTCCGCGATGAAGTCCATGTGTCCGGGCGTGTCGAGGAGATTGACCTTGACGTCCCGGTATTGGAACGAGACGGTTGCCGCGCGCACGGTGATGCCGCGCTGCTTTTCAACCGCCATGGAGTCTGTAATGGTCGTTCCGTCGTCGACGCGCCCGGCGGTGCGGACGGCGCCCGCATGGTGCAATATGGCCTCGGTAAGCGTTGTTTTACCTGCGTCGACGTGCGCAAGGATGCCCAAATTGACGATCTTCATATGGATACAATTCTCCTCTGATCCGAGAGATGTTTGCGCAAATGAATCTGTCAATCCTCTTCATGATGGCCTCCTTGTTTCCCGCGGCTTGCCGCGCAGTCGTTATGGGGAGGGACGTTACCGAATCAGCATCGCGTCCCCGAAGGAATAAAATCGGTAGTTTTCCCGTACCGCCGTCTCATACGCGGCGAGCGCCCGTTCCCGGCCGTAGAACGCGCTCACAAGCATGATGAGCGTGGAGCCGGGGAGATGGAAATTGGTAATCAGGCAATCAACCAGTTGGAATTGATAGCCCGGATAGATAAAAATATTCGTGTCGCCCTTTTTCGCCAGGAGCTTCCCGTTTTCGCATGCGGATTCGAGCGTTCGCACGCTCGTCGTGCCGACTGCAAAGATCCGGTTGCCGCGCGCACGCGCCGCATTGACGCGATTTGCCGCGTCCTGGGTCACTTCATAGTACTCCGAGTGCATCTCGTGGTTCTCGACGTCGTCCACCTTGACGGGACGGAATGTGCCGAGTCCGACGTGCAAAAGGATTGGCACGATTTCGACGCCCTTATGCCGGATGCGGTCGAGCAATTCGGGCGTGAAGTGCAGTCCGGCGGTCGGCGCAGCTGCAGAGCCCTTCTGCCTGGCGTACACCGTCTGATACCGCTCCCGGTCGGCGAGTTTCTCGTGGATGTAGGGGGGAAGGGGCATCTCGCCCAGGGCGTCGAGCGCTTCCTCGAACGTTCCTTCACACGAAAAGTCCACAATGCGCCCGCCCGCCTCGGTGGTTTCGCCGATCACGGCGGTCAACCGTCCGTCGCCAAACGATACCTTTGCGCCCTCCCGCAGCCGCCTGCCGGGACGCACGAGCGTTTCCCATTTCTTGGGCGCCAGTTGTTTGAGCAGAAAGATTTCGCATGCGCCGCCTGTCGGTACGCGCTCGCCCAGCAGGCGCGCCGGAATGACGCGCGTCTCGTTGATAACCATGACGTCGCCCGGATTCAGCTCGTCAACAACGTCGTAAAAATGCCTGTGCTCGATGCCGCCGTCTTCCTTGTTCAGAACCATGAGCCTGGCATGGTCGCGCGGCTCTACCGGGTGCTGCGCAATCAGAGATTCCGGCAGCTCATACATGAAATCGGATGTCTTCATCGTTCAAATATCCATTCTCGTCTGTGTGGAACCGGAGTCGGTCTGCGGCGGCGTCTTTCCGAGGTGGTGGTACGCCTGCGGGGTCGCCATGCGTCCGCGCGACGTGCGGATGATGAAGCCGAGCTGAAGCAGAAACGGCTCGTACACATCCTCGATCGTGCCCGCATCCTCGCCCGTTGCCGCCGCGAGGGTGTCGAGTCCCACCGGGCCGCCGCCGAATTTTTCGATCATGGTGATCAGCATCATCCGGTCGGTGCGGTCCAGGCCAAGCACATCCACCTCAAGCATGTCCAACCCGTCCTGCGCGACCGGCAGATCGATCACGCCGCCTGCCTTGACCTCGGCAAAATCGCGGATGCGCCGAATCAGCCGGTTTGCGATGCGGGGCGTGCCCCGCGAACGGCTCGCGATCTCGAGTGCGCCATCCCGGTTGCATTCAATCTTCAGTATCTTTGCGGAGCGCAGCACGATGATCGACAGTTCCTCCGGCGTGTAAAGCTCCAACCGGAAGCTGATGCCGAAGCGGTCGCGCAGCGGAGATGTCAGCATGCCCGCCCGCGTCGTCGCGCCGATGAGCGTGAACTTCGGAAGGTCGAGCCGGATCGAGCGCGCGGAGGGCCCTTTGCCGATCATGATGTCGAGCGCGTAATCCTCCATCGCGGGATACAGTACCTCTTCGACGGCATGGCTCAGCCGGTGAATTTCGTCGATAAACAAGACGTCACCCGTCGCAAGGTTTGTCAGAATCGACGCGAGGTCGCCCGGCCGCTCGATGGCGGGGCCGCTCGTCACGCGGATGTTGTGCCCCATCTCGGAGGCGATAATGCCCGCAAGCGTGGTCTTCCCGAGACCCGGTGGACCGTAGAGCAATATGTGGTCGAGCGGTTCGCGGCGTGCAAGGGCCGCCTGCATGTACACATTCAGACTGTCCTTGATCTTCGTCTGTCCGAAGTACTCTGCCAGGCTGTGCGGGCGGAGCGACTGTTCCTGCTCGTCGTCCTCCTGCCGAAAGCCCGTCGTGATGAGTCTTTCCTCGTCCTGCATTCCGATCTCCTTATTCCCCGATGTACTGTTTCGACAGTCCCATCTCGTCGATCAGCTTGAAAAGCGTGTAGCGCGTGCGGTAATCCTTGCAGCAGAGAAGGGACGTCTTTTCAATGTCCGCATCGACGCCGATCTCCGCCATCGTCAGCGGTGCGCCGAGGCGCTTCATCGCCTCGTAGACCTTCTCGTAGGACGGCATCTCGTCGATGACCGCCGCGATGTCCGCAAACCGCTCCTTCGCGCGCGCGGCACGGCGGCGAAGTTCCTCGGCCGTCAAAAAGTCGCCCGGGTTTTCCGCCATGATCGTCTCTGCGGCGGTCTTGCCGTAGCAGGCGATCATAAATGCGCGGCGTTTCGCATCCGGCATGGGCACAAGGGACGCGATGTCGATCTCGGTGATGTCTTCCTGCGCAAATTTCTTAAAGGCGGGATAGACCATCAGCGTTCCGACGCCCACTGTCGCGCCGTGCGAGGGCGCCCTGTGGTATTTTTCGAGCATCTTCATCTCGACAAAGTGCGCGATATTGTGCTCTGCGGAGGCGACTGCGCGGGTGTGTCCCACGATCATGATGGTGATGCCCGCCAGCAAAAGCCCCTCGATTAATATGCGCATGCCCTTCTCTGTGCGGTTCTTGATGTCGTCGATGTTGTCGAGCAGTTTGTCGACCGCATCGATCACGATTTTCCCGCAGGTGGGGCAGTAGGGCTCGTCGTTGATGATGTTTCCAATCTTCCAATCGGCGATCGCGATGTATTTTCCGAGCACATCGCCCACGCCAGCGCGCACCATCTCGATGGGCGCGGTGGCCAGAACGCCCAGATCACATACGATGATCTCGGGACAGGGTCCGTGGCGGTGAATCTTCACGCCCCGGAGCATCAGCGGTGCGACGACCGATGTGTATCCGTCCATCGACGCGGCGGTGCCTACGGACACGAAGGGCAAATGGCACCTTTGCGCATTGACGCGGCAGGTGTCGGTGATCGAACCGGAGCCGACCGCGACCAGGAATTGCGTCTCGGGCTGAATGGTCAAAAGAACCTCGCCAACCGTCGTCTCATCCGGCACAAGCTCCCCGTCCCGCGCAATCCGACACAGGATGGGGGAAAAGCCCGCGTCATTTAAAATGCCGTAGACCCGCTCGCCCGCAACGCGGTATGTGTTTTCGTCGCAGACAACCACGCAGTGGGTTCCGAGACCGCGCTTTTCGATGTATCCGGGTAATTTCTCGAGAAGATCTGTGCCTACATAGATGTCCTGATTGGGGGTCGCGTGCTGGCAGGGGCAATCGCAGTCGAGCCCCTCGAGGATCATCCGGCTGTCCGCATCGTATTTAATCTTTACCATATTCATTCCTCCGCGTAGGGATTGACAAACAATGTCTTCTGGTGGGTGTAGATCACAAACCCCGGTTTCGCGCCCGACGGCTTTTTGACATACCTGCGGCGCGTATAGTCCACCGGGACATTTGAACCCGTACCGCCCTTCGAGTACTTTGCCGCGAGCCGCGCGGCCATGAGAAGCGTTTCGTCGTCCGGCTCGACGCCTGGTATGATGACGTGCGAACCCGGCATGTCCTTTGCGTGCAGCCAAACCTCGTCCGGCTCGGCGGTAAACGTGAGCTTGTCGTTCTGGAGGTTGTTTTTGCCCACCAGAATCGCGCGTCCGCCGGGCGTTTCGAACTTCATGGGCTTCGAGGGCGGCAGTTGTTTGAGCTGCCTGCGGTTGTGGCTCACGCGCACATAGCCCATTTTTTCGAGTTCCTGACGCAATTCGAAGAGTTCGGGCTCCGCCTCGCACTTTCCGAGGTTGTCCATCTGCCCATCGAGGTAAGAAAGCTCTTCTTCCGTCCGTTCAATCTGTTCCGCGGCAAGCGTACGGGCGGAACGCGCCTTCTGATAGAGCTTGTAGTAGCGCTGCGCATTCTGCGCGGGGGACAGCTTTTCGTCGAGCGGCACGGTCACGGTCGGCATGCCCTCCGCCGCATAGTCGATCAGATCGGCGGTCTTCTGTCCTTTTTTCACCATGTACTGGCTCGCGGTCACGATGTCGCCGAGTCTGCGGTACTCCTCCATCTTTTCGGAACCCAGCAGCGCCTCCCGCTGAAGCGCGAGCTTTTTCTCACACCGCTCGATGTTTGTCTTGAGAACGCGGTGAATGGCAGAGGATTTTTGGCGGATGCGCTCGATCTGATCCTTTGATCGGTAATATTCGTCCAGCGCCTCCGAAAGCGTCTCGAATCGACTTTGCGCAAGCGACGCGCGGCTGTGATAGGGAAACGCAACGACGTCGACGGGCGTGCCGTCCACAGCGTACAGGACGGCGGGCGCGCGTTCCGCCTCGATGTTTTGAAGCGCGTGCGCGACGGTGGTTGCGGCTGCGCGAACATCAATTTCCTCTAAAAACGCGCCCTCTGTGCCGACTGCGCGAAAGGCAAGTTCGGCGGCCGTCTGCGCGGCAATGCCGCTCACGGATTTTGAAATCGCCGATTTCAGGGTTCCGCGCTTTCCGGTGAAGGCGGCATACAGCGCGTCTCCTGTCACTTCATCGAACGGAATCTTCCCGTGTGCCGGCGGCCTTTCGTATCGGAGCCCGGGCAGCACCTCGCGCACGGAGGACATCTGCTCGTTCACGCGGCGCGCGCTGTCGATGATCCGCCAATCGTCCGCTACAAAAATCAAGTTCGAGTGCCTGCCCATGAACTCGCAGATAATCTGCTTCTCAACCTTTTCGCCCAGCTCGTCAAAGTGCTCAAAGCCGATTTCGAGAATCCGGTCGCTCTGCGCGAGGCGCACAAAGGTCACCCGACCGCCGACGAGGTGCTTGCGCATGAGCATGCATAGCATGGGCGGTTCGAGGGGATTGTTTTTTTTCACGCTCGTCAGGTGCGCGCGCGCGCAGTCCGCGCTGGCGGAGAGGAGCAGCAGCATGTTTTTGCCGTTGTTGCGTACGGCGAGTATGATCTCGTCGCGTTCCGGCTGGTTCACGCGGTCGACGCGCCCGCCCGCGAGCAGTTCATTCAGCTCTCGCGCGACAAAACCGAGCGTCAGGGCGTCCATCGGCATGGGGGGCACCTCGTTTCCTATAAATCCACCCAATATTATATCTGATTCGCGCGGATTGCGCAACCGAACGGCATGTGATAAAATAGTGCCTGTGGCGATTTCAAAGAGAATATCCCGCGTAATACCTTTCGGCAAGTGCGAATACATTTGAAACGAAGGACATGCGCGAGGAGGGTTCTCATTATGAAATTTGACTTGAGTCAACGCCGGATGTACTTACTGGCGCTGATCGTGCTGCTGGTCGCCATAGCGCTGTTGTGCGTGTGGCGGTTCTGGCTGGTGAACGCGACAGGGGGGAACACGGCGCCCGCGGCGTCCGCGCTCCCATCGGCGAGTCCGGGCGCGCGCGCGACCGAGCTCGCGCTGGACGCGACCATCGCGCCGACCGCAACCAGCGGCAAGGAGGCGTCGGGCGGCGTCGACACGGTCGTCTACTTCCAGGACAATTACGGTTATCTGGTGCCCGTTATGATGAGCGTGCCGCTTGAAGAAGGCATCGCAAAGGCAACGCTCTCCATGATGGTAAAGTCGAGTGCGAACGACATGCAGGCCGCGCGGCTGGGGCTTCGAACGGTGATTCCGGAAGATGTGTCGATGGATCTCGACATCGCAAACGGGAAGGCGCGCATCGACCTCTCCAAGGAGGCCATGAACGTCGCAGACGCAGCCGCTGAGCAGAACATGATCGCGGCCATCGTCCAGACGCTCACCGAGTTTGACACCGTGCAGTCGGTGGAGTTCCTCTTTGGCGGGCAGAAGGTTGAAAAACTGAAGTTTGGCACGGACGTCTCAGGCGCGTTCACGCGCGGCGACATCAATCTCGAAACCACCAGCGTCGCGACCTCGGCGTCGAGCGGCATGAAGAAACTGACGCTCTTCTTCCCGGGCGAGTCCGGTTCCGTGGTGGTTCCCGTGACGCGCATGGTGTATTCCGATCCGGACATCAACACAGCCGTCCTCGAACTGACCAAAGGACCCATCTCCGATGCGCTTGATGAAGTGATGCCGGATGGCTGCGGGCTGATTGGCGTCTCGGTCGACAAGGGTGTCGCGAAGGTGAACTTCACCAAGGAGTTCATGCAGATCGTCAATCACGTGGACGGCGGAAGGATCGCGCTCAAGGCGCTGGTTCTGACCTGTACCCAGTTCGAAGGTGTGAATTCCGTTCAGCTCCTCGTCGAAGGCGAGCCCTATGATCCCGGCACAGGCACGCTTTCCGTTCCCAGCTTCGCAAATGTTGCGGGGGACATCGAATCTGACTACATACAAACGCAGTCGTCCGCCATCTTCGGCGACTGACGGGAGGGATACCAATGAGGGAAGAAATTCGACCCGTTACCATTCAGGTTGACTTTACCGACGCGGCCGCGGGATCGGTTCTCATCTCCTGCGGCCGCACGCGCGTCATTTGTACCGCATCCGTTACAAATGAAGTGCCGCCGTTTCGCAGGGGCAAGGGCGGCTGGCTGACCGCCGAATACGCCATGCTGCCCGGTTCCACCAACACGCGGAAGGCGCGCGACGGGATCAAAAAGGACGGGCGCGGCGTGGAGATTCAGCGGCTCATCGGGCGCTCGCTGCGCGCGGCATGCGACCTTTCAAGGCTCGGCGAGCACACCGTCTATCTGGATTGCGACGTCATCCAGGCGGATGGCGGCACGCGCACCGCGTCCATCACGGGCGCGTTTGTCGCGCTTTGCCTTGCGGTTGATAAGCTCCTGAAGGAAGGTTCGATCGTCGATTCGCCCATCATCCGGCAAGTCGCCGCGGTGTCCGTCGGACTTGTGAACGACGAATTTGTGCTCGATCTTGATTATCAACTCGATTCCCATGCGCAGGTGGACATGAATGTCGTCATGACCCGCGATGTGTCCGGAGAAACCGCGTTTGCCGAGGTGCAGGGAACGGGCGAGGGGCGTGCCTATACCCGTACGGAGCTGGACGGGCTTTTGTCGCGTGCGGAGCGCGGCATCGTCGATCTTATGGATATTCAAATCTCTGCGCTTGGCGCGCGCGCATCCGTCATCGGCAAAAAGCCCCGGCTCGTTCTTGCGTCCAATAACTTTGGAAAGCTCAAGGAGCTTCGATCGCTGCTCGGGGACAGGTACGATGTCTATTCCATGCGCGAAATGGGCGTGACGGAAGCCATCGAGGAAAACGGGGAAACGTTCCGGGAAAATGCGCTCATCAAGGCGCGTCACGTCATGGCGCGCGTGGGATGCGCGGCGCTCGCGGATGATTCCGGATTGGTGGTTGAGGCGCTTGGCGGACGCCCGGGCGTTCATTCCGCGCGCTACGCGGGTGTCCACGGCGACGACGAGGCGAACAATCGGCTGCTTCTGAAGGAACTGATCGGCGCAGCCGAACCGCGCCGGGCCAAGTATGTCGCCGCCATCGCGCTGTGCGCGCCGGGCAAGGACGATATTGTGGCGATGGGGGAGTGCGACGGCGAAATCCTGCGCGCGTATCAGGGCGAAGGCGGCTTCGGTTATGATCCGCTGTTCTTCTCGCGCGATCTTGGCATGACGTTTGCGGAGGCGGACGAGGCGGCGAAAAACCGCGTTTCCCACCGCGCGCGCGCCATCGAGGCGCTCATGAAAATGATATGACGCGGATCGCGGTCCTTTCCGATTCGCACGACGCGACGGGCATGCTTGAGCTCGTCGCGCAGTTTATTGCCGCGCGCGAATACGATCATGTGTTCCATCTGGGCGACATGGTGGGCGACGCAAAGCGGCTGTCGGAGCGCCTTGACCGCAAAGTTCTCTTTGTTGCGGGCAACTGCGATTTTTTCTCGCGCGATGCGCGGGAGATCGAGGTGAAAGTGGGCGGCGTCCGCATGCTGCTGGCACACGGAGACAAATATGGGGTCAAATCCAGCCTGGCCAAGCTGTCGTATCACGCGGAGGAGCTTCATTGCGCGGTTGCGCTGTTCGGGCATACGCACGTTCCCTTTTCGGGGTATGTGGGCAACGCGCTGCTCGTCAATCCGGGCGCTTTGCAGGCCGGGCGCTTTGCGGAGCTCGAAATCGAAAACGGAAAAGCCGTACCCCGCCTGTTGCGCCTGTGAGATTGTCCGCGAGCGGCGGAAATTAACCATAACATTCATGAACGAAGCGGCAGAGTGTGCTATAATCGCATGAAGCACATTCGGAAGGTGACAATGACGCGTACTGAAAAGGTTTTTCGGGCGACGGCGCTTGTGACGGTCGTCATCATCGCATCCAAGCTCGTCGGTTTAGCCCGCGAGATGGTCATGGCAGGTTATTTCGGCACGGGGGTCGAAAACGACGCGTATGTCGCCTCGTACAGCCTGTTCTATTTGCCGATCCTGTTGTTTAGTTCCTGCATTACATCGACCCTCATCCCGCTCTATATAGGGGCGCGCAAAGAGGGCAGCATAAAGGCCGCGAACGCGTTTGCCAACAACGCCATGAACATATTCGGCCTTGCTGCGCTGATCGTTTCGGTCATCATGTATGTGCTCGCAAGGCCGTTGGTTCATGTTGTGTTCCCCGGCTTTGACGCGGAAAAAATCGCTTTGGCGACGCGGCTCACCAGGATCATGATGCTCTCGTTGTTGTTTAACGTGACCTCGATCGTCATGTCGAGCCTTTTAAACGCGCGGGAAAAGTATGTTGCCGCGCAACTGACGGGTTTTCCGTTGAGCTTCACGATCATCGTCGCGGCGGTGTTCTTTTCCAAACGGTATGGGATCGACGCCATCGCGTGGGGCGTGGTCGCCGCGGGCGTTTTGCAGGTGCTCATCCAGATCCCGTATCTCACGGGCTGGTTCCGTTATACGCCTCATGTGGATCTGAATGATCCGCGGTTCAGGCGGCTTTTGATTCTCGCGCTCCCGGCGATTCTCTCCATGGCGGTCAGCGAGCTCAATCACATGATCGACTCGTTTTTTGCCACGCTGGTTTCGGAGCGCGCCCTTTCCGCGCTCAATTATGGCTATAAACTCATTACATTCGTCTCGGGCGTGCTGGTGGTGCCGATCACCACGATCATGTTTTCAAAGCTCTCAGGGCTGATCGCCGGAAAAGACAGGAGCGGAAGCATCGCGATCATCAAAAAGGCGCTCGAAATGGTTGCCCTCATCGTCGTGCCGATCACCGCAATCTCGATTGTGATGTCTGACGACATCGTGCGCCTTGCATACGAACGCGGCAAATTCGGGGAAACATCGGTACAGATTACGGCGGGCGCGTTCCTGTTTTTCATACTCGGCGTGCTTGCGTTCGGCGTACGCGATCTTTTGAGCCGGGCGTTTCACGCCATGCAGGATACGAGGACGCCCTTTCTGGTAACGCTCGCTGGACTGGCGCTGAACACGCTTCTCGACTGGGTGCTCGGGCACCTGATGGGCATCAACGGCCTTGCGCTTGGCACCTCCATCGTCGGCTTTGCCTCGATGACGGTCATGTTCATTCTGTTTCGGCGGAAAATGGGTCAATTCGGCCTGAAATCAATCGCGGTTGACATCCTGAAGATATGCGCGGCAGGCGCTCTGTGCGTCCTCGTCGCCTTTGCCATTAATTGGCTTTTGCCCGAAATGCGTGGAGCGCTGCATGTGTTCCTGCGGCTCGCGGCGGTGACTCTGGTTTCCGGCCTCGCGTATCTGTTCATGCTCTTGGCGTTGGGCGAGCGGCAACTCATGTCGCTTGTGGGCGGCGCCGCAAACGAAAGAAGGAGGTAGGCATATGGAAAAGGTTTCAATCGATACTTTGTGTGTCCAGGGCGGATACGAGCCCAAGAATGGGGAGCCCCGGGTCATGCCGATCTATCAGTCGACGACGTACAAGTACGATTCCGCGGACATGCTTGGTCAGCTATTTGATTTGAAGGCGGCCGGCCACATGTACAGCCGGATCTCGAATCCGACGCTTGAACTTGTCGAGAAAAAAATCGCCATGCTGGAAGGCGGCGTCGGCGCGATGCTCACCTCTGCTGGACAGGCGGCGTCTTTGATGTCCGTTTTGAATATTACCTCTGCCGGGCAGAATATCGTGAGCGTTTCGACCATTTACGGCGGCACGGTCAATCTGTTTGCCGTGACCATGAAGCGCATGGGCATTGAGGTGCGCTTCGTTAGACCTGATCTTTCAGACGAGGAGATCGGCAAATCCATCGATGAAAACACGCGCCTGGTCTTTGGCGAGACCATCGCAAACCCCGCGCTGTGCGTCTTTGACATTGAGCGGTTTGCAAATCTTGCGCATGCGCACGGGCTGCCGCTCATCGTGGATAACACGTTCCCCACGCCGATTCTCTGCCGCCCGTTTGAATTTGGCGCGGATATCGTGGTCCATTCGACGACGAAATATATGGACGGCCATGCGACGGTCGTCGGCGGCGTGATCGTCGATGGCGGCACGTTCGACTGGGCGGCTTCCGGCAAATTCCCGGAGATGACAGAACCCGACGAGTCCTACCACGGCGTGCGCTACGTCCACGACTTTGGCGCGCAGGCGTATATCACCAAGGCGCGCGTACAGCTCATGCGCGATCTGGGTGCGATTCAGCAGCCGCTTTCCGCTTTCATCATCAATCTTGGCCTCGATACGCTTGCGCTGCGCATGGAGCGCCATTCCCAGAACGCGCTTCGCGTTGCCCGGTTCCTTGAAAAGAGCGAACTCGTTTCGTGGGTCAACTATCCCGGCCTTGCGTCTTCCGATCAAAAAGAGCGCGCCGATAAGTACCTGAAAAACGGCGCGAGCGGCGTTATCTCCTTCGGCGTCAAGGGGGGCAGGGAAGCGGCGATGAAGTTCCTGGATTCCCTGAAGCTTGCCGCCATCGTCGTGCATGTCGCAGACATCCGCACCTCGGCGCTTCATCCCGCGAGCACCACGCATCGCCAGCTCACCGACGAGCAGCTCGATCAGTGCGGCGTCAAGCCCGAAATGGTGCGCATGTCCATCGGTATTGAGAACGCGGATGACATCATCCGGGACATCGCGCAGGCACTCGAACAGACACGCTGAGGAGGTTGTCTACATGCCTATTAAAATACCCAACAGCCTTCCCGCGACGGAGACGCTGCTGAGTGAAAATATATTCGTCATCACGGAGACCCGCGCGCTTACGCAGGACATTCGTCCGCTTAAAATTGCGCTGCTGAACCTCATGCCCACCAAGATCGCTACCGAGACGCAGCTCGCGCGGCTTCTGGGCAATACGCCGCTGCAGGTGGAGCTGGAGCTTCTTCACATGAGCACGCATGAATCGAAGAACACGCCCTCCGACCACATGCTGGCGTTTTATAAGACTTTTGATGAGGTGAAGGATCAGAAATTTGACGGCCTCATCATCACCGGTGCACCGGTTGAGCACCTCGAATTCGAGGAGGTCGACTATTGGGACGAACTCTGCCGCGTTATGGAGTGGTCAAAGACCAACGTCACCAGCACGTTTCACATCTGCTGGGCGGCGCAGGCGGCGCTCTATTACCATTACGGCATCGGAAAGGTCAAGCTCCCCCAAAAGCTCTTCGGCGTGTATCCGCACAAGATTGAGCACAGGCACTCGATGCTCATGCGGGGCTTCGACGACAACTTCATGGTGCCCCAGTCGCGCTATACCACGATCCTGCGCGAGGACATCCTCCAGGTGCCGCAGGTGAAGATCCTCGCCTCGTCGGACGAAGCGGGTCTCTACGCGCTCGCCACAAAGCTCGGCAGGCAGATTTTCATCACCGGGCACAGTGAATATGACGAGAACACGCTCAAGCTCGAGTACGAACGCGACAAACAAGCCGGGCTCGATACCGCGGTTCCCAAGAATTATTTTCCGAACGATGATGATACGCAGGAGCCGATGGTGACCTGGCGTGGGCACGGGAATCTCCTGTATTCAAACTGGCTTAACTACTATGTGTACCAGACGACGCCCTACGACATTACGACGATCAGCTGATAGTGCCGAAAGGTTGCGCATTCCCCGGTCGGCCGCATTGCGACTCGTCCGGGGAACGGATTTTTTGACATTGGAACCAGTAAAGGGGATATATGGCAAAACGAATCGCGGGCGCGATTGTGCGATTTCGGGTGATCATCCTGATCGTCTTCGCGCTCATCGCCATTGCAAGCGCGTTTACGGTCACGAAGGTACACGTCAATTACGATTTTACGGCGTATCTTTCAGAGGATACGCTCACCAAACAATCGCTCGAGCTCATGAAGCGTACATTCGGGGATTCGGATCAGTTGCGCGTGATGTTCGTGGGGCGCGACGACGCGACCTTTGCATCCGACATCGACGCGGTTCGGACGCTTGACGGCGTGCTGTTTGCCTCCCACGACGCTGAAACGGGGGAGAAGACCCAAGACGGCGTGCGGTATCAGCTTGTGAACGTCACACTTGCGGACGGTGCGGACGGAATCCCCATCGTCGAAAAGCTGCGTGCGATGTTCTCCGGCGAGGGGGAGACGGTCGTCGCCGGATCGGTCGCAAACACGCTCGACATTCAAACTTCGCTCTCCAGGCAGATTCGCGTCGCGCTGGCGATCGCCGTTGC
Source organism: Bacillota bacterium (assembly GCA_023421735.1). Next base: position 113,913 of record JAEZSP010000001.1, on the reverse strand, counting down.
GGTTGTGCTGCTTGTTTTGCTTGCCACCTCGCGGGCTTGGGCAGAACCGATCCCAATCCTTTTCGTGCTCGCGATTTCGATTCTCATCAACATGGGTACCAACTGGGTGTTCGGCACCATCTCGTTTGTGACTTTTGCGGTTTGCGCCATCTTGCAGCTCGCGCTCTCGATGGATTATGCGATCATGCTCCTTCACATGTACGGCGCCATGAAGGCGGACGGCATGGAAGACAGGGACGCCATGATCCAGGCGTTGGCGCGTACCTTTATGCCCATTTCGTCCTCGGCGCTCACCACCGTCGCGGGTTTCCTTTCGCTCCTGTTCATGAGCTTCACCATTGGCTTTGACATCGGCATCGTGCTCTCAAAGGGCATCGTGATCAGCATGCTGACGGTGTTCCTCGTCATGCCCGGGCTCATCCTCTCCATGCCGCGTCTGCTCAGGCGTACCGCGCATCGTCCGCTGAACCTCGGCGGCGCGCGCTTTGCCGCTTTCGCGCGGCGTGGCCGCTGGGGAATCGCAGCCGTCATGGTACTCATCATCGGTGCGTCGTTCTGGCTCCAGACGATGAACCGTTATCTGTTTATTGATGTGGACGACCGGTTCTCCGCGCACCAGGTCAATGAAATGTTTGGCTCCGACAATATGGTGATGCTGCTTGTGCCGAGCGATGGCAGCGATGCGGGCTATGAAAAGCAACGCGAACTCGTCGATGCGGTATCCGCAATGCAGCTAGACGGCGCACCGGTCGTCACATCCGCGCGGGCGATGGTCACAACGGGCGCGGCTGCACTTCAGAACTACACGCCGTCGGACGTTTCGGATATGCTCGGCATGTCCAAGACGGTCGTTGCTCTGTTTTTCCGTCAGCATGGTTTGGGCGAAAGCGTGCGCGCAGATGCGCTCATGGATGTCGCCATCGCCGCCATGCCGAATGACGAAAAAATCGTCGCGCGGAAAAACCAGCTCGACGCCGCAAAGGCCGCCTTTCTCTCAAACGGTTATTCACGCATGATCTTTACGCTGGATCTGCCTTACTCGTCGGATGAGACGTATGACGTGATCGAACAAATGGTGGAGCTTGCAAGGGCGTCTTACGGCGATGATTTCGGCATCGTTGGTTCGTCCGTCTCCAGTTATGACATCAGCCGCGCTTTTACGGGCGATCTGATTCGGGTGACGGTTCTCACTGCGGCGGCGCTGCTTCTCATCATCGCGCTCTCGTTCCGTTCGCTTTCGGTGCCGGTGCTCCTCGTTTGCGTCATTCAGGGCGCGATCTGGGTTACGATGGCGACTTCTTACATCATGAATAAGCCTATTTTCTTTATGTCGTATCTCATCTGCGTGGCCATGCAGATGGGCGCGACCATCGATTATGGCATATTGCTGACCAGTCACTATCGCACGGCGCGTAGGACGCTCCCGCCGGCAGAAGCACTTTCAAGGGCCATTACATTATCATTGCCCACGATATTGACCTCTGGCCTCATACTTGTGACCGCGGGCTTCATCGTGGGCAAAGTGACGACGGTATCCTATATTTCGATGATCGGCCTTTTGCTTTCGCGCGGCGCGGCGATCTCGATCTTCATGATTCTGGTGCTGCTTCCGTCGCTTCTTGCGATCTTCGATCGGTTCGTCAAAGGTCGAGCTTCAAATCCCCCTGCTTGATCCAGCCCATTTTGCGCATCGGGAGCGCGATGAGGGGCGTCAGGATCGCGGGCAATACGAAGCACACGGCAATCAACCCGACCCAGCTCCAAGCCGAGCCGAATCCGTCCCACGCCATGACGCCGATGGGACCGACGAGTCCGCAGGTGCCCATGCCGGAAGCAACCGGGATGCCGTTTTGCATTGCGAAGACCATGGTCGCAATCGGCCCTGTGATCGCGGCTGCAAGCGTCGGGGGAATCCAGACGCGCGGGTTTTTCACGATATTGCCCATTTGGAGCATCGATGTACCCAGCCCCTGTGCCACGAGCCCACCCCAGCGGTTCTCATAAAACGACATGACCGCAAAGCCGACCATCTGTGCGCAGCATCCGGCGGTCGCCGCACCGCCTGCGAGGCCGGTGAGGGAAAGCATCGTACATATCGCGGCGGAACTGATGGGCAAAGTAAGGATCATACCGACGATCACGGAAACGATGGCGCCCATCAGGAAGGGCTGCAGTTCGGTGGCCGACATGATCAGGTTCCCGAGCCAGGTCATCAGCTGCGAAATGCCGGGGCCGATGAGCGAGGCGAGCGCGACGCCCGAGAGGATCGTAACCGTCGGGGTGACGAGGATGTCTACCTTCGTGGTCTTCGAAACCAGCTTGCCGACCTCGCTTGCAAAGATCGCGCAAAAAAGTGTCCCGAGCGGCCCGCCCAGCGCGTTTGCGCCGGCACCGACCCCCAAGAGGGAAAACAGGACGAGATTTGGCGCGCGCAACGCCATGCCGATGGCGCACGCCATCGCCGGCCCGGTCGCGGACTTCGCGTACCCGGCTGCCGTGGCAAGCCACGGAAAGTGCAGAAGATCGGAGAGCTGCGAGAAAATCGTCCCAATGAGCAGGGATGCAAACAGACCCAGCGCCATCGCGCCCATTGCATCGACGAAATACCGCTTCGCCGAAATGTGTACGTCCTTGCGATCGAGGTACGCCTTGAATGCCGACATTGAACCGCCGCCTTTCTGTCTTGACACATGTCGTGACAGATTATATAATACCTCGTGTAAAGTGTCAAGGGAGTCTTGTGAAACATATGAAAAAACCGGAGGAGCGCAGGGAATTGATTCTACGGGCGCTGGAAGACGGAGCGCGTGTGACGGCAACCCAGCTCGCGTCTGAACTCGGCGTGAGTCGGCAAATCATCGTTTCGGATGTTGCGATCCTGCGCGAGCGGGGTTCTGACATTACCGCGACGTCGCGCGGCTATGTGCTGGGCGGAGGACGGGCGTTTGGCTATGTCGATCAAATTGCCTGTCGCCACGGACCGGATGACATCCTCACGGAATTTGACATCATCGTCGATAACGGCGGGACGGTCTTGGATATTTCGATTGAGCACCCGGTGTATGGGATCATCACGGCGGAGGTTTATATTCGCTCGCGGCGCGATGCGCGCGCGTTTGTGGAAAAAATGGAAAAGTCAAAGGGGCGTCCGCTCTCGGCGCTCACGGAGGGCGCACATTTGCACACCGTGGGCTGTGAAAGCCGCGCAGAATTTGAAATGATGATCGGTGCGCTGTGCGCAGCGGGTATCGCCGGTACGGAGGAGATTGACTGATGGACGACAGAAACCTGACGATGCTCATGGATTTTTATGAGCTGACAATGGCAAACGGATACTATAAACTGGGGTTTCAAAACACAAAAGCCGTGTTCGATGTGTTTTATCGCACGAACCCGGATCGCGCGGGCTACGCGGTATTCGCGGGACTCGAGCAGGTGGTGGACTACATCGAAAACATGCATTTCACCGACGCGGACATCGTGTTTTTGCGCAATAAGGGGATTTTTGACGAGGGATTCCTCGAATACCTGCGCGATTTTAAATTTACGGGCGATATCGACGCAGTGCCGGAGGGCACGATCGTCTATCCGAATACGCCGCTTTTGACGGTGACGGCCTCCCTGATTGAGGCGCAGCTCGTTGAGACGGCAATTCTCCTGTTTGTCAATCACGAATCCGTCATTGCGACCAAGGCGAACCGCATCTGCCGCGCGGCAAAAGGTGCGCTCGTCATGGAATTTGGCGCACGGCGCGCGCAGGGCGCGGACGCGGCGGAGTACGGCACGCGCGCCGCATACATCGGCGGCGTCCACGCGACCGCTACGGTCTCCGCCGACATGAAGTTCGGCGTGCCTGCGGTGGGCACCATGGCGCACTCCTGGGTGCAGCTCTTCCCCAGTGAATACGATGCCTTTAAGGCCTATGCCGAGCTCTACCCCGATGCGTGCACGCTCCTCATCGATACCTATAGCGTCGTGAAATCCGGACTTCCCAATGCCATCCGCGTCGCGCATGAAGTGCTCGCACCCTTGGGCAAACGGCTCAAGGGCGTCCGGATCGATTCGGGGGACATCGCGTATCTGACAAAGTACACGCGTCGCCTGCTCGACGAGGAAGGACTCGAGGATTGCAAAATCGTCGTTTCAAATTCCATCGACGAATATCTGATCCTCTCGCTCAACGATCAGGGCGCCAAGATTGACAGCTACGGCATCGGCGAGCGGCTCATCACCGCGAAGTCCGATCCGGTGTTCGGCGGCGTGTACAAGCTCGTCGCCGTTGAAAAGGATGGCGTATTCGAACCGCGCATCAAGATTTCCGAAAACGTGGAAAAAATCATCAATCCCGGCAAGAAGACGCTCTACCGCATGTACAATCGCGCCGGGAAGGCCATCGCCGATCTTTTGACCTGCGAGGGCGAAAAACTTACCTCCGGCATGGCGGTGGTCGATTCTGTGAAGCCGTGGAAGCGCATCCCGCTCGTTGAATTTACCATCGAGCTTTTGCGCGTGCCCGTCTTCCGCGGCGGAAAGCGCGTGTATGATCTGCCCACGCTTCCGGAAATCCGCGCCTATGTACAGAAACAGATGAAGGATGAGATTTGGGAGGAAGAGACGCGGTTTGTGAATCCGCACGTCCATTACCTGAACCTATCTGAAAAGTTGTACGATATGAAGATTAAGCTCCTGACGGAGCACGGCGGTTGATGGATGTCGCAGTTCTGGGCGGGACGTTTGCCCCGCCGACGGTTGCACACTTAGCGCTTTTGCGCGCCGGAATGGCGTTCACGGGCGCCGGGTGCGGCATCTGGGTTCCCTCGTCGCTTTCCTACATGCAGAAATGGCGCCCGGAACACATGCCGGATGCGTGGTTTGTGGATAACGACCACCGCGCGGGCATGCTTCGCGCCCTGTGTGCGGCGGAAAGGGACATGCAGTTTTATCCCAATGAGATGCAAAAATCGCGCAACGCCTATACGTTTGATACGCTGTGTGCACTCGAAGAGCAGTATGGCGGCAGGGTCGCATTCATTATGGGTGCTGATCTCATCGACTCACTCTCCGGCTGGCATCGGGCGGACGAGCTGATTGCGCGGTTTCGCATCATTGCCGCATCGAGAGGAGACGAGAAACTGACGGGGCAAAGGGGCGTCGAGGTCATGCCTTTTCCGCAAGCCTATCGGGATGTGAGCGCGACCGAGGTGCGCTCGCTCATTCGAAACGGCAGGATGGATGCGGCGCGCGAATACCTCCCCCCGGCGGTGTTTCAGTACATTCTGACACATAGAAATAAGCCCGCGGACGTGTGATCCGCGGGCTTTGCGTCTCAAAGCGTCAGTCGCCGATCAGCGCGTTCCACGTGCCGTAGCCGCACACGCCGGAGGCCACGAGTCCGTTTGCTTCCTGATAGACGAGCAGCGCAGCGCGTGTCTTCGCGCCGAAATCGCCGTCCACAGTCAGGCTTGCGCCGTTTTGATTGAGCTTTTGCTGCAAGATTTTTATCGCTTCGGCGTCGTCCGATCCCACGAATACGACGGGGTATGGACTGTCGAGGTGGATAAACTCGTCGATGAGCGTCTTGTCGATTTGCGGATCCCTGTCATCCGTGTGCGAGACTTGCATGTATTCGATCCCTGAGAAATCGGCGCCGTCCGCGAGCTGCAACAGGGCCGAAAGCTCCGTCAACCCGAAATTGGTCTGAATATCCCGCAGGATCGCCGCAACGAGGCCCGTCGCATCCGCCAAGCCGAGTCCCTTCAGCGCATGGAAGTACGCGAGGAGTACCGCAAATTCACGGCCGACGCGCGACTCCTGCGCGGGATTGACGTCCCAGCTGCTTCCGTAACTCACGGCCTGCGGCCCGGTTAAAAGAACGTCCTTCCCATAATCTTTGATGGGCTGCGCGCCGAAAACGGCTTTCACATATCGGTTTGTGGCGTCACGTTCCGCCTTTGTCAGGCTGATCTTCACGCCGCCGATTTCGTCGATGACGTCCGCCATCTTGCGCGGATCCATCACCACATACCGCTCGATGGAGAGACCATAGACCTCGTTGACCGTTTGCATCATCAGTTCCGGCCCGCCGAAATAGTATGCGGTGCCGATTCCGTATGTCTCTTTGCCGTCGATGGAGACCGGAATGTCACAGTCGAGGGCCGTGACCTTATAACGGTGTGCAGACGCATTGACGGAAACGATCATCAGCATGTCCGCGAGATAGCTCCAATCCGATACGACGCCTAAATCGCGCGGTTTCACGTCCAGCCCAATGAGCAGATAGCTCGTCCAATCGGATTTTTCTTCCGCAAACCCAGCGGTCGTACTCAGCAATAAAATCAGTGTCAGAGCGAAGGATAACAACTTCTTCATGTGCCCACCTCCTTTGGGGCAATTATAGCACATTGTGGGTGGAAAAATCCAAAAACTGTGATATAATGTGTTAAATATGAGGGAGGTGGCGGCATGAGCGACATCAGGGATTACCTCGCTTCGGCAGCATACGTTGTGCCGAGCGCGCGGCAACTCGAATGGTTTGCGCATAACTTTTATGCGTTTGTCCACTTCGGCGTAAATACATTTACGGATCGGGAATGGGGTCTGGGAACGGAGGACCCCGGCATATTCAACCCGGCGGGGCTTGACTGTGACCAATGGGCGCGCGCTGCAAAGTCTGCGGGCATGCGTGGGATGATCCTGACCGCCAAGCATCACGATGGCTTTTGTCTGTGGCCTTCGCGGTACACGGAGCACTCCGTTCAAAATTCCCCCTTTCGGGACGGCCATGGCGATGTGGTGCGCGAACTCTCGGATGCTTGCAGGCGCGCCGGGCTCAAGTTTGGCTTTTATCTCTCTCCCTGGGATCGGAACAGCCAGTTCTATGGCACAGACCGGTACAACGAGTTCTATAAGGCGCAGTTGACAGAGCTTTTGACGCAGTATGGAGACATCTTCATGGTCTGGCTCGACGGTGCGTGCGGCGAAGGGCCGAACGGGAAAAAGCAGACCTATGATTTCCGGGGATATATCGACCTTGTGCGTCGCTACCAGCCGAATGCCTGCGTGTTCCAGGATGCAGGGCCGGATATCCGTTGGATCGGCAACGAAAGCGGCAAGCCGCGTTTCGCCGAATGGGCGGTCGTGCCGCGCGAATTGACGCACCTCGCCGATATTCAGACCGGGCCCGGTCCGCTGTTTGAGGAAGGCGCGCTTGCGCATACATACAACACGCAACCCGAACTCGGCGCGCTTTCCAATATACTGCCCTCCGGCGGCCTGTGCTTCTGCCCTGCAGAGACGGATATGTCCATCCGGCCGAGTTGGTTCTGGCATGAAAAGGAGGAGCCGCATGCGCTCGAGCGCCTTGCCAAGACCTACATGACGTCCGTTGGCGGAAACAGCGGACTCAATTTGAACATCCCGCCCGACCGAAACGGGCTCTTTGATGCGCGCGATGTCAAGCGTCTCGGGGAACTCGGCGCTTGGCTCAATACGGAGTTTGGGAGTGCTATCTCCGCGGTGCAAACGCCATCCGGCCCCGGACGCAGACGCATGTACGATCTTTCGCTCTCGGGTGTCCAGGATGTCAAGTATGTGGAGCTGCGCGAAAATTTGAACCACGGGCAGCGCATAGAGACGTTCCTTGTCGACGCGCGCAAGCCCGACGGCACGTGGAAAAATGTCTACGCCGGAACAACCGTGGGCAACCGACGGATCGCGCGCGTGGATGCGCATACGGATGCGCTGCGCGTTCGCGTGACGTTCGCGCGCGGCGACGTGCACATGCGCGAGATCAATCTGTTTGAGGGGGTATTCTGATGGATTTATTTGATGCGATTCGGGGTCGCTTCAGCTATCGGGGGCTGTTTGCCAAGACGCCTGTGCCGCGCGAGGACCTCAAAAAAATCGTCGATGCGGGACTCATGGCACCCTCCGGCTGCAACATGCAGACCACGCACGTCGTTGCGATTGATGATCCGGCGCTTGTAGCGGATATGGGCGCATTGCTCAACAAGCCGAATTTTGCCTCCGCGCCCGCGGCGATCCTCGTTTTAAGCCATGAAGTGCCGGGGAACGGCGGCAAATTGTACCATGTGCAGGACTACGCCGCAGCCATCGAAAACATGCTGCTCGCGATTACCGCCATTGGGTATGCAAGTTGCTGGGTTGAGGGATACGTGCGGTATTACGACGATATCGCGCTCAAAATGGCGAAGCTGATCGGCGCGCCGTCGGCGTATTCCGTGGTGGCATATCTCCCCGTGGGCGTTGCTGCACAGCCCGGAAACCGCGTGGAAAAGCAGCCGTTTTCAAAACGGTGCGGATTCAATAAGTTCGTGGAGGAATAAAAAATGCGCGATCGAATGCTTGGCAAGACGGGCATGTCCGTGCGCGAGGTCTCGCTCGGATGCGAACACCTGCAGGGGAAGAGCGAAGAGACGGTCAAGGCCGTGATCGACGCGGCAATTGACGCCGGAATGAACATATTTGACGTGTTCATGTCGGAGCCGAATGTGCGCACCTACATCGGGCGTGCGCTCGCGGGACGGCGCGACCGGGTGATTTTGCAGGGGCACATCGGTTCCTGTTGGGTGGATGGCCAGTACGCCGTGCGACGGGAATACGACCTGTGCAAATCAAACTTTGAGGATTTGCTTGCGCGGCTCCAAACGGATTACATCGACATCGGCATGCTCCATTTCGTCGATCATATGGACGACTGGGAAGCCCTTCGGGACAGCGATACCATGCGATATGCGCTGGAACTCAAGCAAAAGGGCGCCATCCGCGCGATCGGAATGAGCTCGCACAATCCCGTCACCGCCCGAGAGGCGGTCGAGAGCGGGTTGATTGAGGTTCTGATGTTCTCGCTGAATCCGGCCTTTGATCTCATGCCCAAGGACGTGGAGATCATGGATCTGTTCGAGGGCAAGGGGAACGTCTTCGGCGAGTACCGGTTGGAACCCGCACGCGCGGCGCTCTATCGTGCGTGCGAGACACACGGCGTCGGGATCACGGTTATGAAGGCGTTGGGCGCAGGCGCGCTTCTTTCACAGGCGCGTTCGCCTCTTGGCGCGCCGCTGACGGTCGGTCAGTGCATCAACTACGCGCTTACGCGTCCTGCGGCCGCATCCGTGCTCGTGGGCATGCAGACCGCATGGGAAGTGCGCGAAGCCGCGCGCTATTTCGATTTGACCGCCAAGGAGCGCGACTATGCTTCGGCGCTTGCTGCCATGCCCAGGTTCGGCGCAAATGGCCGCTGCATGTACTGCAACCATTGTCTGCCCTGTCCTTCGAACATCGATATCGCGGCGGTGAATAAGTATATCGACCTCGTTGAGCTCGACAAGACGCCGGCTGCGAGCGTCAAGGCCCATTACCGTGCACTCGGCACGACGGCGGGGGAGTGTATCAGTTGCGGCGATTGTGAAGCGCGCTGCCCGTTTGGCGTGCGTGTGCGCGAACGCATGGCGGTTGCGGAGGCGCTCTTCGGTGCTTAGCTTGCCGTTGCCGATCCGGACAAAGCGGCTTACATTGCGCGCATTCCGGGCAGACGACGGCGCGGCGTTGTACGAGTACCTCGGCGATGCGGAGACGGTGTTCTTTGAACCGTATGATGCGTTGACGCGCGCGGCATCGGATGCCGAGGCGGCGCGCAGAGCAAATGACCCCGCTTTCTTCGCCGTGTGCCTGGATGAAAAGCTCATTGGCAACGTCTATCTCGGTCCCGCCGACGAACCGGGCGCGGCGGAGATCGGCTATGTGATGAATCGCGCCTACCGGGGACATGGTTATGCGACCGAGGCCGCGCGCGCCGTGGTGGATGCCGCGTTCTCTCGCGGTGTCTCAAAGATCTGCGCAGGGTGCGCCGAGAATAATCCGAACTCCTGGCGGCTGCTTGAACGGCTCGGTATGCGGCTCATCGAAAGGGTAGCGCATGCGGCGACATTCAAAAAGGACGCGGAAGGCCACGATATCTGGCTCGATGCACGTCGCTATGAGCTGATGAGGCCTGAGAAATGACGCAAGGGCTCCCGCAGTTTATGATGCGGGAGCCCTCTTTGTTGGGGGAATCTCTATTCCGTGCGCAGTGCCACAACCGGATCTTTGCGCGATGCGATACCGGATGGAATGAGGCCCGCAATCCAGGTCAGGAACATGGAGATTGCGATGAGGATGACGGCCCCTAAGACGGGCAGGCTCGCCACGCCGGAGATGTCCGCCAAATGCTTGATGAGGGCGTTTACCGGAATGGTGAGGAGCAGGGACAGGGCAATGCCCAGCGCGCCTGCGACGAAGCCGACGATGAGCGTCTCCGCATTGAAGACGCGCGCGATGTCGCGCTTGGATGCGCCGATGGCGCGCAGGATGCCAATCTCCTTGGTGCGTTCGAGTACGGAGATATAGGTGATGATGCCAATCATGATGGACGAAACGACGAGCGAAATCGCCACGAACGCGATGAGCACGTAGCTGATTGCGTTGATGATGGTGTTAACGGACGACATGATGATTTCCACGTAGTCGGTATATTGTATGACGCCCGATTCATTTCCGGCTGCCGTCTGTGAGGCGTTGTATTGCTCGATTTTGTCCGCGATCTTCGCCTTCGCCGCAAAATTCGTCGGATAGATGAGGATTTTATCGGGCGTATCCTTGTCCGCGACGCCGAGTGTGATGAGATTCTCCTCATATGTGGAAGTGGAGGTCACCGAACCTACCCCCGCATATTTCTCCGCCAAGGCGGCCTTTTCCGCGTCGGTAAGTGTATCGTAGTAGGATTTCTGCGCCTGTGTGAGGGACGACGGATCAAATGCCTGCGCCTGTTGCGCGGAGAAGGGCAAGCCCGTAAACACGTCGATGTCCGGGTTGGCAAGCTGCGCCTTGACGATATCTGCATTTGCAATTTTGTCGATGATATGCGCAGTGAGACCCGAGGTGTAGCCGACCGTACCTGAGATGGAGGTATTCGCGGCTTCGTCGCTTGGGCGCAGAATGCCCACGACTTTGATGTCTTCGCCGTTTGCGATCACGCTCTGCATGTAGGCGGCGTCTCCCGTTTTGTCAACCCATTTGCCGTCCTGCTCCTCATAAAAATCCGGCTCGGTCATCAACTTGAAGTGCAAAGACAGAAGCTCATCATACGTGTATGCCGTATCCTCAACATCGATCTTTTCGCCAGATGTGAATGCCTGCATGAGGTTTGCCAGTTCTTTTTGATCCAAAAGACCCAGCGCATAGAGCGCGTAATCATTGATGCGCCCGTACTGATCCACGATTAAGACGACCTCGCCGTCGGTTGCGGGCATGCGCCCCGCGATCACATCATATTGCGCGTCCAAAAGCGCGCGGTTGTCGATCAGTTCGCTCCATACGTCCATTCCGCTGGCCTGGCTCGAAAAGGGCGAGAATCCGCCCGCCATGCCCATGGATTCGTAGACCGTGGGGGGATTGACCTGATCGTAAGTGCCGGTGGCATCCGCGCGATAGACATGCAGCGTCGTGCCATATGTGTATTTGATGTCGCTCACAAGTCCGGACAAATCACCCTCCGGGCTGTTTAAGAACGTCTTAAAGGCTGCTGTGTCATTGTTCGTGACCTGGGACTGCATGGCGGAGAGCATCTGGCTCAACCGATTGCTCGCGTGAACCATGCCGTCGTCTGCGGCTTCGCCCTCCGGCGCGTCATTCATCATGCTCTTGAAAAAGCCGGACATATCGACTGACTGACGGTCAACTTCGATGGGATAGCTCGAAAGCGTATCTTCTTCTACGCGGTCGATGTAGTTTTGGATCCCGTTTGACAGCGAGAGGATGAGTGCGATGCCGATGATGCCGATGCTGCCCGCAAAGGCCGTGAGAAACGTGCGTGCCTTTTTTGTCATGAGGTTGTTGAGGCTGAGCGAGATCGCCGTCATGAATCCCATCGACGTGCGGTCGAGCCGCGCCGGCTTTTTATCGGGTGCGGCTTCGGGAGTAAACGGGTTTGTGTCATCCGTCACGCGCCCGTCGAGTAGCCTGATAATGCGCGTCGAATAGCGGTCCGCCAGTTCCGGATTGTGCGTCACCATGATGACGAGCCTGTCCTTTGCAATTTCGCGCATGAGATCCATCACCTGTACGCTTGTTTCCGAGTCCAGCGCACCCGTCGGCTCGTCCGCGAGCAGGATATCCGGGTCGTTGATCAGTGCGCGGGCAATCGCAACGCGCTGCATCTGTCCGCCGGACATCTGATTCGGCTTTTTGTTCAGCTGGTCGCTCAGGCCGACGCGCTCCAGCACTTTTGTCGCGCGGCGTTTGCGTTCCGCACGGGAGACGCCCGAAATCGTCAACGCCAGTTCCACATTTGAAAGAACCGTCTGGTGCGGAATCAGGTTGTAGGTCTGAAAGACGAAGCCGACCGATTTATTGCGGTAGCTGTCCCAGTCCACGTCCTTATAATGTTTCGTCGGCACGCCGTTGATGGCCATTTCGCCGTGCGTATACCGATCCAATCCGCCAATGATATTTAAAAGTGTCGTCTTTCCGCAGCCGGATGGCCCAAGCACCGAGACAAATTCGTTGTCGCGAAATGAGAGATCTAAGCCCCTTAGCGCGTCGATCTTATTGTCCCCAAGTTGATATGTCTTTGTAATTCCCCGTAGAGTCAGCAAATTTGTCGCCCCCAATCTAATGGGTAATTCTACCCTTTTTGTATGAATTCAATATAAACGCTTCGTCGGATTCGCCGCAATTCGGCTGATTTCAACAATTAAGTCTAAAATACGGCATTAATATACCGAAACGAAACAAATATAGATAAAAAATAGGCAAAACCATTGCGGAATTTAAATATTTGGCATATAATAGAAAAAACCAAAACGATAAAGGCGGTATGGGCCATGAATCAACATACTGAATCGATCGTTCGGTTCACATCGCGTGTGCTATTGCTCGTCGTGATCCTTGCGACACTCTCTACATCCGCATTTGCCTCGTTCAAAGCGAACGTTTATAAGACCTCGATGCCGGTCTATTCCTCACCCAGTACCTCCGCGCGCAAACTTGGTTCGCTTCCGAGCGGGACCGAGGTCACTGTGGTTGCCTATCGGGGCGATTGGACAAAGATTCGCTATAAGGAATACACGATTTACGCGCAGTTCAAATACCTGAACATGCAGAAGCGCATCAAGGCATATGCAAAGGGCAGCTATCCCGTCTACGCGCTGCCGTCTTCTTCGTCAAAGAGACTGTGTACGCTCTCGCGTGGAAACGCGGTCTATGTCGCCGGAAAGACCGGAGATTATTATCTCGTTGAGAATAAGTCCGGATCTGCCGCCGGTTATATCAAGAAGTCTGCTCTTTCGGCCAGAAAGCCATCCAGCACATCGTCAAATGTGAAAGAATCATCTGCCAATGAAGCGGATGACGCCATGCCCGCGCGCCTGAAATCCTCCCAATCCAGATATTCTGCCTCCTTCAGTAGCGCCCAAAAAATAGAATACGCCATCTACGAGGCGCAAAATCAGCTCGGAAAGCCGTATTCCACGAGACCTACGCCGCCCAGCAGCTATGATTGCGCGGGCCTCACGCGCTATTGCTACAACAAGGCCGGCGCCTCGCTCAAGGCAAGCGCGTACGGACAGGGTTACGATTCCTCCTATACCAAGATCAGGGAAGCCTGCGATCTTCGGCGGGGCGACGTGGTGGTCTTTAACACCAACGAGACCGACGAGGATCTGAGCGATCATACAGGGATCTATTTGGGTTCCGGCTACTTCATCCACGCATCTTCCGCAGGTGGCAAGGTGATGATCTCCGATCTCAGCTCCGGTTACTATAGCCGCGCGTTCTCCTGGGGGCTCAGGATACTGGATTGAGGCGGAACCCGGTATGGTGCAATGAGGTCTGATCGGTTGGCATAACAGTACGCGCAGCCGTGCGCACAGGTGTCATATGCGCCGATGTCCACGCTTTCCGCGCAGCCGCACAGGGGACGCTGGGACTTGGCTCGCCGTGCGGGCTGCATGCGTCCCGTAATCCGCTCAATGAGAGCGGGATCGATGCACGCGCCGGGCATGACCCCGTAGCCTGCAAGCGCGTGTTTTTCCGCGCATGAAAAAGGCGTCATGCCGCATGCCGATGCGGTTTGTGCAATCGCACGCGCAATGTATTCCACTTCATTCGGCGCGGGCTCGCGCATTTCGAGCTTGCGCCAGTTTTTTGCTATTTTTTTGTAGTAGTCGATGAAGCTGATCGTGACGCGCTCGACGCGATCGGTGAGTTGGCCGGCAATGCGCGCAAACTGTTCTGTGTGGAATTGCGCGTCATAGGTCGGTGTGAGGGCGATCGGATCGTAGCGCCAGACGACGCGCATCGGCCCGATTGCGTCGGATAACCGCTTGAGGGTGTCGATGCGCGCCTGAAGCGGGGGCACGCGCGGCTCAATGTCCGCGCCATAGCCGTTCAGGGTGAACTGAAAATAAAAATCAAAATGCGCCAGTCTGGCGAGATGGGGGATCATGGGGGCCGGATCCTTCGTCCAAAATACAAAGCAATCAACATTCTCCGGGCGCAGATTCACGCGCCGCAGTTGCGCTGCGTTCATGGGATTGCGCACATCGGAAAAGCCCGCTTCCATGCGGGATAAAAACCAGTCCGCGTAGAACGCGGGAATATCGGTTCGCCTGCTTGCGCTCACAATCATGCGATCATCATAAGCCAAAGAAAAAAGCCTGTCAAGGCGGGAGGTAGACATGGAAAAGGTTAAAGTTGGGGTACTGGGTCTCGGGAGCATCTTCCGTCGGGTGATGACGGACTTCCCGAACGCGAAAAACTGCGCGCTCTACGCAGTCGCCGCACGTGACATTGCGCGCGCGGAAGAGGCGAAGGCGAAATACGGCGCGCGAGTCGCCTTCGGTCGTTACGAGTCGCTCCTGGAATGTCCCGAAGTGGAGCTCGTCTATGTCGCAACGCCGCATAGTCTGCACTATGAGCAAGTGATGGCCTGCCTCGCGCACGGAAAGCACGTGATCTGCGAGAAGGCGTTTGCGCTTAATGACACGCAGGCAGCCGAGATGGCGGCATTCGCGCGGGAAAAGAAGCTGTTCCTCATGGAGGCCATGTGGACGCGTTTTCTTCCCGCAATGGAAAAGCTGCGCGCGATGGTCGCAGCCGGAGAACTCGGTCAGGTGCGCCATATCACGGCGGATTTTGCCTATGCTTCCCGCTTCGATCCTGAAAGCCGCTTATACGCGCCGCAACTCGCAGGCGGCGCGCTCCTCGATGTGGGCATTTATCCGCTTTCGATGATTGCGATGCTGCTTGGCGATGCCCCGGCACGCGTCGACAGTTCCTGTATTCTGGCACCGACCGGCGTGGATGCGCGCTCGGTGGCGCAGCTTCAATACGCTTGCGGCGCGACGGCACAGCTCATGTGCGGCATCGATGTGAACGGTGATTCCAATATGACTGTCTACTGCACGGATGCGCGCGTCGATATTCCGGACTTCTGGCACGCCACGCGCTTTGCTGTCACGCGCGGAGGCGAGACGCAGACCTTCACATTCCCGCCCGAAAACGAAGGCCATCACCACCAGTTTGTCCACGCTGCCGATTGCATTCGCCGCGGCGTCTTCGATTCGCCCGTCATGCCCCTCGCAGAGACGGTTCAACTCATGAAACTCATGACCGATATCCGCTTCGCAAACGGATTCCGCTATCCGGGAGAATGATTGCGCTGCCATGCGCACAAATGCAGAACGCGCGGGGACTGTTCCCCGCGCGTTTCATCGTGTCGACAAAGTCGCCACGCATTCCGAAAAATGCAGTTCTGCATTTTTTGGAATGCAGGATTTCTTGTGCCGCTTCGCGTCACGGTCAGAAATCCTGCAAGGAAGCGCCCACTTGGGGCGCCCCTCGGCGGCGTACGCGCCGCCGCCTGCGGATGAAAATGACCTTCATGCATCCCCATTGAGAGGATTGGGGTTTGTCAGCCAATGATCATCACTCGGTCGTGCGATCAATCCTCGACTTCCGCTCTCTCAAAAGCAGATGACTTTTCCTTGCAGGTGAAGAGGCAGGAGTACTTCGAAATATCAAAGCTGCCTGTTTTGTCGATCTGCTTTTGTATTTCCGCGCGGATTTCCTGAATGCCCGCTTCGTTCTGCGTGCCAAACGTGTCGTTTGACTGGATGTATTGGACGAGGGGCTCGGCCTCCGTGATCTGGAGAGACGCCTCGTAATCTTCGCGGTAGACGCGCTTGAAAAAGTCCATGAGGTTTTGTCTGCCATCCTCCAGGGTAAAGCCCACCGGGGGATGCGGCAAAACAATGCCATGGCGCTCGGAAAGCGCATACATTTCCTTCATGTTATGCTGCGACATGGTTGTCGCGCATAAATGTCCGTCGGGTTTCAGCACGCGCGCGATTTCGGAAAGCGCACTGTATAAGTCTTCCACGTGAAAAAGCATATGCGACGCGAGCACAAGGTCGTATGTCTCCGCTTCAAAGGGCATCTTGCAGGCGTCCGCGCGAATAAATTCGAATTTAGCATTTGCAATGCCCTTCGTGCGTTCCCGCGCGGCGTCGAGCATGCCGTCGCTTGCATCCGCCATGGTGATGAAAAGATCGCTCGGCAGCGGGCGGTAATCCCATAGATCGCCGCTTCCACACCCGATATCGAGAACGCGCATACCCGGTTCGAGCCCGATGCGGTCGAGCAGCCAATCGGAATAGGGAATGTCCGCGATGGTGAACCGCTGGTGCAGTGCGCGGCGGATGTCGTGCCGCTCGGGCGACGCATATTGCGCGGCGACGCGCGTCTGATCCGTATTGCCTGTGTCATCCTCCGTCGCGTCTAAATCGACGCCGAGGATATTCAGGCCGCGCATAAAATCTCCATCCACGCCGAACATTCTAGCGATGAGCCGCACGGCCTTCTCATAGGCCGCATAAGGCACATAGAGCATGAATTGGTCGAGATAATTGCCGGTCAAGGTAGTAAGCGCGGCGCCGTGCGCGCTCATTTTGTAATATGGAATTTCGTTTTCCTGAAGAAGCGGCTCGACCATCGAGGAATGGACATAGTCGCCGGTAAAGGTAAGCACAGGGTCATCCGTGCGCGGTTCGCGCAGTTTTCGGGCCTTCTTCCCGCAGGACGGGCAGGCATCCTCCGTCAGTATCTTGCAGTCTGAACAGTACAGCATGCGCGACTCCTTTCAAATCCAGTCGTTTTTTGATATTATAACATAAAAAGCCCCGGCGCGACAGTCTGCCGCACCGGGAAAGGAATCTTTTATCAGACGCCCTTGCGCTCGTTGATGAGCTTTTGGTTCTTCGTCTGGTTCGTCGTGCGCACATGCCCCTTGAGCGGGAGAATCTTTGCGTCGATCGCGTCGAGAATCCAGCTTGGCTGCGGGAAGAAGTCCTCCTCCAGCTCGTGTGCGGGAGTAATCCAGTTCTTGGAGGCGACCACGACCGGCGGCGCATCCAGCTCGTCGAAGGCAAGTTCCGTCACCTGACGGGCAACCTCGCTCGCAAAGGAGCCGCGCTCGCACGCGTCGGTTACGATCACGAGCCGTCCGGTCTTCTTCACGGATTCGATTACGGTGTCATAGTCAAACGGCACGATGGAGCGCGCGTCGATGACCTCTGCGTTCACACCATACTTCGCCTTCAGGTCGTTCGCAGCTTCGAGCGCGCGATAGAGAACCGCGCCGAATGTCAGAATCGTGACGTCGTCGCCCGCCAACTTCACGTCCGCCTTGCCAAACGGAATCTCGTAATATTCCGCCGGGACGCCTTCCTTGTGGAACTGCTCGCCCACATCGTAGATGCGCTGTGATTCGAAGAACACCACGGGGTCGGTGCCCGAAAGCGCCGCCGCCATGAGTCCCTTCGCGTCGTAGGGCGTGGCGGGGAAGGCGACCTTCAGGCCCGGGATGTGCGCGGTGAGCGCCGTCCAGTCCTGCGAGTGCTGCGCGCCGTACTTGGAGCCGATGGACACGCGCAGAACCACGGGCATTTTGATGATGTCCGCGGACATCGCCTGCCACTTCGCCATCTGATTGAATACCTCGTCGCCCGCGCAGCCCAGGAAGTCGCAGTACATGAGCTCGGCCAGCGCGCGTCCGCCCGCCATGGCGTACCCTACCGCCGCGCCGACGATAGCGGATTCGGAGATGGGGGAGTTGAACAGCCTGTGATAGGGGAGCGCCTCGGTCAGGCCGCGGTACACCGCGAATGCGCCGCCCCAGTCGCGCACGTCCTCGCCCCATGCCGCGAGGGAGGAATCCTTGTAGAAGCGGTCGATGATCGCCTCAAACAGGCCGTCGCGCAGCTGATAAACCTTGTTTTTCGAAACCGGCTTGCCGTCCGCCGTGAACGCATAGCGCTCCTTGCGGGCAATGGCGGTCACGCGCGGGTTCTCCTCCATGGGCATGAGAACGTCCGGCTTCGCGGTACCAAATGCTTCGACGTGGCCGTTGGTGAACATCATGTCCGCAAGCTCGTCGGGATTCTTATCGAGGTTCATGCGCGGAGAGATCTCCTCGTCGATGGAGAGCTTGAAGTTTCTGAGGATCGCGTCCTCAACATAGGTCTTGATCTCGTCGCACTCGCTTTCCGTTGCAACGCCCGCATCGATCATCTGCTGGCGGAATGCCACGATCGGATCCTGCGCCCACCACGCCTCGATCTCTTCCTTGGTGCGGTAGCTGGAGGAATCGGACGGACTGTGGCCGGACATGCGGTAGGTCACGACGTCGAGGAAGCACGGGCCCTTGCCCGCCTCGAGCAGCGCCTTCTTGCGCTTGTAGGCGTCGATTACCGCCAGCGGATTCCAGCCGTCGATGCGCTCAGTATTCATCTGATTGGGGTTGAAGCCCGCCGCAAGGCGCGCAGGCGCGTCATATGCCATGGTTTCGCCCACGGTTTGACCGCCCATGCCGTACATGTTGTTGAAGATGTTGAAGACGACCGGCAGACCGCCCTTCATGTCGTCGTCCCAAAGGTCGGTCAACTGACCCATGCCGGACATGTTCAGCGCCTCGAGCACCGGGCCGCGTCCGAGAGATCCGTCGCCGATGTTGGCGACCACGATGCCCTTTTTGCGGTTCACGCGCTTATAAAGCGCAGCGCCCATGGCGATGGTGCCGCTGCCACCCACGATGGCGTTATTGGGATAGATGCCAAACGGGGTAAAGAACGTGTGCATCGATCCGCCCAGGCCGCGGTTGAAGCCCGTCTCGCGCGCAAAAATTTCCGCCATTGCGCCATAGAGCAGGAAGTTGATGGCCAGATCCTTGATGGTCTCGTGCGCCTCGGACTGTGCGACCGCAAGCGTCTTCCCGCCCAGGAATTCCTTCATGATCGACATCAGCTCGTCGTCAGACAGCTTCTCGATCGCGGAGAGTCCCTTTGCAAGGATGTCGCAATGGCTCCTGTGGGAGCCGAAGATCATATCCTCGACCTCGAGCACAAACGCCTCGCCCACGGCGGAGGCTTCCTGGCCGATGCCCAGATGCGCGGGACCCGGATGGGTGTAGCTGACGCCCTTGTATTCGGAGGTCGTCTTGATGTCCTGAATCATGGTCTCAAATTCGCGCAAAAACAGCATGTCGCGGTAGATGTGTTTAAACTGGTCGGGCGTGAAATTGCCGACTTCGTCCTGAACCTTCTTTTGGTATGTGTTGACCGGAATGTCTGTAAATGTGAGCTTGCCCGGTGCGCGTGCGACATTCGGATCGACGAATAACTGCTTGGACATCTTTTTCTCTCCCTTATGTTCGTCTTTTTAGTCCTTGAATTCCCAGATGACCTCGCGGATCATCTCGCTGACGGTCGGGTGCGGGAAGATGATTTCTTTTACGTCCTTCACGCGCATCTCACTTTCGATGAGCGCAGCCGCGCCCCAGATGGCCTCGGAGCTGGAATTGCCTAGCATGTGAACGCCCACGACGTTTCTGTGCTTTTTGTCCACCAGAATCTTGCAGATGCCGTCCTCGCCCTCGTTTTCCGCGATGAAGCGGCCCGAGTAGCGCATGGAGAGTTTCTTGACTTCCACATCGACGCCCTTCGCCTTTGCCTCTTCCTCGGTCATGCCGCATGAGGCGACTTCGGGATGGGTGTAGATGACGGATGGATTTGCAAAGTAACGCATCTTGTCCTTTTTTCCGGTCATGGTGTTGACGGCAACTTCCGCCTCGCGGTATGCCGTGTGCGCGAGCATGATGCCGCCCACGCAGTCGCCCGCCGCGTAGACGCCCTCGACGTTGGTTCTCATGGTATCGTCCACCACGATCACGCCGCGGTTCAGTTCCACGCCGATCGACTCGAGTCCGATGTTCGCCGTGTTCGCGCGCCGTCCGATGGACAGGAGCACCTTGTCGGCGGGAATCTCAAACGTCTTGCCGTCCGCCTCACACACAACCTTGCCGGGCTCAACTGCCACGACCTTGGTGTTGAGTTTGAAATCGACGCCCTTTTTGGCGTACTCCTTCTGGAGCATGGTTGATATTTCGCGGTCGGTGGGGCCGGCGATGTGGTCGAGCATCTCAACGACCGTCACGTTCGCGCCCGCGACGCAGTAGTACGCCGCCATTTCAAGGCCGATGACGCCGCCGCCAATGATGACGAAGTTTCCCGGCACTTCGGGAAGTTCGAGCACTTCGCGGTTCGTGAGTACGAAACCGCCGATGTTTTCTCGCACGCCGGGAATGGGGGGAACGAGCGCCGACGAGCCAGTCGCGATCAGAAGCTTTGTTGCCGTGTATTCCTGACCGCCCGCCACGACCTTGTAGCCGCCGTCCGCGCGTCCGGAAATGATGCCCTCTTCCTTGACGACCGTCACGCCCGCAGCCTTCATCTTCGCGCCTACGCCGGCGACCAGAGTTCTCACGACCTTGCCGCGCCGCGTGACGACGGCCTTCTGGTCGAGTTTTACGCCTTCCGTGATGACGCCGTACTTGGCGCCCTCCTTCGCGTGCTCATAAATTTTTGCGGAGTTGAGGAGCGCTTTCGAGGGAATGCAGCCCTCGTTCAGGCACACGCCGCCCAGCGCACGCTTTTCGATCACGCAGGTTTTGAGTCCCGCATGCGCCGCGCGCTCCGCGCCGAGGTAGCCAGCCGGGCCGCCGCCCAGCACGATCAGATCAAACATAGCCATTTCTCGTATTTCTCCTTCTTATTGCGCCAGAAGCAGCGTGAAGTTCTCGAGGTTGACCTTGAGGTCCGCCAGGAACTTCGAGGCCGGTGTTCCGTCCATCGCCCTGTGATCGTAGGTCAGCGAGAGCGTCATTGCGGGATATGCCACGATCTGCCCTGCGACTTCCTTCACGCGCGTGGTGATCGCGCAGACGCCGAGGATGCCGGTCTGCGGCGGGTTGATGACGGGCGTAAAACTCTCGATGCCCATCGCGCCCAGATTCGAAACGGTGAACGATGCGCCGCGCAGGTTGTCGGGGTTGATTTTCCCTTCCTTGGCGTCCTTCGCAAGCTGCTTGGTCGCACCCGAAAGCTCCTTGAGGCTCATTTTGTCCGCGCCGAAGATGGTGGGCACCATGAGGCCCCGATCCGTGTCGCACGCAAAACCGAGATGCACGCCGTTGAAGTATTTCATGGTCTTTCCATCGTCGATCAGATTCGCGTTGAGCGCCTTGTGCGCGGGCATTTTGAGCGTCTGGATGACCGCATACATGATGATGTCGTTGAGGGTGATTCTGCTCATGCCGAGCGCCTCGCCCTTTTCCTTGAACACCTTGCGGAGATTCTGAATCTCGGTTGCGTCGAAGGAGATGTTGTGCGTGAGCTGCGCCATGGAGGCGAGCGATGCTACCATGGACCGCGCGATCACCTTGCGCATGTTGCTGAGCGGCTCGGTATAGCTGTCTTCGATCGGCTTCGCGGCCTGAACAGGTGCAGCGACCGCAGCAACTGGTTTCTTTTCGAGATCCGCGAGCGTCACGCGCCCGCCGAGTCCGGTTCCCTCGATGCCGCCCGCATACGCGCCTGCAGCTGCCTTGGACACGAGTTTGCCCGCGTCGATGAGCGCCTGCACGTCGCGCGCAATCACGCGTCCTTCTGGACCGGTTGGCACGACAAAGGACAGATCTGCGCCAAGCGTCTGCGCGAGCGCCTTTGCGCGCGGGGAAATTTTCAGTTTGCCGGAGATGACGGCGGGCTCCGCAAGCTCCGCGGCATCCTCCTGCGCGACCGGAGCGGATGCATCAGCCGGTTTCTCTGCGGCGGGTTCCTGCACGGATTGCGCGCCTTCGGGTTTGAATTCATCCGTGGATTCGCCGGGCGCGCCGATCACGCAGACATTCAAAAGACACGGTACATCGTCGCCTTCCTCAAAGAAGACGTCGATGAGGGTGCCGGCGACCTTGGCTTCCTCGTCAAATGCGGCTTTGTCGGTCTCGTAGGAGAACAGGATGTCCCCAACCTCGACCTTGTCGCCCTTCCGCTTGTTCCATTTTGTGATGATGCAGCTTTCCACCGTATTCCCCTGCCGGGGCATGATGACAGCAACAGCCATGGGAGCCTCCTTACCACGCATCGGACAAGCCGAGCGCTTTTTAAACCGTTCTTATTGTAGCAATATGCACACCCGCGTTCAATCGAAACGCGATATTTTCTCATATACTTAATCATTGTTAACAATGGGGGCGGTCTTTTCCATCAGAAACCGACCGTGCGCTTGTAAAGCCGGGCTGAAAAGTGTATAATACCACCAATACTTTTTTTACGGAGGGCATTGCCATGCCTGTTCGAAACTCAGCCAAGGCCATCGTCGTCGATGAGGGTCGGATCCTGCTCAACAGATGCACCTCGCGCTTCGGCGAATACTACGCATTGCCCGGGGGCGGACAGAATACGGGCGAGACATTGACCGATGCGGTGACGCGCGAATTATTGGAAGAAACGGGCTATCGCGTCACGCCCATGCGCCTCGCCGGGGTCTACGAGCGCGTGTCGGAGCGCCCAGGTGACAACGATGAGCAGCTCTGCCATAAGATCTATTTTATCTTCCTCTGCCGTCTTTTGAGCGGCGAAGCGCAACGGCCGACGGAACACGATCGCTTTCAAATCGGGCTCGAATGGGTCAACATCAAGGACATTCCCACGAGCAATCTCTTCCCGCACGCCATCCGCGACAACATCCAGCCCATGCTCTCGTTCGGGGAGACCATTTACATCGGTTCCGAAAAGGAAAAATGCTGAACGCGGGCACGTTCAGTCAACCTGAAACCGCCGCCTGAGAAGATCGCCCGGGTGCAGGGACGGCGGAGCATCTATTTCATACACATCGTCGGGACGCGCAGCGGCCGCAACGGGCTCGCCCTGCGCGTTCCGTATGTTTTTGGCCGGGAACGCCAAGCCGAGCGTGGCGGGGGACAGCACCTCGAGCACATCGCCTTCCATGAATTTGTTTTTGAGCACAATTGTTGCGCGCGTGCCTGTGACGGTTCGGACATGTGCCGCGTAGATGCATCCCGGCGTGGAATCCCGCGGGCTGTCGTCCGGCGTGCCAAAGTAAAAGCCGGTGGAAAACGGCCTGTGGCTTGCGCTGTCCAGTTCCCGCAAAAGCGGCGCGATGTCCCCATTTGGATCGTCAAGCCGCTTTCTGTAGGCATTGACGACGGTCGCAACATAGAATTCCGACTTCATGCGCCCTTCTATTTTGAAGGATGCGATGCCCGTCTTGGTGAGCTGATCCAGAAACGGCAGGCAGCAGAGGTCGTTTGCGCTCAGGATTGCCATGCGCCCTTCTTCTTCCTCGACGGGGAAGAACTTTCCGGGTCGCTTTTCCTCCTCAAGCGCATAGTCCCAGCGGCAGGGCTGCGCGCACGCGCCCCGGTTGGCGCTGCGCCCCGTCAGATGCGCGCTCATCATGCAGCGGCCGGCGTATGCCATGCACATCGCACCGTGGACGAACGCCTCAATCTCCATGTCTTCGGGCAGATTCTTTTTCAGTTCGATCAACTGCAAAAGGGACAGCTCCCGTGCGGGCACGAGCCGGCGCGCGCCGAGGCCATAATAAACCCGTGCGGTGCGCGCGTTTGTGCAGTTCGCCTGCGTACTTACATGAAGGGCCAGATGCGGCGCGGTCTCGTGAAACAGCGCCATTACGCCGGGATCGGAGATGATTGCTGCATCCACGCCCGCGTCTCCAAGCGATTGGGCATATGTGCGAAGCGCATCGAATTCCGCGTCGTGTGCAAATGAATTGACCGCGACGTATACGCGCTTTCCACTCATGTGCGCCTCGCGTACGAGCGCCGCGATGTCACGAAGCGTAAATCCTGCGCTCTTTGCGCGCAGCTGCAACAGCGGCCCGCCCACATACACGGCGTCCGCGCCAAAGCGGAATGCGATGCGTGCGGTTTCAATGTCGCCCGCGGGAGCAAGAAGTTCAGGAAGCATGGCGCCTCCTTCCCACGCCGACCAGCGCCGAGGCGGAACTGAGCGCGGCGAACAGATAGCAGATTTCCATGGCGACGGGCAGCCCCGCGCGCGCCTCCACCGCGCCGATGAGCGGTGCGCAGATCGCCTGCCCGATATACAGCGCGAGAAAGAGCATGGTCGAGGCGAGCATGGTGTTTCTACGGTTTAATTGGCAAGCCGCGTTGAGTGCGAAGGGGAGCATGGAACCGGAAAGGAAAAAGGCCAGGCAGATGAGCACGACCGTCGCGATGCCGGAGCCGATCAAAAGCGCCACGGTCAAAATCGCCCACGCGACAAAGCCCATCAGCTTTAAATAGGCCATCTGCGCGATACCGGTCAGGGGCGTCACGAGGCGCCCCGCCGTGATGCCCAGGTAGACCAGCGACAGCGTCAAATCGCCCAACTTCTGCGAGTAGGTCAGATTGACAAAACGGATGATCCACGTGTTGATCCCGCCGAGAAATAGACCGAAAAACAGCGCGAATCCCGTCAGGGCGACCAGCTCCCGGTTTCTGAAAAATGCCGCGAGCGCCTCCCGCGATAGAAGTCCCTCTTTCTGAATCTGTGCGCTTGCGGGCAGCGCGGATTGGCGAATCGAAACCGGGGTCATATAAACGAGGAGCAGCACGCCAAACCCCATCGTCGCAAGATAGACGGTGTTCCATGGTGCGCCGCTTCCCAAAATCGCGCCATAGGCCATGGGCGAGACGATGCCGCCGATGCCGTAGCACGCGTGCAAAAGGCTCATCATCATCATGGCATGCCGCCCGGTGTGCAGATCGGCCATCGAGGAGGAAAGAAGCGTATCCATGATGCCGAGCGAGACGCCAAACAGCAGATTCAGCGCGATGAACAGCACATATCCGGGTAAAAGGGATTGCGGAAACAGAAAAAGCGTCGAAAGTCCCGCCGCGATCAGCAGCAGCGTCGGCTTTTTGATCCGCCCCATCAGCGTAAAGGACAAAAGCATCGCGCACATGGAACCGATGGAAGCGACGGCGCTCGGGAGTCCCTGCTGAAAGCGCGAAAGGCCGTAATAATCGATCATGCTCGTCAGCAGAGAGGCGCGCAGCGCGTGGGCGGAGGACATGAACACGATCGCACCAAAGAGAACACCCGTGTAAAGTCCCTTCTGCCTGTCTTTCATATGAATCCTCCGATCTTGCGATGCACCGATTATAACAATATTATGCCCGGCTCGCAAGCGGGTTTTTGACATGAATCGAGCGATTTGATATAATAGCGCGGGATGATTTCAGAAAGGATTTCTCCAAATGAACAAATATCTCGATCTTGCGCCTGCCGTACGGGAGGCGCTTGCAGCCGGGCGCCCCGTTGTTGCGCTCGAATCGACCATCATTTCGCATGGCATGCCTTACCCCCAGAATGTGGAAACCGCGCTGCATGTCGAGCAGATCGTCCGTGAAAACGGTGCCGAACCCGCGACCGTCGCGGTCATCGGCGGGCGGCTCAAGGCCGGCCTCTCCCGCGAAGAAATCGAGCGGCTGGGCAAGGGCGGATCAAAGATCGCCAAGGTTTCCAGGCGCGATTTACCCGTGATCGTTTCAAAAGGCATGGACGGGGCGACGACCGTCGCGACCACCATGATCATTTCGGCGTTGGCGGGGATCCAGGTCTTCGCCACCGGCGGCGTTGGCGGCGTTCACCGCGGCGCAGAGACCACGATGGACGTCTCAGCCGACCTCGAAGAACTCGCCCATACGCCGGTCATGGTCGTCTGTGCGGGCGCAAAGTCGGTTCTCGATCTGGGACTTACGCTCGAGTATCTCGAGACAAAGGGCGTTCCGGTGATCGGTTACGGCACAGGGGAACTGCCCGCCTTTTACACAAGAAAGTCCGGCTTCAGGGTCGATTATCGGCTCGATACGCCCGAAGAACTCGCGGACGCATTCCGTGCAAAGCGCGAGATGGGTCTTGCGGGTGGCATGCTCGTCGCAAATCCCATCCCGGAGGCGTACTCCATGGATGCCGCGCGAATGGGCAGGGTGATCGACGAGGCTGTGCGCGAAGCACAGGCGCTTGGCATCAAGGGGAAGGAGACGACCCCCTTTCTGCTCTCGAAGATCAAGGACATTACCGGCGGCGATAGTCTTGACGCAAACATCATGCTTGTCTACAATAATGCCCGGCTCGCGGCGCAGACCGCCAAGGCGCTCGCAAACGCGCATTCGCCAATCGATTGAAACCCAAAAGCCTCGGATGCGATGCGTCCGGGGCTTTTTTGATGATCCATCAATCCAGCATGCTCGTCGGGAGCGTGGCGGTGAGCGTAAGCACCGAAATTTCCGGGCTGTTCAGAAACCGAAAGGGCATGAGCGGCGTATCGCCCGATGTGGAGAGTCCGCGCGTGACGTAGAGCTGTGTCGCGTCGACATCGCGCAGGCCGCTCACGCGCGCCTGATCCGGGAACCAGCCGTAGCGCGGCGCGGAAGAATCGGGGATGTAGAATGCGCCGATGAGTGGCAAGTTCCATACGCCGCCGCAGTAGTGACCCGCCAGCGCGATGTCGGGCGCAGGAAGATACTTGCCCGTATCCGCCGTATGGGTTTCCGCTGCTTCGAGCACGTCGTCTGCTGCCGGTACATGCGAAAGCGCAATCTGAACGTCGGAGGACGACATGGAATTGATGGAATTCAAAAGCGACTGCGCGCGTTCGAGCCGCGCACTCGTGAAGGGCAAAGACGCCTTGTCGGACACGATGCCCGCCAGATAGCCGCTCTGCTCCTGCTCAACCTGCTCCTTCCAGTCAGCGAGCGCGGAAGATGCCTCAATGTTGAGCATGTCTGCGGGCGTGAGCCAAAGGGAGGCGGACCCAACGGTCACGAGCGTCGGTCGATCCACATAGACGGCGCCCCGTTCTTTTGCGCCGAGAATCCAATCAGCAAGCACCAGTTCGTCAAGCGGCGCAGTCTCTTCGCGCACGTCGCTGATGTAAGGGCCTGGATCGGAATCGCCGCAGATAAAGTAAACCTGTTTGCGCTTGGGCAATCCGTCGAGCAGCTCGTAAAAAGGCTTTGCATCGCCGCCTGTGCCGACCATGTCGCCCAGACAGATCACGATGTCGTAATCCAGCGTGTTAATCGAACGCAATAGCGTTGCCTGCTGGTCGCCAAATCGCTTGCCGTTGAGGTCGGAAAGAACCAGTATCTTATAATCTTCGAGGTCGCTCGGCAGGCCCACGAGCGTGATGTCCTGATCAGCGACCGTCAGATTCGCGCTGTTTAAAAAGAGCACGACGATCATGAGCACACAGAACATGAGCGTAAACATGGGCCAAAAGGTAAGCTGCCGCCCCATAATCGTCAGCTTTTTACCCGCCGTGCGCCGCGTGCGCCTTTCGGATGTCAGAAAGGAGAACAAGTCAAAACCGAGGCGCTTTTTTTTCTTTCGCCTCTTTTTTCGTTTGGGTGATTTTTCCGTGCTCTCCGCACTATGCGGCTTTTGCGCGCCATAGACGCGCATTTCGTCCACGGCGTCGCGCATCGTGCGAATGTCGCGCTGGTTTTTCTCCGGCGCCGGCTTTTTGTGACCCGGGTCTTTTGTGGGCATCGGCATTTCC
The DNA here is from genome assembly GCA_023421735.1 of Bacillota bacterium. The sequence goes on along the minus strand of JAEZSP010000001.1, from coordinate 85,911 downwards.
TCCGGTGTGACAGATAGAAACATTATAGTTCATTGCGCCCGGCTTTTCAATATCTGGCGTACAAACGTCCGATATGCTATAATAGAACCACACAAATGTTCGGGGGGTTCGTATGGCGAAGGCAAAAACGGTCTATATCTGCGGGCAATGCGGCTATGAAACGCCGCGTTGGCTCGGCAAGTGTCCCGAGTGCGGCAGTTGGAACAGCATGACCGAGGAGGTGCGGGACGCCCAGCGCGCACCCGAAGAAAAAAAACTCAAGCGCGCGCCGGGTGCGGGCGCTGCGGCGCTCTCGATCGACGAAATCCCCGACGAGGCCATGGCGCGCACGTCGACAGGCCTTTCCGAGCTCGATCGCGCGCTGGGCGGCGGCGTGGTCGAAGGCTCGATGGTGCTGGTCGGCGGCGACCCCGGCATCGGCAAATCGACGCTTCTGACGCAGATGTGCGCGAATATGGCGCGCGAGGGGAAGCGCATTTTGTATGTTTCCGGCGAAGAATCCGCCCGGCAAATCAAACTGCGCGCCAATCGGCTGGGCGCGGCGGGTTCCGGGTTCTACGTCCTGTCCGAGAACGATATGAATACGGTCGAACGACGGATGACGGAGATCGGTCCGGACGTGATGGTCGTCGATTCCATCCAGACCATGTACCGCCCCGAGCTTGCGGGCGCACCGGGCAGCGTATCACAGGTGCGCGAGTCCGCGTCCATGTTGATGCGGCTTGCAAAGGGGTCGGGCACGAGCGTGTTTCTCGTGGGTCATGTCACCAAGGAAGGCGCCATCGCCGGGCCGCGCGTGCTCGAGCATATGGTGGACGCGGTTCTCTATTTCGAGGGCGATCGCGAGCATCATTATCGGCTTTTGCGCGCCGTCAAAAACCGCTTCGGCTCCGTCAACGAGCTGGGCATGTTCGAGATGGGCGAAGCCGGCATGATTGAGATTACGAATGCCAGCGAGGCGCTTCTCTCCGAACGCGCGCACAATGCGTCCGGTTCGGTCGTCATGTGCGCCATGGAGGGCACGCGCCCGCTTTTGACAGACGTGCAGGCCCTCGTCGCGAGCACGGTGGTCGGGAATCCGCGGCGCATGGCGTCCGGCGTCGATCAGGCGCGGCTCGCGCTTTTGCTCGCGGTGCTTGAAAAGCGCGCCGGCGTTCGACTCTATGATTCGGATGTGTATATCAACGTCGCGGGGGGCATGACGCTGACGGAAACAGCCGCCGACCTCGCGCTCTGCGCGGCTGTCGCTTCCTCCAAGAACAATAAAAGCATTCCCCAGCGCTGGGCAATCATGGGCGAGGTTGGGCTTGCGGGCGAACTTCGGTCCATTTCGCATGTCGAGCGGCGGCTTTCGGAGTGCATGCGCCTCGGCTTTGATCACGTCATGATCCCCAAACAAAGCCTGCGCGGCATGCGCGTCCCGGAGGGGATGACCGTCCACGCGCCGGACACCGTGATCGAAGCGCTCGGCGAAATCTTCGGATGGGGGATGAAAAATAACAAGTGAATCGTCCGTGAAACCTGGTACTCCGCTCCGCCTGCGCGCCGTTTTCGTGCCAGGAACAAAAGGGCGGCGCCGCATTCCATCGATTCTGTAATGGATGGAGTGCTATCCGCGTCTTCTGACGGCAATCATCTGGGGCGGGTCGTTTTTCTGATTCAGATAGCAGTGCAGCATCACGTCAAATTGTGCGGGGTCGAGTGCCGATGCCCAGTGCGTGAGCGCGGCAAGTTCCCGCGCGCCCTCGTCGTGCCCGGGATAGATGCAGATGGTCATGAGCCCCGCCTCTTTCAAAAGCCGCGTTCCGGCCGCCGCGGCGCACAGTGTGGTTTCGACGCGCGTGGTCACATCACGCATACCGCCCGGTAGCCAGCCGAGGTTGAAAACGATCGCATCGACGGGTTCTGCAACATATGTTTCCATTGCTTCATGCCCCGATAAGATGAGTTGCGCGCGATCTGCCAATTTGTGCGCTTCCAAAAGCGCGCGCGTGTTTGCAAGTGCCTTTTCCTGCACGTCAAATACGTGCACACATCCCGTTTCACCAACGCGCTGCGACAGCCACAGCGCGTCGTGCCCATTGCCCGCTGTGGCGTCAATGGCCCGCGCACCGGGGTATACGGCGCCTTCCAGAAGGGCGCGTGCCCAAAACCGGGCGCTTTTAAAATCTGAAGACATATAAATCACCTCAAATGAATGATATAAATTTATTGTTGTTTCTGGATAAAATGTTGATGAATTTTACTCGCAAATTTGACTTTCTTAAGTGTTGTGATATAATACAATCAACTTTTGTGCAATCGACTCGCTATTGTCGGAAATGGATGTGGCCCCCATGGCAATGAAACGATGGTTTGCGGCTTTTTTTCTCACGATTTTGCGCGGCGCGGCGTATGCGGCACAGCTTGTTTTATTTGTGCTGCTTTTGTCCGTTACAAACCCGCAGATTCTGCGCGTTTCGCGCACCACGGCAATCACACTTTCCTCGTTTGCCGTCCTGCTCGTGGTTTTTGCGCGCATTTATGGGGGTTTTCGCATCGGCGAGCAGAAAAGCAGGCCCATTGTTTATCAGATGTCCCTTACGGTACTTCTGACCGACATCATTACATACCTCCAATTGCAAATCATGAACGTCAATGAAAAGAAAAACGATAGTCTTGAGCTCTTTGGGACGGATGTGCTGCTTCTCACTTTCGCGTTTGTGCTTCAGTTTTTTACGATTGTCCTCATAACCCATCTTGGCAATTACGTGTATTTCAAGGTCAACCGTCCCAAGAGATGTTGCGTGATCTCCGGTTCGCCGGAGGATGCCGCGCTAATCTGTTCGAAGATTCGCATCTTCGATAAACAGTTTACCATTACGCACATCGTGGACTATCGCGATTCCGATCTGCACGAAAAAATCAAGAAAAGCCAGACGGTCATGCTCTTTCACCTGCCCGCGGCCGCGCATCAGGAATTGATTGAATATAGCTATAAGCATGAAAAGGACATCTATTTTGACCTTTCAATCGGTGGCATTCTCGCGCAGAAAGCGGGCTCGTTTTTGCTGGACGACGTGATCATGACGGCGCACACCAGAAACGGCCTGAGTCTCAGGCAGCGATTCCTTAAGCGCGCGCTCGATATTGTCGTTGCGCTTGTGGGGTTGGTAATCTCGAGTCCCGTGATGCTTGCGGCCGCGATTGCCATCAAGTTCGACGACGGCGGCCCCGTCTTCTACAGGCAGAATCGGTTGACCCGCGGCGACGTCATCTTTTCCATCTATAAGTTCCGCACCATGCGCGCGGACAAAAACGCACGCGAGTATTCCGTTCTTAAGGACGATGACCGCATCACAAAGGCGGGTCACATTCTGCGCAGACTGCGCATCGACGAGCTCCCGCAGCTTCTCAATATTCTCAAGGGCGAGATGAGCGTGGTTGGTCCCCGACCGGAGATTCTGTCCAATTTTAACAAGTACATCGAGAAGCTTCCCGAATACTCGTATCGATGCCGCGTGAAGGCAGGTTTGACGGGCTATGCGCAGATCGCCGGCAAGTATAATACGAATCCGCGCGAAAAGCTCATGATGGACATTTCCTATATTGAGAACTACAGCTTTTGGCTTGACATCAAGCTCATACTGAAGACGGCCACAGTGTTTTTTAAACGCGACTCCACCGAGGCATATGACAGTGATCCATCACGCTCAAACGACGAGGCGGTGTAACATGCCCTATTTCTCCATCATTCTGCCTGCTTATAACATCGCAGAATTTCTCCCTGAAGCACTCGAAAGCTTGCTTTGCCAGACCGACCCGGACTTTGAGCTCCTTCTCGTCGATGATGGCTCAACAGATGGTACCGGCGCGATCTGCGACGAATATGCCCGCAAAGATGCGCGTGTGTGTACGATCCATCAAAAAAACGCGGGCGCGCATACGGCGCGCAACGCCGCCATCGATTTGGCTTCGGGCGAGTATCTTTTTTTCATGGACGGCGACGATCGGGCGGAACCCGGTATGCTCGCCGCAATGCGCGACGTCGCGGAAAAGACGCACGCAGAACTCGTGATCTTCGGCTTTTATATCGATACGCATTACGCGGGCGGCACGCCTTCGGTTGAAAAAAAGTCCCATCCGGATGCCTATTATCCGAATGCCGCTTCTTTCCGGCGCGCGGCGGTAGAGCTTTTTGATCAGAATCTCCTTTATCCGCCGTGGAATAAGCTCTTTCTCACATCCCGTGTGAACGCGCAGAACATCCGCTTCCGAAAAACCATGTGGGATGATTTTCCGTTCAATCTCGATTATATCCGTGACGTACAAACCGTTGCGGTCGATGCCCGGGCGTATTATCACTTTCTGCGCGGCCTGCGCAAGTCGGAGACGTCAAAGTATTTTTCCGGGATGGGCGATAAGCGCGAGGAGGAGCACCGCGATCTTCTTGACCTGTATGCACATTGGAATCTGGCGGACGATCCGAAGGTGCAGGAGATGCTCGCGCGCAGATACGTCGAGCGGGTCTTTGGCGTACTCGAAAACATCGTCTGCAGGCAGTCACCCCTTTCTCCCCGGGAGAAACGCGCCGCCATCCGCAAACTCATCCGCTCACGGGAAGTGCGCGAAAGCGCGCGCCGCGCACAGTCGCGCAGCATCCATATGAAGTTGATGCTTCTTGTGATCCTGACTGGAAGCGCCCGTCTGACGCATTGCCTTTCCCGGCTGATCAGTTACGCAAAGGTGCATTGCAGGCGTACGTTTACCTACTTGAAGAGGCATCGATGACCGCGTTTTTGTTGACGATTGTCGTTCCCGTCAGAAATGCGGCGGCGCATATCCCGGCGCTTGCGGACGCATTCGCACGACAGAAGCCGGATTCGTTCGAGGTCGTCTTCATCGACGACGGATCGACCGACGAGAGTGCGCATATTTTGGAGAAAATCGCCGCAACGGGCGCGTTTCCTGTGCGGATCGCCTGCAAGGCACACGCGGGGGTGAGTGCAGCGCGCAACGCAGGCATGGCGCTCGCCACGGGGAGATATGTCGCGTTCGTCGATGCAGACGACATGATCGCACCGGATTACGTGGATGCGCTCGCATCCTGCGCTTCGCGCGGCGGCGATCTATATGTGTTCAGACATTCGCGCGTCGTCCATGGCTCCCCCGTGTTCACCCCGCTCTGTGGCGCGCAGCGCATTGTTTCGTCGGATGATTTGCTGGAACTGTTTTTGACCAATCCCACGCACTTTGGCGTGTACGATTTTCTCGTTTCCCGCGCACTGATTGAAGGAGCGGGTCTGCGGTTTCCGGAAGGTTACCCATACTACGAGGATTACGACTTTACCCTGCGTCTTTTCGATGCGGCGCAAAAGATATGGTCGGTTGAACGCTGCATTTATTGTTATCACGCCGCGCCAAACTCCGCCATGTCAACTTATTCACGAGAAAGATTGCGCTGTTTGGAACTTTTTGATGAACCGCGAAGTCAATATCTGGTACGCCATCGGTCTTTTTACGTTCGTTATCGCAAGTGGTTCGTCGCACGGCTTTCCTGGTCCGTTCTTTGGCAGACCGGTGTTGCGGTCAATCTTCGCGCTGCACGGGCGTTTGTACGCGATGCCGGGATGCGCATGCGCATGCGGCAACTGACCGATTATCCGGATAGACGTGTGCGGTGGAGCGCGCGCGCATTCGGACTTTTCCCGTTTTCTACGATTTTAATTCTAAAGGCATGCGGAAAGGGGCGAACGCTTCTTGCGCGAGAGAGATAACTGCGTTTGCCTTTCGTGCCACGTGCGCAACTTTTTTTTGCCGCGCGTCATCTGGTTCAATGATCCACGTTCTTTTCGGCATTGTTGCCTGAGAACAGGACTGTGAATAACAATCGGTTGATCATGAATGGTATGGAGATAAAACGACAGGACTGTTTGGGAGGGAAAACTGAAGATGAAGAAATTCATAACATTTGCACTGATTGTCGCGCTGGTTGCATTGCCGCTTTGGGCGACGGCGGAACAGGAGGTCGTATCGGATACGCCCACGACGGCGCTTTCGTTGACGACCGGGCTTCCTGTGTCGAAGCCGGACCGCATCATGGTTGCACAAATGGACAATGAGCCCGGCGCGCGCCCGCAAAAGGGTATTGCGAGCGCCGATATCGTCTATGAAATTGAGCTGTATAACGGCGGCTATACCCGTTACACGGCCGTTTTCAACGATACGATTCCCACGTTGATTGAGGCTGTGCGCTCCACGCGCATCGTGAATGTCGATTTTTATCTGGAGTACGGCGGCTGCTTTATCCACTTTGGCGGTCAGAAGGACGCCGGCAGCAGCGTCTACGATTATTTTAAAACGGTGGACATGCAGGCTCGCTATGACGGGCTGTCAGACGGCAAGAATTTTTATCGCGACAGCGCGCGCACCGCACCCAACAATGTGATCTGCAAATTTCAGCAGATTTACGATGACGTCGATTGGGATCAGATGACACAAACTTGTCCTTTGACATTCAGCAGCACGGATTACACGCTGGGCGACGAACCCGCGACCGCGTTTGAAATCGATTACCGCAGCTCGTACGAGCCTTCCTACCTGTATGACGTAGAGAGCGGCCTTTACAAGCGCTACTATAACGGGAAGGAATTCAAGGACGGCGAAACGGGCGAGCAGATAACCTGTTCGAATGTCATTGTCCAGTATGTCGCCTATGATTGGTACGACGGTAAGTCGGATCGCCCCAAGGTAACAACGACGGGCACAAACCGCTGTGATTATTTCATCGGCGGCACGCACTTTACCGGCTACTGGGTGCGCGACAGCCTTACCCAAAACACCACCTATTATGACGATGCGGGAAACCAGGTCGTCTTTAAGCCCGGCAAGACGTTTATCCAGACAAGCAAGGATACGAAGGAGGTAACAATTACGGAATAATACGAATCACGTTCGTACATTTCGTTGATTGAATTCAGTATGCAGAACACGATGCGTATGATCAAACTACTTGCGCTCTTGCTCGTCATCTCACTCTTGACGACGGGCTGCGCAATCTCGGAAAAAACGGCGGAGCCGACCGTGGGGCCGGAAGCAGCGGCGACGGACACGGTCGCCGATGCGACAGCCGGGCCCGTAGAAGCGACGGACGAAATCCTTGAGGAGACGCCCGATCCGACGGACGAGCCGATTGTCGTCGATCATCTGGTAACGGTCGATGACTTGAAGATCAATCAGGAACTGGATGACGCCGGCTGGTGGAATATCCTCCTGCTCGGTTCCGACTCTCGCAATATGAATAACTATTACGGCTTGACGGATACCATTGTCATCCTGTCCGTGCATCCGGAGGATGGCAAGGCAAAGCTGACATCCATTATGCGCGATACGTGGGTTGACATTTATGATGTGGGTAACCGCAAGATCAACGCCGCGAACGTTTACGGCGGTCCGGATCTCATCCTCCGCACCGTCAATGAAAACTTCGGCATGAACCTCACGGACTACGTACTCGTCAGCATGGAGGCACTTGCCGACATCGTTGATATCGTTGATGGAATCGATATCGCGGTCACGGACGCAGAAAAGAACGCAATCAATACGCAGCTCAAGTGGGACGCGATGGATTTTACGCTCAACAACAGCACGCCGCTCTCCGAATCTGGCGACAGCGTACATCTCACGGGCAATCAGGCATTGGCCTTTGCGCGCATCCGCAAGCTCGACAGCGATTATGTCCGCACCGAGCGGCAGCGCACCGTGCTCATCGCCATTGCCAGCAAGCTTCAGATGACGGATGTTCAGACGCTCTCAGCGGTCGTCGCGCGTCTTGCCGGCTATGTGCAGACGAACCTCTCCATCGCACAGATGATGTCGCTTGCAAAGGTCGGGCTATCCATCGATATGTCCGGCATTGAGCAGTTGCGACTTCCGGCGGACGGCACGTTCCAGTCGGATACCTATGATGGCGTCTGGTCGATCCGTGCGGATTTTGATCAAAACAAGCAGATTCTGCACGACTTCATTTACGGCGTTACAGACTGATCGAAAAGAGGGCGTTTCCTGCGGGAAGCGCTCTTTTTTTGCCGGTAGCCGCGCATTTTGCAGAAAACCATGCGCGGATCAAAAGACCTCCTCGCGCGATGTCTCTTTTTTGAACCCGCGAATTGACACATTCACCCCGAACGTATAGAATGGAAGAAGAATAAGGATGGGGGACATTCGCATGAAAAAAATCTGTGCATTTGCGGTTGCATTCCTGCTTGCGCTCTCCTGCGCGGCGTTCGCAGAAACCGGGACATTTACGTATGTCATTTCGGATGGCGAGGCTTGCGTCACGGGATACACGGGTTCGGAGGCGAGCCTCTCAATTCCCGCCGCCATCGACGCATGCCCGGTCACGATGATTGCGGGCGGCGCGTTTCTCAATATGACAGGTATCACCGATGTCACGATTCCGGTGACTGTGGCCTACATCGGCGACGGAGCGTTCATGGGCTGTTCGTCGCTGAATGCAGTTACGATTCTAAATGCGAAATGCGAACTCGGAAAGATGGTCTTCCGGGGCTGTGACCGTGCGCTGACAATCACCGGGCTGGAGAATTCAACCGCACAGTCCTATGCCGCGAGCGGCGGGTATGCGTTTGTCGCTGCGGAGATGACACAGGCGGATACATATGCGCAGGCGCTTGAGGCGCTCGAAGCGGGCGACCTTGAAACCGCACAGATGCTGTTTGCCGGGCTTGATCGGTACGAGGATAGCCGCGATTATGACATCTATACAACCGCGCGCCTCTATGAGAAAGACGGCCAAATCGACACGGCAGTCGCGCTCTATCTCTTCGTTCCGGACATTCTCGACGCGGCAGATCGTCTTGTCGCCCTCGAGGGGAGTGTGTCGGAATCCCAAAATGTAAAGATCGGCGGAAGCCTTCCCAAGTTGATTCCGGCAGGATCGACGATTGCACCCGAGCAGACCGCGCCGATTTTCACGCCGACGCCTGAACCCACGTCAGCCGCGCTCATCTCATTTCATGAATTCATCGGCGGCATGCCCTATGAGTTTGACGATTACTCCAAGGAGCGGGGCATGTATACCCTCTATTATTACATCGATGATTTCGCGCAACTCGACGCATACCGCGCGCTCTTTACGGATGCCGGTTGGACCGAAAACGACGAGGGCGTAGACAGCGATGGCTGGCACTATGTGTTTGTCATGGCGCCAGACGGGGAAACCTCGTTCTACATTGCCTTTGTGGAATCGGATGATATGGTCGTGTTCATGTACGATTCTTCTGTGGATTACGGCTTTGACCCGCTCAAAGGCCTTTGATCCGCACTTTCACAAAAATCACCCGGGGCATTGCCCCGGGCGATTGATCGTTCAGCCATTCTGACTTAGCGCGCTGAGAATAAAGCGCCGGAAGGCAGCCTCGTGATCCGGCGGGAGCGCGCAATGGGGCATGCCGGGCACTTCGTCGTATGTGATGCTTTGGCCAAGCTGACGCAATTTGGCGACGAGAAGGTCTGAGTGCTTCTCCTTTTTCACCGCTGTATCCGCATCTCCATGGACGATGTAGTAGGGGATTTGGGGCATCGATGTGGCCAAATCAATGGGCGATGCGCTCCGGATCGCCGCCTGCAGGGAACAGGCGTAATGGCCGAACGCCGCATGCAGCGTGCGTGGAAGGTCGGGCCGCTCGGTGTAATGATAGGGAAGGTCACAAACGGGACAATTCGCCGCGCACGCGACGATGTTCATGCGCGAATAGCGTGCGTAGACAAGGGCGGAAAGCCCACCCATGCTCCCGCCGGTGGCGACCACGGGCACATTTGCTGCAAGGCCGAAACGCGCGGCAACCGCCCGCAAAACCTCGTCGCAGTAATGTACGGCCACATCGTTCATCCAGCTCCATGGGCCGTAATATGGATAGACATAGACGGCGCCGTTCTTCGCATAAAAAACGCCGCTTGTTGACTTTTCAGGCATAGCCATGCCCCCGCCGAGTCCGTGAAAATCGACGACAATTCCTCTGGGGCGGACATCTGATTGCGGTGCCTCAATTGCGGCAAACAACTCCGTGTTGGTTGGATTGATCTCAAACATTATCTTCACACCTTACATCATGTTTCCAGAAGGTAAATAAAATCATGCCATTCGGATATGCCGTCATGCCTATTATCGTTTTATGTTTATATAATTATTATAAACCTTCTTTGTTGAAATGAATATTAATAATTGATATAATGCGATGGGATGTGTGCGAAGGGAGTGAAAACGTGGGGCGAATCTTCGATCTGCAGGCCTTCTCGCTCAATGACGGTCCCGGCACGCGCACGACCGTGTTCATGCAGGGCTGCAATCTTGCTTGCGCGTGGTGCCACAATCCGGAGTCTCAGCCGGTCAGAGGCGCGCTCCTTTATTATCCCGGGCGCTGTATTTCATGCGCTGCCTGCATGGCGGCATGCCCTCTTGCAGATGGGGTGAAAAGCGCGCGACACAATGAACGCTGTACGCTCTGTGGGGCGTGCGCTGCGGCATGCTATGCCGAAGCACTTTCATTTGCCGGCAAAGAGTGGTCGCTTGACGATTTGTGCGGGGTTCTGCTGTCCGATCGGGATGTGTACCGATTCAGCGGCGGGGGCGTGACATTCTCGGGCGGGGAACCGCTCCTGCAGGCGGAATTTGTCGGCGCAGCACTTTCGCGCATGCGAACAGAAAACATTCACACGGCGATCGAGACGGCGCTGAACGTTCCGTGGTCGGTGATACGGGGACTGTTGGAATCGGTCGATCTGTTTTATGCCGATCTGAAGTGTGCAACCGACGAAACGCACCGCGTCGGTACGGGTGTCGGAAATGCGCGGATATTGGAAAACATCCGTCTTCTGAGCGGGTCGGGCGCGCATATGATCCTGCGGACGCCCATTGTGCCGGGTTTCAATGCGAACGTCGCGGAGATGGCGCGGATTGCAGATCTCATCGCGTCGCTTCCAAACCGGCACGCGGTCGAACTACTCGCGTACCATGGCATGTGTGCGCCCAAATACGCAGCGCTCGGGCGCGCGTTTCCATGCGCCGGGCTGCGGGAGCCGGATGAAACAGAAATGAAGCAATATGTCGCTCTTTTCCATCGGTTGGGAATTGACGCAAAATTGATCATGTGAGGGATTCATATGCGGGAAGAATGGAAGGCCCGCGCCTATGCGCGCGGACAGCAAATTTCCAGGAGCGAGGACATCAAGCTGTGCATCACGGGCAAGGCGCTCTTTGACGAGAAGCCGCCCTATGCGCACAACGTCCGGCGGGCAATGATTGACCGTGCGCTTTTTTCGGAGTATCCCATTGAAATTGATGATGACGAGCTGATCATCGGGCGCTTCGCCATGCCGCGCGTACTTACGGATGAAGAACGATCCTGCGCCGACGAAGCGCGCCGTTATCTGCGCGCCAGCGACAAGCTGGCGGGCACGTCGACTGCGTTCACGGGACACCGCGCGATCGATTACGAGAAGCTTTTGCACGTCGGTATCCGCGCAATCCTTGCGGAAGTGGCGGAAAAGCGTGCGGCAATCGATTTTTCGCACTCGGAGGACGCGGCAAAAGAGGCCTTTTATGAATCCGTTGAAATCTCGCTGGGTGGCTTTGCGCAGTTCTGCGCGCGGGCGCGCGAGGCGCTCGCGGAAAAAGCGGTTGCGACCGCCGATCCCGCCCGGCGCGAGATGCTCCGGCGCATGGCGGCAAATTTCGAGCGTGCGCCCATGCAGCCGTGCGAACATTTCCACGAGGCGCTGCAAATCATGTGGTTCATGCAATTCTCGCTTTGTCTCATGGGCGATATTTCCCTCACCGGGCGGTTTGATCACTACATGTACCCCTTTTATCAAAAGGATATCGAGAGCGGTGTTCTGACGCCTGAATTTGCGTTCTCGCTCATCGAGCAGCTGTATCTCAAGCACAACGAAATCTATGATACCTGGCCCGCTGCGGTCATGGTCGGCGGCGTCGACCGGGACGGAACGCCCGTCTGGAACGAGCTTTCCGAGATGTGCATCGAGGCAATTCGCACCACGGGACTCATCAATCCCTCCGTGAACGTGAGCTATACCCCCGACATGCCCGATTCCCTCATGGACAAATCGCTTGCAATCATCGCGGAAGGCTATACCCGCCCGGCGTTTTTCAACGACCGGATTATTCAGGAGGGTTTGCGCGCAGCCGGTCTGGATGCGCGCGACAGCCGGTATTACATCAATTCCACCTGCGTCGAAATCACGCCCATCGCAGCATCCAACGTCCAGGTGGCGACGCCGTACATCAACCTCAACAAGGCCTATGAGTATATCTTCAATGGTGGAAAGGCAATCTTTGGCGACGCATGCCGCGTGAAGCCCGAAATTCAATTCCAATTGAGCGATCTGCAAACGTTTGAAGACTTCAAAGAGTTGGCATCGCGGGTCGTGCGCGGTGTCATCCGCGCAAATCTCGAGGATACGGTGAAGAGGCTGTACGCATTTTCACAGTACTGCGCCTCCCCCCTTGCATCGGCGTTTATTGATGACTGCCTGGCGCGCGGTAAGGATTCCGGCGCGGGCGGCGCGAAGTATAGCTGTGTTTACCCATGCTTCCCTGGTTTTTTAAATCTGGTGGACGCGCTGCAGGCGGTCAAGACAGCCGTGTACGATCAAAAGACCATGACGCTTCCTGAAATGGGCGACCTTCTGCGCACCAATTTCGCGGGCAACGAGCGCATGCGCCAGTTCCTTCTGAACCGCTGCCCGAAGATCGGCAACGGCATCGATGAGGTCGACCGGATTGGCGTCGAGATGTATGAGTTGATCCGCGACGAATTAAAACACTATTCCACCAGCGTCGACGCAACCTTCCACCCCAGCTATTTCGCATGGATCATGCACGGTCTGCTTGGCAAAGTTGCGGCGGCGACGCCGGACGGACGCAAAGCGGGCGAGGCGCTCTCTGAGTCGCTCGGCGCGGTTCAAGGCATGGACAGAAACGGACCGACGGGCATTTTGCGCTCCATCGAAAAAATCGATCAGAAGTATGGCATCGGCGGCATCGCGACGAACCTTCGGTTCACCAAGAAGCTTATGCAAAGCGCGGAAGGGCGCGCAGCTGTTAAAAATTACATCAAGACATTTATGGCGCGCGGCTCTTTTGAGGTACAGTTTAACGTCGTGGATCAAAAGGACCTCCTCGACGCGCAGGAACATCCGGAGAAGCACCGCACCCTCATGGTGCGCGTGGCGGGTTATAGCGATTACTTTGTCAACCTGTCGGGGGAAATACAGAACGAAATCATCAAGCGCAGCGAACACGCGGCGATATAGGAGTATGCAATGCTGATTTATCCCAAATCGATCAACGAAATCAACGGAAAACGGGTGTCCATGGCGCGCGCGGACGGCAAGGATGTTCTCGTTGCGGACGCGACAGCGGGCTTTTCGGACGGCACAAACGGTGAGTATCCCCTTACGCATCAGAATGCGAACCGGCTGCGCGCGCTTTTCCCGTTTACCGCGCCCGTGCGGGTTTTGACTGCGCCGCGCTCCTTTGGCGTGGGGGACAGGCTCGGACTCGCGTGTCCCGGACACATCCGTGTCTTTGAGACCTACGACGCACGCCCCGTGTTTGTTCAGCAATCAATCCGCGAATTGAATCTCACAGGCCGCACCTATGAGGACGTGCTCGACGCCGCAACGTTTGCGGTATTCCGCGATGGGTTCAAGGACGGCTTTGGCGCGGACGGCGACCACCTGAAAAGGCCCGAGGATATTGAGTATGCCCTCTCCCTGGGATTTACTATGATTACGCTCGATTTGAGCGATCATATCAAGCCGGGCGGGGCGGGGGAGATCGGGCAGATCGAAGACCGCTATCTTGGCAAACGCTTTGACGCAGGCGAAGGGCTCACAATTGAATACACGGCTGCGGAGCTTGCGCGTTGTGTCGCTGTCTATGGTGAAGCGGTTACGTTCGCGGCTGAAATGTTCGAACGGTTTCTCGCGGATGGAAAGTATGATGCCGACTTTGAAATCTCCATCGACGAAACGTCCGTCCCCACAACGCCCGCCGAGCACTTCTTCGTCGCAAGCGAACTCATCCGAATGGGCGTCCGGTTTGCGACCATTGCCCCGCGCTTCGTTGGTGAATTCCAGAAGGGAATCGACTATATCGGCGCTGTTTCCGCCTTTACGCGCGACATCGACGCGCATGCGAAGATCGCGCGCCATTTCGGCTACAAGCTAAGCATTCATTCGGGCTCCGATAAGTTCAGCGTGTTCCCGGCGATCGGCGAAATGACGCGCGAAGTGTTTCACGTCAAGACGGCGGGCACCAACTGGCTCGAAGCCATGCGCATCTGCGCGCAAAAGGACCCCGCGCTCTACCGAAAGGCGCATGCGTTCGCGCTCGAAAGTTTCCGCGATGCGACGCGGTTTTACCACGTATCGACAGACCTTTCGAAGATTCCGGACGTGAAAAAAATGGAAGATGCAGCGCTTTCAACGCTCTTCGATCTGCCGGACGCGCGCCAACTCATCCATATCACGTACGGACATATCCTCCAGAATGACGAATTAAAGGCTGCGCTCTATGCATTGTGGGACAGGGAGGCAGAGGCCTATGCGGCGGCGCTCGAACGCCACATCGGTCGCCATCTCGCATTGCTCGGCTGCCCCCGTCGATGAAGGTCTGAGGACTCGGTTTGCCGGGTCCTTTTTTGTGGCATGCGCGTGCGGAATGCGCCGCCGTACCGTGACATTCGAAACATTTCTATGACAAAACGGGATCATGCTTTGAAAACATCTGCTATTTATGCTATACTGATACGCGTTATTGGTGGAGGTATACCATGTCAAAAAAACTGATCCTCGTGTCCGGCTCGCCGCGCAGACGAGAACTGCTTGCGAAGATGGGATATGAATTTGAAATCTGCGTACCAAACGTCGATGAGGACGCCGAAGGCACCCCTGCCGATGTGGTGTTGCTGCTCTCCCGGAAAAAGGCGCATGCCGTGGCGGCGGGCAGAACAGATGGCGTCGTGATCGCATCCGATACGCTCGTTTCGCTCGACGAGGTTGGCCTCGGGAAGCCGAAAAACGCCGCCGACGCGCGGGAAATGCTCCGATCCCTTTCCAATCGGGAGCACGACGTGTTTACGGGCGTATGCGTGATCGACGTGCAGACCGGGCAGGTGCTCGAAAAATGCGTGCGCACGGGCGTGCAGTTCCGGGATTTGAGCGACGAAGAGATTGACGAATATATCGCAACCGGGGAACCCATGGATAAGGCGGGCGCGTATGCCATACAGGGCGGCGCGGGCGGCTTCGTCACATGGCTTGACGGCTCCTTTGAAAACGTTATGGGCTTTCCCGTGGACGAGGTAGACGCGATGCTCAAAAAAATACTTTAGGGCAAGCCCGCACAATTCGGCGGCACGCTGGCGGCTGCTTTTCCGCCATATGCCGCTTGCACATATCTTGATTTACCGCCAGTAAACCTTCGATATGTGCAATTGCATTTGACGAAAAATCCGTACGTCATCGCACCACTTCATTTGTGCGGGATTGCCTTAGATCGCAACTGTCCATTTCGCCATCCAAGAAAACAATGGGGGATCATTCGATGGGTGTTTTTTCATCCGGCGGCGTTGGCTTCGATCTCGGATCGAGCAATGTCACGATTTATCTGGAAAACGAAGGGGTTGTGCTCCGCGAGCCAAGCTATCTGCTCACCGACGCGGATAACCCGCTTGAAGTTCTCGCCGTGGGACGCGAAGCGCGGCAGATGTTGGGGCGCACGCCCCACGATGTCGATCTCGTTTCCCCGGTCGCGCGCGGCGCGGTGACCGACGCGGAGCAGGCGGCCATTCTCATACAGGCCTTCTGCGACCGCGCCATCGGCAAAAAACGCGCGCTCGAACGCTCGCGCATGCTCGTTTCCATGTCGCAGGGATTGACCCGCGTGGAGAGAAAGGCGCTTGAAACCGCCGTGAAGGGTGCGGGCGCGCGGCGCGCTGCGCTCGTCATGGCGCCCATTGCTGCGGCTGTCGGCGCAGGCGTATCCATCAACGAGCCGAAAGGGCTTTTGGAAATCGTGATCGGCGGCGAGACGGCCGAGATCGCCGTGCTCTCCATGAACGGCATTGTCGCCGCGCGCAGCACGCGCACGGGCTCCCTCGCGTTTGACGAGGCCATCGTGCGGTACGTGCGGCGCGAAAAGGGGCTCATCATTGGCCTTCGGACGGCGGAGGATTTGAAAATCGACATTGGAACGGCGGTTGAGTCGCGCCTGACGGACAGCTATGAGGTGCTTCTGCGCGGACGGGATGCGCATACGGGCAAACCGTCAACCGTCTCCATCACCGCAAAGGACGTGCGCGACGCGCTTGCGGCACCGCTTGATGATCTGGTTGAAACCGTGCGCGAAGCATTTGAAAACACCCCGCCCGAGCTCGCCGCCGACATCCTCGAGCGCGGCATACAGCTTTCCGGCGGCGGCGCGCAGCTCGAAGGGCTGGACAGGCGTCTCTCAGAACTTTTGAAGCTTCCGGTCAAGACGGGCGAAAACCCGCAGGACGATGTTTCAACCGGCGCGGGCATGATCGCTTCGGACGATAGGCTGCTTGCGCGCTTTGCGCAAACCGGCTGCGTCGTTGAACTCTGAGGAGGCTGACAGATGGCCCTCACAAAAAAGACACGCTCCGGCAAAAAGAGCACGGGACGCAAATATTCCCGCGCCCACGTCGATCGCACGCGCAGACAAAGAACCAGCGCCATTCGCCGCATCCTTTTTACCGTTGTGGCGGTTACGCTCGTATTTGTGACTGTATCCTTTCTCATTCTCAGGAGCAACAATGGCATCTCCATGTTCGAGAATGCCGTTGGCACCGTCTTCAAGCCCGTCGTCTCCGCTTTTTCGGGCGCGACTTCCTGGACGAAGGGCTTTTTTACCAACTGGCGCAGCTATGACAAGCTCAAGGGGGAATACGACGCGCTCGAGCTTGAATATGAGCAGGCAACGCTCCAGATGAGCGGCATGGAGGAATTGGAGCAGGAGAACGATCGCCTGGCCGCCATTCTCGATGCGAAAAGTACATATGAGTCCCTCGACCCTTTGTACGCAAAGGTGATCGCACGCGATCCGGGTCAGTGGTTTGATGTATTCACCATCGATCGCGGCACGGCAAACGGCGTGCGCGAGGGCATGCCCATCGTCTCTGTAGGCGGCCTGGTCGGTTATGTCTACGAGGCGGGACTCACCTATGCCAAGGTCATGACGATCATCGACACCCGCAGCGCAGTCGCCTGCCTCATTCAGCGCACGCGCGACGGCGGCCTCATGCGCGGCGAGGTCACCGCCGACGCGCAAAGCGCAGAGGGTCATGTCTATTATCTTCCAAATGTGAACAACATCGTGCCGGGCGACGTCTTAGTCACGTCGGGCATGGATTCCCTGTATCCCAAAGGACTGACGATCGGCGAAGTCATCGCGGTCAGTCAGGAAACGAGCACCGAGGGCAGTTATGTCATTGTCTCGCCCTATGCTGATTTCAGGCATATCGAGGATGTGCTCGTTCTGCGTACCGTCGTTGAGAAGGCGGAGGAGCTTCCGGTCGTCGCCACGCCCACGCCCGTTGCGTATGTGACGCCCGAGCCGACGGAGGGAGCAACAAACGCCGATGGTTCCGTCGTATCCCCGGATGCGAGCGACGACACATGGAACTATCCGACCATTGTACCTGAAGTCACCGGATCTCCTTCTGTGAGCGCATCGCCCACGCCCGCGCCGACGATGATCGAGCCGCTGCCCGAGGACGATTGGGCAAACTGAGGTAACAAATGCTAAGACGCTTTTTGCACTACCTGATCATCGTTCTGTTGGTTATGATCGACATTTCAGTCGTGCCGATCTTAACGACGAGCGTATATGTGCTTCCCATGACAATGCTGTTCGTCATGTGCCTGGGGCTGATCCTCGGGCGCACGCACGGCATGCTCGGCGGGCTTCTGGGGGGATTGCTCGTGGACATTCTTTCGGGCCTTCCCCTCGGCTACATGACGTTTTCTTACATCGCCGCGGGTTTTCTGACCGGACTGATCGGATACGACTCGGACGAGATGCGCGCGCAGGATACCTATTCGCCCGGCCGCGCGCTTCTGCGCAGATTTTTGGCAGTCGCCATGACACTCACGCTGTTTGAGTCCGTCACGATGGTCTATCAATACTTCAATACGGCGCTCTTTGAGGCCGCTTATGTCAACCACGCGCTTGTTCGCGTGGTGATCGGCGCAATTTTGACAAACGCGTTGTATTATCCCATGACGCCCGCGCTCGTCGGCAAAACGCGCAAACGCGTGCGCATCGATCCCAAGCGGGAGGTGAAAAATCTGTGAAACCCCGTCCCATACGCCTGGTCATCCTGATGCTGGTGATCGCGCTCGTCGGCGTTGCCGTCTTTGCGCGCATGCGCGGCATGATCCTTCAAAACGGCGAAGCCTACGCGACGACCGCGGAATCCAAATCCACAAAGACGCTCACGGTTTACGGCATGCGCGGTGCCATTTATGATGAAAACATGGTGCCGCTCGCCTATGACAGGACGAGCTATAACATCGCCTTTTATCGTGATCCGTCCAAGACA
The DNA here is from genome assembly GCA_023421735.1 of Bacillota bacterium. The sequence goes on along the minus strand of JAEZSP010000001.1, from coordinate 67,264 downwards.
AACGAAACGTACAGGGCAAACTATACGCAGGTGATCATCAAGACCATTGAACTCGTCGAATCCCTTGGAAAAACGACCATCGATGACTTTTGGCTCAAACAGGACGCAGACGGCATCTGGCGCTTCAACACAGGCTCGGATTCTGAAACGGTCGAGGCGACGCGCGAAAAGCAGTGGCGCGCCAATTTCTATCTGAACGCGACGCCGGATGAGGATCTCTGGAAGGCGCTCAATGAAAAATACTTCATCCCCGAAGATCTGAGCGATGAGATGAAGGTTAAGGTGCTCGCCATCTGGCAGGCTTCGCGCATGAGCGCATATACCTCGCAGCCGGTCGTGATCGCGGAAGACGTTGGTTTTGAATGCGTGACGCGCGTCGAGTCCATGTCCATGGATTTGGATGGCGTGACGGTGCAGACGAGTTCCGAACGCGTATACCCGCAGGGCGCAACCGCCTGCCACATCATCGGCTATGTGTCGAAAATCATCACCGATTCCGCGCTCGAAACATATCACTCAAAGGGTTATCCCAACGATGCGACGGTCGGCGTTGCCGGCATCGAAGGCTCCATGGAGGATCAGCTCTCCCAATTTGTCGCCTATCGGCAGGGTTCCCGCGTCGTCGAGGTGGATACGCGCGGCAAGGTTGTGCGCGATATTACATATACGGAACCGCAGGACGGCAATTCCGTCGTTTTGACCATCGATACCGATCTTCAAAACGTCATGGTAGATGCGCTCGCCGCTAATATCCGCAAGATCAGCAAGGAACAAAACGAGGTCATTTCAGAAGCGGTCTGGCAGCGCGCCAACCGGATCACGCTCCAACAATACGCCGAAGAAGGCAAGCAAATTCAGACCGCCAAGACCGGTGCCATGGTCGCCATGGATCCGTATTCCGGACGCGTGCTTGGCCTTGTCAGCTATCCCGACTTTGACCTGAGCCTCTTTGAGGGCGGCATTTCCGGCAGCGAATGGTCGACCATCATCAATGACGACAGCAATCCGCTGTATGACCGCGCCGTGTCCGCAAAGGATACCCCCGGCTCCATCTTTAAGCTGTGTACCGCCCTCGGCGCACTCTCGGAGGGCACGATCACGCTCTCGACGCGGATCAGCGACGAAGGCGCATACTATGCGTTTCCGACAGCCATGCCCGTCTATTGCTGGACAAGCCACATCGAAAATCACCAGAACCAGACGGTTGTGGAGGGCATTAAGAATTCCTGTAACTTTTTCTTCTATACGGTGGGGCAGAAATTGGGTTCCGACAACATCAATAAATGGGCGGCCGCGCTGGGGCTTACATCGCGCACCAATATCGAGTTGCCCGGCGAGGCGACCAGCTTCGTCGGCAGTCAGTCGACGCTCTACGATCCCGACCGCGCCATCGCGGACCAATATACCGCCAAACCCATCTTTATCGCAAACGCCATCAAGCGCCTTCTTCTGAAGGTGGGCGAGGACCGTGGCATCGAGTACGACAACGAGCGCGTGGATGAAGCGGTCAAGTCGCTCATGGACATCGTAACCCAGTACGAAACGAAGTCCGAGTGGGCGGTGCCCATTCGCAATATCCTCGTCTACGACATGAACATCCCCGTGGAGTACATCTCCTCCCACTATATGGGCAATACCATCACCACCTATATTCAGGATCTCTACTGGACGTCGAGCGAGACCATCATGCTCGCGATTGGCCAGTCGATCACGCAGGTGACGCCCATCGCCGTCGCGCGCTATGTCTGCGCCATCGTCAACGGCGGTACCGTCTATGACGCACAGCTTGTCGATAAAATCATCTCGGCGGACGGCAAGGTCGTGCTCGATAAAGAGCCCGTCGTCGCAAACCAAATCAATACCGATCAGGCGTACTACGCCGCGATCCGCAAGGGCATGGAGGAGGCGACCTCCGTTGAAAACAACGGTACCGCCGCCAAAGAGCTCTCAAACTCCAAGTATAAGATCGCTGCAAAGACCGGTACGTCACAAAGGACAGATCTCGACGTCGAAAACAACTCGTGGCTGGTGTGTTTCGCGCCAGCGGATGACCCCAAGATTGTCGTGGTCGTCTACATCCCCAACGGCTACGCGGGCGTGAAATCGTCTTCCGCCGCGCGTACCGTCATTGAATATTACCTGGATCACCTGGGCGGGTACGATACGACCACGGTCGAGTCGGAATTTTCGCTCAGCGACTGACGGAGATACCATGCGCAAATGGTTTGAATCGGTTCTGAAATACCTCCGGGAAAATAAGTTCAACAGGGGTCTGATGCGATATTTCGACTGGCCCCTGTTCATCCTTGTCATGGCGATCTCCCTGTTCGGCGTGATTTCCATCTTTTCAGCGACCACGACGAGCGTCACCACAAAGCCCGCGACCGTCATGCAAATGCTTTCGACGCAGCCGCTCACCTATGCGCGGCTCCAGCTGCTCTGGATTCTCGCGGGAATCGTCATCATGAGCGGGATCATGTATTTCAGCTACGACTTATATGGAAAGTATGCCAACGTGATCTATTTCGTGAACATCGTGATTCTTCTCTCCGTGCTGGGCGTGGAAGCGGGGCGCGGCAACATGACGGCGTTTTTCACCTGGGGTTCGACGTCCGAGCGCACGTTTCAACCATCCGAAATCGGAAAAATCGCCATCATCATCGCCTTCGCCCGCGCATTTGCGGAAAGAAAAAGGGAGATCGTGACTGTGCGCGATATCCTCCCGCTCGTCATCTATCTCGCCATTCCGCTCCTTCTGATCATCGCGCAGCCGGACATCGGCACCGCCATGGTCTACATCGCGGTTTTCTGCATCATGGTGTTCGTTTCGGGTACGAGCTATAAGCTGATCCTCGGCGCGCTGGTGGTGGCGGTTTTGATCGCAATTCCGGCCTGGTACCTCATGAACGCCTCGGGCGGAAACTTCCGCCTGACGCGCATCCTCATGTGGCTCCATCCGGATGAATACCCGGACGAGGCGCGCCAGGTGATCAACGCGCAGATTGCTGCGGGTTCGGGTGGCATGTGGGGGAAGGGGATCGTTTCGGTCGGCAGTTTTGCCTCCCTTGGATATATTTCGGATGACCATACGGACTTCATCTTCTCAATCGTGTGCGAATCCTTCGGCTTTGTCGGTGGGTTTGCGCTCGTCGTGGGCTATATTCTCATGCTCGCGCGGCTTGCGTGGCTCGCGCACCGCGTTACCGATCCGCTCGGCTCGTACATGATCGTGGGCGTTTTCTCCATGTACATGTTTCATATCGTGGAAAACATCTGCATGGTGGTGGGCCTGTTGCCCGTCACGGGCATCCCCCTGCCGTTTATGAGTTACGGAGGCTCAAACATGCTTACAAACATGCTGGGCATTGGCCTCGTGATGAATGTGGTCATGCGAGACCGGATCAAACGCGAACGCGTGCGCACGACCCCGGCAAAGTCAATCTCCATATAGCGGTTCATAGAACCATCCCTCCCGCATACGCTTGTGTGACGGGAGGGATTTTTGATGAGCGAAGAAGGAAAGCGGGGCACGGTGATCCATACGCGAATGGCTCCCGCGACGCCCGCGCCGGAAGAAAAGCAAAAGGCGCGCCGCGTGCGATCCGACGCGAAGCTCTCATTTGGGGAAAAGCTCCTCAGAAATACCGCGATTGCCTGCGCGCTGCTGCTTTCCATTTTGGCTGTGCGCAATATCGATCAGCCATGGTCAAATGCCGCGGTAGACGGGGTCGAGGCGGCGCTCACCATGCGGATTGACCTCGATCAATCGCTGGGCAAGCTGAGTTTTGTGCGCTCGATCATGCCGGAGTCGTCGCTCGTGTTCATGGGGATCTCCGGGTCTCAACCCGCAGAACCCGTGACGGGAGACGTGCAGCATGCCTATACGGATGCGCAGCCGTGGACGACGTTTTTGTGTGATTCGTCCGCCGAGGTGCGCGCGGCCATGGCGGGCACGGTTTCTGCGGTCGCGCAGCTGGAGAGCGGGGATTGGGCCGTGCTCATTGACCACGGAAATGGCGTCGAAACCATGTACGCTTACCTTGCCGTGCCCGAAGTCTCATCCGGTGAGGCGGTGACGCGGGGGGGAAGAATTGGGACGCTCAACGGCGACAGACTTTATTATGAGATGCGCAGGGACGGCGCAAGCGTCGATCCGGAGAAGGGGGAGACGTGATTCGGTTCCGGGTGCGTGGCGTGGAGTTTCGGCTGCACGCCCTCGTCATTTTAACCGTGCTCCTCGCTCTTGCCCTTGGGGTGACGTGGGAGCTTTTGACGCTTCTGCTGGCGCTGTGCGTACATGAGCTTGCGCACCTGTTCGCCGCGTGGGCGTGCGGGTTGACGATCAACTATGTGGAAATCATGCCGTTTGGGGGCGCGGCGCATATCGAAGACCTGTACGAAGCGCCACCCGGGCGCATGATCGTCGTCGCGCTCGCAGGGCCGTTTGGGAATCTCGCGCTCGGGGTGTTTGGAGCGGCACTCGGCTGGCTTGGACTTCTGCGCTTTCCGGAAGCCGCGCTCATGGTGCGGGTCAATGTCGTCCTGATGCTCTTTAACCTCCTGCCCGCGCTGCCGCTCGACGGCGGGCGGGTGCTGTGCGCGCTCGCGGGTCGCTGGCTCGGCAGGCGGCGCGCGCTTGTATTGAGCGTTGCGATTGCGCATGTGTTAGCGGCGCTTCTCGTCGCCGTCGCCGCCATCGGTTATTTTGAAACGGGTATGGTGAACCTCTCCTTTCTCATCATGAGCGTTTTCCTGATCGCGGCATCGCTTTCCGAAAAAAAAGCCATGCTTGCGTCCGACATGTCCGGCGCGGTCGCCAATCTCATCGGTCTGAAAAAACTGCCCGCACGCGTCAAATTTGTCGCTGTCGATAAGGATGCGCCGCCCGCACACGCGGCAAGATATATGCGTCGCGGCGAGGTCACGCTGTTTGCCCTCTACGAAAATGGCGCGCTGGTCGGTTTCGAGGATGAACGCGCGATGGCGAAACGGGCGGTTGCGCCGACGTCTTAGCACCTTCCGCACCTCGCGGACATATCTTTTTAGAAGAAGGCAAGGCACTCCCATTTCTGCCTGCCTCCGAAAGGAGCGCTCATGTGTTCAATTTGCGGCATACTCGGCGGCGTTGACAAGGCGGCTGCGCTCGAAGGCATGAGCGCAAAGATGGCGCATAGAGGGCCTGATCAACAGGGCATCTATCGATCCAGCGAAGTCTCCTTCGGGCACAACCGGCTCGCAATCATCGACGTCGAAAACGGACGCCAACCGATGACGCGCGAACATCGCGGCACCAATTACACAATCGTCTACAACGGCGAGCTGTACAATGCGCCGGAACTTCTCAAGATCGTGCGCGAAAACGGAATCGAGCCGACCACGCGGTGTGATACGGAGCTCGTCCTCGATCTCTACATGCTCTTCGGCACGGCATGCGCAAGCATGCTCAACGGCATTTTTGCGTTCGCCGTTCACGATGAGGCGGCGCATGAGGTCTATCTCGCGCGCGACCGGTTCGGCGTGAAGCCCCTTTTCTACGCGCGTGTGAAGGATGGAATTGCGTTTGCTTCTGAAATGAAAGCGCTTCTCGCGCATCCCGAAATCCGGCCCAACGTCGGTCGGCGCGGCTTGTGGGAGCTCTTGTTCCTCTCGCCCATCCGGTTATCGGGCGGAATCTTTGAGGATATTTGCGAGATCGACCCCGCTTGCCACGCAATCTGGCGCGGCGGCGAAACGCTCGAAATCAGCCATTACTGGAAACTGACGGCCAATACCTGCACCGATCGCCGCGAAGAGATGATCGAAAAAACGCGCATGCTCCTCACGGACGCAATTGTGCGCCAGCTTGTCTCGGATGTGCCGCTGTGTACGCTCCTGTCCGGCGGGCTTGATTCGTCCATCGTGAGCGCCGTGGCTGCGGATCACTATATCAGAAGGGGTGAGAGGCTTTCCACCTATTCCTTCGAATACGAAGGGAACCGCGCGAGCTTTCATTCGAGCCTCTTTCAACCGCAGAGTGACGACGAGTACGCGCTTTACATGGCCAATTTTCTCGAAACCGATCACCATGTGCTGGCCGCGCCGACCGAGGAAGTCGCGCAGCTGCTGGTAGAATCCGCATATGCGCGCGATTTCCCCGGGCAGGCGGACATCGATTCGTCGCTTCTGTACTTCTGTCGGCGCATCAAAGAAAAACACACTGTCGCGCTGTCGGGCGAGTGCGCGGACGAAATTTTCGGCGGCTATCCGTGGTTTTACAGACCTGAAATGCTGGAAAGTGATTTTTTCCCGTTCATCCATGACCCGATGCTGCGCGCATCGCTGTTTGAAAACGAGATTGTGAAAAGTGGCGAGGGCTATGCCTATATGCGCGACCGGTACCGCGAAAGCCTGACCGCCTGTCCCGTTCTCGACGACGACACCGTGAACATGCGCGCCAGCCGCCGCGCAACCTGGTTATCCGTCAATTATTTTATGGCTTCTTTGCTCGAGCGAAAGGACAGGATGAGCATGGCGGCCTCGGTCGAGGTCCGGGTACCATACGCCGATCACAGGATTCTCGAATACGTCTACAATGTGCCGTGGGAGATCAAGTTTGAAAATGGCATCGAGAAGGCACTGCTTCGAAACGCCATGGCCGATTGGCTCCCGGATCGAATTTTAAACAGAAAAAAAAGTCCTTACCCCAAGACGCAAAACCCCGCCTACGAGACGGCAGTCCGGAAAATGCTCGAAAAGCGGCTCCAAAATAAAAACGCGGCGCTCAACCAGATGCTCAATCGGGAGGCACTCGAGACCTTCCTGAACCGGGAGAGCGCGACATGGTTCGGGCAATTGATGGGCAGACCACAGATGCTCGCATGGCTGATTCAATTCGACGCCTGGTGCGAAGCTTACAACGTGAATTTTACAGGCGGGTGACGCGCGTCACCCGCCGCTCATTTTTCTGGAAAGGGTTCCCGAATACACGCGCGCTATGCGCGCCGCGCGTCCACAAAATCCACGAACGCCTCCGCCTGTTCCTGCAAAAACGTCGCGCTCGGGCCTGGGGCAAGCGTGCCGTCCGGCTGGATTACGCCCATCACGTGCGGAATGGACGTGCGCGGATCGTTCATGACGTTCATGTCCAGATAGTTGAGAAGTGCCGCCAGCTGGTCCACCGCGCTGATTGCGCCGTAGATTCCACCGCTCGCGCCGCTGACCGTTGCGCATTTCCCGGTCAGCACATCGCCCTCGGTATCGCTGACCTTGCGGGAGAGCCAATCGATCAGGTTCTTGAGCGTACCCGGCACCGCGTGATTGTACTCCGGTGTAAAAAACCAAATGCCGTCCGCGGCTTTTACCGCATTGCGCACACGGTTGACCGTTTCGGGCGCCGGAAACTCGATGTCCTGATTCATGAAGGGCACATCCGCCCAGTCGAGCAATTCGATCGTTGCGCGATCTTTGATCATTTCTTTTGCCGCCATTGCGACCTGCTTATTATAGGAATCCTTTCGAAGCGATCCGACGATCGCAAGAAGAGCTGGTTTGTTCATTTGAAACACTCCTTTTTTGAGGGCTCTTTTTATTTTTTATGCCCCTTGATAAAGACGCCGCGTCTCAGCTCGTCGAATGCAAGCTCGAGTTCTGCGCTTGTGTTCATGACGATGGGTCCGCCCCAGGCGATGGGTTCGCGCAGCGGCTTTCCGGAGAAAAAGATGATCCGTGCGCCTTCCCGCGCGGTGGCTTCGAGATCGATGAAATCGCCTGTGCCAAAGAGCACGGCGGTCTTTTCGGGAACGGCGCTCCCGCATGCGCGCATGGCGCCGAGGATCGAAAAGCAGAACGCGGTTTCTTCCGGGTTGGTGGGAATGCGCAGCTGTGCGCCGGGCATGAGCGCGACGTCGAGGATCGTCGCGGGGATGTGACGCGGTTGCACCCCCTGCTTCCCGTCAAATGTGCCCGCAATGACGCGCACCTCCGCGCCATCCGCGTGCGCGACGGGGATATGATCGTTCGTGATGGCGAGATAGGCCGGTTCGTCCATCTTCTGCGCGCGCGGAAGATTCAGCCAAAGCTGAAAGCCCAGCATGCGCGCGGAAGGTTTCGGCATCTCCTGATGCAGAATGCCGCTCCCAGCCGTCATCCATTGGCTTTCTCCGGGCAGGATCGCGCCGCCGTTTCCAAGGCTGTCCTCGTGTTCAATCTTGCCCGCAATCAGGTAGGTGATGGTCTCGATGCCCCTGTGCGGGTGGGTGGGGAATCCCGCAACGTAGTCTGCTGGATCGGTCGAATCGAACGAATCCAGCATCAAGAAGGGGTCAAAGTCGTAGACGTCGTTTCCGGACAGCACGCGTGTGAGCCGTACGCCCGCACCGTCCACCGTCTTTTGTCCGCGCACCGTGCGGACCACGCCACGCCGCAGCATGGGGTTACCGCTCCAGCGCGTCGACCGCGTCCGCAAGGGGCACGACTCGCGCGCAGTTGTGGCTCCAAATCTGGTTTTCATAGAAAGAAATCAGATTTTCCGCATCGACATACTGATTGTCGTACGTTGATGTTCCCTTTTGCGGAATCACGATGCTGTAACCCAGCTCAAAAGCGGCCTTGCATGTGGCGTCGATGCAATACTCTGTTTGCATGCCCGCAAGCACAATCCGCTCGATCCCTCGCGCATTCAAGTGCTTTTGCAAATCCGTCTCTTTGAATGCGTTCGGATAGCGCTTTGTAAACGTCATCTCGCCGATCTGCGGCGCGATGATCGGGGGAATCAGAAAGCCCGGTTCGCCCTCGTGCAGCGCACCGCCCTTGCCCTCTTCATGCTGCACGTAAATCACGTCCACGCCGCCGTACCGCGCGGCGCCAATCAACCTCTTGAGCCGTTCCAAAAACGCCTTCTCGTCGTGCGGATGCTCGTCGATCATTCCCTGCTGCACGTCTACAATCAAGAGCGCCGTTTTCATGTGATCCTCCATTCTGCCGTTCTTTGCGGCATATGTCGTGTGAGCCGTTCAATCAGGCTTGATTTTCAAATACATAACTCGTCATCGAGAGCGAACCTGCCATCGATACATCGTTCAGCACGGTCACCTCGTCGGTCGCATCCGCCGCGCCCAATGCGTAAAGGAGCGGCGCGTAGTGATCCGCCGTCGGAACAGCGAGCTGCGCGGACGAACCTGCGCCGCGCGGATCCACGACTTTTTCATAATCACCGCTCAGAATGCTCTCCTTCACATACCCGTCAAACACATCCGCCCAGGGATACCCGCCCGCCATTCCCGGATTGACGCGCGCGAGGTTGTGAACGACGTTGCCGCTTCCAATGATGAGGATGCCTTCATCGCGCAGGGGTTTTAACAAGCTGCCGATCTCAAAATGCGTGCGCAGGGGCGCGCTGCGGTCGACGCTCAGTTGAAACACAGGGATATCCGCAGCTGGATACATCCGGTGCAGCACGCTCCACGTCCCGTGATCGAGTCCCCATGTGCGGTCAAAGGCATCGGGTTTGCCGATCAATTCCATCGTACGCCGCGCGGTTTCCGGCGCGCCGGGCGCATGATATACGATCTCGTACAGGGGCGCCGGGAAACCGTACATGTCGTAAATCGTCTTGGGATGCGCGGAGTCGGATGCCACAGTCCCTTTCGTAAACCAATGCGCGGAGATGGAAAGGATCGCCTTTGGCTTCGGAAGACGCGCACCCAAGTCCTTCCAGCTGCGTGAAAAATCGTTGTCTTCCAGGGCATTCATGGGCGATCCGTGCCCGATAAAAATCACCGGCATGCGCATGCGCTTCATCTCACTTTTCGTACGTTTTCTTTCATTATAACATCAATCGCCCTTCGCTAAACAGTATAGCCATGTCGCGCCAAGATGTCCACCGCACAACGCATGTTTTACGGGGTGTTCGGTATGTCTATATAAAATATTTGCTTGTGCGACCGCATCGCAGATGATACACTTGGCGTATAAAAAGGGAAGTAAAGGTGTTGTTTGTATGTCATACTGTCCTTTTTTCAATGAACGTGAACATGAGACAATGTGCCGCAGCTTCTAAAGGAGAAAAGAATATGGACATCATGCTCAACCCGGTTGCCTTTGTCGTCAGCGATGTGAAGGATCGCAAAGACACCGCATGGGGAAATGACGTTTCGACGCTTCAACTCGAGCCGCAATACGTCGGCGGCCTGGAAGGGCTATCCGCGTTCTCGCATGCCCTCGTCGTGACCTGGCTCGATCAGGCATCTTTCGATCTGAGCAAGCACCTGCAAAGGAGGCCGCAAAACCGCGACGACATGCCCCTGACCGGCATCTTCGCTCAGCGTGGAAAGAACAGGCCAAATCAGATCGGCGTGACGGCTGTCGAGATTCTGAACGTGACGCAAGCGAATGTGACCGTCAGGGGACTCGATGCCATCGACGGTACGCCCATTCTGGACATCAAGCCCTATTTTCCGATGTACGATCGGCGGGATGCGTCGGTGCCCGAATGGGTGGAACGGTTGATGGCGCATTATTTCTGAATCCGGACAGGCGCTCTGCGCATGCGGAAGCTCACCATGCTATCATAAAAATTATGCCGGGGCGGGCGTATGATTCCCGACCCGGCAGTTGCCTGTTCGCCCTGGGGTGATCAGCTTTTTCCGTAGAGTTCTTTTGCGATGCGGATGCTTTCAATCGGGTCAAGAAGCGGCTTGTACTCCAAACCGCAGCAGCCCGTATATCCGGCCTTGTCGATCGCCGCAAAGATGACGTTGTAGTCGTTCTCTCCAAATTGCAGTTCGTTCCTGCCCGGATGTCCCGCACTGTGCAGATGGGCGATGCAATCGAGATTCTTTGTCACGTTCGGAATGATGTTGCCCTCCATGACTTGCTGGTGATAGATGTCGTATATGATTTTGACCAGCGGATGACCGACTTCGCGGATGATTTGGAATCCCTCTACCGCCGACCACAGGTAATAACCGGGGTGGTTAACCAGCGTGTTCAGGGGCTCGAGCATGATGGTTACGCCTGTCTTTTCCAAAATCGGGATCGCGGCGCGAAGCGTCTCCACGATTGCCGCGTGCTGCGCTTCCCGAGGCGCCCCTGTGTCCGGGCCAACCTGCGTAATGAGCCGCTTTGCGCCAACGCGGACCGCCGCCGCACAGCTTTCTGCAAGCCCATCCAGCCATAACTGCCGATACTGCGGATCGGTCATGCGAAATTCGGTGGTGCACATGCTGATCATCTCGACACCGGTCTCTGCGCAAACATCGCGTACCCGGTCGAGATCCAGGTCTTTCCATCCGTAGGTCTCGATTGCGTCAATCCCCAGTTTTTTCACCTCGTAGATGGCGGGAATGAAATCCTCCGCCTTGAAAAAGCAGGGAATCGGTATACATAATCTCATGTCTTTGTCCTTTCAGTTAAAAGGTCACGACTTCGCCCGTCTCCATGGATTTGTTGGCGGCGAAGCCCAGCTTCAGTGATTTCAGCGCGTCCTCATAGGGCGAGCGAATGCCGCTGGGGTCTCCGGTCTTGATCGCGTCGATGAAGGCCCGATCGAGCAGATACGTCTGATCGACGCCGCGCTTGATGTCGCGCGTCTCGCGTGCGGTCGTCAGAATCAGATTGTTGCGCAGGCGATAGTCAATGATCATGTCGGAAAGCGTGATGAGCAGGCCGCAATTGGGGCGCACGTCCTTGCTGTAACAGCCGCTGACGAGCGTCGCGGTGACGTTGTTTTCGAAGCGAATGACGGCGGTCGAATGATCGTCCGTGTCGTATTCCGCGCTGGCGTCGACGCCGGGCGTCACCATGCCGCGCGAAGCGGTGGCATATACAGAGAGCGGTTCACCGTACAGATAACGCAGTCCGTCGATCAAGTGGATATTCTGTTCGACCAGTTGCGCGCCGCAGGTGGATTTTTTTTGCCACCACCATACGCCGGGAATACCGCCGATCCACGCGCCGTAAACCAGACCGCCCGCCTTGTGCTTGGGCAGCTCTTCCTTGACCATTTCCATGAGGTCGAGATACCGATCCTGAAAGCCAACCGCCGTGATGAGGTTTGTCTCCTTCACGCGGCGGGCGATCTCATCCGCCTGCGCAAGATCAAGCGTCATGGGCTTTTCTACCAGAAAGGGAATGCCCATGTCGATTGCGCGGGTTTCGGTGTCCGAATGGGCGGTCGGTTCGATGGCGATGTAAACGCAGTCCAGCGTTTCCTTGCTTTCCCCGTTGTAAAGCGCGGTATGATCCGCGTAAATGCGATCGCAGCCAAAAGTCTTCGCTGCCGCCAGACGCCGCTCCTCTACGGGGTCCGCCACGGCAACGACCTTGACGTCCTTCATCTGTAAAAAAGCGTCGATATGCGCCTGCATTCTTCCGCCGCACCCGATCAGCCCGACTCTCACATTCTCCATTTTTGTTCCTCCAATCCATTGAATCACTTTTATTATAAGTTTTGTGGGCAAGAAGTCAATACGCGTTTTGAATCATGCGGGATCGGATTTTAAGAAATGTTTCCACAGGATCCTTCGGGCGGTTTTGGCGGGGATAGATCAACCGATTTACCGCAATAATAGCAAAAAAAGAGGTGATCTCCCATTGGAAAATGCGACGATCAAACAAAAGGCCGATGATTTTCTCGCCAAGGTTCCCTGCCGCAGTCAGACGCCGTTTCCGCCGACGCAGATGCCCGCTCAGCACAAACAGGCTGCGGAATTGCTGCTCTCGGCCTATGCCGGCGGCGGGAATTCAGAATTGACCGCCTTAACCCAGTATTTCGCGCATTCGCAGACGATTGCGGATGCAGCTGCGAAAAACCTCGCGCTCTGCATTGCGTTGGATGAAATGCATCACCTTCAGGTGCTTGGCGAAATGATCGTCTCGCTCGGTGGCGACCTCCGGTTTTGGGCGTCCAACCATGCATATTGGTCGGGCGGACATGTATCCTATGGCATGACGGATCCGGAAAAAGTCTCGCAGGATCTGTTCTCCGAACAAATGGCAATCTCTGGATACGAAGCGCTTCTGCGGGAGATTCAGTTTCTGAATACGGACGGAAATCCGAGCCTGAATCAGGTGAATCTCGTGATCACCAGAATCATTGAGGATGAACGGATTCACCTGACCCAGTTCACCGATCAACTCGCATCGCTTTCCGGCGCGCAGTAAATGGATTTCAATGAGGCATGGGCCCTGCCTGCGCGGAGTCTGCACGCCTTCCGTGGCTGAAAAGACACGCGGGCGAAGGGCGTTACAAGCAGCAGTCGGATGACGGGCGTCTCCGGGTCGTAAAAAGCCTCCCGGATCGCCTTTCTCGCCCGCTGTTGATCGTTGTAAGCCTTGGCAGTTCGCCTGGAATCAATCGTGTGTCATCTTCGCCACATCTTTCAAAATGGCGCCCGCATCGTCCTGGCTTTCGACCGTCGTCAAAAGATACAGTCCCCGGGAGGAAAGGTTCTCCATGAGCGTGCGGATTTGCGACGGCGCGACGAGGATCAGGAGTCCCTTGCCCGCCGCCTGAATGCGTTTGAGCGTCGGTATGTAATCCGTGCACGGTTTCTGCCCCGATACCTGCGTCCATTGTATGGCGCGCAGTTTCTCAATGGACAAAAGACTGTCCAGATGCTGCACTTGCTCCACGCCATCCAAGTGATAAAGGGGATAATCAAGAAAGTCGCACTGCGCGCGCAACTCAGGAACGATGTATTCCTCAAACATGTCGTTTGAAATCATGACAGACATATCCGACTGCATTTGCGCGTGAAGCCCTGGCGCCCATGTGGACATCCAGCCGATAGAGCTGCCACCGCCGTTGACGTCCTTCACGATGTCATAAACGCCCCGCATGGCGGTTTCGTAGGCCAGCTCGATTTTTTTGAGCGCCCGCTTGACTGCATCCGGCTCTTCGAGCATGTAGGGAAGGAGCGTCTCGGGCCCTAACAAATGGGAGAGCGCATCTGCGTTTCCCGTGCAATCCGGCATGGAGACGATATAGTCGCCCTTGCTGTCCTCCGCATAGGCATGTGCAAGGCGCAGCGTCTGCTGAAACAAATAGCTATCCCGATCAAATTCGATGGCGTCCGGAGCGTCATGGGAGGGAAAAAACCATACGGAATCCTCGAATTGGTACTTGGCGCCCTTGAAAAAGCCCGCGTGCCCGCCCGCACCGAGATCGACGAAGACCTGCGGGAATGCCTCGCCCCCGTATACGGTCTGTTCCATCTGCCTGCGGTAGCGCGCAATGATCTGCTCCGGGTTCGTCCAATAGGCGTAGCGCGCCGCCGGATCGGCCGGCGGCATGTGGGAAACCGGCGCCGCATCGCGCCTGCGGGCAAATACCGCACAGCAGCAGCGGTCGATCACAGCGCCATCAAAAAAGGCAGTTAATCGTTCTCTCGCATTGTCCCAGTCCTGTTTATATCGCATGGTGCGCCTCCTATCGTTTGGCCCTTCAGTCGATATTGGCTTAGTCCGCGCAAACACGCGGATAAAGTAAGTGGAATTCGGGAAACCCTTGTTCACTTCGATCTGCGTGGTGTTGCTTATCTTCAAAGGAGGAAATCCCGCCGCCTTCCAAAGCGAAGTTGATCTCGTATGAATCGTGGCAATGAAGGGCGATGGGTGAGGGTGGGGGATTGCAGATCTCGGTCCGTACATCGATTACTTGCCTCATAGAGTCGATAGTTCCTCTCGCAAACGATGATGGCACGCCAGCCTTCCCTGCGTAGTATAGCGCGCCCGAGGTGGGCGGCGCAAGCCCCAAATGCATCTTAACGCGCATTGTCTTGTGCGAAGCGTTCTCGCCGACGATGGAGATGATATCGCTCGCGTGAAAAGCCACGGCGCGCACGGCACCTTCTCCCTGCAGTATGTCTTGCCGCGTTGCCGTGTAGACGCACCCTGTCTCCATCCGTCGCCGTCGCATAGGACGACCATCTTCGTTTCGCAGCTTAAGTGACGTCGCCTGCTTCGGCTCCAGGGATTCCAGATGCGCTCGCTGGGAACGAACGCGTTCGCACGCTCTCATTTCACATTCTGCCATATGTGTACAAACCGTGGTAAGGCGACCGGGAATGACCGCCAATCGTTTGGAAATACTGATGTCGGAGGTGATCTCAGGGCATGAATATGCAATTTGACGCGGTCTATTATGAACCGGCTGTTCTTCAATATGAACTTGGGAAAATGCTGCGCGCGAAGTATGCGGATCTGCCATGGACGGAGATTGAAAGCCACAACCGCATCGCGGAATTCTGCGCCGCTCAAAACGCCGCATTTACAAAGCTGAAGCAGCATCTGATCGTGGGCGTTCGAAAGACGCACAAATACACGCCAAACGAAAAGGTGTCCGATTGGCTCGTTCCGTACACGTCCTCCGGTTGCCGTGCCATGTGCCTGTATTGCTATCTGGTGTGCAATTATAATAAATGCGCATATCTGCGCCTGTTTGTGAATCGGGAGGAAATGATGGCAAGGCTTCTCAGGGCCGACGCGAAATCTGATCGACCGCAGGTGTTCGAAATTGGCAGCAACAGTGATCTCATCATGGAAAATACGGTAACCGGAAATCTTCCCTGGACAATCGAGCAGTTTTCCCAAAGTGGAAAGGGGCAACTTACCTTTCCTGCCAAGTTCGATGGCGTTCACCCGATCCTTGGCATAGAACACAGGGGAAAGGTCATTTTTCGAATGAGCGTCAATCCGCAGGAAATCGTGCGGCGCGTGGAGATTGGCACGTCGAATCTCAATGCACGGGTGCAGGCACTGAACGACGTGTGCGAAGCCGGATATCGGGTGGGGCTCCTCATTGCGCCGGTCATTCTGCTTCCGGCGTGGAAACGGCTGTATGGCGAGCTGATCGATCAACTGGCAGAAGGACTGAGCGGAAAGGTGCGCACGACCGGGTTTGTCGAGATCATTTTGATGACATACAGCTATGTGCAAAATGCCATTAACGAAGATGCATATCCCGGAGCAACTCAGATCTATGATCCCGCTCTGATGACGGGCCGCGGACGTGGAAAATACTGCTACCGGTCCGATGTTCGACATGAGGCGGAGGCGTTTCTGCGAGAAAAAATGCATCAATGTCTGCCGGATATGCCGATTCGATATATCTCATAAACGAGCGGCGCGCATTCTGGTTTGAAGCAGAGCCGTTCATCGCGGCCTTTGTCATGGCATGGGCGTCCTCGTGCCGCAAATCAAGGATCGGTGGCGCATAGAAAGATCATGACATGACGGAATGCATTCATTCAATCAAAACTTGCCGTATGCGCACGCCTCTTTCACAGACAGGTGCGACAGCGGCATAGCGCAAGCGGCTTTTTATGCGATTTGGGGCTGGCATATCGTTCCCGGAAAGTATATAATCATCGTACAATGGGATGCGCCATCAAATCAGTTTTTAGATCATACGGATCGATCGGATGACTGATATACTGCGGGGAGGGAATGGCTTTGGGGATGATCGCTCTATTATTCGGCTTTGCATACATGGTGATCTTTTTCACGGGGGTATTGTTGAGCGCGATTGGGCTGATCTGTTTGATCGTTTACCTAGTCAAAAGGAAAAAAAACAAAGGGCAGAAAAAGATGAAGCTGGGATGGCTCATCGCGGCAATCGCGTTCTTGGCGTTGGGTCTGCCGTCCGCCATCGGCGTTCCTGTATTGTTGTTGCTATGCCAATAATCTCCCCGTTGATCGCCGCTTGAGCCCGAAAGGTGCGATCCCGATCCTCATGCGGGTCTTGGAGGCCAATCTGTCAATCTTCTGCCTGATCATACTGCTCTTTCATAGTACTGCGCCTGCGCATTCCAGAGATTGCGATACAAACCTTCTTCGGAGACGAGCACTTCGTGTGCGCCTCTCTGGATGATTTGACCCTTATCAAACACGACAATTTCGTCGCAGAATCGACAGGACGCCAGTCGATGACTGATATAAACGGCTGTCCTGTCGCCAACAATTTCGTTGAACTTTGTGTAGACCTCGTATTCTGCCAAAGGATCAAGAGCCGCGGTCGGTTCGTCGAGAACAATGAATGGCCCATCCTGATAGAGCGCACGGGCAAGGGCGATCTTTTGCGCTTCGCCGCCCGAAATATCCACGCCCGTCTCGTCGAAATCCTTGAAAAGAAACGTGTCCAGGCCACGCGGCATCTTCCGGATCCGATCTCCAAACCCTGCCATCTTCAGGCAGGCTTCGGCACGCCCACGATCATAATCGATACCAGCAGCTACATTCTGGCCCAGGGGAAAGGAAAACAGTTGGAAGTCCTGAAAAACCACCGAGAAAATGCGCAGGTACTCATTGTAGTCGTACTTTTTGATGTCGATTCCGTTGAGCAGGATTGTGCCTTCCGTGGGGTCGTACAGGCGGCAAAGAAGCTTGATGAATGTCGTCTTTCCGCTTCCGTTTTGGCCCACGACCGCGAGCCGCTCGCCGATTCGGAATTTCATCGAAACGTGATGGAGCGCATGTGCCTCGGAACCTGGATATCGGAACGACACGTCGCGGAACTCGATTTCATACTCGTTGTCGCCTCCCGCGCAAAAAGCGCGCTTTTCGATGGGGAGCGTGCCTTGGTATTTCCCGTTTGGAATGTCGAGATAGGCAAACAGACTCTTGAGATGCGAACAGTAGACTTCGTTGTCGGCAAGTGTATACATCATCCCCTGTACCCCTTCGCCAAGGCGCGAAAGGGCGCCCACATACTGCACGATGCTGCCCACGCCGAATGCGCCCAGAAATGCCTTCAGCACCACGTACAGATAGCATGCCGCGCTTCCAACGCCGATCCCAAGCGCCGCGAGCGACGGATGCACCGCCATCTGAAAGATCGTTTTGCTGCTTTCGATGTAGTATTGATCCAGCTTTTGAAGCGCGTGGTCGGCGATACCTTCCTGTTCGTAGATGCGCACGTCCTTTGCGCGCTCAGGGGTCATGTACAGATCGCGCCCGAAGAAGCCGTTGGCTCGGTTGAACCAAACCAAATCCTTGCTCCATTCCTCGAAAATCCGGTTCTCGCGCACGGTCGCCCGCGCATTCCAAACCCCTCCGAGCAATACGACGGCAAGCAGCGCGACCGCCCATCCCCACGAATCGACGAGGGGATTTCCGGACCTCTGCATAAACAGCGTCACAGTCATGGAGAGGGAAACGAAGATGCTCACCGACGCGCTGACAAGCCCCGCAGTGCCCCAGACGAGCTGGGCGAGTCCGTTGCCGAACATGTACAAATCTTCTTCTGCGTGTTTCCTTTGCCTCTGAATCTCGGCGCGCTCCAGATCCGCATAATCCATGGACATCTGCTTGTCTGCGAAAACCTTCCCGAAAAAGCCCCACATCTGCGATTCCTTTTCGCCCGTGATCCGGTCGATGGTGTTTCGGAGCATGGATGCAAAAAAGTTCGAGAGGATCACGGCGCAAACAGATAGAGCTAAGGCGTTTAACCTGCGCGCGCCGGCGATCTCATTGATGATCCGTGCGGAAAACCATATGGAAGCGAATGGATGAAGTGCCGAAACGAGCGCCGACAGCGCCTTTCCCCGCGCAAGCCCCGGGCAATACGTTTTCAGAATGCCGAACCCGCGCGCGGTGATCCCGACGCGCTCTTTGATCGTCATGCGCCCCTTCATACCACCACCTCGCCTTCGGGATGCGCCCGGTAGTACTTTGCCTGCGTCTCAAAAAGTTCGAAATACCGCCCTTTATGCGCGAGCAGACCCTCGTGCGTGCCTTCCTCGATCACCGCTCCGTTCTCGATGAGAAGGATTCGGTCGCAGAAGCGCGTGGAGGCGAGCCTGTGGGAGATGAACACCGTGGTCTGCCCCCGCATGATGTCATGATAGGTTTCGTAAAGCCGGCCTTCGGCGATGGGATCGAGTGCGGCCGTGGGTTCGTCCAGGATTATCACAGGAGCAGTCTTGTAGATCGCGCGGGCGAGCAGCAGCTTTTGCGTCTCCCCGCCTGAGAGCTCGACGCCGTCGTCGTGGATTGCTTTTCCGTATTCGCTCCGCGTTCCCTTGGGGAGCGCGGCGATTTTTTCCCATAGCCCCGCGTGGCGAAGGCACCGTTCCACCCTTTCGTCATCCACTTGCGTGGAAACCGCCTCGGCCACGATTTCCCGAATGGTCACGGGAAGGATCGAAAACTGCTGAAATACGGCGGAGAACAGCTTGTAATAGGCGCGGCGGTCGTAGTCCCGCACGTCGATGCCGTTATATAGAACTACTCCCGCGGTCGGGTCGATCAGTCCGCAGATCAGCTTGACGAGCGTAGTTTTGCCCGCACCGTTAAGCCCGACGACCGCGATGTGCTCCGCGGGGCGTATGGTCAAATTGATTCCTTGGAGCGCGTCCATATCCGCACCTTCGTAGCGGAAGCGGACATCCTTACATTCGATCAGCCCGGGAACCGCCCGAAGATCGTCGGTTTGGAGGCCGCCTTCTCTTCGATAGGTTTCCGGATATTCGAGATATGTGCGCAGATAATTGATGGAGAGATTGATTTGATTCAGCGCGTTGACCTGCTCCAGAATGCCGCCAAGCCACAGGGAAAATCCCGTGATCACGCCGAAATACAGAACGAAGTCCGCCACACCGATCCGCGCCCGGAAGACGAGAAACAGAAGGTACGCGTACGCAACGCCCTCGCGCAAAAGCGAGAGTCCGCTGTCGGCGGCAGACACGCCATAAACCTTTGCCGCATAGCGCCCATACCATCCCGCAAGTCCTCTGAGATTGCTTTCGTAGACGCTTTGGAACCATCCGAGCATGTTGTAGAGCCGGATATCCTTGGCGGCGCGCAGATTACCGGATATGCCGTTGATGTAATCGGTTCTCTGCCCATAGCTGACTTTTTCCCGGTTGTTGTCAGCCGTCCATCGGATGATGCGCCTGTTCAAAAGATACCCGACGAGCGTCGTCGCGATGAGGAGCAGGAGAACGGGAATATTCATCTTTAACAATATGCCCAAATACACGGCAAACCCGAGCGCGTTTGATAAAAGCGCGATTTCCACATCATATATTCGCCGCATTGGCGATGAATGCCCGTTGCAGGTGGAAAAGCTCTCGCTCAAAAGCTTTCTGAAGCGGTCTTTTTCCTGATTGCTGTAATCGGTCGTCAAGCTCTTGCGCGCGACCATGCGCGAGTAATATGTGTTCATCTTGTATTTATGATGATCAAGATTCTTTTCCGCCAATCGCTTGAGGCCCGATAAGAGCGCAATGGATAGCGTGAAGGCCAAAGTAACGGCGACCAGGCCACCCATGCCGCCGCGCCCCGTGATGCGCTCGATGACGACTTTCGGCAAAAACGTCGCAAGAATCGGCAAAATGACGCCCGCCAGCGTCGCAATTCCGCACCATACCAACAGCATCGGATAGCTGTCAAGCGTGCTTTTCAGGCAAAAGAGCACGTTCTTTGCAACGGAGTATTCGGTGATGTCCAGCCCGCCGAATCTTTCTTCCCTGTTTCGCATCCGCTCACCTCCTCTGCCATGGTATCAGAATCGGCCGCCCGTGTGTTGTTTTTCGCACGAACGGCCGCATTTTAAGCACGAATAGCGCCACAACGGCGGAACAGTCTCCATTGCGAACATGCTCTCCCCGATCCGGCGGCGGATGGCGTACTACAGCCCGATGGAGCCGACGGCTTGCGCGATCGCCTTTGTTCCCAGATCCACCAGAAAGCCCTTCGCTGCGGCGTCGTGCCGCGTCAGTCTGCAGGTCGTGGTGATTTCACCCCGCACGCCGCGCATGACCGCCTCTGCATGCGCGCCGCTTTTTGCCTCGGAAATCGCAAATTCTTCCGCATCTGCAAGTCCTTTGAATACCTTTGTTTCCGTTTTTCCAAACACCGTGTATCCGGTAATTCCATCGGCGCTGGCATTTGGCTTAATCTCCACCGCGCACGTCGCGCACACGTTGCCGACGATAGCGCCCAGCGCGTTTGCAACCTCGTAATGTCTTGGCAGGACGGCCTTTGTGCCAAGCATTTTCGCAACGTCATCGAGAAAAATGTGAATCGGCGCGCCAACGCCCGTCAGTACGAAGTCTGTCGTAAATCCCATGGAGATGAAACCTTGCCGAGAACCGGCTTTAGCGATGTTGTAGCTTTCGTTTATGAAACGTTCAACCTCTGGGCGCACGCTGTTTTTCCTGTAATACGGATCCTTGCTTTCGAGCATGAGCTTCACAATGTTCAGATAGAGCTTTCTCTTGATTTCATCATAAACAAGGTCACACAGCGCGTCGACCGACAGATCCAGATTTGCGGCAACGTATCGCGCGCCAAGGAGCGAAGCTTCCGTAGAATACCTTCTAAAATCTCCTTTGATGTGCATGATGTCGGTTGGCGTGAGGCCGCATGCTTGAATGATGCCTTCCTTGAGAAGGCGGGAGACATTCAAACTGTAAAGATCCCTTCCGGGCACGCTCTCGGCCGCCTCCGCCAGTGACAGGGCGCCGTCCTTCAATGCGGCGCACAGCACCTTCTCCTCCTGCGTATATCGCGCGTTTTCCGATATGTCTTTCACCAATATGAAATGCTCATGGAGGAATCTCGTATGCCTTTTCCCGCTTTCCCAAAGACGTTTCAAATGATCGACGATATGCGGGTATTTTGCGGCTGCGACGCAAAGGGGGACGATCCTGTAATCCTCCAGGATCAGTTTTGGCCCATGATAGTGGATCGCGCTGTCACCTCCCAAGCCAACCGTCCTGATCAAAAGGCCGTCTGAGAAGGTTTTCCACTTGGCAATCCTGATTCCGTCGACTGCTTTGAAGGGAACGCCGCGATTAACGATTGCGATGTCGGTCGTCGTTCCGCCCATATCGACGATCACGCAGTCGTCCTCCTTTGCGAGATACGCGCTTCCGATGACACTGGCGGCAGGGCCGCAGAGCAGCGTTTCGATGGGGTGCATCCGGGCAAACGCCTCGGACATCAGGCTGCCGTCGCTGCGAACGATCACCACTGAGGCGTCAATACCCCGCTTTTGCATGGCCGTCTGAATGGCGCTCATAAACGCCCGGATGATCGGGAAGAGGCGGGCGTTTAAAAGGGCGCTTGCTCCGCGCTGTAAATAGTTCAATTCGTTGAATAACTCGTGTCCGCAGACGATTGGAATGTCATGCCTTTGCGAAAAGAACTCCTTTGCCTTTTTCTCCACGACCGCGCTGTTTCTCAGTGCATTTACTTCGACAATGCCGACGCCCTCCAACCCCTGAAACGCATTTTCGAGATTCACACAAAACAAATTCCAATCGGGCTCGCGCTCCATCTCGCCGGAGAATTTGGTGTAACTCTCCTGAATGTACATTTCGCTTGCGGGAGGAAGTCCATACGCCTTCCCGTATCGGTCAATGGTTCCGCGATCGCCGCCCAAAATGATCAGCTTTGCACTTCCGCCCTTATCTTCAACGCAGGCATTTGTGGCGAGCGTAGTTGAAAGGGCGACAACCTCCGCAGATTTGATCGACGCCGAAGGGAGTGCGTCAAGCGCTTCCAAAATGCCGACGGATAAATCATGCCTCGTCGTGAGTGCCTTTGAAGTTGCGAGGATTTCTCCGCTTTCAAAATCGTAGGCCACCGCGTCGGTATATGTGCCGCCCGTGTCGATTCCAATTCCGATTTTCATGTGCGTACCGACCGTCCTGTGTCTTTCGTAGAGGTTAACTCCCATTATAATGGAGTCTTTTCCGTAAATCAAGGCGCGAGGCGAACAACTTTGCCGAGCCTGCGGAGGACTACAATACAGATTGGACGGTGGGGGGTTGAAAGCCGAGAAGGTGGGGAAAAGGGAGTAAGATAAAGTGCCACGACATACAAGAGCAGGATCATGCAGCTCGTGGGCGCTTGTGCGGTTCAGTCAGCCGCCAAGGGAGGTCGGTGGGTTGCATCGAGTCGCTTGGCTCACTTTTTGACAACTGAAAACCCCACGCCGGGCGTGGGGTCAGACCGTTGAAAAGCCCTGTTCCTCTCGGGGAATGCATTCGTCCGATTTCTCCGTTTGCCGCCTCTCGTTTTCCCCGGCAGGGAACGCTCCTCCTATGCTCCCTGCCTCCGGAAAGTGCAATGCGGCGCGTTCCGTTCTCTGCGGATCACTGCGGCAACTGATAGAGTTCGTTGATGCTCATGCCAAAGCGTTCCTGAACGAATTGCGCGAAGTAAGCCAGCGGTTGATCTAAAAAGTCATCGCCCTGCGTGCCAAAGGCATCGCTGACCATCCCGCGCACAGAATCAGGAGATTCACAGCCATATTCGTTCTTTGACGGGTAATAGTCGTAGGCGCATTGCGCACCGTCCCTTTGCAGCGATATATTATACCGATCCTCTTCTTCCTGATATGTGATGCGCAGATCGTAGCGATTCACAATATCCATGTACTCGATATTCCACCCGTCGGGAAAATCTCCCCATTCGGGCCTGTGAATGGCCACTGAAATATAGTGGGGCCAGCGTTCCTCGTAAACGCCACAGACACCGGCTTCGTCAAAACCGAAGCGTAGGTTGGTCAGGGATGTTGCCGCCTCGGCTGATGCACGGAGCGGCGTGTTAAGCGCCGTGTTCATTTGTTCGATTTGGATTGCGCCGCCCTTGTCGTCGAATGTGAGCTTGCTCTCGATCATTTTGTGTGAAATACTCGCTTGCTGAAGACCGTTCCATTCCCACGTATTGCATTGTACGTGTTCGATTATGTCTTTTTGCACTTCGGCGGCATTGTTCATGTAATAGACGACCGTGGTGCGGCACTCGTTCTTGTGCATATTCACATTGATGCCGCATTCGCTATAATCTGTCTCGACGTTGAGATATTCCGCAATGGGCGCCAAAGCGCTCGTGTCGAAATTGTCGCGCACAAGGTTTGTGTATTTTTCCATATCGGCAGCATCGACAAAGAACGTGATTTCGATTAGACAACCTCCGTCCACATACTCGTAGCGGTCGTCGTCGGGATTGGCTTGTCTCACGGTGACGATACGGCCGTCCGTGCCCTGAAATTCACAAAAGCCGATGTTGAGATAGTCGTTGATTCGGTCTTTTTTCTCATTCTCGCTCAGTCCCGCTACATCCGCATGGTAAGCAACGGCAGCATACATATCACCGCTGCCGGTCATCAAAAGCGTATAGGGATTCTTGCCTTCCAGTTTTGCCTCGCCCTGACTGAAAGAGGCTGCAAAAACAGTGAAGATGTCCGGAAGCTGCGTATCGGCATATGGATTGAATTCGCTGCCAAATATGTCCATCGGTGCATAGATCGTTTCCGCATGCGCAGTGGGCGGGTTCGTGTATGTCGCTAAAGAAGCGGTGAGAGCAATGAGCAGCCAAACCGTTACAACCCGTTTCATGCGATTTTCCTCCATGTGAATTCATTTCCGATCTGATTATAACGCGAAATGAATGAAAACGCAATCGCGTGATTATGCATAAAAAAATATTACGTTAAAACCGCTTTTCTGAGAATTGTTTGGACATCCTTTTTTAAGTATACCGAACAAGATTCCCTATTTCAGAAGATGTGTGCATGCGCATCACGAAAGCATGTCATGTTTTACCCAATCGGGAAGATCATTCGGGAGATGAGGCGGAAACATCGTTTTTTGTGAAGAATATGTGGGTTGTGCGGCAAATCTTCTCCTAATATTTCGCAGAAGCACGCGATCCGTCGCCTTTCCCCTCTATCATTTTGACTTCATCACGATACGGCATAGAGCGCTGTGCGCCGGGTCTTGTGACTGCGATGGCGGCGGCTTTCATCGCGATGTTGATGGATTCGTCCATCGGCCTGCCCTCTGCGCGCATGGCGACAAGCGCACCCAAAAAGCAGTCTCCCGCGCCGGTGGTGTCGACCGCTTCGACTGGTACGGACGGATAGAATCTGGTTCCCTGCGCAGTCACGTGCCGCAGCCCCTGCGCGCCCATTGTGATGATCATGTCGGTGATGCCTTTCAGCCGCACGAATGCAACCGGGTCAACTTCGTTTCCGGCAAGATAGGCATATTCTGACTGGTTGACGATGAGCAATGATACGCAGGCAAGGACGTCGTCCGGAATCGGTGCGCTTGGCGACGGATTGAGAACGGTCTTGACACCCAGTGACCGGCAATGGCGGATGGCGGCGAATACTGTCTTTTTGGGTATTTCCAGTTGGAAAACACAATAGGCCGCATGCGATAGGAGGCTTTCGTGGCGCGCGAGCTGATCATCGTCCACAAGCGCATTTGCGCCCGGATTGACCACAATGCAGTTTTCGCCGTCGTCTGAGACGGTGATGAGTGCGATGCCGGTTGACGCGTCGGCGCTCGTCTCGATGGCTTCTGTCTCCACGCCGCTTTGAACGAGCGAGTTGCGCATGAACTCCGCGGCTTCATCCGTACCCACGCGACCGACGAAGCAAACACGCGCACCCATTCGGGCTGCCGCAATTGCCTGATTTGCGCCCTTTCCACCCGCGTAACGCTCCAGGGAGCGCGCGAGCACCGTTTCCCCGGCCAGCGGAATCCGCCTGACTCGGTAAACCATATCCAGATTGATGCTTCCAACAATGATGACCGGTTTCACCCGCACTTCCTCCTCATGTTCTTTTTTTGCATGCGCCGGTAATGATGACCGTGCTTCTGGTATTTTATCGTTTCATTTGCGCGGTATCCCCTGATCGATCCATGGGTCCTGTGGAAGCGCGTACGATCAGTTCGTTCGGGATCTCGAGATTGCGGGGCGCCCCGTCATATTTTCCGTCAATGCGATCGAAAAGCATGCGCGTTCCCTCCCGCGCAAACGCGTCGCTGTCATTGGTGACCGTTGTAAGCCGCGGATTGGCTGTCTGGCCATAGGGGATATCGTCCATGCCGGTGACGGAGAGATCGCCGGGCACTTGAATGCCGAAGTCGTTGAGCGCGTTGATGACGCCAAGTGCGACCAGATCGTTCGCGCAGCAGACGGCCGTGGGTCTGGGGATCAGTGTCGAAAAATAGCACCCCGCCTTGTATCCGTCCTGATGGGAAAACCCCATTTCGAAAATATGCGTCTGACCGAATGGAAGACCCGCCTCGTTCATTGCTCGTTCAAATCCGTGCAATCGGCTGCGTGCGATCATCGTACCGGGCTGACCGCCCGCAAATGCAATGTCCGTGTGCCCAAGGCTGATGAGATGTCGCGTTGCGAGGTAGGTTCCCCCGGCACTGTGCACATGCACCACATCGAACGGGCACTCCCCATAAGCGTTTAATCCAATCACTGGCAATCTGCTTTCCAGAAGCGCGTTGACCACCGTCTGCTTCGCGTCAATTGAGGCAAACAAAATACCGCTTGCATTCATCTGCCGCGCAAGCTGCGCCGCTGCGATTTCGCGGTCGCTGTCTCCGCCGGAGTCGAATAATGCCAATACAAAACCGCGCGCAGAGACAAGCTGTTGGGCGGTCTTTGCCATTTGCGAATAAAAGGGGTTGCAGATATCCGGCACGACCAAGAGAACGATGGGGCTTTTTTGCGTTTTTAAACCCCGTGCCGCGAGGTTTGGGGAGAAGCCGGTCACTTCGATCGCCTTTGCGATGCGAAGCGCGGCCTCGTCGCCCACGTACCCTGCCTTGTTGAGGTAACGGGAAACCGTTGAGGTCGAGACCGCAGCCTGCCGGGCAATATCTCGTATGGTCGTTCGCGTTTCTTTCATATGACACCTCTGGTCGATCCGAGTGTGAAACCGTTTCCACACATCGAATTCTAGCATGATTTTACAGGAAAGTCAATGATTGTGTCTATTAGACTTCGATGAATTGCCGCAAAGGAAAATCGCGGATTTATTTGAGCGCGATTTGCCCAATATTTTATACATACTGATCATATTACGACAATATTATAGGTCATATAAAATAATATATTATGTTTTACGTGATAATATACAATTCATGCGAATGATTTATAATTGACGTATATATGTACGATGCGTAAAAATTAACATTAATATCATTGATTTATTGGGAATGTTCCGTTATGATAAGCGCAAGCGAACATGGAAACGATACCATACAGCAATGGAGGGGTTCGAGTGAAGATCTGGATGGACACTGACATTGGCAGCGATATCGACGATGCTGTTGCGCTCGCATATCTTTTGGGCAAGCCGGAGAGTGATCTGATCGGCATCTCAACCGTCAGCGGGCAGGCGCGAAACCGCGCGATGATCGCGAGCGCCATCTGCAAGGCGGCAAACGCAAAGGTTCCAATTTATGTGGGTGTTGAAGATCCGATTCTCGCAAGGCAACATCAGCCCGAAGCACAGCAGTCGCGCATCCTGGCAAATTGGCCGCACGACGAGGTGTTCCCGGATATTTCGGCGGTCGAGGCGATGTATGCGGCAATCCGGAACCATCCCGGCGAGGTGACGCTTGTTGCGGTCGGGCCGATGACCAATGTCGCGCTCCTGTTCCGTTTGCATCCCGATGCGCCGGAACTTTTAAAGGACGCGCATCTGATGTGCGGCGAGTTCTTTCGCAGGCTTCCCACATGGGGCGAGGCGGAATGGAATTCGTTGTGCGATCCGCACGCCTCCGCAATCGTTTACGGTGCAAAGAATCTGAAGCTGCGTTCGGTTGGGCTGGACGTGACGCTGCAAGTTTACATGAACGCGAATGAGGTACGTGAGCGATTCACGTCGCCCGTTCTGCGCGTTGTAAGTGATTTCAGCAAGGCGTGGTTCGACCGTGCGGACAGGATGTATTTTCACGACCCTCTTGCTGCGGTTGGCATATTTGAACCCGGTGTGATGGATTACGCACGCGGTACGGCTTCGGTGGAACTTTTCAGCGTGCGCGCATTGGGGCGAACTTACTTTGATCCGGACGAGAACGGACGGCATGAGGTTGCAAAAGCCGTGCGCGCAGACGCATTCTTTGAGGAGTATTTTCGGCATACGACCTAATTGGCCCGTGCCATGGCTTGTATTGCGAAACAAAGGGGATGGTAATTGATGTTGACCGGTTTTATCCTGAAGCGGGTGGTACAGTTGATTCCGCTCCTCGTCTTGATCAGCATGATTTCATTCATGATCATTCAACTTCCTCCAGGCGACTATCTGACGACTTATATCGACCAACTCGAATCAAGCGGCATGACCGTCGACCAATCGATGGTTGACAGCCTGAAAAAGCAGTATGGTCTTGACAGCGGACCGATTCAGCAATACTTTATTTGGATCGGAAACATTCTCACAAAGGGCGATTTGGGCCGTTCGTTTTTGTGGAACAAGCCCGTCTCCGAGGTACTGACGAGCCGACTCGCGATGTCCATGCTGATCTCTTTTCTCACGTTGATCTTCGTATGGCTACTCGCAATCCCCATCGGGATCTACTCCGCGACGCATCAGTATTCGTTTTTCGATTACTTATTCTCCTTCTTCTCATTTGTGGGACTGGCGCTGCCCGGATTTTTAATCGCGCTGTTTGTCATTTACCGGATTTTTGTGACGACCGGACAGGTCTATACCGGTCTATATGCGCAGGCATTCCAGACGCAGGCAATGTCGATGGCGAAGTTTCTCAACATGCTGCCTCGACTCGGTCTGGCGGTGTTTTTGATCGGCCTTCCCAGCATCGCAAGCCTATCGCGCACCATGCGCGCCATGATGCTCGATGAGCTTGAAAAGCAGTATGTCACCACCGCGCGTGCCAAGGGCATGGAGAAGGGCAAAATCCTCTTCAAGTATCCGATCCGCATGGCGATTAACCCCATGATCTCTACCATTGGCTGGACAATCCCCGCGCTCATTTCAGGCGAGATCATTATTTCGATCGTCCTCAACATGCCGACGACGGGCCCGATGCTTCAGCGCGCACTGTCCACACAGGATATGTACCTAGCGGGCAGTTTCCTCCTGATCGTGGGTGTCCTGACGGTCATCGGCACGCTCATCTCCGACATCCTGCTCGCGATTATGGATCCCAGAATCAGGTTTGGGGGTGTTTCCGATTAGCACGAAGAAAGCAACCGTTGGGCGCAAGAAAGAACAGGAGGCGGCCCAATACCAGGCAGCATCCCAATGGCAGCTGATGAAGTGGAAATTTAAAAAGCACAAAATGGCCATGATCTCGCTGCCCCTGCTCATCGCGTTTTATATCATTGCCTTTCTGTGCGAGTTCTTTGCACCTTATGGCACGCTCGAGCGCTTCACTGCCTATAAGTTCGCGCCGCCGACGAAACTTCACTTTGTGGACGAGGCGGGAAACTTTTCCATCGTGCCGTTTTTCTACGATACGGTTAATGAAGTAAATCCCGCGACCTATGTGCGCGAGTATGTGGAAGATACCTCGCAGAAGCATCATATCCGTTTCTTTGTGAAGGGTGAACCGTATCAACTGCTCGGATTCATTCCGGCAAACATCCACCTTCTGGGCACGGACGACCCGGACGTTCCTTACTTCGTGCTGGGAACCGACCGATTGGGGCGCGATCTGTTCACGCGTACGATTTACGGAGCACGCATCTCGTTATCGTTCGGCCTTATCTCGATCTTTTTTACCTTTATCATCGGGATCACGCTGGGCGGGCTGTCTGGGTATCTCGGGGGCGTCGTCGACACGATTATCCAGCGACTCATTGATCTTCTTCTGTGCATGCCGCATATCCCCCTGTGGATGGCGCTCGCCGCGGCGTTGCCGCGCGACTGGGCACCACTTAAGATTTACTTCGGCATGGTGATCATCATGTCGCTCATCGGATGGACCGGGCTTGCGCGGGTGGTACGCGGCAAGGTGCTCTCATTGCGGGAGGAGGACTACGCGACAGCTGCGCGGCTCAACAACGCATCCCACATGCGCGTCATCTTCCGGCATTTGATCCCTTCATTTTTCAGCTACATCATCGTAAACCTGACGCTCTCGATTCCAGGTTCGATCCTTGGCGAAACAGCGCTGAGCTATCTCGGCCTGGGCCTACAGGCGCCGGTCGTCAGTTGGGGCGTGCTTATGCAGGATGCGCAGAATATTGAAACGCTGGCGTTCCATCCCTGGCTCATGTGGCCTGCCGCTTTCGTCGTGTTTTCGGTACTTCTGTTCAACTTCGTCGGCGACGGTTTCCGCGATGCCGCCGATCCCTATAAGTAGAGGAAGGAGGCGCACAGGATGGATCACATGATACTTGACGTTCGGAATATGGCTGTCAGTTTCAAGATGGACGAGGGCCTTCTGACGGCTGTGCGCGGCGTGGACTTTCAGATTCGGGAAGGTCAGACGCTCGGCATTGTCGGCGAATCGGGTTGCGGAAAGTCCGTGACCACGCAGGCGCTTTTGCGGCTTCTGCCAAACTTCGCCGGCATCACGGGGGAGATTTTATACTATCCCAAAGGGGAGAATGAACCGCGCGACATCGCAAAGATGGCAAACGACGGGGAGGAAATTCGTTCCATTCGCGGCGGCGATATCGGAGTGATCTTTCAAGAGCCGATGAAGGCATTTTCACCGATTCACACCATCGGAAATCAGATTATTGAAGCCATCATGCTTCATGTGGAAAAGGATTCTAAAAAGGCGCGTGCGATCGCTCTTCAGACACTGCGAAATGTGGGCATGTCTAACGCCGAGCAGCGCATCGACGAATACCCGCATCAACTCTCGGGCGGCATGCGTCAGCGTGCGATGATTGCAATGGCCATTGCCTGCCGCCCGCGGATTCTGATTGCGGACGAGCCGACGACTGCCTTGGATGTGACCGTTCAGGCACAGGTTCTGGATCTGATCAACGGACTTAAGCGCGACTTCCAGTCGGCGGTTATCTTTATTACGCATGATTTGGGCGTGATCGCCGAGATGTCCGACGAGGTTGCGGTGATGTATCTTGGGAAGATCGTCGAACGCGCAGATGTCGTCTCTCTATTTCAAAATCCGATGCATCCCTACACCGCTGCACTCATGCGTTCCATGCCGGCATTGGCAACCGAGGCTGGCGCCCGGCTCGAGTCCATTGAGGGCACGGTTCCCTACCCGATGAATCTTCCGGATGGCTGTGGTTTTTATTCCCGGTGCAAGAGACGGATTGACGGTCTGTGTGACCGGAAGGATGCGCCGCTTATCCAGGTCGCGTCCGGCCATTCTGTGCGTTGCCATCTGTTCAGTCTTTCGGAAACGGAGGCAAAGAGATGAAGCCTGAAAATGTGCTCGAAATCAAGAACCTCAAGAAGTATTTTCCCATCGATGCGGGCGTGTTTCGCAAGTCGACCGAATCGGTGAAAGCGGTTGACGATGTGTCTTTTGAGATCAAAAACCGCGAATCGTTCGGACTCGTGGGCGAGTCCGGTTGCGGCAAGACGACGCTCGGACGTTGCCTCATGCGTGCAATCGACCCGACAGGGGGCGAGATCATGTTCCGGATGCAGGACGGGCATGCGCTTGACGTGGCGACTGCGACGCGCGCAGACCTGATCAAGGTTCGCCGCGAGATGCAGCTCATCTTCCAGGATCCCTATTCGTCACTCAACCCGCGCATGACCGTGCAGGATATTATCGGTGAGCCGCTTGTCTGTAACCGAATGTCGCGCGGCAAGGCGCTTAAGGATCGGGTAGGGGAGCTGACCGAGCTCGTTGGGCTCGACCCGCATCATTTGGAACGGTACCCGCATGCGTTTTCGGGTGGGCAAAGGCAACGCATCGGGATCGCGCGCGCGCTTTCGACCGATCCGCGTTTTCTGGTCTGCGACGAGGCTGTGTCTGCACTCGACGTGTCGATTCAGGCGCAGATTTTGAACCTTCTGAAGGATCTGCAAGGGCGGCTTCAGTTTAGCTTCCTCTTCATCTCACACGATCTGGGCGTGATCCGGCACATTTCGGATACGGTGGGTGTGATGTACGTTGGAAAGCTCGTCGAGGTCGCATCCGCGCGCGAACTGTTCGATCATCCGCTCCATCCCTATACAAAGGCGCTTCTGAGTGCGCGGCCCACGATGGATCCAACGCGCAAGACCCGCAGAATCCTGCTCAAAGGCGAGGTTGCAAACCCGGCGCATCCGCCGAGCGGGTGCTACTTCCATCCGCGCTGCCGATATGCGACGAAGCAATGCGCCGAAAAGACACCCGACTGGCGCGCGCTCGCTCCCGGTCATTTCGCACTGTGTGACCGGGTGGAGGAAATCGAATGACCATCGGCTTGCTTTTTGTCCTGTTTGTGATTGCAATCGCGCTGCTGATCATCGCATCAAATGCGTACTATCGCACGATTATGAAGCGCATTCAGATGAAACTCGACGACATCACGGCGATCTGCGAAAACGGACAACCGCCCTGGCGGGATGACGGGGCTTGCGAGGCGGCTGACGT
This sequence comes from Bacillota bacterium, assembly GCA_023421735.1. Next base: position 34,982 of record JAEZSP010000001.1, on the reverse strand, counting down.
GAAGCGGCTCTCGCGGCTCATCACATACCTCACAAAAACGCGACTTGTTGTCGACGAAGAGACGAGAAAGGAGGTGCTCGAAAGGCTGCAGGATGTCCGCGATGAATGGTCCCAACGGATGAGAGGGAACTGAACCGATGCAAACTGACGAGATCAATTGAAGGGAGATCAAATCATGAAGAAGTTACTTTCAGCTCTTGTCGCGGTGGCGATGCTGTTTGCCATGACGAGCGCACTTGCGGAAGCGGGTAGCGGATTTTACGAGGTGCAACAGTCCGGCGCCTTGGTGTACGATGACTACATGACATTTGATACATATCATCAGGCACCGATGCTTGACGCGCTCGACTTGCCTCCGGTCGCCGAACGGCTGCCCCTGTATCCCAAGATCGCCAACGGAATCATTCCCACAAATGTTTCGTTTTCCATCGGACAGTATGGCGGTACGCTGCGGACCGTAACGCCCAATGCCGAGTGGAATCCCAACACATGGGCGATGACGAACGAGCCGTTGATGAACACGCCCGGCATCCTGGGCGATACCATCACAGGAAACGTTCTGCATCGCTATGAAATGAGCGAGGATGAAACGACCTTTACCTTTTATCTGCGTGAGGGAATGAAGTGGTCGGACGGCGTTCCGGTCACGATGGAGGACGTCGCATTCACGATCAACGATTTCTGGCTCAATTCCGACCTGAATGCATCTTTGCCGACATGGTTCTATTCTTCGACCGGCACGCCGCTCACGTTTGAGGTGATTGACGACAACGCGTTCCGCTTCACCTTCGACGTGCCCAACGGCGGCTTCCTGGTCACCATGGCCATTAAGAACTGGGTCGGCTACACCGAGGTCATTAAGCCCGCCCATTACCTTAAGAACCTTCACAAGGACTACGCCGACGAGGCGACCCTCGCTGAGTGGGACGCAAAGTACGACTATGAGCCCACTGACTGGGTCGCAGCGTTCCACGCGGCCGACATTACCAACTGGGAGGCGAACAGCCCGCTCGCGATCGGGTTCCCTACGCTGAACGCATGGCGCATCGTTTCCGCGGACGAGACGCTGACTACCTTCGAGCGCAACCCCTACTACTTCAAGGTGGACGCCGAGGGCAACCAGCTTCCTTACATTGACTATCTGACCTCCGAGCACATGCAGTCGACCGAGGCGGTCAACCTGAAACTCATCTCGGGCGAAGTGGACTACAACGTGTTTGAGACGGCGCTGACAAACATGGCGCTCTATCTCCAGAACGCGGACGCCAACGGCTACAAGGTTGTCATGTCCGACTGGCACGTAACCCCGACCGATATCTACATCAACCTCGGCTATCCGGACGACACCTGGCGCGCAGTGGTTCAGGACGTGCGCTTCCGTCAGGCGATCAATTACGCCTTCAGCCGCGACGAAGTCATCGACGCTATCTACTCTGGCTTCGCTGAGCCATCCACAATGATCGACAGCGAATACAGCCCGGACAAGGCAGAGGCGCTGCTCGACGAAATGGGCATGGCTTATGGCGATGATGGTTATCGAACCTGTCCGGACGGAACTCCGTTTGCAATCAACCTCGACTTCGTCGACCGTACACCCGACATGAAGATGGTAGCGGAGCTGTTTACCGCGTTCATGGAGGACATCGGCATCAAGGTCAACACAAAGATGATGGACATCTCGCTGTACGACCAGCGCGATGGCGCCAACGAAGTGCAGGCCACCGTCATGTGGTCCGAGGTCATCTGGTACAATCAGGGCAAGTGGCAGAACATGGAGATCGCCCAGTTCTATTGGGATTGGTGGGAGACCAAGGGCGCCAAGGGCATCGAACCTCCCGAGGACATCAAGGAGCTCTTCACCATCACAGACTCCATGGGTTCCCTGCCGCCGAGCAAGGCGCTCGCCACGTACGACGCCTACATTCAGAACTGGCACGACAATGTATGGGCAATTCGCTATATGAGCAGCATCAAGCAGCCGATCATTGCCAATCAAAAGCTCATGAACGTTGACATCATCAACGGCACCTGGGGGATCGGTTTGACATTCAACGGAGAACTGTTCTACTTTGGAGACTGACGCATGACACACAGGGAACGATTTCAAAAGTTGTTCTCGTTTGAACCCATTGACCGCATGCCGCTGTACTTTTTCGGCTCGTGGACCGAGACGAAGGCACGGTGGCTGCGGGAGGGGTTCAAAGGAGAGGCAGATCTGAACGCCGATCAGGGACCGCAGCTTCCGGGCATGGACCCCGATTGGGAGGACGGACTATGGAACGTGCATGGTCTTGTCCGAATGGGAGCGATCGGCGACGTAGAACCGGCTCTGCTGGAGAGGCATCCAGATCACGACATTGTCCGAAACGCCATCGGCAAGGTAGAGATGGTGCGCACGGACGGCTCCTCGATTGCTCACACCATCGAGTTTCCGCTCGAGCCGACGCGCGAATCGTGGAACAGGTTTAAACGATACCTTGATCCGTCAATGCCCGGAAGGTATCCGGATGAAATGTGCGCGATTGCCGAGGCCAGAAATGCCAAAGATGTCGTGACCGGTTTTATGGGCGGCAGCTTCTACGGATGGATTCGTGACTACATGGGTGTGGAGAATGTATCGTACTTGATGTATGACGACCCGGAGCTTCTCGAGGAAATGGTTTCTACACTTACGGATCATTTCATGACGCTCATGAAGCCGGTGCTCAAGATCACACATTTCGACTTTGTATACTTCTTTGAGGATTGCTGCGGCTCCTCCGGTCCGCTGTTTTCGCCCAAGACCTACCGCGGGATTTTCGATCGGTATTATCGGAAGCTGATCAGCTTTTACAAGGAAAACGGGGTCCCGCTTGCGTTGATCGACTCCGACGGCATGGTCGACCCGCTCGTCCCCTGCTGGTTAGAATCGGGATTTGACATCATGTTCCCCGTCGAGGTCGGAACATGGAAAGCCGGACCCGCGAAGTTCAGGCAGAAATTTGGCGATCAGCTCCGAATGCTCGGCGGCGTGAATAAGAACCTCATTTATGCGTCGCCGGAGGCTCTGCGCGCGCATCTGACGGAACTCAAGTTTGAAGCCGACAAAGGCGGATACATTCCAATTCCCGATCACAGGATTCCGCCGCAGGTGTCTTATCAGCAGATGCTTGACTACATTAGGATCTTTCAGGAAGTTTTCTGGTGATTCCCTGAAAGCGGGCTGTTTCCATCGTGAAACAGCCCGTTGGTGATGATGGATTGCATTCGATGCAGATCTCTGCAGAGGCAATGAGGGTCACGATCGGTACGCTTGCCGCGCATGGCGCATTCTGCAAACCCCGATGCAAATTCATCTCGTCGGCATGTGCATGCTTTGCGCGTTGTTGTGCCAAAAAAGGTGACAATTTCGCCTCCCGCAGCATACTCTGCTACAGGGAGGCGATTTTCATGGCCAGAGTGCGCGTGGCGCGTTGCTGCGGTCCCAAGGGAAAGTTCGCGGGCATTCTGCTGATGCTCGCGGGTCTGCTTTTGATGATGCTGATTGTTCCATACTGGGCCTGGGCCGGCATCATCTGCGTCGTGATGATCCTTGGCGGGTTCGTTTTCTGGCGTTTTTGCTAGGAGCACACCTCGCATACTTATGTGCGCGGCGGATGGATATCCGCCATCTTGTGCCAAGGAAAACCCAGCCTACGGGCGTTCCGATGGGACGGATTCTGACGAATGGATCATTCGTCAGAATCACCGCGGAATGATCGACGCAACGGTGCCAATGAGTTTTGTATGTACCTGACGCAATCCTGCGCGTCGGTGCGTGCGTGTTCAGGGGTGCGTGATCCCAAAGAACGCAAAAAAGACCGACAACGCAACGGCAAAGGGATTCCCTATGCCCATTCGTTGTCGGCATTTTTGCGTTTGTACAGGGTGGGGTGCTGATTTACAGCGCGCGTTCCACCTTGTTGCTGCGCAGGCACCGTGTGCAAACCGTCATGCGGGTGGGGACGCCCTTGACCATCACGCGGACCTTCTGCGTATTGGGAGCCCATGTCCGGCTGGTCCTGCGCACGGAGTGGCTGACGTTGTTTCCGTAGACCACGCCCTTGCCGCATACCTCACAAAACTTGCCCATTGCTGTATCGCACCTCCTTTAAAGAGCAACTCATATCAAAACATTAGAATTATACCATCTTATCCGCCTAAATTCAAGCCTTACGCCATGTAAAAGTTCGCGAAATGCGCGCATATTGTTAAAAGAGGGTCCCTGACTTGCATCGGCATTTAAAAAACGGTATACTGATTTATGGAGAGGTATGCTTTTTTGAATCCTCATAAGGAGGTTTTGATATGGAATTCAAATTTCAGACGGAGCTGGGACTTGTAACGGTGGATGACGACGTTGTCGTTCGCGTGGCGGGCTATGCGGCTCTCGATTGCTACGGAATCGTCGGCATGGCGTCCAAACGATCAACCGATGGCATTGTTCAGATGATGGGGCGTGAGAACCTCGGTCGCGGCGTGCGCGTCAAGGCCAACGGGGATAAGGTCGACATTGACCTTTACATCATCGTCGAATATGGCATTTCCATCAGCGCCGTCGCTGCATCCATCATCGAAACGGTTAAATACAAGGTGGAACGGCTTGCCGGGGTTCCGGTCGGCCGCGTGAACGTCTGCGTGGAGGACATTCGCGTTTGACGCACGCCGCTGAATTTTCTAATGGAGGAATCCGATATGGCAAGGATTAACATAGATTCGATTGCGCTGCGCGAGATGTTCAACTCGGGCGCCGCACTTCTCGGTCAGAATCGGGAAACCGTCGATGCATTGAACGTGTTCCCCGTTCCGGACGGGGACACGGGCACAAACATGACACAGACGATCAGCGCAGCCGTTAAGGAAATGAACGCCGTACAGGCGTCGTCTGTCTCGGCGCTCGCGAGCGCCGTGGCGCGCGGCGCGCTGAAGGGTGCGCGCGGAAATTCCGGCGTCATCCTCAGTCAGATTCTGCGCGGCTTCGCAAGCGCGCTGGATGGGGCGGAGGAGATTGACCCGGCGCTGTTTACGAAAATGCTGCGTCTGGGCAGCGACACGGCTTATAAGGCCATGATGAAGCCCAAGGAAGGGACGATATTGACCGTAATCCGCGTCGTGGCGGAGCAGGTTGAGCGCGCAAGCCGCGAAGCCAAGTCGATTGACGATCTGTTTCAAACCGTGCTTACCGCGGGCGACGACATCTTGAAAAAGACGCCGGACATGCTCCCCGTGTTAAAGCAGGCTGGCGTCGTTGATTCCGGCGGCATGGGTCTCATGGTCATTTTCCGCGGCATGTATGCCGCCTTAACCGGCGAGGCGGTCGAATTGGGCGAGGAGCCCATTGCGGGCCAGCTGATGCCCGGCGAGTTTGTGGACGACCACGCGGCGCTTGGTGAAATTACATTTGGCTATTGTACGGAATTTATCGTGGCGCATCCCCGGCCCGACATGCGGGAATCCGAGGTCGTGCGGCTCAGAAAGCGGCTCGAACGAATTGGCGATTGCGTGCTGGTGATCTCCGATTTGGCGGTCGTAAAGGTTCACGTACACACCGACGATCCCGGCAAGGCGGTCCAGATGGCGCTGGAACTGGGCGAACTTGACGCCATTAAAATCGACAATATGCGCGAAGAGGCCCGCGAACGCGCCGCCAAGAATCAGGCGATTGCCGATGCAAACGCCGCCTTGGAGGAAGTGCCGGAAGAAAAGGAATACGGCTTTGTTGCCGTAGCGCTTGGCGACGGACTGACCGAAATCCTGCAGGAGCTGTCCATCGACCAGATAGTCGACGGCGGGCAGACCATGAACCCGAGCATCGAGGACCTGTACGAGGCCATTGAATCGACGCGGGCGAAAAATGTATTTGTTTTCCCGAACAATACCAATATAATTCTTGCGGCGCAGCAGGCCGCTGAACTGACCGAAAAAAACGTCGTCGTCTTGCCGACCAAGTCCGTACCCATGGGCATCTCTGCCGCGCTGGCCTTCAACCCGGATGTGGGCGTAGAGGAAAACGAGGAGGCGATGCGTGCGGCCGCCGAAGGCGTTCATACTGGTTCCATCACATACGCCGTGCGCGACACGACGTTTGATGACAAAGAGATTCACGCGGGCGACATCATGGGTCTGGTTGACAACAAGCTTGTGCTCCTCGGAAGCGACATCAAGGCAGTCGCGCTCGAAATTGCACAATCCATGGTGACCGATGATTCCGCACTCATCACCATTTATTCCGGAAGCGACGTATCCGAGGAGGATGCGCAGGTGCTCGCGGATGAGCTGACCGAGGCATATCCAGATTGCGATGTAGGGCTGCAAGATGGCGGACAACCGCTCTACTATTATTTGATCGCAGTCGAATAATACGAATTCCAAATAATAATTCGTCGTCGCAGCGGATCTTTTTCCGCCCAGCGTTGTTGCCCTCCGCTCAACACGGCAGCTTCGCCCAAGGGCGAAGCTGGTCCCTATGGGACTGAATTTGACGCATTTCATGCGGCAAATTCACCGTAGCGCTGCTATGTTTCGCTCCAGCTCCAAGGCGCGCCGAACGCAGTCGGCGCGGTCGTGAAGCGACTTGGTTTGCCGCGGCGTACTGCGGCAAACCAACCTCGCCGGACGAAAAAACCTCTCGCTGCTTTGGACGGATTATTATTCTCCATTAGTATAAAACCGCTTTTTCGCGCGGGGTCGGGCCGACGAGCTCGCTCCGCGATTCTTTTTAAGGAGAAGAGATGGACATACCACTCACGCATGTGCGCGGGATTGGACCCGCACGGATGAAGGCGCTCCGCGATGCGGGGCTTTCCGGCGTGCGCGACCTCGTGCTGTATCTGCCGCGCGAATACCGCGATATGACGCACACGACGCCCCTTTCCGACGTGCGGGCAGGCGAACCGTTCGCGTGCCGTGTGCGGGTTGTGGGCGATGTGACGGTACGCCGCTTAAAAAAGCTGACCATTGCGACCGTATATGTCACAGACGACACGGAGACTATTCAGGTCGTGTGGTACAATCAGCCCTGGCTTAAGGATCAGATGCCGCGCGGACGCGAACTCGTGCTCTTCGGGCGGGTTGAGTTGCGCAAGGGTTATCCGCAAATGGTTTCGCCGGCCATCGAATCGGACGAGGGAATCATTCCCGTTTATAAAAGCGTGCCCGGCATCCCGCAGAAGGCGTTTCGGCAGCTCGTGGAGACGGCATTGAAGGTTTCGGAAGGACAATGGCCGGACGAGATGCCGCAATCGATTCGGCAAAAATATGGGCTGTGTGAGCGCAACTTCGCCATACGAAACGCGCATTTTCCGGACTCGCAGGAAGCACTTGCGGCAGCACGCAGGCGAATCGCGTTTGAAGAACTGCTCCTGTATCAGGTGGCACTTTCGCTGTTTCGTTCCGGCGTGCGCGCAGGGACTGCCATGGATTTTTCGGACGCGGATGTCGAAGACTATTGGCGCAGGCTCTCTTTTCCGCCGACCAATGCGCAAAAGCGCGTCCTGGTCGAAATTGCCGGTGACATGCGAAGTACGCGTGCGATGGCGCGGCTTGTGCAGGGAGACGTTGGATGCGGAAAGACGGCGATCGCGTTCGGCGCGATGTCGCTCGCGGTCAAAAGCGGCTTTCAGGCGGCACTCATGGCGCCAACCGAGGTGCTTGCGCAGCAGCATTTTGAGGCTGCGTCGCAATTATTCGGTGAAATGAACGTATCGGTTGGCCTCTTGACGGGTTCCATGACCGCGAAGACGCACCGTGAAGCGCACGAAAAAATCAAAAGCGGGGAATGGCGCGTCGTCATCGGCACGCATGCGCTTATCACGGAGACGGTGGAATACGAAAAACTTGGACTCGTCATCACCGACGAACAGCACCGCTTTGGCGTGCGGCAGAGGACGCTATTATCGGAAAAGGGCGGCGCACCAGACGTGTTGGTCATGTCTGCGACGCCGATTCCACGCACGCTGTCGCTCATATTATATGGAGATCTCGACATCTCAATCGTGGACGAGCTTCCGCCGGGGCGCACGCCGGTTCGCACGCACATCGTGCCGGAGGAGAAACGGCATGATATGTACGGATTTTTGCGCGCAGAGGTGGCGAAAGGCAGACAGGTTTACGTTGTTTGCCCGCTGGTGGAGGATTCGGAAGCGGTGGACGCCGTGAGCGCGGAGACGGTATATGAGACGCTCCAGAAAAAGCAATTAAAGGGATTGCGGATTGCGCTGGCGCACGGGAAGCAGAAAAATCAGGAAAAGGACGCCGCCCTCGAGGCGTTCCGCGCGGGCGAAATTGACGTTTTGGTTTCGACGACCGTCATCGAGGTGGGCGTGAATGTTCCGAATGCCACAGTCATGGTAATTGAAAATGCGGAGCGGTTCGGGCTGGCACAGCTTCATCAGCTGCGTGGGCGCGTGGGACGCGGTGCACATGAATCGTGGTGCTTCCTTATGGCTGAGCCGAATGAACGGCTTCGCCTTCTGACGCAGACGGGCGATGGCTTCAAAATCGCTGAAAAGGATATGGAGCTGCGCGGCCCGGGCGAGATGTTCGGATATCGGCAGTCGGGCGCGGTGGACGCCGGGCTTTCCGCACTTGCGGGCGATACTGCTCTTCTTAAAATCACGCACGACGAGGCGCGCAATATCGTCAAAAACCCTGACGAGCCAATCGCAAAGGCGGTCATCCGTCTTGCGGAAAATACATTCCGCGACAGGCTTTCAGATGTCGCAATGAATTGATCTGAAAAATTACCAACTGTACACAGCATAGAATTGCCAGTCTAAAAAACGCCCGCTCGGTCAAAATATCGTCAGACTTGAGCGGGAGGTGAAACGGAATGAGCAAGTCCGGCAAGGCGGTGCCCGAGAGCAAGCAGGCACTCGACAACATGAAGTTCGAGGTCGCGCAGTCGCTCGGCGTCAATCTGACAAAGGGCTACAACGGCAATCTCACGGCCAAGGAAAATGGGCACGTGGGCGGCGAAATGGTGAAGCGCATGATCGAGGACTACGAGCGTCGCACCAGCGGCTCCGGAATGTAACCGGAATCCAAATTGACAACAGGGTTAGGGAGGAAAAAAACGATGGCTTCGAATAGCTCTTATAACAAGGTCAATGTGCCTGAGGCGAAGCAGGCGATGTCCAAGATGAAGCATGAGGTCGCCAACGAACTCGGCATCACCCTGAACAACGGCTACAACGGTGATATCACCTCCAAGAACGCCGGCTATATCGGCGGAACGATGGTCAAGAAGATGATCGAGGCACAGGAGCGGCAGATGAGCGGCAAATAAAGCCGTACACCTGTCGGGAGGGGCAAATGCCCCTCCTTTTTCATGTCTGATCGCCTTTTGGGGCAAAAAAAGAGTACCCCGCGCGCGGCGAGGTGCTCCTTGTCAATTTATGGTTTGGTGATGAAATCGGCGTAGGCGTTGATGCCATGTTCGGTGATGTCGAGGCCCATTTCTTCCTTCTGCTTTTCGACGCGCAGTCCGATCGTCTTTTTGATGACAAACAGGATGACAAACGCCGCGAGTCCTGCGAACGCGCTGACCGCGACGACACCGAGCGCCTGTACGCCAACCAGCATCGCGCGCGTGATCGCCATCTCGTCAAGCGCCGCGTTTGTCGCGAAAAATCCTGTGAGGATCGTGCCCAGGGCGCCGCAGCCCAGATGGACGCTGCTCGCGCCGAGCGGGTCGTCCACTTTCAGGACGCGCTCTACGAACTCAGAGAGGAACACGAACGCCACACCAGCGATGAGGCCGATGAGCGCCGCACTGCCGGGTTCTACGACGTCAGCGCCCGCTGTGATTGCGACGAGTCCCGCGAGCACGCCATTCAGGGTGAGGGGAATGTCGGGCTTTCCGTAGCGCAGCCGGGTCACGAGCATCGCGGCAATGGCGGAAGAGGAAGATGCGAGCACGGTGTTGATCATGATGCCGCTCATGGAGGCCTTTGTGCCAATGGACATACCGGCATTCAGTGCGAGCCACGCAATCCACATGATCATGACACCCAGCGCGCCGAGGGGCAGGCTATGGCCGGGAAGCGCGTTCACGCTGCCGTCGGTTCTGTATTTGCCGATGCGAGGACCAACCATTGCCGCTCCGATCAGCGCGCACCAACCGCCGACCAGATTGACGGCCGCCGCGCCGCCCAAATCGTGAAAACCCATTTCCTTGAGCCAGCCTCCGTCCGCCCACATCCAATGGCCCGCAACCGGGTACACGGCGAGCGCGACGAAAAACGCGTAGATGATGTATGAAAAAAACTTCGTGCGCTCCGCCATTGCACCGGAAACCATCGCGACGGACATGGCGCATAGCGCCATTGCGAGAAGCCCGAACGCGTCCGTACCGATTCCGGCAAATGCGGCGGGCACGGCGCCTTCCGCGCCGAAGCGGATCAGGCCGAAGACCGAATCTCCGCCCGCGTACATCAGGGAATGCCCTACGAAGTAGTATGCGAGTGCGGACAGCACGAGGCCCATCAGCGTCTTTTCGATGATGCCGCTTGCGTTTTTCGCGCGGGTGAAGCCGGACTCGGCCATCATAAACCCAGCCTGCATGAAGAAGACCATGAGCGCGGCAAACACGGCGATGAAAGTGGTCATAGTTGCCCTCCCTTTCAGGAATGATTCGGGTGCAAATGTTCGGCACCCGCAGCGGGTAAAGCGTTAGAGCGCGTTTTCGCCGCGCTCGCCGGTACGGATGCGCACCGCATCGTCGACGGGAAGAAGGAATATTTTTCCGTCGCCGAATTCGCCCGTCTTGATCTGTCCGCAGATCGATTCGATCAGTTTTTCCACCTTTTTATCCGAAACGACAGTCTCGACCTTCACCTTCGGCAAAAGGTTCACGTTGTACTCGCTGCCGCGGTACTGCTGCTTATAACCCTTTTGGTTTCCATAACCCATGATGTTGGTGATCATCATGCCGGTCACCTTGTGATCGTTGAACACCTGCTTGAGCGCGTCCAGCTTTTCGGGCCGGATCACGATTTCGAGCTTCATCATGCGTTTGCCACCGCCATTTCAGCCCGCGGCGTGAGCACGCCGGAATGCACGATCTCTGTGATGGCGCGCGCAAAGCGCTCATTCTGTTCGGGCGTTCCGATGCTCACGCGGTTGTAGGCGAAGTTGCGGATGATAATGCCGCGCTTGAGAAGTTCCGTCATCATGCCGTCCACGTCTAGCCCCGTGTCGAAATAGAGGAAATTTGTGCCGGAGGGGAACACGTGAAAACCGCAGGATTCGAGCACATCCGTGAGGTATTTGCGCCCTTCGCGCACGCCCTCGAACACGAGCTTTTCGTGTGCGGAATCCCGAAGCGCTGCGGTTGCCGCGACGAGGCTGAGCTGTGAGACGTTCCCAACCGTCGCACCGCGGTTGATGCAGGATACGATGTCGGGATTTGCAACCATGAAGCCCACGCGCATACCTGCCATCCCGTAGAGTTTGGAAAAAGTGCGCACCACGATGAGGTTCGGGATTTCCTGAACCAGCGGTATCATGGAACGGCTCTTGAGCGGATCGTCCACGAAGTCGAGGTATGCCTCGTCGATCATGACGAGCACGCGCTCCGGAACGCGCCGGATGAACGCCTCAAGCGCCTCGGAATTTTCCGCGATGCTCGTGGGGTTACCGGGATTGCAGATCATGATGAGCTTCGTCTTTTCGGTGATCGCGCCAAGCATACCTTCGAGATCCTGGCTCAAATCAGTTTTTACCGGAACAGCGACTGCCGTCGCGCCCAAACGCTTTGCCATCAGTGGATACTGATGGTAGGGGATAGAGCTCATGACGATCTCCTCGCCGGAATCGACAAATACGTCTCCGATGAGGTTGATGACGCCCGTCGCGCCGCCGCTCAGGACGACGTTCTCCGGCTTGGGCCCATATTTCTCGCAGATCGCCTCGACGAGTGCGGGTGCGCGGTCTGGATAGAGGTAGACGCTGGGCATTGCTTCGCGCGCCGCCTCCATCGCCACGGGCGAAGGGCCGAACTGGTTCTCGTTCGCCGCCATGCGGATGACCGAGTCGAGGCTGAATTTCTCCATCACGTCCTTGACGCTCAGAAAGCCTCGATATGCCGGCATTTCCCGCAGGGCAGGCTTCATCAGAAACGCATAATCCATACAAATGCTCCTTTCGGGCCGCACGCAAAGGGCGTGAACCCCCTGCGCGCGGCGCGATTTCTTAGTCTACCGCGATGTCCATGTACTTCCAGCGGTAGCCGTTGCGGCTCGGATCGACGACAAAGTTCGAGATCTTCGGATTGATGAGGGTGATGTTCTGTTTGGCGAGAATTGGGATGAAGGCGAAGTCCTCGCCGATGAGCGCGTGCTCGGCGTCATGCAGAAGCTGGAAGCGGGTCGCCATGTCGGTCTCGACGTTCGCCTGCGCCATCAGCTCGTTGTACTTGGCGGAGGCGGTGTTGTTGTCGTTGTAGGCCGCGTCATCCATGTACATGGAGAGGTATGTGGTCGGATCGGCGAAGTCAGCCGTCCAGCGCATGCGGCAGATGTCAAAGTCGCGGTTGCGGCGGTCGGAAATGTTGACCTGATATTCCTGCGCCTCCAGATTGACGGTGATGCCGAGGTTTTCCTTCCACTGCGCCTGCAGGGACTGGGCGATGGATGCCTCGATCTCAAGGTTGGGGTATTTGAATGTCAATTCCGGGAACCCCTCGCCGTTCGGGTAGCCGGCCTCCGCAAGCAGTTCCTGCGCGCGGGCGACATTTTCCTCAAAAAGCGGATCGACCTCGTCGCCCCAGTACTTGCCGGTCGCCTTGGAAACCAGATACTTTGCGACAAAGAAGGTCGTGGGCTCGGTATCGGAACCGGCGGATGCGCAGATGGCGGCGCGGTTGACGCCGATGGTCAGCGCCTCGCGCACGCGCACGTCGTCAAGCGGCGCGACATCCCAGTTGAGAAGCGTGTACCAGGTGGTGATGGACGGAAGCATCTTGAGATCGTCCTTGCCCTCATAATCGCCGAGAACCGTGTAATCCGCGCTCGCGTAGTCGACCTCGCCCGTCTTATAGGCGTAGATGGTGGACTGGGTGTCCGCGATGCAAAGAAGCTTGATCTCGTCGAGGGAGATGCGGTCTGCCTGGCAGTAATAGGGGTTCTTTTCGAGTAGGATGTATTGCTCGGGAACGTATTCCTTCATATAGAAGGCGCTGTTGGAGAGGCTGGTCGCCGGATCGAAGCACCAATCGCCATTGGTCTCGGTGGCATAATTGACGTTCGAGGGCATATAGACCGGCAGGGAGAAGAGGTCGAGGAAATAGGGACAGGGCGCGGTCAGGGAGAAGACGATGGTCTTCTCATCCGGCGTCGTGACGCCCAGAGCCGACATGTCTGCGGTGCCGTCATAGATGTCCTTCGCGCCCTTGATGACAAAGAGCATGTCGGAGTAGCCGGAGCCGCACGCGGGGTCGAGCGCGCGGGTGATGGTGTTCAGGTAGTCATAGCTCGTGCAGTCGGAGCCGTCCGACCACTTCGCCTCGGGGCGCAGATGGAAGGTGAATTCCGACATGTCCTCGTTGGTGTCGCAGCTTTCGGCGGTGATGAAGTCGTAGCTGCCGTCAGGCGCGAGTTCGACCAACGGCGCGAGCGCGAGCGAGGAATAGTTCCAATAGTGCGTCGAGGAGATGCCCGCGGGATCGAGCGTGCCGGATTCCGCCGCGATCGCAATGACGATGGATTTTTTGGCCTCGTCTGCGGACGCGATGCTGAAAATACCAACCGTCATCGCGAGCGCCAGCACCAGAGTCAGAATACGCCGGAAATTTTTCATAATTATACCCTCCTGATTCTTCGTTGGGGTTCCGGTGTCGGTATGGTTCCGTCGGGTTTTGCACATGTCCGTCAACCCGACATCCCTCCCTTCGCCGCCAGAGTATCTATGCTCATCGTACCCCGCTGCTTCAGCCGCCGCGGTGAGTACAAGAAGCAAGCAACCTTTCTGTCCTCGAATTCGTAGCTGGTCGGCATCGCGACGGCGCATTCCTCCATCGCATACCGGCATCGCTTTTCAAAGGGACAGCCCTTGGGTGGATTGAGCGGACTCGGGATTTCGCCCTCGAGGAGAATCCGCTTTTTTGTGCGCGCCGTGCGCGGGTCGGGCACGGGCTCCGCAGAGAGGAGCGCGCGCGTGTAGGGATGGTATGAGCGCCGATAGATGTCGTTCGCGGGGCCCGTTTCCACCATGCGCCCGAGATACATCACGCCGATCCGGTGGGAGATGTGTTTCACCATTCCGAGATCATGGGCGATGAACAGATAGCTGATTCCGCGCTCCTTCTGGATGCGCTCGAGGAGGTTGATGACCTGCGCCTGTATCGATACGTCGAGCGCCGAAATCGGCTCGTCGCAGACGATGAATTCGGGGCTGAGCGCCAATGTGCGGGCGATGCAGATGCGCTGGCGCTGTCCGCCGGAAAATTCATGGGGATAGCGCCGGATGTGGTCGGGTTTGAGGCCGACCGTTTCCAGGAGTTCCTGCACGCGCCGATCGCGCTCCCTGGCGGTCGCGGTCTTGTGGATGAGCATGCCCTCGCCGATGATCTCGCCGACTGTGAAGCGGGGGTTCAGGGAAGCATAGGGATCCTGAAAGATCATCTGCATTTTGCGGCGGAACGGGAGGAGCTTTCTCGATGAGATGTGCGACATGTCGCGCCCGTCGTAGGAAATCGTGCCGCTGGTTGGCTCGTAGACGCGCATGAGCGTGCGCCCGAGGCTGGATTTTCCGCAGCCGGATTCGCCGACCAATCCCAATGTCTCCCCGCGACCGATCTCAAAGGAGACGTTGTCGACCGCTTTGACGACCTGTGTGGATTTCAGGCCGCGCTTGACGGTGAAATACTTGGAAAGGCCCTTTGCTTCGATCAGCGGCGTCATAGATTTCCCTCCCTTGCAAGAACCGGCAGTTCGATGAGCGCTTCGTCCATCCGGTGGAGCCAGCAGGAGACGCGGTGGCCGGGGGAGATCACACTCTGGGGCGGATGTTGAAGCTTACAGATGTTCATGGCTTTGGGGCACCTGGCGGTAAACGCGCAGCCCGGCGGCAGCTTCGTCAGATCCGGCGGCGTGCCGGGAATGGGCACGAGCGGTTCGTCCTCGTCCTTTTCGGAATTGTGGATGCTACCCAGAAGCCCCAGCGTGTAGGGATGGTGCGGCTGATAGAAGATTTCGTCGGTGGTGCCCTCTTCGACGATCTCGCCCGCATACATGATGGCGATCCGGTCACACAGGGTCGCAACGACGCCCAAATCGTGCGTGATCATGATGACCGCCGCGCCGGTTTCCCGGGTGATCCCCTTGATGAGTTCGAGGATCTGCGCCTGTACCGTCACGTCGAGCGCGGTCGTCGGTTCGTCTGCGATGATGAGTTTTGGATGACAGGCGAGCGCGATGGCGATGATGATCCGCTGGCGCATGCCACCCGAAAATTCAAACGGATACTGGTCGAGCCGCTTTTCCGGTGCGGGAATGCCGACCTGCTCCATCAGCGCGATTGCCCGCGCGCGCGCCGCGCGCTTGGTAATCTTTTCGTGGGAGAGGATGCCTTCGGTCATTTGCGTGCCGATTTTGAGAATGGGGTTTAAAAACGTCATCGGATCCTGAAAGATCATCGAGATGTCGTTTCCCCGGATGGCACGCATCTTTGCCTCGTACTCTTCCTTCTTTTTTCGGGTGTCGAGGTTTGCGGGGGAGATGTCCTTGCCCTCGAAGGTGATCGTTCCCTGCGGGATCATGCTGTTCTCGGCCAGAAGGCCCATGAGCGTCAGCATGCCCACGCTCTTTCCGGAGCCGGACTCGCCCACCACGCCGAACACCTGACCGGATTCCACGGTGTAGGACACGTCGCGCAGCGCATTGACGGTGCCGTTTTTGGTTCTGAACTGCGTCGTAAGATTGCGAATTTCAAGAAGCGCCATGCACAGCCTCCTATTTTTTCTTCGGGTTGAGCGCGTCGCCGATGCCCTCGCCGAGGAAGTTGAGCGAGAAGATGGTGAGCGAAATCGCCAGCGTCGGCCAGATCATCTGATTCGGATAGAGCAATATGACCTGCCGCGCATCCTGCGCCATGGAACCCCAGCTCGCCATCGGCGCGGAGATGCCGACGCCCACGAAGCTCAGAAATGCTTCCATGAAGATCGCCTGCGGAACCAGGAACGTGAGCTGCACGATGATCGGCCCGATGGCGTTGATGACCAGGTGCTTGAAGAGGATGCGCGCGTTCGACGCGCCCAGAACCTTCGCGGCCGTGGAGAATTCCTGCTCCTTGAGCGAGATGATCTGCCCGCGCACCTGGCGCGACATGCCGATCCAGCCGGGAATACACAGGCCAATCAGGATGCTGCGCGTATTCGCGCCCAGCGCCATCATGATCAGAATGACGTAGAGCATCGATGGAACCGCGTAGATGATATCGACGATGCGCATCATCACCATGTCCGCCTTGCCGCCCGCATAGCCCGAGATGCCGCCGTAGATGACGCCGATCACAAGGTTAATCAGTGCACTCACGAATCCGACAAAGAGGCTGATCCGCGCTCCGTAGCATAGGCGGGTGAAGATGTCGCGCCCGAATTTGTCCGTGCCCAGGAGGTGTTGGAATGTCGGCGTGGCGTTGATGATGCTGGAATCCTGGTGGTCATACGTGTAGGGGGAGACCACGGGGCCGAAGATCGCCAACAGGATAAACAGCGTCATCACCGTAAGCCCGAACATGGCGCCCTTGTTTCTGCGGAGCCTGCCCCACGCCTCATAGAGGAAGGAATGGGACTCCATGGCGATGAACTCGCTGTTCTGTTCAGACGGGTCGATGGGCGAGAACCAGTCGCGCACGGTGCGGGCGGGTATGGGGGACACGGCGACCGTCGTCGCGGACGCCAGATTCGCCTTGCGGATGCCGGGAACGGCCTTTGTGATGTCCATAGCGCACCTCCATTAGTCGGTAAACCGGATTCGCGGATCAACGATCGAGCAAATGATGTCGACCGCCAGGTTCGCAACGATGATGACGCCGCCGATAAAGATCGAAAGTCCGAGCACCAGCGTGTAATCGCGGTTCGAAATGGCGTTGACGAATTCACGCCCCACGCCCGGGATGGAGAACAGGCTCTCGACCACGAACGATCCGGTCAGGAGAAACGCGATCGAGGGGCCGAAGTAGGTGATGACGGGCAGCATGGCGTTTTTCAGAATGTGACGAACCATCACAGTCGATTTTGTCAACCCCTTTGCGCGGGCAAGAATGACGTAATCCATCTGCATGGCCTCGGAGTACGTGCTCTTGACCAACCGGGAAATCGTCGCCACCGGACCGAACATCTGCGCAAGCACCGGGAGGATGTAATGCTTGGGCGACGTGAGCCCGACGATCGGAACAGCCTGCAGCCAGATGCCGAAGACGAGAATCAGCATCAGTGCCACGATAAATCCCGGGAGGCTGACGCCGAGCGTGGTGTAGGATAGGAGCATCGTTCGGACGAAGCCGCTCTTCGTGTTTGCCTGCCAAATGCCAAGTAAAATGCCCAGGATTGCCGCCAACGCAAAGGCAATCATGCCAATCTGCATCGTCGCGGGCATATCGCGCGCGATCAGCTTGGAAACCGACACGCTTTTTTTATAGGAAATGCCCAAGTCTCCGTGCAGAACCTTGTCGATATAATTGACAAACTGGTTGAACAGCGGTTGATCCAGCCCGTATTCCTTTTCCAGCTTCTGGATCATGGTCTTTGATACGTTCTCCGCCTCAAAGGGGCTGCCCGGCATCAACCGGACGAGGAAGAACGTGACCGCGATCAAGACGAACATCGTGACAAGGCCGATCAAAATTCGCCTGATGATGTACTTGAGCATCCGCGATTCCCTCCCGTCGCTCTACGCAAAGGCGCCGAACCCTTTCGGGCTCAGCGCCATTGCTGAAGGATTTTTTTTGCTTTTCTTATTTGATGGTTTCGAGCCTGCTTGCCCGGAGGCTGAAAGCCCTGCGTGAAACGGGCTCCCCGTCCGCCAGACTGCCAAGCCGTTTCATTTCGCGGATGTACAGCGCGCTCACCGCGATGAGCGACAGGCCGTCAGAGACTGGGTTCGCGTACAGTACGCCCATAAGCCCATAATAATGGGGCAAAACGAGCAGCGCCGGGATGAGGAAGATGCCGTTTCGCAGAAGCGAAACCAATGTCGCAATGTCCGGTCGTCCGATTGCCGAGAAGTACATCGAAACGAGCATCTGAAACCCGACAAACAGGAGAAGGGGCTTTGCCGCGCGCATCGCCATCGATCCGAACGCAATGAGCTCCTTTTCCGATCCGCCAAACAGCGGGAGTACGAACTGGGGTGCGATCATGGCGGGCAGGTACACGCTCAGCGCGAGTCCGAACGTGATGATCTGCGAGATAAATGAAGCGGTCTTGACGCGGGCGTATTGTCGGCCCCCGTAGTTAAAGCCGATGATGGGCGACGCGGCCTGATTGATGCCGGCGCCGAGGAAGACGATGAGCTGATCGATCATGATTACGAGCGACATGCCCGCAATGGCGACGTTGACGTCTTCTCCCGCGTATGCCTTCAGCGAACGGTTGACGATCAGGTTGGTCGTAAACCCGAGTGCCTGAAAGATGGAAGGCGCGACTCCGCTTTTTGAAATGAGCAGCATCTCCGAAAACCGGACGACCACGAGTCCGCGCCATCTGAGCGCGCTGGACTTCCTGAGGAAGTATGCGCCGCTGAACAGTGCGCCCGCCGTCTGTCCGCTTACCGTCGCAATGGCCGCGCCCTGAACGCCCATTTGCAGCCGCGCAACCAGCCAGTAACCGATGATCAGGTTCAATACCGCCCCGATGACGTTTGAGAATAGCGCGTAGCGCGCATTTCCCTCCGCGCGGATCGCCGACGCGAGTCCGACATTCATCATGTTTGGAATCTGCCCGATGGCAAGGATGCGCAGGTACCGCACCGAAAGCGGATACATGGCGGAGGCGGGGGAGGCGCCGCACATCCGAACCAGCGTTCCTGTCATGGTCAGAAACAGGATGGTCAGCGTGCCGCCCATTAGCACGATCTGGCAGATGATATTGGAAAAGATCGTGTTCGCGCGTTCCCAGTCGCGCCTGCCCATGTTGAGTGCCAACAGTGCCGCACCGCCGACCGTGATAAACAGGGCGAGTGCCGCAATGATGTTGTTGATGGGGATGAGGACACCCACCGAGGCCAGCGCGTCCGTTCCGGAAAAATCACCCAGCAATTTCCGATTGATCGCGGTGTAGAAAAACGTGGTCATCGAGCTGACAAGTCCCGGAAGTGCCATTCTGGCCATCAGGGGCAATAGCCGATCCTTGCCCATCCGCTCTGCTCGCTCCAAGTGGAAAGCCCCCTTTAGTTCACAACGCTCGTGGGATGGCCCTCCATCCAGTTCCGGAAGTTTTCTGCGGCGAGCCGGACCGCCCGGTAACGCGCCTCTGCGGGCGCCCATGCGATGTGCGGCGTAATGCGCGTGTTGGGAACATCCATCAATGGACTGCGTTGGGTCAGCGGCTCTCCGGTCAGGACATCCAGCCCGGCGAAGTAGATCTTGCCGCTTTCAAGCGCCTCGATGAGCGCCTCTTCGTCGATCAGTCCGCCCCGCGCGGTGTTTAAGAGGATCACGCCGTCCTTCATCTTTGCGATGGCGTTTCGATCGATCATCTTTGCGCTCTCGGGAGACATGGGCACGTGGATGGAAATGACGTCGCTGCGCGCGAGGAGTTCGTCCTGTGAAACCTGTTCGATAAAATCATATTGCGGGCCGATTTTTTTGGTGCGGCTGGTTGCGATGACCTTCATCCCAAATCCTGCCGCCATGCGTGCGGTCCAAAGGCCGATTGCGCCGAGTCCGAGGACGCCGAATGTCTTCTCATAAAGTTCAATTTGACGGGTGAGTGCCTTATAGGTCGGCGGTGTTCCGTTCTGCCAACCGTCCGTCTTGTAGTAACGGTCGTGCGCCGACACGTCGTGACAGATGTCGAGCAGCAGCGCCATGGCGTACTGGGCGATTGTCACGTCCCCGTAGACGGTGTTTGTGATCGTGAGATTGTGGCGTCGGGTCATTTCCCGGTCGAAGTGCCCGAATCCGTGTGCGAATGTGGATATGTACCTGAGGTTTGGATGCCGATCGAGAAATTCCTCGCTGATCGCTCCATCCTGTATCCACATGCCCAATACCGCGTCCGCGTCTCCGACGATCTCGTCCAGTGTGTCCGGGGTAAAGTTGCGGTGAAATGACACGTTGCCCAAAAGCCCCATACCCTCAAATTCCTTTTCCCAAAGCTCCATGAGTTGTTCGTAGCTGGGAACGCTCCCCGGCGTTCGTCTCTGAATCACGACGACCTTCATTCAATCCCTCGCTTTTTGAAAATAAAAGACAGCCGGGCGCCACGATGCGGCCGCCGCTGTCCTCATTGCCAGCATGTATTTTTATAACGCAGCTTCGCCGCGTTCACAGGTACGAATCCGAACAATGTCCGGGATTTTCTCTAAAAAGATCTTCCCATCTCCGATATTGCCGGTCGCCATCTTTTGGGTGATGAGCTTGACGAGCACATCCGCCGTTTCGTCGTCGCAGACGGTCTCGATCTTTGTCTTGAGAAGGATGTTCGTCGGCGTCTTGACGCCCCGATAGACCGTGGGAAACCCTTTTTGGTTTCCGTAGCCCATGATGTTGGTAATCATCATGCCGTACACCGCGCAGGACTCGAACAATTGCTTGATGTCGTCGAACCGTCCGGGGTTGATAATGACGGTGAGCTTCTTCATACTTGCAAATTCATCCCCCTTATCCCCTTAAGATTGCGAATCGATCCGTTCGTAATGAACAATCGAGCGCGCCGTCTTGCAATTCTCATGTTCTCATTATGCATGCGCCGGGACGTTTGTCAACAGGGTTTTCCGAGAATTTACGCAAGGGGTGGCGTTAAGAATCTGCGCAGGGACCGGGTGGGCAAGGAATGCAAAAAACACGTTAATCCCGTTGACAAGACCCTGCGCATACATTATGATAATTGCCAATCAGATGATGCGGGATCGCGGCGCAAAAGGTGACACGAACAATCGCGCGCCAAAGACCGCGGGATCAGGTGCGAAAAGGGGTGTATAAAAATACATGGATTATGAATTTTCGAGCAAGATGCGAAACCTCAGGCCCTCGGCAATCCGCGAAATTATGAAGATGTTTACCTCTCAGGAGAGCATCATGCTCGCGGGCGGCAATCCCGCGGTGGAATCGTTTCCCATTGAGGAAATTCAGACCATTTCGGCGGAAATACTCTCGAGTATGGCGCCCGTCATCTTCCAGTACGGCATGACGGAAGGTTATCCGCCGTTGCGTGCGCACATCGTCGAATGGCTAAAAAATCGCTACGGCATCGACAAGCCCGGCGAGGAACTGATCATTACTTCCGGCTCCCAGCAGGCGGTCGAGCTGACCTGCCGCGCCTTTTTAAATGAAGGCGATGCGGTCATCTGCGAAAACCCCAGCTATATGGGCGCACTCAATATCTTCCGTTCCTATGGCGCAAACCTCGTGGGCGTCGACAGTGAGCCGGACGGCATCTCCATTTCCGGGCTGGAAAAGGCACTTGACGAGACGCCGCATGTCAAGCTCGTCTACCTCATCCCGAATTTCCAGAACCCGACCGGGATCACCATGTCCCTCGAAAAACGGCGTGCGGCATACGCGCTTTGCAAGGCGCGGGGCGTCGTGATCATCGAAGACAATCCTTATGGCGAATTGCGCTACCGCGGCGAGGATCTCCCAACCATGAAGTCCATGGACGAGGATGGCATCGTGGTGTATTGCGGTTCATTCTCAAAGATTTTCTCGGCGGGCATCCGCATCGGCTTCGCGCTCGCCGCATCGCCCATTGCGCGGCGGATCGTGCTCGGAAAGCAGGTGTCGGACGTCCATTCCAACACCTACGCACAGGTACTCCTAGCGAAGTATTTTGAGGATTACGACATCGATGCGCACATCGAATTCATCCGGAAGATCTACGCGCGCAAGTCCGCCCTCATGCTCTCATGCATGGATCAGCACCTTTCCGCCTGTACCTATCAGGTGCCGGAGGGCGGGTTGTTCATCTGGTGCGAACTGCCGAACGGCATGGATTCCATGGATTTCTGCGTGCGCGCGGCGAAGCGCTGTGTTGCTGTGGTGCCTGGGTCCGCCTTCACCGTTGATCCGGATGCGAAGTCCAGCGCATTCCGCCTCAATTACTCCACGCCCACCGATGAGAAGATCGAGCGTGGAATCGCGATTCTCGGCGAAGTGCTTCAGGAATGTCTCGCGGAACAGATGGTCGAAACCGCTGTATAATACCCAATCTGAATCCGTATAAAAATCCAATGAAAAGGCCGCCCAACTCCGAACCGGAGATGTGGGCGGCCGCTTTTTTGTGCGCCTCATTTCCCTGCGGCGTAGAGAAGCTGAATTCCGTGTCTTTTGAAAAACGCTTTGTATTCGTTCGTCGGCTCCACGTCTGTCACGACGATGGAGACGCGTTCGAGCGGACAATAGGCAATGAGGGCATCCTTTCCAAATTTCGTATGATCGGCCATGAGCACGATTTTCTCGCATTGCGCGGCGACAGCCCTTTTGATTTCCGCCTCGAAGTAGGTGGTATTGGAAAGGCCGTGTTTGATGGAAACGCCCGTCGCAGCCATGACTGCGATTTTGACCGACAGCGTCTTGATCGTGTCAAACGCCGAGATGCCCACAAACGCGCCGAGAGATGCGTTGTAGATGCCGCCGAGGGATATAGTGTTGACTTCCTCGAGAAGGCTCGCCTCGTTGAGCGCGGCAAGCGAGTGAGTCACGAGCGTGAGATCGCGCTTTTGTCCGAGGCATCGCACGATGTTGCAGGTCGTGGAACCCGAATCGATGAACACCGTTGCGCCGTCCGGGATCACGGTCGCCGCGAGTTCGCCGATCAACCTTTTTTTCTGTACGTTCATCTGAAAGCGCCGCGGCATAGGGGTAAGAGAGGGCGGCGTGGAGGCCGTTGCGCCGCCGTATTTTTTCGCGACATGGCCCCTGGCCTCCAACTCGTCCAGATCACGGCGGAGCGTGTTGATGCTCACGCGGAAGTGCTCCGTCAACTCCCGGATGCTCACCTCCTCGTGTTGCAAAATGTACTGCTCCATGGCGTCGAGCCGGGCGCTTTTCATGATGGCCTCCTGTGTACTTACTCAGCATATTTGGTGAAGTATACCACTTTCGCCGCCATCCTGTCAATGAACGCTACAATTGCACTAATATCGGTTGAAAATGAGCATATTAAGCGGCAGAAGTTGACAGAAATGAAACGCGAATCTATAATTGCCTTAACGGCGGCGCGTGGTGGCTTCGCCGCGTGATTAGTGAGTGCGTGGAGGGGAAATCCATGTTCGACAAAGGCAAAATATCGCTCGGCATCGCGCCGATCGGCTGGTGCAACGACGACATGCCGGATCTGGGCGCGGAGAACAATTTCCGCCAGACGGTCAGCGAGATGGCACTCGCGGGTTTTACCGGTACTGAGATCGGCAACAAGTATCCTTCCGACCCGGATGTCCTCAAGTGGGAGCTCGATTTGCGCGGCATGCGCGTCGTCTCCCGCTGGTTCAGTTCCTTTTTGCTGACCGAACCCTATGAGGCGGTGGCGTCGGCATTTATGAAGGAAGTGGGTTTTCTTGCAGCGGTTGGCGCGAATCGGATCAACGTATCCGAGCAGAGTTATTCCATTCAGGGAAAGGAAGTGCCTGTTCTGGGAGACGGACGGCATGTGATGGGTGAAGCCGAATGGGCGCGGTTCACAGATGGACTGAATCGGCTCGGCGCGCTTGCAACCGAGCGCGGCTTCAAACTGTGTTTTCACCATCACATGGGCACGGTCGTTCAGACTGCGGCGGAAACGGGGCGCATGCTCGCCGAAACGGCACCCGAGAACGTCTATCTGTGCTACGACACAGGGCATTTTACCTTTGCGGGCGAAGATCCGCTTGCGGTTTTGAACGAATATGCCGCGCGCGTGGGGCATGTACATCTCAAGGACATGCGCAGAAGCGTTGTCGATCGGGTGAAACCGGAACAGATGAGCTTTTTGAGCGCTGTGCGCGCAGGCGCATTCACGGTTCCGGGCGACGGCTGTGTGGACTTTGATCCCATCTTACAAAAACTCGCGGATGCGGGATACGAGGGCTGGCTCTTGGTCGAGGCCGAGCAGGACCCGTCGAAGGCGAACCCACTTCAGTATGCGATGCAGGCGCGCGCCTATATCCGGGCGCACGCGGGACTTTAGCAAGGAGGAACCATGTATATCAACCGGGAAATCCAAAACGGTTACAACGCATACCTGACGGAGGAGAGCGACGCGGACACGGGTATGTGTGTGGGTGTCCTGTCACTGGAAGCCGGCGACAGTCAGCTCTTCCACGATTCATCCAGGGAGACGGCGGCGCTGCTGCTTGAAGGGAGCGTGCGCTTCGAGTGGGAGAACGAGTCGCATGTGGCAGAGCGCCCGGATTCGTTCCGTCACGATCCGTGGTGTCTGCATGTTCCCGCGACGACGGCGTTCCGCGTGACGGCAACGGCGCATTCCGAACTGTACCTCCAATCTGTGAAGAATCCGAACGTATTTTCTGCGCGCCTCTTTTCGCCCGCCGATCTGCTCGTTCAGCATGCTGGTTCGCATGGGGAACTGATGGGCACCATGCGCCGGGAGATCAAGACGATTTTCGATTATGAAAACGCACCCTATTCCAACATGGTACTCGGCGAGGTGCTGAATTTCCCCGGGAAATGGTCGAGTTATCCGCCGCACTTTCATCCGCAGCCGGAGGTCTATCTTCATCGGTTCGATCATCCGCAGGGCTTTGGCGCGAGCTTCGCAGATGGCGAGGTGTACACCTCCCGTCACAACGGACTCACCATCATCCATGAGGGCTTCCATTCGCAGGTTGCCGCACCCGGCTATGCCATGATGTACGTGTGGGGCATCCGTCATCTGCCGGGGAATCCGTGGGAAAAGACGCGCATCGACGAACCTGAACACGCATGGCTCTGGAACGCGGACGCGAACGAGCACATCTTTCGGGAGGATACGATATGAAGACGGTCAAACTTACCATGGCGCAGGCGCTTGTGCGCTTTCTTGAAAACCAGTATGTCCGCTATGATGGGCTGGAGCACCCCTTTGTGCGGGGCGTGTTCATGTTGCCGGGTCACGGGAATGTGGTCGGCCTTGGACAGGCGCTCTTGCAGGAGGCAAAGCGAATGCGCGTCTATCAGGGCAAAAACGAGCAGGGCATGGCCCACGCGGCCGTTGCGTTCGCCAAGCAAAAAAAGAGGAAGGAAATCTTTGCGGTTACATCCTCTGTGGGCCCCGGTGCGGCGAACATGGTGACGGCTGCCGGCACGGCGACCGCAAACAACATTCCTGTGCTCATGCTGCCCGGCGACGTGTACGCCAGCCGCCAGCCCGATCCGGTACTTCAGCAAATCGAGCAGACCCACGACATGGGCATCTCCACCAACGACGCCTTCCGGGCGGTCTGCCGCTACTGGGACAGGGTGAACCGCCCCGAGCAGCTCATGTCTGCGATGCTGAACGCCATGCGCGTCCTGACCGATCCCGCCGACACGGGCACCGTGTGCGTCTGCATGCCGCAGGACGTCGAGGGCGAGGCATATGACTATCCGGAGTCCTTTTTTGAAAAGCGCGTGCATGTCATTGAGCGTCGTCCGCCGACCGAGGAAGGCATTCGGGCGGCCGCCGATGCCATCCGCATGGCAAAGCGCCCCATGCTCATCTGCGGCGGCGGCGTGCGCTATGCGGAGGCGCACGCGGAATTCCGCGCCTTTGCGGAGGCGTTTCAAATCCCCTTCGGCGAGACACAGGCGGGCAAGTCCGCCGTGGTGTGGGATCATCCGCTCAACATGGGCGGGGTGGGCGTAACGGGCTGCAGCGCGGCAAATGCTATCGCCAAGGAGGCCGACCTCGTGATCGGCGTCGGCACGCGCTATACGGACTTCACCACCGCCTCAAAGTGGCTGTTCCACAAGGACGCGCGTTTTGTGAACATCACCATCTCGCCCTTTCAGGCGATGAAGCTCGATGGCGTGCAGGTGATTGCGGACGCGAAGGCCGCGCTGCCCGTTCTTCAGAGGGCGCTGACGGGCTACGTATGTAAGTGGGGGGCGCGGATTGAGGCAGCGAAGCGTGCATGGCGCGCGGAGCTCGACCGGCTCGACCATCTTCATTATACGGGCGCGGATTATGTGCCCGCCGTAAACGACAAAAACGCCGCATCGGCGCAGAAATTCGCCGAGGATTTGAACGCATCGCTCACGCAGACCGAGGTGCTCGGCGCCTTCAACCGGCTCATCGAGGAGGACGCGGTTGTGATCGGTTCGTCCGGTTCGCTGCCCGGCTGCATGCAGAGGATGTGGCGCCCGAAGACGCAGGACAGCTACAACATGGAGTACGGCTATTCCTGCATGGGCTATGAAATCTGCGGCGCGCTGGGTGCGAAACTGGCGGTGGGGGACAAACAGGTCTATTCCATGGTGGGCGACGGCAGCTTCGTGATGCTGCATTCGGAACTTCTGACCGCGATCCAGGAGAACATCAAGATCAACATCTGCCTGTTTGACAACGCGAGTTTCGGCTGCATCAACAACCTCCAGACCGCGCAGGGCAACGACACGCTTGCGACGGAGCTTCGGTATCGCACGCAGTCCGGCAAGCACGACGGCGCGTTTCTGGACGTAAACTACGCCAAAATTGCCGAAGCATACGGCGCGAAGGGCTATGAAATTCGCACCATGGCGGAGTTGGAGAGGGCCATTTCAGACGCGAAGGCGGTCGAAGGCCCGGTGCTCTTTGACATCAAGGTTCTTCCAAAGTCCATGACCGACGGCTACGGCGCGTGGTGGCGCGTGGGCACGCCGGAGGTTTCGGAAAACGAACGCAACCGGGAGTGTTGGCGTGACCACTTGGCGCACATCAAGGACGCAAGAAAGTATTAGGGCAGGAGGCATGGATATGTCTGAAAAATCGCTCAAAATCGGCATCATCGGCGCGGGGCGCATCGGCAAGCTGCACGCGGCGAACCTCGTAAATCTCGTTCCGGGCGCGGAGGTCGTCTGCGTTTCGGATGTGAACATCGACGCTGCGCGCGCACTGGCGGACAGGCTCGGTATCCCGAAGGCGTGTGCGGACTACCGCGAAATTCTCGGCGACCCGCAGATCGAAGCGGTATTCATCTGCTCCTCGACGGACACCCATTCGCCCATCTCCATCGAAGCTGCGCGCGCGGGGAAGCACATCTTTTGCGAAAAACCCATTGACCACGACATCGAGAAGGTCAAGGTCGTGCTTGCCGAGGTCAAAAAGGCAGGCGTCAAGTATCAGGTGGGCTTCAACAGGCGGTTTGACCGCAACTTCAAGCATGTGCGCGAGGTCGTCAAAAACGGCGGCGTGGGCGATGTGCAGATCATCAAGATTACATCCCGCGATCCGGAAGCGCCGCCGATTTCGTATGTCAAGGTCTCGGGCGGCATCTTCATGGACATGACCATCCACGATTTCGACATGGCGCGCTATCTCTCCGGAAGCGAAGTTTCCGAGGTCTCGGTGTTCGGCGCATGCCTTGTCAACCCGGAGATCGGAAAGGCCGGGGACATCGACACTTGCGTCATCTCGCTCCGCTTTGAAAACGGCGCGCTCGGCGTCATCGACAACAGCCGCCAGGCGGTGTATGGCTATGACCAGCGGGTCGAGGTGTTTGGTTCGAAGGGCATGATTTCGGCAGAAAATGAGACCGCCAACAACACGACTTACTATACGGCGGAGCGCGTGGAAAAGGAAAAGCCCCTGTGGTTCTTCCTTGAGCGGTACAACGACGCGTTTGTCACCGAGGAGAAGGGATTCGTCGACGCCTGCCTGAATGGCGGCGAGACGCTCGTGGGCGCGGTGGACGGACTGAAGCCGATCCTGATCGCCATGGCGGCAAACGAATCGGTGAAAAGGGGCGGCGCGCCCGTCAAAGTACAGGGTTAGGAGGATAAAAACATGAAGAAAATCAAAGTCGGCGTCGCGGGATACGGTACCATTGGGCAGAGGCTCGCGGACGGCGTGGCGCTGCAGGGCGATATGGAATTGGTGGGTGTGGCGGATTTGGCACCCACGCTGGCGATCCGTGCGCTCAAGGAAAAGGGCATGCCCTACGACCTGTATCTGGTTGCGGGGGCGGACAAGGCGCAGTTTGATGCGCTGGGCATTCCGGTTGCGGGCACGTTTGAGGATCTCATATCCAAGGTGGACGTCATGCTCGACTCGTCGCCCGGCGGCGTGGGCGTGAAAAACAAGGCGCTTTATGAGAAGGCGGGTGTGAAGGCCATCTTCCAGGGCGGCGAAAAGAATTCCGTCGCGGACGTGTTTTTCCACGGCTATGCGAACTACGAAAAGGGCGTCGGCGCGGACTATCTCAAGCTTACGAGCTGCAATACCACGGGCCTCATCCGCACCGTGGACGCGCTCGACCGCACATTCGGCATCTCGAAGGTCGCGATCACCATCGTGCGCCGCGTGGCCGACCCGGGCGATTACCACCGCGGACTGACGAACGCGCTTCAGATGGACAAGGCGCCCAGTCATCAGGCGGTCGATCTCATGACCATCATGCCGCACGTCGAGGCGACCGGCATTCTCATCCACACCCCCGTGACCCACGGGCACATCATCACGGTCGTCGCAAGCGGCAAGGACGGCAAAAAAATACCGAGGGATGCGGCGATCGCCTGCTTCCAGAAGCATCCGCGCATCCGTGTGGTCACCATCGACGAGGGCTTTTTGGGTAACGCGAGCTTCTTCAAGTATGCGCGCGACCTGGGCCATCCGCGCGGCGACATGTACGAGGTCGGGCTGTGGGCGGATAGCGTGGTTGAGACCGGAAACGACATCATGTACGCCATCAACATCCCGCAGGAATCCGTCACCATCCCGGAGACCATGGACGGAATCCGTGCCGCGATGAAGATGCAGACGACCCGCGAAGCGGGCACCGCCGAGACGAATAAGTATCTCGGCATCGGGAACTTCAAATAAGGGAGTGAGTCAGATGCGCTTCGGCATCCGCACATTGGACGAGATCGACGTGACGAACAGGACGGTCTTGTGCCGGGTGGACATCAACCAGCCCGTTGACCGCGCGACCGGCACGCTCAAGAGCACCGCGCGCATCGAGGCCTGCGTGCCCACCGTGCGCGAGCTCGCGCAGCGCGGGGCAAAGCTGGTGCTGCTCGCGCATCAGGGCAGCGACATCGAATATCAGAATTACTATACCACCGCGCCGCACGCGCAGGTACTGACGCGGCTTCTCGAACGGGAAGTCAAGTTCGTGGACGACGTGTGCGGCCCGGCGGCGCGGGACGCAATTCGCGCGCTTGGGCCGGGAGAGATTCTGCTTCTTGATAACGTGCGCTTCTGTGCGGAGGAACAGACCCTCTTCGAGCAAAAGCTTCAACTCACGCACGAGCAGCAGGCGCAGACGCAGGTGGTGATGAAGCTTGCGCCGCTTGCGGATCTTTACGTGTGCGACGCCTTTGCTGCCGCGCACCGCGATCAGCCCAGTCTGTGCGGCTTCGAGCAGGTATTGCCCAGCGCCATGGGGCGGCTTTTCGAGAAGGAATACTGCGTGATCTCGGAACTGATGGAAAGCCCGCAAAAGCCCTGCGTCTTCGTGCTCGGCGGCGCGAAGGTAGCGGATGCCTTCCTCATGATGGAGACGGTTCTAAAAAGCGGCGTGGCGGACACGGTGCTTGCGGGCGGACTGGTTGCGAATATTCTTCTTGCGGCAAAGGGCGCACAGGTGGGGCAGGGGAGTCTCGATTTCATTGAAAAGACGGGCTATGCGCCGTTCATCGGGCGTTCGAAGGCCATCCTCGCAACATACGGCACAAAAATACGCCTGCCCGGCGACCTCGCATATCTGGACAACGGCGCGCGGCGCACGGCGGATATCGGCGCGCTTCCGGAAGGCGCTACAGCACTCGACATCGGTGAAAAGAGCGCCCGGGATTATGCCGAAGTGATCCACGCGGCAAAGACGGTGTTCGTCAACGGTCCGATGGGCGTATTCGAGAAGCCGGAGACCGAGATGGGCACGAAAACCGTGTGGGAGGCGCTTGCCGAGACGCAAGCATACACGGTCGTGGGTGGCGGCGACAGCGTGACCGCGACGCGCAAATATAAGCTCGAAGGCAAGATCGGCTATGTGTGTACCGGCGGCGGCGCGCTCATCCGGTTTCTGACGGGCGAAGAATTGCCCGTCGTGCGTGCGCTGCGACATGCGGCGCATGCGTTTGCGGAGGGCAACTGAGATGCGTCTTTCGTTTGGATACGGCGACGGGGAGCAGATTGTGACGCTTCCAGATCAAAATGTGCTGGAAATCCTGACCCCGAATGTGGTAGAATTAGGGTTGACTGGTCAAGAGGCGGTTGCGGACGCGCTTCAAAATCCCATTGGCACGCCGCGCCTTTCGCAGATCGTGAAACCCGGCGAGAAGATCGCCGTGGCGACAAGCGACATGACGCGCCCCATGCCGTCATATCTGGTCATGCCGCTGCTTCTTGACGCGCTTTATGAGGCGGGTGTGAAGCCGGAAGACATCACGCTCGTGTTCGCGCTCGGCAGCCACAGGAAACACAGTGCGGCGGAGATGGAGAAGCTCGCGGGCGCGCGCGCGTTTTCGGAAATTCGGTGTGTGGATTCCGATCCGGCGGATTGTGTTCACCTCGGCGAGACGAAAAACGGCACGCCGGTTGACATCACGCGCGTCGTTGCGCAGGCGGATCGCAGGATTTGCCTGGGAAACATCGAGTTTCACTATTTCGCCGGTTATTCCGGCGGCGCAAAGGCCATCATGCCGGGCGTTTCGACGCGCGCGGCGATCCAGAAAAACCATTCGCGCATGGTGGAACAGGCGGCACACGCGGGCAAACTCGCGGGAAATCCCATCCGCGAGGATATCGAGGAGGCGGCTGCGCTGTGCGGCATCGACTTCATCGTGAATGTCGTGCTCGACGAGCACAAAAAGATCATCCGCGCGGTAGCGGGCGACGCGGTATTGGCGCACCGCGCCGGTTGCGCGTTTCTGGACAAGCTGTATCTCAAAAAAATCAGCACCCGCGCGGACATCGTGCTCGTTTCCCAGGGCGGCGCACCCAAGGATTTGAACCTTTATCAGACCCAGAAGGCGCTCGATAACGCCAAGCACGCGGTCAAACGCGGCGGAATCGTGATTCTCATCGGCTCCTGCCGCGAGGGATTGGGCGAGGAGACATTCGAACGGTGGATGACCGAGTCCCCGTCGCCGCAGTCCATGATCGAGCGCATCCGGTGCGATTTTCAACTCGGCGGGCACAAGGCGGCGGCGATCGCCATGGTGCTCGAGACGGCGGACATCTACCTGGTGAGTGAACTTCAGCCGGATTTCGTCAAGGACATATTCCTTGTCCCCTTCGCAACGGCACAGGCGGCGCTCGACGCGGCGTTTGCCAAGTGCGGACGGGACGCCACGGTCATCTCCATGCCATACGGCGGATCAACGCTCCCCCAAGTCATCGATCAGGAGGAACTTTAAATGGATTATGCAAAGGAATCACTCAGGCTCCACGGCGAATGGAAGGGCAAAATCGAGGTCGTCGCGACCGTTCCAACCAAAAGTAAGCAGGATCTTTCGCTCGCCTATACCCCGGGCGTCGCGCAGCCTTGCCTCGAAATTCAAAAGGACGTCAATAAAAGTTACGACCTTACGCGGCGCTGGAACATGTGCCTGGTCGTGACGGACGGAACCGCCGTGCTCGGACTCGGCGACATCGGCCCCGAGGCGGGCATGCCCGTTATGGAAGGAAAATGCGTACTTTTTAAATCGTTTGGCGACGTGGACGCGTTTCCCCTGTGCATTAAGTCCAAGGACGTGGATGAGATCGTCAACACCGTCTACCTCATCTCCGGCTCGTTCGGCGGCGTGAATCTCGAGGACATCGCTGCGCCGCGCTGCTTCGAGATCGAAAAAAAGCTCAAGGAAAAGTGCGACATTCCGATTTTTCACGACGACCAGCACGGCACGGCGGTCGTGACGCTTGCGGGTCTTCTCAACGCGCTCAAGGTTGTCGGGAAGAAGAAAGAAGACGTCAAGATCGTCATGAACGGCGCGGGCGCGGCGTCCATCTCGATCACGAAGCTTCTTCTCTCATATGGATTCACGAACATCAAGCTCTGCGATCGTGCTGGCATCATCTATAAGGGCCGCGGTCACATGAACCCGATTAAGGATGAAATGGCAGGGGTCACAAATCTCGACGGGCAAGAGGGCACGCTTTCGGATGCGCTGGTCGGCGCGGACGTGTTCATCGGCGTTTCGGCGCCCGGCACTGTTACAACGGAAATGGTAAAATCCATGGCTAAGGATGCCATCGTGTTCGCGTGCGCAAACCCCACGCCGGAAATTTTCCCGGACGGCGCAAAGGCGGGCGGTGCGCGCGTCATTGCGACCGGTCGGAGTGATTATCCCAACCAGATTAACAATGTGCTCGCGTTTCCGGGCATCTTCCGCGGCACCTTTGACGTGCGCGCGTCCGACATCAACGACGAAATGAAGATCGCGGCTGCGGAGGCGCTCGCTTCCCTGGTCGATCCGGATGCGTTGAATGAGGAATCGATCATCCCCGCGCCGTTTGACCCGCGCGTAAAGGACGCCGTGGCGCAGGCCGTGGCGCAGGCGGCGCGCGATTCGGGCGTGGCGCGGATATAGGAGGCAGGATGGATTTACGGATGCTGGCAACCAAGATCCGCATCGGCGCGGTCGAGGAATTCAAGGCGCGCGGATTCGGGCATGTGGGCGGTTCATTGAGCGTGTGCGACCTCTTGGCCGTGCTCTACGGTGACGTGATGCGCTATGATCCCGCGCAGCCGCATTGGCCTCAGCGGGATAAGCTCGTGTGCTCCAAGGGGCATGCGGGTCCCGCCATTTATGCGGCGCTCGCGCTGATGGGCTTTTTCCCCTATGACGAGATCAAGACCCTGAACCAGCCGGGCACGAAGTTCCCCAGCCATTGCGACCGCAACAAGACGCCGGGCGTCGACATGACGACCGGCTCCCTTGGGCAGGGAACGTCGCTCGCGGTCGGCATGGCGTTGGGCGACCGGCTCAAGGGGCGCGACAGCATGACCTATCTGATCGTGGGCGACGGCGAGCTCAACGAGGGACAGGCGTGGGAGGCTGCGATGTTTGCCGCCGCGCGCAAGCTCGATCACATGATCTGGTTCATTGACGACAATAAAAAGCAGCTCGACGGTTGCTGCTGTGACATTCTGGAGCACTTCGACTTCGCAAAGAAATTCGAGGCGTTCGGATTTCATACCCAGAAGGTAAACGGAAACGATGTGGACGCTTTGCGCGCCGCCATTGCACATTGTGCGGAGATACCGGGCAAGCCGCATGCCGTTGTGATGGATACGGTAAAGGGTGCGGGGATTCCCGAGGTCATGAACACATGCGCCAATCACAGCATGAACGTGACGCCCGAGACGTGCGACCGCTGGATTGCCGATCTTGCGGCGGAGCTGCGGACGCTGGAAGGGGGCGATGCGAAGTGAAAATTGTCTTTGACGGGAAGCTCGACCCGCGCGCGTTCAAGGACGTGCTGGGCGAGACCATTACCGCCCTTTTGGACCAAGATCCCAACGTCATCTATCTCGATGCCGACCTCATGAGCTGCATCGGCACGGCGAAATACGCCGAAAAGCATCCCGACCGCGCCATTCAGTGCGGCATCGCGGAAGCAAACATGATGGGCATCGCGTCGGGGCTCGCGTCTGCGGGATTCAAGCCCATTGCGCACACGTTTGGCACGTTTGCCTCGCGCAGGTGCTACGATCAGGTGTTCCTGTCGGCCGGGTATGCAAAAAACGATATTACGGTGATCGGTTCCGATCCCGGCGTGTGCGCCTCCTTCAACGGCGGCACGCACATGCCGTTTGAGGATATGGCGCTCTATCGCGCGATTCCCGGCTCGACGGTGATCGACATCGCGGATACCGCCATGCTCGCGTCCGTACTCCGCCAGCTTCCCGATCGCGCAGGTGTGAAGTATCTGCGCGTCGGTCGGAAACAGGCATACAAAATGTACGAGAACGGACATTTTGAAATCGGCAAGGCCATCGAGCTGCGACGTGGCGACGACGTGACCATCACAGCGAGCGGGATCATGGTCGGCGAGGCGATGCTTGCCGCCGAGGCACTCTCACAAGAAGGAATCCAGGCGACTGTGCTTGATCTGTTTACGGTGAAACCCCTTGACGTGGAAGCGCTCATCGAGGCTGCGGCGCGCACGGGGGCGATCGTGACCTGCGAGAACCACAGCCGCGTGGGCGGACTTTATGCCGCCGTATCCGAGGCGCTAAGCCTCAATCGTCCGACGCCGGTCGAGTACGTGGCGGTGGAAGATGAATTTGGCGAAGTCGGTCCGCAGGATTACCTGCAAAAGCGGTTTGGTTTGACGGCGGAGCATATCGCGGAAAAAGTCAAAAAGGCGATTAGCCGCAAGGATTGATTGGCGGACGGGGGGAGTATTTTCCCCCTTCTTCAAAACGAGCTTCGTAATGCAACGTAAATTTGTGCAAATATATTGACAATTCATGGCGTGAGCGGTATAATAATTTTCGGTCTTTGCTGGTCGTCGGTCCATCTCCCGACGGTACGCGTGCGGGCGTGGCGGAATGGCAGACGCGCCAGATTTAGGATCTGGTGCCGTGAGGCGTGTGAGTTCGAGTCTCGTCGCCCGCACCAGACCATGCGGTAGTAGCTCAGCTGGTAGAGCGCCACCTTGCCAAGGTGGAGGTCGCGAGTCCGAGTCTCGTCTACCGCTCCAT
>JAEZSP010000084.1 GCA_023421735.1 Bacillota bacterium | reverse complement strand
CGGCGTACTATGATGTTTTACGGCGCGGCGCGGCGGAGCTATCGCTCAACGCGCTGCCCTCCATCAGAATGTTCTGAGGATGATGAGATGAAACTGAGATTAAACGGCAAGGACGTGGAATGCGCGGGCGGCACGACGTACCTGGATCTGATCCGGGAGAACGGGTTGGATGCGGGCGCGCTGGGCGTTGCGATCAAGGGCGCGACGATTTCGCTCTGTGCGGAGGCGGAAGGCGGCGCGGACGTGCGCGTCATCACCTACGGCGAGGAGGAAGGCAGGCGCATTTACGAGCGCACGCTGCAATTTGTCTTGCTCGCGGCGGTGAAGCGGGTGCTACCGGATGCGCGGCTTCGGATTGAGCATTCGTTTGGGCAGGGGATCTATGCATACATCCACGGGCGGATCCTGACCGAAGCGGAAGTGGAGCAGATTCGTGCCGGGATGCTTGAGATCATCGCGGAAGATCTTCCGATCACGCGCCGGGACGTCACAAAGGCGGATGCGGTGGAATACTTCCGCCAGACCGGGCAAACCGACAAGCTCCGGCTTATGAAATACCGCTTTTACGAGGATTTCAGCTTCTATCGGCTTGAGGACATCTATGAATACTTCTACGGCGAAATGGCGCCCTCGACGGGGCGCGTTGCGGTTTGCGATTTGACGTATTACTACCCCGGAATGGTCGTGATGCTGCCTGACAAGGCAGATCCCACGCACGCCGCGCGCTTTTACGACATGCCGAAGATCGCGCGCACGTTTGCCGAATCAAACGAATGGGCGTCGATCCTGGGTGTTTCAAACGCCGCCGACCTCAATGAAATGGTTGAGAAAAAACAACTTCGTGAATTTATCCGCGTCAATGAGGCGCTGCACGAAAAATCCGTCTCGAAAATCGCAGACCAATTCAAGGCCTCCGGCGCACGCGTGGTGCTCATTGCGGGGCCATCGTCCTCGGGAAAGACCACCTTTGCGCACAGGCTTTTAATTGCCCTGAAAGTTTTGGGCATGCGCCCGGTGAAGGTCTCGCTCGACGACTATTACATCGACCGCGATAGTGTGCCCGTCGGGGAAGACGGCCGGCGCGACCTCGAACGACTTGATATCCTCGATTTGAAGCTTCTCAACGAGCAGCTTCTCCAACTCCTCAAGGGCGAGACGGTACGTGCGCCGATCTTTGATTTTCCCTCCGGCACGCGCAAGTCCGAGACGCACGAGATGCGCGTGGACGCGAACGAGCCCATCATCATCGAGGGCATCCATGGGCTCAACGATGAGCTGACACGGCTTGTGCCGCGCCAGATGAAATTTAAGATATATGTGTCGGCGCTTTCGACGTTGAATCTCGACGATCATAATCGCATCCGCACGACCGATGTGCGTTTGCTCAGACGCATCGTGCGCGATTATCTGTTCCGGGGCACGTTACCGGAGGAGACCATGGCCGCGTGGCCGAGTGTGCGGCGCGGCGAGGAAGCGTACATCTTCCCGTATCAGGAAGAGGCGGACGCGATGTTCAATTCGTCGCTGTCCTATGAATTGCCGATCATGAAAAAGTACGTTTATCCCATGCTGCGCGCGGTGAAGAGCGAGTCGCCCTGTTATACCATGGCGCGCAGACTCGTCAAGTTTTTGAACTATATTCGCACGGCGGACGTGGAGGACGAGATTCCGGTCAATTCCATACTGCGTGAGTTTATCGGAGGTTGCTGCTTTTACAGAGACGAGGATTGATGCATGCGTTATTTCTGGCGGGTTTTTTTCGTCCTTCTGGGCGTCGCGGTCGTGTCTGCGGCGATCCTGGTCGCAATGCTGGTCGTTTCGTCGTATCAGGGGGAGCTCTATGATGGCCGCGTGAAGATTGCCTTCAATGCGGCGGTTTTGAACTATGCGCCTGGCGATCCGAAGTCTACCGTCGTCACGACCTGCGGGGGAAAGTCCGTTGAAGTGGATCCGGACGAATACCGCGCACTGAGCTTTTACCTGCGCCTGGGCGCGAGCAAGGCGTATTGGCCGCCGATGATGAGCGGCGGATCGATCACGATCACGATCTGTGCATCGGACGAATTGCATGTCTACCGCATCACGGACGATAAGGCATATGTCGTTTTTACATCCGGCGGCAATACCATGAAGATGGTGATCCGTGGGGACGGGATTTGGGAGGATTTGACGAATTCGGCGTCCTGTCCGGCAAGCCGTTGCATTAACAGCGAGTGATCCATTCGGAACATGGATATTTCGACCTTATTTGCGCACAATATGGGTCGCAAGGAGGAATGAGATCCATGTTTCCACGCAAATTACTCGCAATTACTTTGGCCGCGTTGCTCGCCGTTCTGATGACGGGTTGTATGAACACGGGCAAAAATCAGGTGGCGACCCCCGCGCCGACCATGATGCCGATCGCGACGGCAACTGTCTCCGCGATGCCCTCGACCCTCTCGCAGACCGCTTACGATTGGCAAATGGGTGCGCAGAACGTCGAAAACGCGATCATGCAGCTCTCCGAAGTCTCGGATGCGCGCGTGCTCGTGACCGGCAACACAGCGCTTGTGGGCGTCAAGTTTGATTCGGCCTACAAGGGCGAAATGACTGACCGCGTGCGCGAGATGATCGCAGGCGTTGTCAAACAGGCGGACCCCAACATTCAGACCGTCGCAGTAACCGCGCAGGACAAGGACGTGACTGACATTTACACCATGTCCGACAAGGTGCGCGCCGGTGAAAAGCTCGAGACATTTAATCAGGACATCCTCGCCATCGTACGCAATACCACCACAATGCGGTGAGGTGGCGAAGAGCCGATCCCGGGGGGCAACGCCCCCCGGTCCCCCTCGCGGCGCGCGGGGCTATGATCCTGCGCGCCCGCAGTACAAATAGAGCATTTCCCCAAAGCTGGCTCGGGATTCCGAAGGACGACAACCTTTGGCGGGGGAGGCAGGGTATACCGACCCGGAGGAGGTACATACGTGTTCGCACATCTGCATCTGCATACGGAATATTCGCTTCTTGACGGTGCTTGCCGTATCAAGGAACTTGCCCAGCGCGTCAAGGCGCTGGGCATGGATGCGTGTGCGATTACCGACCACGGCGCGATGTATGGCGTTGTGGATTTTTATCGAACGATGAAGGCTGCGGGTGTGCATCCGGTGATCGGCGCGGAGGTCTATGTCTGTCCAGATATGGACGACAAGACGGCCGTAAACCGGGAATATAGCCACCTCATATTGCTGTGTGAAAACCAGGAAGGGTATCAAAACCTCGTCAGGCTGGTGAGCCAGGGATTCACGCGCGGATTTTATTATAAGCCGCGCGTGGATTACGCGCTTTTAAAAAAGCATGCGAAAGGACTCATCGCAATGTCTGCGTGCCTGTCCGGGGACTTGCCTAAAATGCTGCTCGACGGGCGGGTAAACGATGCGCACGCCATGGCGGAAAAATACCTCGATATCTTCGGCGAAGATCATTTTTTCATCGAGCTTCAGGATCATGGAATCGCGGAGCAGAAGCAGGTGCTCCCGCGATTGGTAAAACTTGCGCGCGAGATGGAGATACCGCTGGTCGTGACAAACGACTGCCATTACCTAACGCAGGACGATGCGAGCGCACAGGAAGTTTTGATGTGCATTCAGACGGGCAAGACGCTTGATGACGAAAACCGCATGCGCATGAATACCGACCAACTCTATGTCAAGTCGGAAGATGAAATGCGAACGCTTTTTCCCAACTTTCAAGACGCCATTGCGCGCACGGAGGAGATCGCAAAAAGATGCCAGGTCGACTTCGATTTTGATGCGCGGCATCTGCCGACTTACCCTCTGCCCGCCGGGGAAACCGACGCAAAGGCATATCTTCGGCGGCTATGCCGCGAGGGACTTGCCAAAAAATACGCGCCCGACCGGCAGGACGCTGTGCAACGGTTGGAGTATGAAATCGGCGTCATTATATCCATGGGCTTTACGGACTATTTTCTCATCGTGTGGGACTTTATCCACTTTGCAAAGACGCACGGCATCGGTGTGGGTCCTGGGCGCGGCAGCGCAGTCGGTTCCATCGCCTCTTACGCGCTCGACATCACGGGCGTCGATCCTTTGAAATACAACCTCGTGTTCGAACGCCTGTTGAATCCCGAGCGCGTGTCCATGCCCGACATCGACATCGACTTCGACTACGAGCGGCGCAGCGAGGTCATTGCCTATGTGGCGCGCAAGTACGGCGAGGATCACGTCGCGCAGATCATCACGTTCGGTACGATGGCCGCGCGCGCTGTCATCCGCGATGTCGGCCGCGTGATTGGACTGAGTTATCAGGATACGGACGCGGTTGCAAAGGCGGTGCCGTTTGAGCTGGGCATGACGTTGGAGCGCGCGATGAACGTGAGTCCGGATCTGAAGCGATTGTATGAGTCAAATGACGACGTAAAAAGGCTCATCGATACCGCGCGCAGGTTGGAGGGCATGCCACGGCATGCATCGACCCACGCGGCGGGCGTTTTGATTACGTCCAAGCCTGTCGAAGAGTATGTGCCCCTTCAGACCAACGACGAGGTGGTGACGACCCAGTTCCCCATGACGACGCTCGAGGCGCTCGGCCTTTTGAAGATGGACTTTCTTGGGCTTCGGACGCTCAACGTCATCGGCGACACGCTTGCTCTCCTGTGTGGGGAAGGCGTTTGCGATATTCGCCCGGAAGATATTCCCATGGACGACCCGGCGGTCTATGAGATGATTTCGGGCGGCGATACGGACGGCGTTTTTCAGCTTGAATCTTCCGGCATGCGCAACTTCCTCACTTCCATGCGCCCGGAGAACTTTGAGGACATCATTGCCGCGATCTCGCTTTATCGCCCCGGCCCCATGGAGTCGATTCCGCGCTATGTGCGCGGGAAGCACGATCCATCGACCGTCACATACGAAACCGAGAAACTCAGGCCGATTCTGGACGTTACGTATGGCTGCATGGTGTATCAGGAACAGGTCATGCAGATTGTGCGCGATCTGGCAGGCTACTCAATGGGCAGAAGTGACCTCGTGCGGCGCGCCATGGCGAAAAAAAAGCACGACGTCATGGAGAAGGAAAAGCGCTATTTCATCTATGGCATGGAGGAAAACGGGGTCTTGACGGTGCCTGGCGCGGTGCGAAACGGCGTTCCGGAAAAGGTTGCGGAAAATCTCTTTGACGAGATGACCACGTTTGCAAGTTACGCGTTCAATAAGTCCCATGCGGCCGCCTACGGCGTTTTGTCCGTGCAGACCGCCTATTTGAAGTGCCACTATCCCGCGGAATTCATGGCTGCGCTCATGAACTCCATCGAGGGAAACACCGAAAAGGTTGCATATTACATTCAGTATTGCAGAAAAAACGGCGTGGAAATCTTACCGCCGGACGTAAACGCCTCACAGGCAAAGTTCTCGGTCGACGATACGGGCGAAAAAAAGGGCATCCGTTTCGGCCTTTCGGGGATTAAAAACCTCGGACATCCTGCCGTGGCGGCGATCGTCAAGGAGCGCGCGGCGCGGGGGAAATACCGAGACATCTATGACTTCATCGATCGGCTTTCCGGTGCCGCGATGAACAAGAAGGGCGTAGAGAGTCTGATCCGCGCGGGCGCTGCGGACAGCATGCCGGGTTTTCGCAGCCAGAAGCTTGCGGTTTATGAAAAGGCAATGGACGGCGCGGCAAAAATGCGCGCCGGTGCGCTTGCCGGACAGATGAGCCTGTTCGGGCTTGCGGAAGAGACGGCGCCGCCGCCCCCGCCGCTGCCGAACCTTAAAGAATATACGTCCGTTCAGCTCCTCGCGATGGAGAAGGAAGTAACGGGCGTGTATGTCTCCGGGCATCCGTTGGACGACTATCAGGAGGAACTTTCGAGACTTGAGGTGAATTCACAATTCCTTGCATCGCTTAAGGAGGACGCGCCGGACGGCGGCATGAGCTACGACCAGCAAACGGTCTTTATGGGGGGCATGGTGGCGGAAAAGCGATTGAAGGCGACAAAATCCGGAAACATGATGGCATTTGTACAGCTCGAAGACCTTTATGGCATTACTGAGGTACTGGTGTTTCCGCGCGTGTATGATCGCGTGAGCGATATGCTGACGGTGGACAACCCTGTGGTTATGACGGGAAAGCTCTCTGTGCGCGAGGAAGAGGCACCGAAGCTTCTGCTCGACCGCATCGAGCCGCTGCGTGGCTATGCAGGCACAAACGGGGGATATGCGCGGACAAGCGCGCCCGTTGCGCTCTTTGCGGACGGCATGGCGCCGCCTGCGCCACCACCACAGGATTTTCGCGCACCGCGCGAGCGTGCCCGACCGCGCAGACTCTATCTGAAGCTGCGGCGCGCGCAGATGGACGACGTATTGAAGGTGCTCGCACAGACGCCGGGCGGCATTCGCGTGTTTCTCTATCTGTCGGACGAAGATCGGACGCTCGCGGCACCGGGCGATTACTGGGTAGACGAAGGGTATGACTTTGGCGCGTTGGCGAACCTGCTGGGTGCGGACGCGGTGGTCATCAAATAAAGGCATGTGAGGTGCGCATGGGGAATGGGATTTTGAAGGGGATCCAGTCCATGGGAAAGTGGGTTGTGATTCTCTTGGGAGGCGCAATTCTCGCAGGATTGTTCGGACTGAGCGTTGCCACGCGCGCGACAATGGATCTCTACGAGCACTCGTATTATCTCATCGACGGACTGGGTTATCGGATTGGCGCCGTCTTGCTGTGCGTTGTGGTGCTGTTTGTGCTTCGAAAGTACCGCATCCGCTGGGTGCCCGGAAAGCGCACGCGCATACTTTTGACGATCCTGGTCGGCGTCGCTATGGCGGCCTTTGTGTTGCGGCTCGGGCTCGTACCGCGTGCGGATCAGGCTCGAGTGCTCAAATGTGCGCAGGATCTTGAACAGGGGCAGTTTACGGAATGGGATGTCGGCGGGTATCTGTACATATATCCCTATCAGAACGCGCTCGTGCTCGCGTTTTTCGCCGTCTTCAAGGTTTTTGGTGCCTATAGTTGGATCGCCCTGCAGCTTGCGAACGTGCTGATGTTTCTCGCTTCCGCCTT
Source organism: Bacillota bacterium (assembly GCA_023421735.1). The sequence goes on along the minus strand of JAEZSP010000084.1, from coordinate 2,600 downwards.
TTTCCTTGCGGATACGGTGCGCCTGTTGTTTGGGAGCCATGCCGTGGGCGCCTGGTCGCATGTTGCGCTCCTGCTGTTTTTCCCGCTCGCATTGTATGTGACGTTCGTTTATGGAACGTTAATCGGACTTGCGCTTTTGCTTTGCGGACTTTGGCTCATTCTGCGTTCGCTGAAGATACACCGGGCGGTGCTTGGCTTTCTAGGTGCGCTGCTTGTTGCGCTTTCTGCGGTTGTGCGCGTGATGTATCTCGTGCCGATTGTTGCGGTCCTCATCGCGCTTCTCTTTTTCGCGCTCAAGCAAAGGCGGTTGAAGCCCGTCGCATACGTTGCGGCTGTCGTCGTTTTCTTAATCGCGGGCAACGCGGCGGTATCGTGGACGATTGAGCGTATGACGGGAATCCCGACGAACGAAGGAAGCCCGACCGTGACACGCATCGCGATGGGTTTGCAGGATTCAAAGCTTGCGCCCGGATGGTATAATCGATACATTCTGAATGTCTACGTTGAGAACGACTACGACGAAGCCGCGACAAGTGCGGCGGCCAAGGCATCCATTCGAGATTCGCTCAGGGGGTTTCTGGCGGATAAAAAAAGCGCCGGGGAATTCTTTGCGCGCAAGATCGCTTCGCAGTGGAATAATGGGACGTTTCAGGGGATTTGGAATGCGCAGCACAGGAACATGCATTTTCCGTCATCTGGATGGATGCGTAGTTTATTCAATGAGACGGGGTTTCTATTCCGGCTGGCCTCGCACGCCGGGGACATGCTCTTGCCCGCGATCTGGTTGGGTGCATTGCTATTTCTGGCATTTGGGTTTCGGGAACACGACGTTTTCTCACTCATGCTGGTCATCGCGTTTATTGGGGGATTTTTCTTCAGTCTGATCTGGGAGGGCAAGTGTCATTACACGGTCACATACGTCTTCATGCTGATTCCATGCGCTGTGCGCGGATATCAGCTGGCTGCGACGCGACCCATGCGTCCTGCGTTGCCGTTGGGTGCGCCCCTCGCTGCCCTTGCCTGTTGTGTGATTGTGGTGATTGCGCTCGCGTTTCCCGTTGGCAAGGCGGAAAAGGCGTATGCAGATATGCTGTGGCGCACAGCGGGCGGAGCTATCCCTGCGGGGACATATGAGATCACGCTTGCGGATGGCCGCAATCTTGCCTGCGAGGACGGCGCGCTGACGCTCACCCAAGGAAGTGGGACGATTTTTGTATTCGAGTTTGGTGAACTGCGGGTGGACGCGGAGCATTTGGCGCTGGAAGCGAAGGACGGATCTTCATCAAAGCGCGATTCAACGGTCGAGTTGGATCACACGGAGAATGCACGGATGGATCAGCGCTGGTACATGACTGCGGCAGAGGGCGGCGGATATTATATTCGCTTTCGCGAAACGTATGTGATGACGAGCTTGCCGGACGGCAGGTTCGCGCTTGAAGAAATGACCGGGGATGACGATCAGCGGTGGTATTTTACACCGACGGAGGATTAAACGATGGGAATCAATGACGTGCCGGTTCTGTATATCGTGGTGCCCTGCTATAACGAGGAGGAGGCACTTCCGTTTTCGTCAAAGCGGCTGGCGGAATTGCTTTCCGATTTAACTCAAAAGGGGCTTATCAAGCCCGAAAGCAGGATCGCGCTCGTGGACGACGGGAGCAAGGATCAGACATGGGAAGTCATCTGCAAACTGCATGCGAAGGATATCCATTTTGAGGGCGTGAAACTCGCGCACAACGCGGGGCATATGAACGCGCTTTGGGCGGGCATGACGTTGGTACAGGACAGGTGTGACTGCCTGGTGACCATTGATGCGGATTTGCAGGATGATGTGGATGCCATCTACGGATTCTTGGAGAACTATCGCATGGGCGCGGACGTCGTGTACGGCGTGCGCTCAAACCGTGCAAGTGACACCAAGTTCAAACGCATGACTGCGCAGGGTTTTTATAAAATGATGAAACTTCTGGGTGTCGAGACGATTTACAATCATGCGGACTATCGACTTTTGTCGCAGCGCGCCGTCAAGGCACTATTGAGCTTTGGCGAGGTGAACATGTTTTTGCGCGGCATGGTACCGATGCTGGGCTTCAAGACCGCCCAGGTCTCCTACGAGCGGGGTACGCGCGTGGCAGGAGAATCGAAGTACCCGCTCAAGAAGATGGTCGCGCTGGCGGTCGACGGCGTTACGTCGTTTTCTAATAAGCCCATTCGGTATGTGACCGCGACGGGTTTCGTGTGCGCGCTGCTGGGGCTCGCGATGGCGATCTATGCCATCATCTCGCGTGTCACCGGGCACAGCGTACAGGGTTGGGCAAGTCTTATGATGAGCGTATGGCTTATTGGTGGCATTCAGCTTATCGCCATGGGCATGATCGGCGAATACATCGGAAAAATCTATATGGAAGTCAAAAGAAGACCCAAGTTTATTCTGGATGAATATCTGCACGAATAGACGCAAAAAATTCCCGACGTGTAGGTTTGTCAATGATATTGGACAGAGAAGTCAGCGAGGAAGCGATTGGGAGAGCGATAGCCAAGGGGGCGCATCGGGATACCGTTTGATCGACTTTGGTAGGCAGCTAGCTGCCTACCAAAGT
>JAEZSP010000071.1 GCA_023421735.1 Bacillota bacterium | reverse complement strand
GGATGCAGAATGCCTGCAGGCCGATGCCGATGGCTTCCGCCGCGTCTGCCGCGACCTTGCAGCCTTTTTTGAGCGCAATCGCCGCGCCTAGCGTATATGCCCATGACGCGTTTTCAAACGCGATTGCCTGAACGCTTTTGACGATGCCGCCCACATCAATACCAAAGCTCTTGCAGTATTCTTCCACCTGCTCCAAGCTTTCAAAGCCGTATTCCTTCATGCATTTTTCAATACCTGCAATACGTCTGTTGTAACCTTCAAAATTCACCATAGTAAGCACCCTCCCTATTTGGCGCGCGGGTCGATGTGTTTCGCCGCGCCGTCGAACTGTCCGTAGGTTCCTGTGTTTTTGGCAATCGCTTCCGAGGGGTCTACGCCCTTGCGAACCGCTTCCATCATTTTGCCGAGGTTGACAAATTTGTAGCCGACCACCTCGTCGTTTTCATCGATAGCAAGCTCCGTCACATAACCTTCAGCCATTTCGAGGTAACGCACGCCCTTTTGCTTTGTGCCGTACATCGTACCCACCTGGGAACGAAGCCCCTTGCCAAGGTCTTCAAGACCCGCGCCGATTGGCAGACCGCATTCGGAAAATGCTGTCTGTGTGCGGCCATAAACGATCTGCAGGAACAGCTCACGCATCGCGGTGTTAATCGCATCGCACACAAGGTCTGTGTTGAGCGCTTCGAGTATCGTTTTACCGGAAAGAATTTCCGCAGCCATGGCCGCGCTGTGCGTCATGCCGCTGCAGCCAAGAGTTTCGATAAGAGCTTCCTCGATAATGCCCTCTTTCACATTCAGCGTCAGCTTACATGCGCCCTGCTGCGGTGCGCACCAACCCACGCCGTGCGTCAGGCCCGAGATATCCGTGATCTGCTTGGCCTTTACCCATAGGCCTTCTTCGGGGATAGGCGCAGGACCATGCTTTGGCCCCTTGGCCACGTATACCATTTCATCCACTTCTCTGGAACACTGCATAAACTTAACCTCCCAATAGAATTAGAAACTTTATATATTAATTGATAATTATTTAACATTATAACAGCAAAAAACGACAAAGCCAATAATGAATGCAAACCTTTTTCATTTTCATAGAAATAAAGGAAACAATGAATAAATGAGAGGTGATGACATAGAAACATGTAATTAATTATTGTACGCAAAATGCGCAATATTTATACGCAGAGACACAAATTATTTTTTGACTATCGGCAAATTATCCGCTCCTTAAGCGCGCAGTGCGACAATGTTTACAAAATGGCCTGCTTATAATGGGTGTTACTACACGCAAGGGTAACCGCGCCCAAAAAAGCTTTGCTTTTCGGGAACCCGTACAAAGGAGTGATCATCTCATGTCGACCGATGCCACCGCTTCTGCGCAGCAAAGCTCCGGTTTTTCTATAAAGCAATTCTTAAGCCGTCACGAAGCCGCATTGAGAAAAATCGTGATCGCTTTTCTTTTTATGGTGATTGGATTCCTGATGGGCCGCATACGCCTTATTGGGGGCATTTCGCCTTTCGGGCCAGCGTTCGTGGCCGCTTGCTTTTTTTCACGCAGGCAGGAGGTGCTGCTGGCTGCCGCCGGTGTATGCCTGGGGGCGCTGCTCGTACCGGATGATACGCTGTATATCGTCGCCATGGTGCTTGTGATATGCAGCGTGCTTTTGACTGTGGGACAAGCCCGCATGCGGCGCTGGGCGTCCGTGCTGACCACATTCGGTGCGTTCGTAATAGGCGCGGTCATCTTCAAGACAGCTGACTTAGAGGTGTTCATGAAGGCGGTGCTGGAGTGCATGGTTGCGCTGCTGATGATCTATGTGTTCAGCACGATTATACATATGTCGGTAACGGGCACGAAACGGACGATTTTTACGGTGGAAGAGACCATCTGCCTGGCGCTCGGCGCGCTGGTGTTTGTGTGCATGTTCGGCCCGCTTAATGTGAAGGGTATTTATATTGCCAGCATTATCGCACAGTTTCTTGTGCTGTGCATGGCGTATACGGGCGGCGCCGCACTTGGGGCAGGTGTGGGGCTTGCGCTCGGGATGGCGCTCTGTTTCGGCATTTCCGCGGAAGTGACTATGATCGGCATGATGGGCATCGCGGGCATGCTGGGGGGGACGCTGCGCAAACTGAAAAAACCCGGCGTCGCCTTTTCTTATATTTTGACCGTGCTGCTGTTTCTCATCGCTTTTTTCAATCAGGCGGTGTGGACACTGGTGCTGATCGAAACGGGGCTTTCGGTGGTTCTGTTTGTGGCGCTGCCGCGCAAGGTGCTGATGCTTGCGGGACGGTATATCGACTTAAAGACGCGCCGCGAATTTGAATACAGAATGCACACGCGCCGCTTCAAGGAGCTGACAGTGGGGCGTCTGCAGGAGGTATCTGAGGTTTTTTTACAGACAGGCGATATGTTTGCCAAAGAAGCGGAAGCAAAGGTGCATGGCAACGCGCAGATATCCGGCGTTCTGTCCATTGTCGCGGAGAGCACCTGTAAGGACTGCGTGTTTCGCAAAAGCTGCTGGGACAAAGATTTTTTGAGCACGTACAGCGTGTTTAACCGCCTGTTTGTGGCGTTCGAGAAGTACGGCTATCTTGATGAATCGCATATAGATGCTGTGTTTGCGAAAAAATGCTACAACGTGAAGGGCATACTGACAACGGCGGAGAGCATGTTCGCTTCGTATCTGCTGAGCTTAAAATGGCAGAAAAAAATCGAGCAGTCGCGCATGATCACGGGAAAGCAGCTTAAAGGCGTGGCCAAGGTGGTGGCTGATATCGGCCGCGAGGTGGATACCGGATTTAAATTTTTAGAATCCGTGGAGGAAAAGGTGGCGGCGGCGCTGGACGCGGCAAATTACTGCGTCAAAGAGGTCTGCGCCGAAAGTCTTGCGGGGGGTATGGCTGTGGGCATCAAAATAAAAGGCGGTGAAAGCGAAAGCGGGCGGAGTCTTGAGAGCGTGGTGAGCGGCGTCTGCGGTATGCGCATGCAAAAGGCATCCGAATCGCTTTGCGGCGCGGGCGCTTACAGTACGATACGGTTTGAACAGGCCAAAAGGTACAGGATCGAGACGGGCATTGCGAAGGTGACCAAGGACGATGTATCGGGAGACAGCCAGGTGGCCTTGCAGCTTAAGGACGGGAGGTATCTGCTGATGCTTTGCGACGGCATGGGCAGCGGCGCGGCGGCCAACCGTGAAAGCGCGGCGGCGGTGTCGCTAGTGGAGAACTTCTTCAAAGCGGGCTTCGACGACGCGGTGATATTTGACACCATCAACCGACTGCTGATGCTCAAGGGCAACGATGAGGTTTTCACCACGGTGGATCTTTGCGTGTTGGATTTGAAAACAGGTGAAGCGCGGTTTACAAAAATCGGCGCGGAGACCTCTTATATACTCAGCGACGAAGGCGTGGCGACCGTCACGCCGGGCTCGCTGCCGATGGGCATCATCGATGAGGTAAAACCCGTGAGCGTTAAGCACACTCTCGCGTATGGAGATATGGTCGTGATGATGAGCGACGGCGTGGCCGACGAAATTGACGATGATTATATGCTTTGGTTTGCGGACATTCCGCAGACAGACGCGCAAAGCGCAGCAGAGGCCATCATTGACAAGGCATTGGGCGGTCAGCCCCCGCGAGACGATATGACCGTGATGGTCAGCCTGCTCATGCAAAGCTGAGTTCATTCTTCGTTTTCCGGCTGCACAGGCATTTCTTCGTCGTCCGCTTCAATAGCTGACGGCGTTGCCAGGCTTGCAGCGATAAGACGCGACGCAATAAACGCGGTAATCGGGATGGTCATCACCATGCCGATGCTGCCGCAAAGCGATTTGGCGATTTCCAGCACGATATAGCCTTTGTTTAGCATGTCCGCGAATGAGACACCGTACACCGACCAGACCACCATCAGCATGATAGACCCGCCCGTGTAGGCGAGTATCAGTGTATTGGCCATTGTGCCGATGATATCGCGGCCGACGGACATACCCGAGTGAAAAAGACGCTTCGCATCAATGGATGGATCAATGCTGCGCATCTCATTCAATGAGGATGAGATTGACATGCCAACATCCATGACAGCGCCGATGCAGCCGATCAGTATGCCTGCAGTCAGTATGCCCTGACGCGAGTATCGTTTTTACACCCTTAAAACGCCCCATTAGCAGGATAAGAACCAAAAACACGGCGGCCAGTACGATCACATACGGCGCACGTACAAGCGTGTGCACGCTGACATGCGCACCTCGCCCCTTTCTGTTAATTGCACGAAAACCTCAACGGTATCGCCCACGCGGTAAAGCGCGATGTTTGTGTTGTTCGCGGCATCGATGTAAACCTGCACTTCATGTGTTTCGCCTTGATGCGCTCCTTCGAGCAGCGTTAGCGTGACGTATTGTGTGCAGAAGAACTGTCACGCTGCTTCGTCCCGGTAGGATTCGTCCACGACGCTGATCACTTTGGCTCGATATGTGTCACTCGGTACGCTTTGCGGGGCGCAGCCGCCCAAAGCAAGCATCAAAATAACAAAACAAACGAAGATTTTTTTCATACGTCTCCCTTTCGGCAGGTTTGTCTCCACTATATCAATTAAGTGCTGGCTGCTTTGATCTTTACTGCAAGAAAACACCAAATATGGCGAAGATATGATATATATATATTAAGATTGTATATATTACCACACAAAATTTAAAGGTAATTGAAGAATCTGTATTGAATTATACAGATAATATCGATTCATTGTTTTCTGTGCTCAATTTCGGGTAAATATGACGTGAGGTGACAGACGTTTGAATACATCATTGCAAAAGACATTAAAGAAAATACTGTGTCTGTTAATTGTGGCTGTCCTTATGGTCGGCGTGCTTTCCGCAAATTTGGATAAGGCGCAGGCGGCAGACTATTCGATTGTGCGTGTGAAGCTGTCCACTGGTTCCACATCATCGTTTGGTTTTTCGCTGAACGGCAACTACGGCATAGACACAGGAAAAAGCTTAACGTCCGGTTCGTACACGGTTAAAGCGGAAAAAGGGACGCTCAATCTGTATATGGGCAGTGCACTTGTCTGCTCCGGCAATACAATCAAGATTGTCGAGCAGCAGCCAAATTCGGGCAGCTATAATTACGCAACCATCAAGACATCGGCACACGGCACAAATAACTACCTCGGCAGCTTAGAGTTATCTCTCAGCGGCAGCTCGGTCGTGGTGATCAATCATGTTTATCTGGAATACTACCTTTATGGCGTGGTGCCGCATGAAATGAGCAACACATGGCCGCTTGAAGCGCTTAAATCACAGGCGGTGGCGGCAAGGACATATGCCGTGCGCTATATGGGCAGCGGTTCATATGATATGGTGGATACCGCCGCCAATCAGGTTTACAAAGGATACGACCCGTCCAAGAGCAACGCAATCAGAGCCGTGGATGAAACGGCCAAAACGGTGCTCAAAAGCGACGGCAAGCTCGTTCAGACGTATTATGCCGCGTCCAACGGCGGTTATGTGGATATCCCGCAGCATGTCTGGTCTTCCAGTGCGACGCTGCTGCCGTATCATGTGGTTCAGGCCGATCCTTACGATGTCCAGAACACATGGAGCGTGCAGGAGGTGCTGATATTCCCCAAAGCGGTTTCGGGTTCGGCGCCTGTGACGTATCAGTATATGGATTCCGGCAAGATGGTGGCGGGATCAAGCAGTCTTGGCGCTAACGCGGAGCGGTATTTTAAGATCGCCGCGCTGCCAAAGGTTGCGGCCAAAGGGTATATCGCGGGCGTGACCAGCGATATATCGATCACGGGCATCAGCCGCATTTTGCCGCACACCCATGAAGGCAACCACGGTCTGCCGGATGCCGCGGGTGCCAGAAGCTGTGTGGTTTATAAGAACGCAGACGTGACTATGACGGTGCTTGCGAACCGCTACGCCACACCGGATGAGGAAAGGCTCTCGGGAAAAGCGCTGGTTGAGGAACCCGTCACCGTGACGTTTACAATCGATATGCGCGAGTTGGATAAATCGGGCGGTCTGTATCAGGCTTTCACGAACACCAGCCTGCGTCTCTTTGTGGTGGAGGAAACATCCACGAGCTGGAACCTCTATCACCGGCGCTACGGGCACGGCGTGGGCATGAGCCAG
>JAEZSP010000075.1 GCA_023421735.1 Bacillota bacterium | reverse complement strand
CAATTCGCGGAATCACCAAGAATTCGGGCGCCTATTTGTGCATGAATCTGTTGGAAAAGAGGGCCGGTTTTGTGCCGTCCTTTTGGTGCTTTTAGGGTGGTTGCATCCTTAAGTTGATGGCATTGATCTCCAGTGGGTAATGAAGGACGAAGTAAACCAGCCCTCAAAAGGAGGTGAGCAGGATGACCTGCAGGCGCGGCGCCGGAATCGTGCCCGGCAAATTCAAGAGAAAGGAGTTCCATCGACATGGCAAATTTGAGTTTCATTGTTTTCAAACTGACTGTATCGACAATGCGGCGAACTGCCTGTATCCGCACAAGGTTACGGTTGCTGACGAGGGTAGCTTCCGCGCCGCCGTTGCTAAAGACCACGTGTTTGGGGAATATGCGGGTAATTACCGCAGGGTTGCTGATCTCGTAAAATCCGATGCGCTGACCGTGGACTGCGACAACGACCATACAGACAATCCGGCAGATTGGATACAGCCCGCAGATATTGCCGCCGCTTTCAAAGATGTGATGTTTGCTGTCCATTTCAGCAGACACCACATGAAGGTCAAAAACGGTAAATCGGCGCGACCGAAGTTGAAATCCGCGTAGCCGAGTTGGGAGCCTACATCCACGACACAAAAGAAAAATCCCTGAACGCCGATTTCTTCCTTGAAAAAGTCAAGAAATACACCGACATCAGGGAATTGGACGCAGAAATCATCCGGGAGCTGGTCGAAAAAATCATCGTTCACAAAGTCGAGAAGGTTAATGGCCACAGGGTACAGCGTATCACGATACACTACAACGGCATCGGCGCAATCGAGGTGCCGATGCCAGCGGAAGAAGAAAAAACGGCATAGCCGCTCATCACGACTATGCCGAATCTTCCTGAATTGTTAATCCCTAACTTGCGCCTGCAAAGCTGCGCGCATTTTTCCGAATAACCGACAAAGATAGACCAAATTCATAAAAGGATACGACGCGACCTCCATGGAATCACTCCTAAGCAAGTACATGTGAAGGGGTGGTTCCATGGTTTGCTTTGAAAAAAAAGGCAGACGGCTCGTGGTGTTTCTCGAGGGCGAGCTCGATCACAGAAGCGCCGCGTCGATGCGCGCCGAGATCGATAATCAACTGCGCGACCGGCGCGTGATGGAGCTCGTGATCGATTTGGGCGGGATCAGCTTCATGGACAGTTCCGGCATCGGGCTGGTTCTCGGCCGATATAAGATCATGGCGCAGCGCGGCGGCATCGTGCGCGTGTCGCGTCCGGATCCGCGCACCGACAAGCTTTTTGGGCTTTCGGGCGTTTACAATCTCGTCGAGCGAATGGCTTAGGAGGGGCGTATGACGATTATCAATGAAATGCTTGTGGATTTCCCGTCGCTGCCTGAAAACGAGGCGTTTGCCCGGCTCGTGATTTCGGCGTTCGTATTGCCCATCGATCCGACTGTGGAAGAGCTGGCGGATGTCAAAACCGCCATTTCGGAAGCAGTCACCAATTCAATCGTCCACGGCTATGTGGGAAAGCGCGGCACCGTGCGCATGCACGCGTATCTGTATGAGGACAATACGCTGCGCGTCGACGTCATCGACAACGGATGCGGCATCGTGGATATTGAGCGCGCGCGCCAACCGTTTTTCTCGACGCTCAGCCTCGAGGAACGCAGCGGCATGGGCTTCACCATCATCGAAAGCTTTATGGATAAGGTCGATATCATCTCCGAGGTGGGCAAGGGCACGACCGTGCGCATGTCGAAGCAGCTTGGCGGCCTCGGCGCTCAGCTCAAAGACGTGCGCAGCCTCTGAGCGAACGACCGTACGAAAGTACGATAGAAAATCTCATTCGATCGCGGGCCGGGGATTCGGCATCGCGCGACGAGGCGATCCGCCAAAACCTCGCGCTCGTCGGCTACGTCACTTCTCGCTTCCTCGGCCGCGGTTACGATTACGACGATCTCTATCAATATGGCTGCATTGGCCTCATTAAGGCCGTCGATCGCTTCGATCCGCGCTATGGCGTCGCATTTTCAACGTATGCGGTACCGCTCATCATCGGCGAAATCAAACGATTTCTGCGTGAGGACGGACCGGTGCACGTGTCTCGCACCATTCAGGAAAACGCCGCAAAGGTCGCCCGTGCGATGGACGCGTCGGCGGCGCAGGGCGGCGTCACCATGGATGAAATCTGCGAGGAAACGGGCCTGGATCGCCAGGATGCCGTACTTGCGCTTCATTCCCTCGCCCCCGTTAAATCTCTCACCGAGCCGATGGCGGGAGACGGTGAACTGCTCCTTCAAGATATGCTCGGTACCGACGACACAAGCCAGGTGACCGAATCGCTCGCCCTGAAACAGGCGCTCGATGCGCTCTCAGAATCCGAGCGAGAGCTCATTCTCAAAAGATACTTTGAACGGCACACGCAGACTGCCATCGCGAGCGATCTTGGCCTGACACAGGTACAGATTTCCCGCATGGAGAAAAAGGTGCTCAAAAAACTCCGCGACCTGCTCTCAGATGAGACAGACGTCGGTATCTAAATATACAACTTTGGTCTATTTATAAAAGACTTTAGTATGTTTTAGGCATTTAACAGATTGGGGTGGTATGGAAATCTTCCTTGTGGTATACTTTCAAGAGGATAACAGATGCTGGAGGAATATGCCTTGAACCTCTCCGACCGAATTGAGAAGCTGCTCCCGCAGGTGCAAAAGCCCGCGCGTTACATGGGTGGGGAATTTAACAGCGTCACCAAGGACCCCGACGCGGTCAAGGTGCGCTACGCCTTTCTCTTCCCGGATACCTACGACGTGGGCATGTCGCATCTCGGGATGAAAATCCTTTATCATACCATCAACAGGCGCGATGACGCATGGTGCGAGCGCGTCTTTTCACCTTGGGTCGATATGGCGGATCTCATGCGCAAGGAGCAGATTCCGCTCTTTTCGCTGGAATCGCGCACCCCGCTCAACGAATTTGACCTGATTGGCGTCACGCTTCAGTATGAGATGAGCTATACCAACATACTCGATGCCCTCGATATGGCGGGCATTGGGTTGCGCGCCGCCGATCGGACGGATGGCCCTTTCCTCGTCTGCGGCGGCCCCTGCGCCTTCAACCCCGAACCCCTTGCCCCGTTTTTTGACATCGTGGCGCTTGGCGATGGCGAACAGGAAACGCACGATTATATTGACCTGTATATTCGTTGGAAAGAGTCCGGTGCCCCGCGCGCGGAATTTCTCCGTCAGGCCGCACAAATTCCGGGGCTTTATATCCCGTCGCTCTACGACGTTTCCTACCATGCGGACGGCACTGTCAAATCGGTCACCCCAAAAGTGGGTTCAGGTGCGCCGGAAGTATGCAAAAAGGCGCTGGTGAGCGATCTCACTGCCGCCGATTACCCGGAGAAATTGATCGTCCCTTATGGCGAAATCGTTCATAACCGCATCATGCTTGAAATCTTCCGCGGCTGCACGCGCGGCTGTCGGTTCTGCCAGGCGGGCATGATCTATCGCCCCGTGCGCGAGCGGTCGATGGATAAGTTGCTTGAACTCGCGGACAAATTGGTCGCCGCAACCGGCTATGACGAAATCTCGCTCATGAGTCTCTCGAGCGGTGACTATTCGTGCCTCCCGGAACTCGCGCACGAGATGGTCAGAAAATACCAGGAGCAGCGCGTCAAAATCTCGCTCCCGTCGCAACGCATCGACACTATATTGACCGATACCCTCAAGGAAACCCAGAAAGTCAGAAAGACCGCGCTCACCCTCGCACCCGAAGCGGGCACGCAGCGCCTGCGCGACGTCATCAATAAGGGCGTGACGGAGGAAGACCTCATCCGCTCCGTAACAGACGCCTTCGATCAGGGTTGGTCGGCAGTCAAGCTCTATTTTATGATCGGCCTGCCGACTGAAACCGAGGAGGACGTGCTCGGCATTGCCGACCTCGCCGAAAAGGTGCGCCGGTGCTATTTCTCCGTTCCCAAGGAGCGCCGCTCCGCCGGACTGCGCATCACGGTCAGCGTCGCTGTCTTTGTACCGAAAAACGATACGCCCTTCCAATGGTGCCCCCAGCTCCCGCGCGACGAGGTGCTTCATCGGCAAATGACTCTGAAGCGCGCGCTTTCGCGCGTCAAGGGTGTCGAATATAAGTATCATGCGCCTGATCTAAGCTTCATTGAGGCGGTCTTTGCGCGCGGCGACCGCAAAACGGCGGATGTCATTGAGCGTGCCTTCCGGCTCGGTTGCCGATTCGACGGCTGGTCGGATCAATTCCGGTTCGATCTGTGGATGCAGGCATTCGAAGAGATGGGCATCGATCCCGATTTCTATGCGACGCGCACGCGCCCGACGGACGAGGTGTTCCCGTGGGATCACATCGACAGCGGCGTCACCAAGCGTTTTCTTCTGAACGAATATGAAAAGGCACTGCGCGCCGAGACGACGCAGGATTGCCGAAATGGCTGCGTCGGCTGCGGTATGAAACGATATGAGGGGGCGTGCGTATGAAACTCCTCATTCGTTTCGGGAAAAACGCGCGCCTGCGCTTCATCTCGCATCTCGATTTACAGCGCTTCTTCCAACGCGCACTCAACCGTTCGGGCCTACCCATTGCATACTCGCAGGGATTTAACCCCCATGCGGTGATGGCGTTTTCTTCCGCGCTCGCGCTTGGTTGGACGAGCAAATACGAAGTGCTCGACATCAAGCTTGCCGCGCCCGTCGGACTCGATGCGGCGAAAGCAGCCATGACCTCTGCGCTTCCGGCAGACTTGCCGGTTCTCGAAGCGCGGCTTGTCGAGGACAATCATCCCGCGATGATGCACCTCGTGCAATATTCCGAATATCTGATTGAGAAATCCGGCGTGACGTCGGAAATGCTGGATGCGTTTTTGTCCGCGCAGACCGTGCGCGCAATCCGGAAAACCAAGTCCGGCGAACGCGAGATCGACATCCGCCCCCTTGCGGACGAAGTGCGTCTCGATGGCGACGTGCTCTTTGCGCGCCTCATGCTGACGGAAAAAGATACGCTCAAGCCAGACCTTCTGATCGCGGCGCTCGCAAACGAAGTGGGCGAGGATACCCGCATTCACCGGCTTTCCCTCCTCGGACGCGCACCGGATGGCACGCTTGTGCCGATCATGAGGTTGTGAAAATGAGGCGCGAAATCTTGCTCGATTCACTCTGCGGCCAGAAACGGCTTGCCGTGATCGAAGACGACGTCCTTTGCGAAATTTACATCGAACGCGAGGGGTCCGAAAGCATCTCGGGAAATATCTATGCGGGCCATGTGGAAAACGTATTGCCCGGCATGAACGCAGCTTTTGTCAATATCGGACAGGATAAAAACGCGTTCCTGTATGCGGGGGACATCAAGGTCGATACCCGGGGCGATCAGGAACTGTCCGATGCGCTTTCGGGCCTCAACATCCGCGACCTCGTTCGGCCCGGGCAGCAGATCCTCGTGCAGGTCATCAAGGAATCGGGCGGCACCAAGGGCGCGCGCGTTTCCAGCCACATCACGCTGGCGGGACGGCTTCTCGTTTTAATTCCAACCATGCGCTATGTCGGCGTATCGCGCAAAATAACCGATCCGGATGAGCGTGCCCGATTGCGTGCCTGTGCGGAAAACCTCTTGGAAACCGGTTGCTGTGGCATGATCATGCGTACCGTGGCGGAAGGCATGGGGGAGGAAGACCTCCAAATCGAGTATGAAGCGCTGGTTCAAAAATGGAAGGCCATTGAAAAGCGCGGATCGACCGCGAAGGCGCCCGCGTTCGTGTACGGCGACAGCGGCGTCGTAAGCCGCGCGGTGCGCGATATGCTCGATGCGGACACATTCGCCGTCACGACTGACGACGCGGCGCTGTTTGACGCGCTCGTCGAATCCGCCAAAATGAACGCGCCGATTTATACGGATCGCATCCGCCTGCACACGCAAACAATGCCCCTTTTCGATGCACGCGGCATCGATTCTGAGATCGCAGGCGCGCTCAGCCGCCGGGTATGGCTCAAAAGCGGCGGTTATCTCGTGATCGATTACACCGAAGCGCTGACCGTAATCGACGTCAATACCGGGAAATTCGTCGGGAAAAACTCCCTCAGCGATACCATTTTTAAAACGAACGCGGAAGCGGCCGTCGAGATTGCCCGCCAACTTCGGCTGCGCGACATTGGCGGTATCGTGATCGTTGACTTTATCGATATGGATACCCAGGAGCAGCGCGACGCGCTTCTTGCCCAATTCCGGGAAGCCATTTCGCGCGATCGCACGCACACGAACGTCGCAGGCATCACATCGCTTGGACTCGTCGAGTTGACGCGCAAAAAAACGCGACCGCCGCTTCATAAACTGCTCAAGCATGTCTGCGAGGTCTGCGATGGAACCGGGCTCGTCGACGACTATGAAACCGTTGCCCGCCGCGCACTCTATGAAATGCGCAAACGGCACAGCGCACAACCGGATCAGGCCTTTGTCGTCACGGTTCCAAGGCCGGTCGCAGGCATCCTCATCTCAATCGGCGCGCCCCGCGGCGTGGTCGCCCATGTCATTGCCGCGGATCTTCCGCAGGGCGAGATATTGATTGAGGCGCTTGATGTGGCGCTTTTGCCCGAGAACGCAAAATGTATGCCGGAGCATAAATAAGGACTTTGGTCGGCAAAATACAAACTATGGTCTGTAATAAGCGGACACACGGAGACAAATCATGAACGAAAGACCCACGATTCCTGCGGAGGAACTGCAAACGCAGCGTTCGTATATGGATCAGGTGCGCGCGCGCGAAGATTGCCCCAATCGCTATCATATCGTCACCTATGGCTGCCAGATGAACGAGCGCGACTCGGAATCCATCGCGGGCATGTTGGAAAAAATGGGTATGACGCCTGCGCCGACGCGTGAAGAGGCTGATCTTGTGCTCTTCAACACCTGCTGCGTGCGCGAAAACGCGGAAAATAAGGCGCTCGGAAACGTCATTTGGCTCAAAGAACTCAAAAAAGACAAGCCGGAGCTTCTCATCTGCGTCGGCGGTTGCATGACGCAGGAATCCGGCATGGCAGGGCGCATCAAGGCGCTCTATCCCTTTGTCGATGTGGTCTTTGGAACCCACAATATGCACCTCTTGCCGCAGTATCTCTTCGAGCGACTCGAAACGCGCGCACCAGTCGTCGAGGTTTTGGAAACCGATGGTTGCGTCGTCGAGGGACTCCCGGAAAAGCGCGGGCGCAGTCATTCGGCCTTTGTCAACATCATGTACGGCTGCGATAACTTCTGCTCGTACTGCATCGTGCCCTATGTGCGCGGCAGGGAGCGCTCCCGCGCACCGGAGGCGATCCTCGACGAGGCAAAACGGCTTCTCGACGGCGGCGTCAAGGAGATTACGCTCCTCGGACAGAACGTCAATTCCTATCGCGGCGGCGGCGCGGCATTCGCGGAGCTTCTCGGTCGGCTCGATGCGCTCGGCGTCCCTCGCATTCGATTTATGACCTCGCATCCCAAGGATCTCTCGGACGATCTGATCGCGGCCTATAAGACGCTTCCGCATCTCATGCCCGCGCTTCACTTGCCCGTGCAGGCCGGGAACGACGAGGTGCTCCGCCGCATGAACCGCCGCTATGATCGCGCACGCTATCTGGACCTCGTTTCCCGCCTGCGCGCCGCGCATCCCGAAATCGGCCTCACCACGGACATCATCGTCGGTTTTCCCGGTGAAACCGAGGCGCAGTTCGAGGAAACCATGTCACTCGCGCGCGAAGTGCGCTTCGACGCCGCATACACGTTCATCTATTCGCCCCGAAAGGGGACCCGCGCGGCGGATTTCCCGGACGACACGCCGCAGGAAGAGAAAACCGCGCGCATTCAGCGGCTCATCGCGCTCATCCAGGCGATTTCAAAGGAGACGCTCGACACCCAGGTGGGCAGGCGGGAAACGGTTCTTGTGGAATCCGTCTCCCCACGCGATCCAAAGTCCGTCGGGGGTAAAACCCCGCGCGGTCATATGGTGAATTTCCCGGGAAACGATGCGCTCATCGGGCAATTCGTCGATGTGGAAATCACCTCATCCGGAAAAAACACATTGAGAGGAAGGAAGATATAAATGGATCAGGTATTTTTGAAAACACGCGAGCTCGGACAGGCGCTCGTAGACTCTGAAATCTACAGCGCAATGAAGGAGGCGGAGGATACGGCCATGCAGAACAAGGAAGCCGCAGAGACAATGGGGAAGTACCTCGAGATTCGCGGCCAACTGCAGGAAATGATGTCGCAGCCCGATCCCGACAGCGTGAAAATGAAGGCGCTCTCGGATGAAATGGACGCCGTCCAGACGAAGCTCAAGTCGATTGACGATGTCGTCAAACTCACAGAGGCGCGCGAGGCGTTCAATCAACTCATCACCCAGGTCAATCAGGTGCTCCAGTTCATCGTCACGGGCAAAATGGACGAGGAAGAATCCTCCTGCGCGGGCGGCTGTGCTTCCTGCGGCGGGAATTGCCACCTGAGCTGATTTTCCTCATTTACAAAAGAGGCGAGGTGATTTTGTGCCAATTACGCCGATGATGGTCCAATATCTGAACATCAAGGAGCAGTATCCCGACGCGATCCTCTTTTTCCGTCTGGGTGACTTCTACGAGATGTTCTTTGACGACGCCAAACGCGCCGCGCGTGAACTCGACCTTACGCTCACGGGCAAGGATTGCGGCATGAGCGAGCGGGCACCCATGTGCGGCGTCCCGTATCACGCCGTCGACGCATACCTGAAAAAGCTCATCGATAAGGGCTATAAGGTTGCGATTTGCGAGCAGACGGAGGATCCGGCGCTTGCAAAGGGTCTCGTCACCCGCGAAGTGATCCGCGTGGTCACGCCCGGCACGATCATCGAGTCAAACATGCTCGAAGAACGCAGCGCAAACTACATTATGGCGGCCTCATTGCGCAAAAATCAGGCGGGCCTCGCCTTCTGTGACGTTTCGACCGGGGAATTTTTCCTCTATCAGATTTCGGATATTCGGCTCCGGCTCGCCGATGAACTCGCGCGCATTGCGCCGCGCGAGCTTTTGACAAACGATCTCGATGCGCTCGCGGTCGTCGCGCCCGGCATCCCCGCATCTCGTTTGCCCGAAGAGCGGTTCCAGTACGCGCTCGCTGCCCGGATTGTCAAGGAACAATTCGGCGCGGACGTCGAAACCCTCGGCTTTTCCGGCATCCGGCTCGCGGTTTCCGCCGCCGGCGCGCTCCTATCCTATCTCGACGAAACGCAAAAGATCGCCCTTTCGCACATATTGACGGCGAAAGTCTATGATGCGGATCATTACATGACGCTCGATCGACTTGCGCTCCGCAATCTTGAACTAACACAAACCACGCGCGGACAAAAGCGCGGAAGCCTCCTCTCGATCCTCGACCGTGCGGGGACCGCCATGGGCAGCCGCCTCATCAAGTCTTGGATCGAGCAGCCGCTTCTCGAAAAAACCGCAATCGACGCCCGGCTCGATGCAGTCGAGGAATTGCTTGCTTCGCCCATGCAGGCGGATGCAATCCGGTCCCAACTCGGCGGCGTGTATGACGTCGAGCGCCTCCTGAGTAAAATTGCATATGAAAGCGTCAACCCGCGCGATTGCCTTGCACTGAAGGCTTCGCTCGATGCCATCGTGCCGATCAAAGATGGGGGAGCGGCGTTTCGCGCGCCGCTTCTGCGGGAGACGATCGCATCGCTTGATCCGCTGACGGACCTGAACACTGCGCTTCGGCGCTCTATTTCGCCCGACGCGCCGCTTTCCGTGCGCGATGGCGGCATCTTCCTCGCGGGCTTTCATCAAGAACTCGACGAATTGCGCGATGCATCAATCCACGGGCGTGAATACGTCTCGGCGCTCGAGCAGCGCGAACGCGAGGCCACGGGCATCAAAAATCTCAAAGTGAGTTATAACCGCGTATTCGGGTATTATATAGAAGTCACAAAGTCGAACTATGCGCTCGTTCCCTATACATATATCCGCAAGCAAACCCTTGCGAACAGCGAACGGTTCATCACCGAGGAGCTCAAAAAACTCGAGGAGAAAATTCTCGGTGCGGAAGAAGGCGCGCTTCGGCTCGAAACACGCCTCTTTGGGGAGATTCGCGCGCAGTTGAAGGCAGAACTTGGGCGGCTGCAAAAAACGGCCCAGGCACTCAAGACGATGGATGCGCTGCTCGCCTTTGCCCGCGCTGCACAGGAAAACGGCTACGCGCGCCCCGAAATCAACGATCAGGGCATCTACGAAATCAAGGACGGTCGCCATCCGGTCGTCGAGGAGTCGCTCGGACGTGAAAAGTTCGTGCCGAATGATACGAAACTCGATCACGACCAGCGCGTCATGATCATCACCGGACCCAATATGGCGGGAAAATCCACCTATATGCGTCAGGTTGCGTTGATCGTGCTCATGGCGCATATCGGCTGCTATGTCCCCGCAAGTTCCGCAATTATTGCGCTCACCGACCGCATATTCACGCGCATTGGCGCATCGGATGATCTCTATGGCGGACAATCCACCTTTATGGTCGAAATGAGTGAGATGGCATCCATCCTCGCCTTTGCGACCGAAAAAAGCCTCGTCATCCTCGACGAGGTCGGTCGGGGCACTTCCACATTCGACGGCCTTTCCATCGCCTGGGCGGCTGTCGAACACATTGCAAATGAAAAGTGCGGCGCACGCACGCTGTTCGCCACCCACTACCACGAACTTTCCGAATTGGAAGGCCGTCTTCCCGGCGTAGTCAACTACCGCGTAACGGCAAAGGAGCAGGGCGAGGACGTCATCTTCCTCCGGAAGGTCGTGCCCGGCGGCGAAGACCGCAGCTATGGCGTCGCCGTCGCCAAGCTTGCTGGACTTCCGCACGCGGTCATCGCCCGCGCCCGCCAAATCATGGCGCGGCTCGAGGTGGATGATCAGCAAAACGGTTCCATCGGAAAAAGTATCCTCGATACGCGCAAGAACGCCGGAAACAAACAGGTTTCCATCGTGGAATTTAAGCCCATGGAATTGGTCGAGGAAATATCGGGACTCGACGTCGTCTCCATGACGCCCATTGAGGCGCTCAACAAACTCTTCGAACTCAACGAAAAGGCCCGGAGAATATAGAGGTAAACCATGCCAATCAAAGTACTCGACGCCGCGATCGTGGGACGCATCGCCGCCGGTGAGGTGGTGGAACGTCCGGCCTCGGTCGCAAAGGAACTCATTGAAAATGCCATTGATGCGGGCGCAACGTCCGTGACCGTCGAAATCAAGGACGGCGGCATTGCACTTTTGCGCGTCACGGACAATGGATGCGGCATCGCACCGGGTCAGGTTGCGCTGGCGTTCGAAAACCATGCGACCTCAAAGATCGCGACCGCCGATCAACTCGACGACATTCGCACGTTAGGCTTTCGCGGCGAGGCGCTTCCGTCCATCGCGTCGGTTGCGCATGTTGAAATGACGACGCGCGAAAAGGGCACGTCCAGCGGCGTCCGTTTGAATATCGACGGCGGCGTGCGCCGCCCCGTGCAGGAAGTCGGTTGCCCGGAAGGAACGACCGTCGTCGTGTCGGAACTTTTCTTTAATGTTCCCGTACGACGCGCGTTCTTGAAAAAACCCGCCTACGAAGGTTCCCTGGTGAACGATCTCGTTACGCGCATGATCCTCGGAAATCCGTCCGTCTCCTTCCGCTTCATCAACAATGCGCGGACTGTGTATCACAGCTTTGGCGATGGAAACCTCAAACATGCCGTGTTTGCCGTCTATGGCAGCGAAACGGCGGAAAAGATGACGCCCGTCGACGTTTCATTCGGCGGCATGCGAATCTCTGGCATGCTCGGCGTCGGCGAACTTTCCAAACCCTCACGCGCACACCAGTTTTTCTATATCAATGGCCGTAGCGTCCATTGCCAGCTCATGACACAGGTGCTCGAACAGGTCTGCGCCGGACGCGTCACCATTGGCACCTATCCAATGTGCGCACTCATGCTCCAGATTCCGCCCGCAAGCGTGGATGTCAATGTACATCCCAATAAGCTGGAAGTGCGCTTCCGCGACGAACAGTCCATTCGAACGTCTTCCGAATACATCCTTTCTCAGGCATTTGCGGGCGAAACGATGCTCAACTTTGCCCGCGACGAAAAGACATTCGAACACACCTACATCGTAGAAGAAAAACAGCCTAAAGTCGATATAGAACAGACCGAAGTACGAAACGAGCAGACTGAAATTTCCATAGAACAGACCAAAGTCTCGAAATTGCCTTCGCATTCGATTCCCAATGTGCATGTGTCGGACGAACCCCGCGATTTTTCGAAGCTGGAAATGCGCGAATATGATATTCTTGCTCCGGTTGCGCCTGCGTATGCGCAGCCCGCCAAGCGCGAAAGTAAGGAAGAAGTGCAACAAATTGTACTTTCGGAGCCGACAGAGGCTGTAAAACCGAAGCGCCCCGAACCAATCTACCGTGTGATTGGCACTCTTTTTAAGACGTATATCCTCATTGAGCTTGATGAGGCGCTGATTTTGATCGATCAGCATGCCGCGCATGAGCGTATCTTATATGAAAAGTTCAACAAGCGGCTGGAGAGTGGGGGAACGGCATCCCAGCAACTGCTCGTCCCGGCGGTCATCGATGTGACGCCGCGTGAAATGACCCTCTTGCAGGATTTTGACGAATCTCTCCGCGCTGCGGGCTACGAGGTTGAGCCATTTGGCGAACGCAGCATTAGCGTGCGCGCCGTTCCGTTCATTCTCGGTCGCGCGGACGTTCGTCCCGTGTTCATGGAATTGCTTGAGTCGCTCGATCGCATCGGTACGGCGGCAAAGGAAGCGCGTAGGGACGAGCTCGCCATGATGGCCTGCAAGGCCGCCGTGAAGGGCGGCGATAGTCTCACGACCTCCGAGATCAATGCCTTGATCGACATGATGCGCGATACGGGCACATCGCCGACATGTCCGCACGGTCGGCCCGTCTCCCGTACGCTCACAAAGCGCGAAATCGAAAAAATGTTTCGCCGAATTCAATGACAAACCGCATCTTTTTGCCGGTCGTCGCCGGGCCGACCGCATCCGGGAAAACCGCGTGTGCGGTGGCGCTTTGCCAAATGTTGAATGGTGAGGTTGTTTCCGCCGACTCGATGCAGGTGTTTTCTGGCATGGAAATTCTCTCCGCTGCGCCCGACGAACAGGAACGGCAGGGAATCGCCCACCACATGATCGGCATTGCCGCACCTGCAGAACCGATGAGTGCCGCGACATACCGTGATCGTGCCGTTCAAACGATCGCCGACATCGCCATGCGCGGGAAACAGCCCGTCGTTTGCGGCGGAACCGGACTCTACATCGATGCAATCACGCGTCCGATGCGTTTTTCGGAACAGAGCGACCCTGCACTGCGGGATGAATTGCGCAAAATTGCCGAAACCCTCGGTGGACGGGAAAGGCTACATGCAATTCTTGCAGAAATTGACCCCGACAGCGCACGGCGGCTTCATCCAAATGATGTGCGGCGCGTCGCACGCGCCATCGAAGTCTATCGCCTGACGGGCGTAACGCTGACCGAGCAAAACAGGCGCGATGCCGTGCGTAAGGGCGATTTTGATGAACTGATCTTTGCGATCGACCGTCCTCGTGCGGAACTCTATGCGCGGATCGACCGTCGCGTAGATGAGATGATCGCAAACGGCCTCCTGCGCGAGGTGCGCGCACTGATGCGCCTTTCACAGCATCACCCGACGGCAATTCAGGCCATCGGGTATAAGGAAATCGTCTCCGCCCTGCGCGGTGAGGCGCGTTTGCCGGATGCAATCGAGCAAATGAAGCAGGCAAGCCGCAATTACGCAAAGCGCCAACTTACATGGCTCCGCCGTGACCCGCGCGTCATCTGGCTCACGGCAGCCGAAAAAACAGCCCAGGAACTCGCGTCCCAAATGAACGAATTCATCTTAAACAGGAGAGAAAATGGATAATCGCATCGAAATTTGCATCAAGGCGGCGGAATCCGCGTGTGTAGACGTATTTAAACGGATCGACGAGATCGAACAGATCAACACCGCGCGCGTTTTGCATGCCTTTCAGAAACACAGAATCTCAACCCGCCATTTTGCCGGAACGACGGGCTACGGTTACGGAGACATCGGGCGCGATGCGCTTTCGGATGTTTTTTGCGACGTACTCGGCGTCGAATCCGCGCTCGTGCGCCCTCAAATTGCTTCGGGAACACACGCGCTCGCTCTCTGCCTCTATGGTGTTTTGCGCCCGGGTGACGTTTTGCTCTCCGCCGCCGGAAAGCCCTATGACACGCTTGAAGAGATTATTGGCCTGACGGGAAAGACGGGCAACGGTTCACTCCGCGAATTTGGAATCGATTATCGGCAGGTCGAATTGACCGTAGATGGCGCGCTCAATGTCCCGCAAATATTGGAAAATTTGACTCCCGCGGTACGACTTGTACTCATTCAGCGATCCCGGGGCTATGACTGGCGTCCCTCGCTCAGCATCGCAGAAATAAACGCCGCAATCTCCGCCATCCATGAAATACGCCCGGACGTTTGTGTCATGGTTGACAATTGTTACGGAGAATTTACCGATGAAAATGAACCCGCCGCCGACCTCATGGCAGGTTCTCTCATCAAAAACCCAGGCGGCGGCATTGCGCCGACAGGTGGATATCTCGCCGGAAAGGCGCGATTCGTCGATCAGGTGGCATATCGTTTGACCTCTCCCGGCATCGGCGCAGAGGTCGGTTCCTACGCAGGCGGTTACCAACCCTTCTTTCAGGGGCTTTTCCTCGCGCCGCACACTGTGGCACAGGCAAAAAAAACCGCCGTTCTCGCTGCAAAGCTCTTTGCGGATCTCGGTTATGAGGTTACGCCCGCCTTCGATGCGCCGCGCAATGACATCATACAGGCGATCAAATTCGGAACGCCCGAAAAGCTCATCAAATTTTGCCAGGCCATACAGCTCGCGTCCCCGGTCGATTCGGAGGCCGTTCCGGAGCCTTGGGAAATGCCCGGCTATACAAACCCGGTCATTATGGCGGCGGGAACGTTTGTTTCGGGTGCTTCGATCGAGCTAAGCGCCGATGCGCCCATTCGCGCGCCGTTTACGGGTTATCTGCAGGGTGCGCTCACGTATGCACACGGCAAATACGCGCTCGGCGTCGCGCTTATTGAGATGCATAAGGCGGGAATGCTGACCTTTTTGTAAAATACACTCAGGATTTGTGTGGAGTATCCTCGCCGTTTTTCTCGTCTTCCGGCATCGGATCGTCGCGCAGCTTCACGCTCTTTGCGGCCATGCGCCGCCGGTCGTCGAGCATCGCTGCATAGTGTCTGCGCGTGGTATTGACGTCTGCGTGTCCAAGTACGTCTGCAACGAGGTAAATGTCTCCGGTCTCGTGATATAGGTTCGTGCCAAATGTCGAGCGCAACTTGTGCGGACTCAGTTTTTTCTTGAGCGGCGCAGTCTGCGTCGCATATTTTTTCACCATTAACTCGACCGCGCGCACGGAGATGCGGCGCCGCTGCAAAGACAGAAACAGTGCGCTTTCATGACCGGGCAGCGCCGTTATTTCGTTGCGCGCAGCAAGATATCGCCGTAAAACAGCCGAAACTTCATCCGGAAAGTACAAAATCGCCTGGCTGCCGCCCTTGCGCGTCACCGTAAACCCGTTGAGATTGAAATCGATGTCCGCAATGTCGATGCCCACCAGCTCGCTCACACGGATTCCTGTTCCGAGGAAAAGAGACAATATCGCAAGATCGCGCAATTTCGTGTTCTCGTTGTATTTCCTTTGGTTCCCGCTCATGCCGTCTCCCGACTCGACCAGATCGAGCATTTTGGCGATTTCATCAATTTCCAACCGCAAAATCGGCTTTTCGTGGCGCTTTGGCATGTCGATCAGTCGGGAAACGTCCGATGATATGTATTGATTCTTAAATAAATACGAATAAAATGACCGCAACGAAGCCAGCTTGCGCATGCGTCCGTCGTCGCCGTTCGTGATCGAATTATCCTCGACATAATACAGGGCGAGGTACTCGAGGTAAAGGCTCACATCGCGCGCGGTAACCAGCGTCATGTCTGTGGGGGCGAGCGTGTGGACGTCCTTGGTCGCAAACGCGGGAATTTCCTGAAACAGAAAACCAAAGAACAGCTTCAGGTCGCACACATATGCGTAACGGGTCAGGGGCTGCGTCGTCGGCTCAATGGCGCGAATAAAATCCCGGCACATGTCCGGAAGCTCGGAAAGAACCTCGCGAGTGAGCAATGTCAGCTGTTGGGCGCGCTGCTGCGCATAGGAGAGTTGTTTCGGCATTTTTACCACCTATCTTTTCGCAAAAGCTGTCTTTTACGCATAGTTTTAAGCAATAAGAACAGGGGCGATTATTAGCCGCCCCGCTACTCTTCTTCGGGAATGTCCTCCGATTCGTAAACCTCGTCCACTTCAATCGCGGTATAGTCCGCGCTCGGGCGCACACATTTCATGCAATTGTCGCACTGCTTATTCGGATCCAGGTCGCAACGCGCACACTCTCCGCATTCGTTGCACACTTTTTCCTCGTCAAGCAGGCATCGCTTTTCTTCCATTTTAATCAACCTCCGGTGCCCCTCTATTATATCTGATATTTATGTGCTTTGCAAGCCGATAAAATTCGAACAAACGTTTGCAATCCTTATTCGAATGTGATATAATATGGACAAATAAATGATCGCGGGAGTCAAGTTATGAGAACCAGTGATAAACAAACGATGATCCTCAATTATATTCGCCAGGAGATCGAGCAAAAGGGCTATCCCCCCTCTGTGCGCGAAATCTGCGCCGCCGTAGGTCTGAAATCCACCTCGTCGGTGCATGCACACCTGACACAGCTTGAAAAAAAGGGCCTCATCCGCCGCGATTCCACAAAGCCGCGCGCGCTCGAGGTGCTGGATAATCCCCTGTCGCGCGGGCGCTCCATCCCTCTGCTCGGACGCGTCACGGCGGGTCTCCCAATCCTTGCAACCGAGAATATCGAGGACTACCTCGTCATGCCCCAATACCTGCTCGGTCACGACGAAATGTTCGCGCTTCGCGTGCAGGGCGAAAGCATGATCGAGGCCGGCATCCTCGACGGCGACATCATCCTCTTGCGCAGACAGGACGACGCGGAAAACGGCGACATCGTGGTCGCACTCATTGAAGAAGAAGCCACCGTCAAACGCATCTTCTTTGAGGAGGACTTCGTTCGTCTTCAGCCGGAAAACCGCAGCATGGAGCCGATCATTCTGGAGGAACCGCCTCAGGTGCTGGGCAGATTGGTCGCCCTGTTTCGGCAGTTTTAGAGGCATCCCAATAAACAGCTATGACGTTTGATGAATTCATCGCGTTTCGCGATGTGAAGATCAAAAACGCAGGCCACGAAAGGATCGTGCGGCTATTCTTCCCCTACCTAGAATTCGTATCGGGCAATGCGCGGCTGTCGCCGGATCTTCTTGGCAACATCATCGGCTTAGATACATCGACGACTGTTCCAATGGCGTGTTTCAACGGCACTTTCGATGAGGGATCGTCCCCTTATCCCGATGTCGATTTTTATGTCAGACTCGACAATGGCATCCAAATTTGCGTCTATCAATCCTTTAAAATGCTTTGCCAAAAAAGGGCTGAGTGCGGACGAATTCGTCGTTTTTCTCACAAGGGATTGCCTTTCTGGAATCATGATTAGGCAAAACGGTCATATCCGCACGTCCTGATCGCCGCCATCACAAAAACCGGTGCTTGCTTCCCAAGTCGGGAGCAAACCGCCGGTCTATTTTTTACACGTCTGCGAGGAGCTGCGCGTACCCGCTCATATAACGATCTGCCAAACCCACAATCTCCTCACGATCCAGTCGCATGCTCTCGTCCTCAATCGCACACACGCGGATGCCTGCGTTCTTTGCGGTCCTAATCGAATAAAGCGCGTCCTCGAACATCACGCAGTCCGCCATCGGCACGCCCAGCCTGCTTGCCAGCCTGTGAAAGAACGCTTCGTCCTTTTTCGTCGTGCCCATCCCGTTTTCGTCGGTAATGAACTCAAAATAGCCATGCAGGCCGTGCCGTGCGAGCGCAGCACAGGCATAATCCTTCGGCGATGCGGTTGCGACGCACATCCGCACGCCCTTCTCCCGCAGCATCTCCAAATATTCACGCACAAACGGTTTCGGGCCGATGTCCTCCAGGTAGTGCTTGCGCATGCGCCCGCACACCTCCTGCCAAATCGTCGCGCCGTCAAACGGAAGCCCCATCCCTTCCAGCGCCTGCTTCAGGTGACGCATCGTCGATTTGTAAAAGAGCGTCGGGTAGATCTCTTCCGGCACGGGAAGCTGATGCGCCAATAGATATTCGATCGCGCCGAGCCGCCAGTAGCGCATCGAATCGAGCAGCGTACCGTCCATGTCGAAGATCGCGCCTTTAAACTCGAATTTCACTCCATTTCCCCCCACGATATCGTTTGAGCATCAGCGTCATGCGCGTGATCATGTCGATGAGCGCCGCGCACCACGCGCCGACCACCGCCGTGTCCCCCCATCCGAACGCCTTGCCGAGCACATATGTCGCAATGAACGCGAGCGCAGGCCGCATGACGGAGACGGTGATGAGCATGACCATCGCGGTGTATTTCACGTCGCCCGCGCCTCTGAGCGCGCCGGAGACGACGACCGCCAGCATCTGGAACGGCTGGAACACACCCACCACAATCATCAGCATTTCAGTGAGCCGCCTGACGTTTTCTCCGCTGTCTTCCCGGATGAACAGATCGACCAACGGTTCCCGCAATACGATGCAGACAACCGCAATCGTGATTGCCACCAAGATTGCGATGCGCTGCGCAATGGTCCCGTATATGTGTGAAAGATCCTTCCGCCCGCGGCCGAGCATTTGCCCAACCAGAGACGTGCCCGCCACGCCCAATCCGTCCGCAAAACAGAAAGAGATGTTCAAAAATTGCATTGCGATAAAGTGCGCCGCGGTCGCATCCGTTCCAAGCGAAGCGACGATCTTTGCATATGTAAAAAAGCCGAATCGCATGGCGAGCTGTTCGACCATGGCGCCGGACGATACCCGCATGACGTCCTGTACACTCTTTTTTTGAATGCGCCAGCTATCCTGCCGTTCGATCTGCAAAAACGGATCGCCCCGTCCGGTTCGCACGAGCGATAAAAAGCTCAAAACAAAGCCGACAAACATGCCAAGCGCAGTCGCCAGCGCGGCACCCGCAACGCCCAACATCGGGAATGGTCCGACGCCGTAAATCAACAGCCAGTTGAACAGCACGTTCACAAGGTTTGATATGATGTTCACGTACATCGTCAGCTTCGTGTTCCCGATGCCACGCTGCGCTGCGCAGATGCCCATCGAGAGTGCGTTGAACGGCAGTGCGGCACCGACAATCATGAAATAAGTCGTGGCATCGTTTAGCGTAACGTTTGGATCCGCACCCGCAAATTCCATCAGTTTGCGCGCAAACGGCAGCATGAATGCCATCATGACCAGGGCGAGGCCTAATATCAGCAGAATCGCATTGCGAACCACCGTGTTCGCTTCCTGGCGTCTCCCCTCTCCCTTGCGCCGCGCAACGACCGCCGTTATGCCGACGTTGAGTGCAAAGAAAATGGCGAGCAACAGCATGCGCGGCTGACCGACCAATCCGACCGCGGCGACCTGATCTGTGCCAAGTCCGCTCACCATGATCGTATCCGCCATGCCAATCAGGCTCAAGAGCACCATTTCCAAAACGGATGGAATTGCGAGCCTGAAATACTCTTGGTACATCGACTTTTGTGCGGGCACTTCCTCAGCGGCAACGCCGCCCGGCAGCATCCGCCTAACGTCGAAATAACGCGAGATGAGATCCATTTATATGTAGCCTCCGAACATTTCGTCCGCTAATAACAATATCTGATCCTGGTTAATTCCGTTAGGCGGAATGTGTTGTGTAGAGATTAGGCGCAGATTTCTGAAGATATGGGCGTATGCATCTCCCTGATTCATCTCCGGACAACTTAATGCCCAACAGCCGCCTCCCGCATGACATCAAGCATTTGGGCAGGCCCGCCGCCCTGTGCAAATGCGGGTCTCCCGCCGCCCTTTCCGCCCGTTTCCTTCGCCGCCTGCGAAAGGATCGCCCCCATGTTCACCTCCACATCTTCCGATCTGCATGCGATGTACACAGATGCATCCCCGTTTGGGGCACCGATGAGCACAATCGCGCCGCTTTCTTCCACAAGCGCAGATGCAATCTCCCGCGCCATCGCCGCATCCCCGTCGATTCGCTCCGCAATCACGGCGTAACCACTTGCGGATTTTATCGCGCGCGCACGCATGGCGGGAATCTCTGCCAGAAGCACTTTCTTTTCCGCTTCTGCGCGTCCGCGCTGGGCTTCTTTGAGCTGCTCCAACATTGAACCGACCATGTTCGGTAAATTTTCGACCGAAGTCGATAAAATTCCCGCGCTCGTTTTCGCCAGATCATAGTGCGTGCGCAAAGTTTCATATGCCCGTTCCCCGCAGACGAACGCGATGCGCAGCTTGCCTCGGCTCGGGCGCGCATCCACGATCTTCAAAAGTCCGATCTGCCCCGCACGCGCAGGGTGCGTTCCCCCGCATGCGCAGTATTCGTGCGTCCCGATCTGCACAATGCGGATATGCTCGTCAACCGCCGGCGGTTTGCGCAGCGGAAGCGCCTTTAATTCATCCGGCTGCGGGAACCAGCAGCGGATCGGCACATCCATCTGAATCCAAGTGTTTACATCATCCTCGAGTGCCCGAATCTCTTCGTCCGTCGCATGCGTCTTTCCCTCCGGAAGCGTCATGTCAATGGTCGAAACCTCCGCGCCGAGGTGTAACCCGATGGTATGCCCACCAAGCAAACGGAAAGCGGCGTTCGCAAGCAGGTGCTCGCCCGCATGCTGCTGCATGTGATCAAATCTGCGCGCCCAATCGATCTCCCCATGTACCTTCGCGCCAACATCGAGCGGCAAATCTACCACGTGCCAGACTTCGCCCGCTTCGTCCGCAAAAACATCTGTCACATGCGCGCCGCCGATCGTCCCCGTGTCAAACGGCTGACCGCCGGAAGTCGGATAAAATGCCGTTTGATCGAGTCGCACCTTGAATCCCGCATCGGTTTTTTCGCACGCACACACCTGCGCGTCGAAAGCACGCAGATCACAGTTTTCATAATAGAGCCGTTGCGTCATTTGAATCACTCTCCATTTCCAGCGTATCAGGTCGCATTGAGGGGTACACTAGCGGTTGGGCGAAGCCCGTTGCGCGCTCAAAAAAGGAGGAAAACATATGTCAAGTCTCATACCCTACCGCTATCGGTCCGGCCGGACGGAGAATCCGCTTTCCGTCTTCCATGATGATTTTTTTCGCCCCTTCTTTTTCGGTGGCGGAGAATTGCCGACAGCGTTCCGCGTGGACGTGAAGGACGACGGAGACAGCTATGTCATGGAAGCGGATCTTCCCGGTGCCAAACGTGAAAACATCAAAATCGACATCGACGACGGCGTTTTGACCATCTCCGCAGAGTGGAACAACGCCGACAAGGAAAACAAGAACGGCGATTATCTCGTCAGCGAACGCCGTGCCGGTCGGGTTCAGCGCTCGTTCTCGCTCGATAATGTCGTTGACGACCAGATCACCGCCGATTACAGCGACGGCGTCTTAAAACTCACCATGCCGAAGCGCGAAGAGGTACGCCGCACACCGCGCCGCATCGAGCTCAAATAAACAACCCGGAGGGCAAAGCGCCCTCCCTTTTCGTTTTCGCAATTTTTGCAATTCTTGCATCAACTGTCCCGACGCGCGCGGATCGCCTCACGCGCCAGTTGATCGCAACGGTTGTTGCCCGCATTGTTCGCGTGACCGCGCACCTTTACCCACTTGACCGTGTGCTTTTCGCACAGCGCAAGCAATTTCAGCCATAGATCCTTATTTTCAACCGGCTTTTTGTCGCTTTTGAGCCAGTTGTTTTTCTGCCAGCTTGTGAGCCAGCCCTTCGTAAACGCATTGATGAGGTACGAGCTGTCGGAATATACCACGACATCACATTGCTCCTTGAGCCGCGAAAGCGCCTCGATGGGCCCGGTCAATTCCATGCGGTTGTTCGTAGTGTGTGCCTCGTACCCGGAAATCTCGCGCTCCAGATCGCCATATGTAAGGATCGCCGCCCAGCCGCCCGGTCCGGGGTTTCCCGAGCACGCGCCGTCGGTGTAGATTGTCACCCTTTTGCATTCGCTCAATTCATTCCCTCCCGCTCATAGGCATCCGCGATGGCCTGTGCGTTCGCGGTTTGCACGTCGATATATCCGTCATATCCGGCGTCCAGCGCATAGGAGGACATCACGTCGATCAGCGCCACCGTGTAGCCCGCCGCCTCGAGCGCGTCCGTCAATTCCGTCGGCGCCTGCTTTTCAATCAGGATCACATGCGCATCCGTCTTCCCGAGTTCATCCAGCAAGTTCGTCAAAGAGTCGCCGTACAGGGTCGTCGCGCTTTCCCGGTCGTACCAGTATGCGACGTCGAGCCCGTACTCTTTGGCCGGGTATATGAGCGCCTCGTTCATCAAAATGACCTTTTCGCCCCGCACGCCCGCACAAATTGCCTGCGTCTTGTCGTAGAGCGCAGAAAGTTTTTCCTGCGTGCGCGCATTGCCCGCCTCAATCTCGTTTGCAAGGTCTGGATACAGCGTTGCCATTGCCTCCGCAATGTTCGCGGCAATTTCCTGCGCGCCCTGAACTGCCATATAAAGGTGCGGATTTGCGCCAACCAGGTGTCCCGAGTCCTCGGTCACTTCGGTCGTGTCCGTTTGATTGTAGAGATCTAATTCAGCCATCGATAGAACGAGTGCCGGGCCGGTCGATCCCAGCGAATAGAGCATGCTCTCGAAGTCCTCCAACCCGCGCCCGCCGATAATGACCGCATCTGCATTGTACGCCAGCGTGTAGAGATCCCAGTCCGAAAGAGAATAGTCCCGCAGGCACCCATCCTGCGGTTGAGCAACGCAATTGAGCCTGATGCCGGGGACATCCCCAAGCACCAGGCCGCTCAAAGCGTAGATTGGATAAAAGCTCGCGTAGACCTGCTTATCCGCCTCGACCCGTTGGACGATGGGCGCACAGCTCGAAAGGAGCAGCGTAAGGATGAGCAGGAGCGCCGCAAGACGATGCTTCATCGACGGCCTCCAAATCAGAATTCCCGTCGATTATACCATAATCCCATTACTCCCACAAGCCTACGAAGTCCACGTTCTTATAGTAGTGACTGATGATCGACTGCGCCATTGCGCCCGATTCGGCGAGCCCGTATGCGCCCCATTGCGACATGCCGACACCGTGACCGAATCCCTTCCCTTTGAATGTCACCTTGCCGCCCGAGACGGAGATCGAGTCAATCAACGTGCTCTTGAGCTCGGTTGAGCCGATTTTTACGCGGAACGTCGGCGCAGAAACGGATTTCCCGTTGACGACGAGCGTCTTCGCTCTGCCGGATTTCCCCTTCTCCCCCACCTCGACCGTCTTCGCGTCACCTGTATCGACGCCTGATTCGGCACAGGCTTTTCCGACCTCGGCGGCGGTAAATGTTACCGTCCAATTCTTCACGTCGTCCGGCGCTTTGTCGGATTCCGGCGAGCTTTCAACCGTCAGATAGGGCGGATCCTTTTCCTGATAATCGAGCGCGACCGACGGGACTTCCGTCACGCCGCCCGCATGCGCGGAGAACCACGCGTTGGGCAGTTCACCCTTGTAGCTCATTACCACGCCGCGCGTTTCGTTCACCGCCTGCTTCACCTGGTCGTTGACCGCCTTTGCGTCGTATGCCTGCGCTTCCTTGATGTCTGTCGAGATGTCCGCGCCCTCGTGCTGCGACTTTTTCGTCGACAGGAACTTGAGCGTATACGTGCGCGCAAGGATGGCCTGCGCCTTCAGCGCCTCAATCGGCCAGTCGTTTTTCATCTCGCCCGCCACAACGCCCATGAGGTACGTCTCAATGTCCATGCGCTCGACCTTTTGCGTATCCATCACATACACGTTCAGCATCGGCACACCGTTTGCGTCCTTTTCCAGCTTTGCCGGAATCTCCGGCGCGTTCGTCGTCTCGCTCGCGGGCGTCGCAGATTCCTGCGCCTTTTGGTCGCCCGCCTGCATACAGCCCGTCATCGCGCCTGTTAGAAGAAGCAGTGCGCAAACGAGCGAAAGAACCTTCCGAATCATAATATCACGCTCCCGATGATAGTTTCGTCGGAAGTCCTCGCGCGTATGCGGACTGGTAATTAATGGATACTTAACGATATTTGTTGACATCCGCACATTGTTATATTACAATTTCATTGAAACATGTTTCAAATTTGCAACAAAGAAGGTGACCGTATGCGAAACAGAATCTTCGTCCTGGTCCTCGTCATCGCCGTATTCTTTTCTTTCAGCGCCCAGGCAGCATGCAGTGTGAATAATGTCGAATTGAGCGTGCCTTCCGGGTACTGCGGGGTCGATTGCACATATACCGTTTATGTCAATGGATCGACGGTATGCACCGGCACAACGGGCGGCGCAAGCACCATCGTGATCCCCGATCAGGGTAACTGTACTTACAAGGTCGTCTATAGCGCGACGACGGCTGATTCCTCGTCTGCGCCCACTCAGACTGCATGCGTAACGGTTCAGGCCGCGACCGCGTGCCCGGCGACGACGCCGGATTATTCCGGAATGGCGGTTTCCCGCAAGGCCAAGAAATACTATTCATCCAAGGCAGCGAAGACGCCCGCCGCAACCAAGGCGCCCGTTGCAACCGCCGCTCCCACGACTGTCCCCACCGCAGTTGCGACCGCAGTCCCCACCGCAGTCCCCACTGCCGTTCCGACTGCGGTTCCCACAGCAGCTCCAACTGCCAAGCCGACCGCAACGCCTACCAAGACGCCTGCGACCGGAACCACCTCGTCTTCCCTCGCATCTCAGGTTGTTGCGCTCGTCAATGAATATCGCGCAGAGTATGGCCTCAGCCCGCTCACAGTAGACGGCGACCTTTCCGCGGCGGCATGCATTCGCGCCAAGGAATGTGCGGTTTCCTTCAGCCACACCCGTCCCGATGGGTCGAGCTGGTCGACCGTGTCGTCCAAGGCGCGCGGCGAAAACATCGCCATGGGCTACAACACCGCAGAAAAAGTCATGGCGGCATGGATGACGAGCGAGGGCCATCGCGCGAACATCCTCCGCGAGAGCTTCACCACAATCGGTGTGTGCGCATATGAGGAAAACGGCGTCCTCTATTGGGCGCAGGAATTCGGAACCAACTAACCATTAGACGGACAAAAAACGCCGGGAGATGCAATTATCTCCCGGTTATTTTTACCATTTCCGCGCATTGCCAAACCGCATGCTTCCGACCTCATATACCGCGTTCATCGACAGATCACACCGGCAACCTCGTCCGCAGCGCACCCGGCAAGATTTCAAAATCCGCCGTTTTGGCCGGGTAGATTTCGCCGTCCGCCTCGATGTGGCCGACCCCCGCAACCCGGATGCGCCGGCACCGAAACGACCGACACAGCCAGGACAATTTCGTATGTATCCCAAGCACAAAAAAGAACAGAAGCAATCCGACCGTCAGTTTGTCCACGCGCCGCGCAATCACGACGTCGAACAGTCCGTCGTCCACAATGGCGTTTGGCAGCGCCTTCATGCCGCCGCCGATATACCGACCGTTCCCAACCGAAATAATCGTCGATTCGGCCTTCTCCGCCTTCCCACCGTCGATCTCGATCTCGATTTTCAGCGGTTTCAGATTCCGAATGGCGGAAAACGCACCGAGCAGGTATGCGATCAGTCCCTTGAACCGTCCCTTAAACTTTTCTGTCTCGATCAGAACGTCCACGTCAAAGCCGGCGCCCGCGACGTTGACAAAGTACATGTCGTTGCACTTTCCCAAATCGATCCGCCGCTCCGGTGCGCCCAGTTGCATCGCCACCGCCCTTGCGGTGTCCTTGGGCAGCCGAAACGTCTTGACAAAGTCGTTTCCCGTGCCGCAGGGCGCAAAAATGACCGTTAGTCCGCTCAGGGCAACTCCATTGACCACCTCAAAAAACGTCCCGTCCCCGCCGACCGCGATCACGCCTTCGAGCCCGTCCTCCGCAGCCCGGTGCGCGTAAAGCCGCGAATCGCCCGCCCGCACCGTCCTGTCCACGCGGTAGGCAATTCCGGCGTCTTGTAGCAGCGCCTCCAGATGTGGAAGGACGCGCGCCGCCAAACCGTTTCCCGAGGCCGGATTCAGGATGATTGCATACATCAAATCATTTCTTTCACATAACCTTTCATCCGATTATGCATGAAGCGCACCGCCCCTGTCAAGAGCCGAGCGATATAATATTGACATTTACCCGCACATCCGCCTCCTGGAATCGCTCCAACCAGTTATACCGCTTCCATTCCCCGCGCGTGAGAAATGTCCGCGCGGCGATTTCCGAAAACCCAAACGGATCGACCGGCACCGACTGGCAGTATGCGATCGTTCCTGCCATCTCGGCGGCAACAAGATCGGCAACATCCTCCGGTTCCAGCGTCCTGTCGCTCCCCAGCGCGGACAGATTAACCGTGATTTCAATCCGCACGCGCTCTCCTTCAATGGCAATGCCGATCTTGCTCTTCCCGACGATGATAAATTCGACGGTCGAATCCCCGATTGCGTAGGAAAATCCGTCGAGCTCGCCCATGATCAGGTGCATCCACATCATCTGCGGCCCCGACAGCTTTTTTGTCAGTCTCTCGTCCCTCAACAATATCCCTCCATCATGTTCTCAGTATTCAGTCTCTCACAATAACTTACAATTTATGCAAAAATTGTTGCGGAACCATTCAATCCATATAAAACAACGCACCCCGCCGGTTTCGGCAGGGCGCGCTATTCCCAAAGCAGGATCGATTGTGGTATACTGTTAATACATCTTTGCTGCGTTGAAGTATTCTTCGGGATCGACGTGTGCGTCGACCGCAATCTTCTTGCCCTCTGCGGCCCACAGCATGCCGCGCCGCATCATTTCTTCGGCTGCGGGAATGTCGAATACGTCGTCGTGATGGCCGAGGGACGTGTAGAACACGCGCCCGTGCCCCCACATCTTTGTCCAGGTGACCGGCACGTCCACCGCGCCGTTTGACGCGTGGTAATAGTTGACGACCGGGTACCGCGTCGTCGCAAGCACTTCCACGGCGGGATCGATATGTACGTAATACTGCTCGCTTGCGACCTTAAAATCGTGGATGCCGAACGTAATGGGACTCGACGAGTGCTTGATGTTGACCATATATGGAACGCCGTCGCCGCCCGGATGGGAAACCCACTGTCCGCCCGTCATAAATTGCCATTCGGTCGACATGCGAAACGAATCGCACATGCCGCCGTGGCAACCCGCGAGCCCGACGCCGTACTTGCCAACTGCGACGACCACGCCCTGGCACTGTTCGCGCGTGATTTCGCCCATCGTCCAGACGGGCACGATCAAATCCAGTGCATTGAGTTTTTCGTAATCGAGAAAAGCGTCCAGTGTTTCCGCGATTTCAGCCTCAAAGCCCTCCGCGCGCAAAATACGCGCAAAACGCTCGGAAACTAACTTCGGCTCGTGGCCATCCCAACCACCCCGCACGATGAGCGCTTTTTTCATAACCGCATTCCCCCTTGCATGATTTACATGCAACTATTATAACGCGACTGACCAAATTACACAACATGGAAAAGCACGAGGAGTATCAAATGGCGAGACTATGGGCAAAAATCATCATAAGGCATCGCATTCATCGGCAGGCGACCGTCGATGCGGATTTTGAGGACGTAAAGGATGCGCTGACGCGTGTATGCGCGCAGTTCGACGTGCCGCGTCCGATGTGGCTCCCCAAGCACGAGCGAGAGTATATGTCCTTTCGCCGCACGGCATTCCTCCCCGAGCATTTTATGGAGGAAGTCCCTTTCCAAAAACTTGAGATCGAGTTTCTGGACGATGAGACCAAGCCCCGCCGTTCCAATGACCCGCGCAACGCATTTTAAATCGAGGTGGTGACGGATAATGAGAATACTGCCAAACATATTGACGGTCGCGCGCCTTCTCATGGTACCGGTCTTTATTGTGGTGTATTTCCTCTTTCCCGCGCAGCCCCTCTGGGCGTTTCTTACGTATGCGCTCGCCATGCTGACAGATGCAATCGACGGCAAGCTTGCGCGCGCCATGAACTGCGTCACCCGCTTCGGCGCGCTCATCGACCCGCTCGCGGATAAATTCATGACGCTCGCGGCGGTCGTATGCCTCACGTATACGGGTACGCTCTCCATCGTCGTTCTCGTCCTCGTCGCCATTCGTGAAATCGGCATGATCATCGGCGGCGCGCTCGCGGCCCGCACGGGTATCGTCATCTTCGCCGGCATCCCCGGCAAAATATCAACGCTTCTTTTTACGCTCGCAATCGCCCTCATCATCCCGTGGCACAAAAATCCGGCGCTTTCTCAGGTTGGCACCATCCTCATCTACCCCGCAATCGTACTTTCGTTTTATGCTGCGATTCACTACGCGCTGATTCTTGTTAAAAAAACCGCAACCGTCAAACCGCATTGACGTTTTTCATGCAAAATGGTATAATGACTTGTCGATGACGAAGAGGAGTACCTGCGTCGTATCCCAAGAGAGGGCGGCTCGCCGGCTGAAAGGCTGCCCGGAAAACGCGCGGAGAAGGTCGCTTTCGAGACGGGCGAATGAACGGAGTAGTTCGCCGGGGTGCGCCCCCTATCGCGCAGAGAGGCTCGTAAGAGCGAATGAAGGTGGTACCGCGGCATTCCCGCCCTTTGGGATGGCCGTGTTTTTTTGTGCATTTTCGGGTTCGGCCCTGAAGCCGTTGCACATATACCGCAAATCCCCGCTGCATCCCGAAACCCGCGCGTTGCGAAGCAAGGGGCGGGCGAACACGGAGGTTCCGCGAAGAGGAACTTGAGGGAGAGGACAGCGCGAAGCGCTCCGCATCCCGAAACCCGCGCGTTGCGAAGCAAGG
>JAEZSP010000074.1 GCA_023421735.1 Bacillota bacterium | reverse complement strand
CAATTCGCGGAATCACCAAGAATTCGGGCGCCTATTTGTGCATGAATCTGTTGGAAAAGAGGGCCGGTTTTGTGCCGTCCTTTTGGTGCTTTTAGGGTGGTTGCATCCTTAAGTTGATGGCATTGATGTGAAGACAGGAGAGCGCACTGTGTCGGATACACAGGTTGCACCAGGCATATATCAGTGCGATGATCAGAAGCTTCGATGGATATATGAAATGAGCTTGTGGCGGAATCCGACCATTTTTATCACGGTATGGAAAATTCTCTTCGGTGTCGTTTGCGGTTTGGCGTTGTTCATGTTCCTCTTAGAAATGGGCAACGGGTTTACGCACGCAGGTAGGCTGTTTTTACTATTCGTCGGGTACGGGATGGGCGGTGCTACTGCGCTGCTCTTGGTCGGCTATTTGCTGATATTACTGCTTTACGGCGGACGGTATCACGTTCGGTTTGAGATGGATGAAGTGGGTGTGCTGCATACGCAAATTTCAAGGCAGTTCAAACGCGCACAGGGGCTTGCCTTTACTGGCGCGATAGTAGGCGCAGCATTGCACAATCCAACACTCGCGGGCGCAAGCGCGCTAGCATCGGCAAAATCATCTTCCTACAGCGAGTTTAAGAAGGTGAAGCGGATCATTGCAATGCGCAGACGGAATGTCATCTATATCCATTCGGCGCTGAAACGGAATCAAGTTTATGCCGGCGGCAAGCAATTCGACTTCGTACTTGATTATATTGTAAAGCATTGCCCCGGTGCGCGGGTCAAACAATAGCGCCGCGCTTATGTCGGCAAGGTAAACCGTCGACCAGCCGCTAGGAGGTAAAGGAATGGCATATTGCACCAATTGTGGCAAGCCGCTGCGCCCTCGGGCTGCATTTTGCGCCAACTGTGGGCAATCTGTGTCACCGGAACAATCGACATCGCCAGCACTGACTCCCCCTCCGTTGCGCAACCGGCGCACATATCACTCGAAAACGACTCGGCGTGCTCAGAAGTCCTCGCATGGAAAGGGAACTTACCGGGCATATCGCCGCCCGGTTGCATTCCGAATCGCGGCTTGCATCCTGATCGTTGTTCTAGCGTGCTCAGCCGCACTGAAGCTATTGCGACGCATCCCCGAAAGTTCTCCTATCGTGACCATAACCGGTATGCCCTATCAAGCTGGCATCTCGCCAGTTTACACCTCCTCGGAGATTGCAAGCGCGCCGACGGAAAGCGCTGTCGTGTCACCCCAGGCATACGTCGCTGCTCTGGGCGGTGTCACAGTGGATTTTAGCGCGTGGAACCTAAATGGCGAGGACGAGGTTGTCGTTAGAAGACTTCCGGAAAAGGTTGACGCGGCGATCAGCGCTACTCTTTGTGGATATGACCTGTCACTTAAGTCTGGGCAAAGTGAATTTATTACCTCGGTCGCAGTTACGATTCCCAATACGACGGCCGAGGATGAAGAGGGAAGCGTAATGCTCTACGACGAACACAACGGCACATGGGAGTTCGTCGGCTACGTTATATCCGAAGACGGGAAAAGTTATACTGTGTACATGCCGCACTTCAGTGTGATCGCTGAAAAGAAAGTACAAAAATACGTCGGAGCGGAAAACGACATCCGTTCGACGATCGGCGATCTGGATTCGCAAGGCAGTCTATACCAATACATGTCCTTCACTTCGCTTGACGGCGAAACCATTCCGCTGGTAAATCGAAGTGTCTATATGAGCGATGCCAGCTTTCTCAAATTGTTTAGCAGTATAGAGACTGATGAGCTCAAAAAGCTGCTCATACGCGCGGAGCTTCCTTCGCAAGACGCCGTAGCTTTTGCACTGGGCACGCTTAATAACGCACACTCTCTGACTGAAGGAGCGATTCTACTCGGCAAGGTTGATGCCGCGTTGTCGGCAGCCGGTAAAATCCGGCTAGATGGTAGCATGGCCGGATTCGGCACACTGTTGACTGTGGGGCGCATCGCATACCAAGCAAACAAAGGAGGCAGCTTCGCTGCCATTCTGTTGGAGAACAAGTATAACATCATTGAGGGCATCCTCGGAGGGCTTGCCTATGGCGCAAGCTATGTAGGCGCAGCGGCCGCTTCATCTCTATTTTCAGTGGCGGCGGTAGCGGTATTTGCATGGTCCGTGGCTGTAGGCGTTTATGAGTCAGCCACACAATACGAATCGCTGGAGGAAAACGCCTACCGCTTCTTCCTGGACTTGAAAGAACCACGGTTCGACGTGACCACGCTAAGGGTTGGACAAAACGGAGACTTCGAGCTTGGGCCAAACGGTGAAAACTTCGCAAAGGCGCTGAAAGCGATATATGACACATACGCTACTAAGCCGAAAGAATTAGACGCGGCGGTCGCTCAGTTCTACTCCGACTATGCATACTTGTTCTGGAATGGGCTAACGGAGGCGGAACGAGATGACTTTTGCTATCGTGAATACCAAGGCGAGCCATTTATCCGGCACGAGTGGATGGATCCTTCCCAGGAAACCATCGACAGATACGCGCAGAAGGTGATCGCGCGCGCCGTCTCGGAAAGCGAACCTGTCTTGAGAGCCTTTGCCCGAGACGCACTTTTTGACATGCAAAACAAGCTGTACAACACCTTGAAGCGCGAGGTAGAGCCTTATATAAATGAAAAGCTGACGTTTGTCGTCAGGGATCACGGGCTAGAGGACGAAGAAACCTTCGACGATTCTCCTTACGCGACTCATGAAATCCGCTTTGCCGATAGAACGTCGCCGCAATTCACGCCGCGCTTTGTCGACCCAGCGGCTTATACCGACGAAAAGCTAAACCCGCGCGCACGCAAGGACTCCGACATAATATACGAATGTACGATGTACCATTACATCATGATGGGATGCCCTACACGCCTAACTTTTTCTGGCGATCCAGATGCGGATCTTCCGGAAGTGAACATCGATTTTCTGTTGGATGGCGGGCAAGTGTACATCGAGATTGAAAGCCCGAAAACGCAGACCGCTTCCATCTTGAGCTTTGCAGCTGCGCAGCAACCGGATGGCGAAGATTGGCAGTATGGCGCAGATTACGTCTTCATCCGGATGGCGCTGCGTTCGGCGGGCGAAATCAATATCACACACGTCAAGGAGGATTTATATACCTTTACCATACCCGCGTACAGCAACAGCTACAGGAGCATCGTGGAGAGCGTTGGCGCGGACAACACCTATACGCTGACATCGACGCAAGCCGTTTTTGAGGGAACGTTTTTAGACAATGGAGTCGGACAGTTTGAGTTGGTTTCGGGCGGCGATGTGACGATCGAAGACGTCGACCGCCTGCGCGATAAAACGTCGTTATGGGAATCAAAAAATACCTCATGCACCATGAGACTCTACACGGAATATGGCGATGAAGGTCCGTTGTTGCAATATACACTCGAATACGACGCATTCGACTCGTACTACACTGACTCTTCGCATAGCGTGGATGAGGGGGAAGAAGCGATCAGCATCGCAGGGGGCAGAGAATGAAGCCGAGAATCAAATTCGGGGTGTTGGATCTCGTCTTAAGCCTACTGCTTCTTTTTGCCGTCGGCGCAAACGTTTGGGCCTATACGATGCCGGAAACGGTCGTTGATCAGCAGGAAAATGCCGCGGCAGCACAGTACGGTATTGACGCGCCGGAAAACACGCTTTCGCCGACCAAACGAGAAACCGCGAATGCCATGCCCTATGTGGCCGATGGCGACGAAGGCTTGTACACCGGCGAAATTGAAGATGGCGTACCGGAGGGATACGGCGAGTTCAGCGCGAACATCGATGCTGGCTGGTCTTACTCAGGTGCTTGGCAAAACGGGCTTATGCACGGCGAAGGTGTCATGACATACCCGAATTCCATCTTTCAGGGCACATTTTCAGAGGGAAAAATGAATGGCGACTTTGAGGTTTACGCTGGTAAAACACTAAGATACCGCGGCGGAATTTACGACGGCAAACTCAACGGTCAGGGCACGCTCTTTACCGCCACGGGCACAATGATTTATGAAGGATACTTTGTCGATGATATGCTTGATGAAAGCGCGGCCGACCGTGCGGTACGCGGTGAAGAATTTGCGGTGGACTGCCAAGATATGAGCCCGACCTTGTACGCATCCATCATGGCGGCGGGAGATGACGCGACGAACACACAGGTGCATGTATGGGGTTCAACGGTCGGCATGAGCGAGCAGAAGGCAAGCGGTACGATCATTCTCGCATATATGGACGACGCTAATTATCCCGTAGCGCTGTCCTATCGATACGGCATCGATGAACCTAAGATAACAGGAGCGTTCGGTATCGACGCTTGGGGCGTGGTTTCTGGCATTTTCACTTATAATGAGCAGGATGGCTTTGCGTCCATATGCCCTCTGATTGAGGTTGTGTATTTACGTAGCAATGAATCATGATGTGAGTTTACAGACAAACCATAGGACCAATCGCGGTACTTACCCTCTCTTAGCCGTCCAATCCGACCTTTTGGGGACCGCTCCGTAATGTGCTTTGTTGGAAGGTGTTTAACTAAATAGAGAACAAGGAACTGATATGAGAAGGTATGCTATCCTGCTAGTGATTGTAGTTTTGCTGCTCACATCGTTCAATGCGTTCGCACAGGGCAACGAGTTTACTGGACTTTTTGATCTCAAGGGGATATGATTTCCCTCAAACCAAATCGTTGAATTAACGCCATTCTCAGGTCTCGACAAGCTTTACACTATCAATGTGCGGGGAAATCAAGTCGGGGACTTCGCTCTACTCGCAAATCTCAAACAACTATTGAAACGAACCGATAATGCAATAAACTCATCCGATTGGCGGCCTTTAATTTAAACTTCCGCTTCAAAGCTTCAACAGAACTGATCGATAGATTTGCACAAACCAGATGAATCTACCAACTACATGAGCTTTTACTCTCCTGGATCTGTAAGGTATGTTTCCCTTGGTGTTCGTTTAGTTCCCGAATAACTCCCCATTGTGGTATCACGACGACCATCATATATGACAAGGAGGAAATCCAATGAAGAGAGCCATTTGCCTGATCGTCTCCCTTGTACTCCTGCTTCCCCTTGGCGTCCCGCTGTTGGCCCTGGCGGAATCCCCGGTGCCGGACGCGGTGCCGGAAGATTTGGGCGGAAAGACGCTGTACGGATACTTGGTTGATTTGAAGACACAGTACCTTGCTGCCAAAGTGTTTCAGGACGCAGCGGCGTACACGGATCAGGATCGGGAAAACGCGCGTCGCGCGATTCGCCTCATCATCGACGCGACGACGCAAAAGATGGATCAGACGGGCCAACCGGATCAGTATTTCCTGTATCTTCGTGCGTACGCGTACGAGCTGCAGTTTCAGGACGAAAAGACCCCGGATCTTCAGCAATTGGCGATGGACGACTACGCAAAGACGGTCGAACTCGGCGGCAGTTACGCACAGGCCGACTACGACCGCGTCGCGGCGATGGAGGTTCAGGCAGCGCCGCTCGCCTGGCAGATGCCGCAGATGCTCACGCTGGACGAAATCGGGCAAATACTGGGGATTGCGGAAGGCGACCTTTGCTACGCCGACATTGCGTACCAGCTGCGCGGCGAAGGCCAGCTTGGCGTCGGCTATGCGCTGAGATCAGCCGCCGATCCCATCGAGAGCGCCATTTTCGTGCTTGCAGAGCCGCTCGGCGGCAGGGCGCGATACGACCTCATGAAGCGCGCCACCTTCCTTGGGAAGGCGGAGGAGGTTTCGGGGATCGGCGACGAAGCGGTGCTCGTCGGCATTCGCAACCGAGACAACGATCCCCTCCTTTATTCAACCATTCTTGTCTTGAAGGATGAGCTCGTCCTGCAGGTGCGCGTTCCCGACCACGCCTGGCGCAGGGGCGCCAATATGGACCCCGCGGAACTTGCGAAGGTGATTGCCGCAAAGGTAATTGCGAACATCTACGACGCCGGGCGCGCAGTTCCCGACATGGTAGGTCTTGCGCTGGAGAACGTGATCACGCCGCTTGCGCTCGCCTCGGGAGAGGCGGATTCGCCCGTTCCGGACGAAGTGCCCGCCGATCTTGGCGGCAAGACGGTGTACGGGTATGTGGTCGAACTCAGGCAGCAATACCTGCCGGAGGACGCGTT
Organism: Bacillota bacterium; assembly: GCA_023421735.1. Next base: position 7,867 of record JAEZSP010000074.1, on the reverse strand, counting down.
CATAAGGCCCGATTCCGGCGATGCCGACAAGAACAACGCGCGGAGGGCGGCCAAACTCCTGATCGAAACCATTACGGAGGGCTTCGACGCCAACGGCCAGAACGCCTACGAACTGGAGATCCGGGGATACTGCTACGCGCTGATCTATGACGACACAGGCGACGTCGCCTATCGCCAGTTGGCCATTAACGACTACAAGCAGGCGATGTACCTTGGATTCGCGATGGCCAAGCCGGGCTATGACAAGCTCGCCGCGCCGATTCTTTCATCCATGGCCGAATTGAAAAACGGCGCTTCGGGCGAGGATGTACGGCTGATGCAGGCATGGCTCATACAGGCGGGGTACCTCTCCGGGCAGGCGGACGGCAAATTCGGCAACGGCACGGAAAAGGCGATCAAAGCCTTCGAGGAGGATAACGCCCTCACGTCGGACGGCATCGCGGACATCGCCTTCCTGCTTTCCCTGTATGCGAAGATTGATGACGGAGACGTGCTATACCTCAAATAGCTAGAATAGCCTGACCAAGCGACTTCGAGGGGCCTTCGAAGCCAACGATTTAGAAAAGGTCCAGCACGACTGCCATCTGCAAAAATGACCACCCATGGAACCTTGTCTATGCCAAAACGTAGATTGTTCCTTGGGTGGTTTGTGGTCGTATATCTGGTTAGTGCTCATGAGCCATTATCTCTGCACCGCGAACTGCCTCCAGTGGAAGAACGAATGCATGTAATCCCCGCAGCAACCACCGATATGACTGACGAAGGCCTTGACCTTTCGATTGGTAACTATGGCGGAACGCTACGAATAATTTTTGCATCTGTCAATTGGACGGACGATACTTGCATCGGCCTGAACGAGGACCTACTGACGGCCGCTCCATTGACAATGGTATCTATGAGTCCAATGTCATTAAGCCCTATGACGTCAAACCTATTTCCCTCATTCATCTGCTTTGGATTTCTGACCGAAATCGTCTGTGATGATACGTTTTCCGTTTCGCAAGATGAGATGTGTATTCTCTTTGGGTAAAACTACAACTCGCTCAACAAGCGCATTCCAGAGTTTTTCATCAAAATCCATAACGACTGAATCCTTTGTCATAAGGGCTGCAACGAACGCCTTAAACTGCTCCCTTTTAAACTTGCGTGCTCGAATTTTATCCTCAATATCTTTCACGTGGTCCGCAGCTTCCTGATATAATGCTGCGAGCTCCCCGTACCGCTTCTCATATTCCAGCTGATCCAAAATGGAGCTGGCATTTCGTTCGACCAGTTGACGTATGTGTTCGGTTGTCCTATCCAATTCGCTCCGCAGTTTGTTCGCCTCTTCCTCCAAGACAGTTGTATCAGAGAGTCCCTGCAAAATGACATCGCAATCCTCAATGATCTGTTCCCGATCGACAAGCACCCGATTGATCACCTGAATAAACATCGCCTTGATCGTCTCGTCGTCCAAGTGGGGAGTCGTGCACTTGTGTCCGCCTTTGTACTTGCTGTTGCACTGCCAGATCACGCGTCGGTACTGATCGTTCGAATGCCAGATCTTGCTCCCGTATGCCGAGCCGCAGCACCCGCAGATGATTTTGCCCGAAAAGCAACTCACGCCGCTATGATACTTCCCTTCTCCGTCGCGCCGGGCGATTTCCCGCTGAACCATATCGAATATCTCAGGAGAGACGATTCCCGGATGACTGTTTTCTACATAATACTGGGGAACTTCACCCTCGTTGACCTTCTGCTTTTTCGTCAGGAAATCCACCGTGAACTTTTTCTGTAGAAGCGCGTCGCCCTTGTATTTTTCGTTCGATAAAATGCTCTGCACCGTACTCGTCTGCCAGTTTTTCTTGCCCGCGGGGGTCGGAACTTCCTGGTCGGATAGGTACTTCGCGATGCCAAAGGGCGTCTTCCCTTCGAGAAACATCCGGTAAATGAGTCGCACAGTACCCGCTTCCTCTTCGACTATTTCCGGTAGCCCATCCGCGCCCTTCCGGTAGCCGAGAAATTGGCGGTATGGCAGGCTGACCTTGCCGTCCGCGAACCGCTTGCGCTGGCCCCAGGTGACATTTTCTGAAATGCTGCGGCTTTCCTCCTGCGCGAGGCTGGACATAATCGTGATGAGCAGTTCGCCCTTGCTGTCGAGAGTGTAGATGTTTTCCTTCTCGAAGTATACCTCGACATCCTTTTCCTTGAGCATCCGGACCGTCGTCAGGGAATCAACGGTGTTGCGCGCAAAGCGACTCACCGACTTGGTGATGATCAAATCGATCTTGCCGTCCAGCGCGTCACGAATCATAGTGTTAAAACCGTCGCGCTTCCTCGTGCTCGTTGCCGAAATGCCCTGGTCTACATAGATCCCCGCGTACTCCCACTCAGGGTTTTCGCGGATGTGGCGCGTGTAGTAATCGACCTGTGCCTCATAGCTAGTTAGCTGCTCCTCGAGATCGGTGGACACTCGCGCATATCCGGCAACGCGCCGTTTCCGGATGCCCATCGGCGTCAGTTTCGCGTGGTTCAGGATGGTTGGTGGAATCACCGTGACCAACCGCTGTGCGTTCATCATTTGCGTTTCCTCCATTCCGTCGTTCGTTCCTTTGCCCTTTGCCGGGCGGCGTCGTCCCAGCTCTCGCTTCGGGAGCGGTCCGCCCATTCCTGTGTCAGCTCCCGCCCGTCCCGGAAGCGGAAGATCAGACGGTTGGGAACGGGCACAACAATGCTGTCAATTCGATTCCGAAATGTCCCGGCGTCAAGCACCGGGATTCCCAGTACCTCAGCCGTAACCGCTTCAAGGGTCTCTTCGGGAATCTTTTTGGCAGGGCAGGCGGCGGCGCCGTTGCGAACGTATGTATCGCAATTCCATGCTGCCCGGCCGCGGCTGGTGATCCGTCGGTACGACTTCCCGCAGTTTGCACAAACGATCATGCTGGAAAAAGGATACCGGGCGGAAATGTCGCCTTTCGTGTTGGTCTTCTCCCGATTCTGCGCGCGACGCGTCTGGGCAAGCCGATACGTCTCCTCGCTGACAATCGCCGGATGCGTGCACTTCGCAAAATACATAGGGAGTTCGCCGTGGTTCCAGGCCAACTTTTTACCCAGATGATCCTTGACGTACTTCTTCTGCAGGAGCGCGTTTCCCGCATACTTCTCGTTGCCAAGGATATCCCGGACACGCTTTTGCGTCCATTCTTCGCTGAACGCTCTGGGCACCTCCGCCTCCTGCAGGCGCCGGGCTATATCGCTCACCGAGACGCCTGCGATATAGTCCCGAAAAATGGAACGGACGGCCACCGCCTCCGGCTCGTTGATTGCGATATCCTCCCGTGTAATGTCATATCCGTACATGTACCTGAGACTCACCATCTCTCCATTTTTAAACCGTTCCCGGATCCGCCATTTGCAGTTGTCGCTGACGGATTTGCTTTCTTCCTGCGCAAAAGAAGCGAGGATGGTGAGCATCAGCTCGCCATCCCCGCTCATGGAGTGGATATTCTCTTTTTCGAAGAAGACGTCGATCTTCAGTGCCTTCAGTTTCCGCACCGTCTCCAAGAGCGTCACGGTATTGCGCGCAAACCTTGAGACCGACTTTGTGATAACCATGTCGATGTTCCCAGCCTCGCAATCCGCGAGCAATCTCCGGAATTCGGGGCGTTCATCCTTGGTTCCCGTCTGTGCCTCGTCGGCAAAGACGCCTGAATATTCCCACCTCGGGTTATTCTGAATGAGTGAGCTGTAATAGCTGACCTGCGCGGACAGGGAATGGAGCATTGCATCCTTCCCGCTGGACACCCGCGCATACGCTGCCACGCGCGCACGCTTGGATGGTTTGGGCACCGGGGACATGACCTTTCTGATTCTGCGTTCCATTGCAGTTCACCTCCTCGTCAGTGTCGCATATTACCGCTTTGTTCTATTATAATCAAGCAATTTTCGGATCGGATGCGCAGAAAACCGGGCGGTACTTTTCCCGCATCATGAGCTCAATATCAATAAGGTCCCCCTCTGAAAGAACGCCGTCCCGGACCATCTTTCGGGCAATCGCAAGGATCAGCTGGTACCTTTTCTCGCGCGCAAACTGCTCTTCCGTCACCGAGCATCCCCCCCGAACCTTGCCCTGATGTAGCAGCCGTGGGAGCAGTATTTCCGGTTCCGGTTGCCGTAGCTCTTAAACACCTTCCCGCAGCCCGCACAGGTAATCATGTAAACAGCCTTTCTGGTTACGAGATCTTTGTGGCAGTTCCACCATACCACGCGGCAGGCATCGGAGCAGAACCTGCGCGGTTTTCGCTTCCCGATTTGAACCACTTCTTTTCCACATTGAGGGCAAAACAGCGAACCCGTCTTGGCGTCTGTTATACAGGGGATGGGGGAGAGACTGTTCCGTTTGCAGTAGGTTTTCACCGTACTCAATGGCAGTCCGAGCCGGGATGCGATTGTCCCATATCCCAGGCCGGAGCCTCTGAGCCGGGCAATGTTCTGTTTCTGGATGTCGTTCACAGGAAACCTCCCTATAAAAAAAGTCCACGAAACGCGGAAACGCTTCGTGGACAAGTTCTTTATTATGATATAATCATCGCATGAGTTCGGTGCGCGTGTCCGTCCCGACGACCCCGTCGGTCTCAATCTTTCGCGCAGCCTGAAACGATTTCACGGCGGCAGCGGTGGCCGGTCCGTAAATGCCGTCGGCCTTCCCGGGCGCGAAGCCGAGCTGAATAAGCCGCCTTTGGACCGCCGCGACGTCGTCGCCCGTCATGTAAGCGTGCCCCTTCCGGTACCGGAAAAGCCGCGTGCCGAAGTCGGGGATTTCCGTGTTGCCGGGGACAACGTAGTCGGCATCATCCTCGTCCTCGGCATCACCTTCATCGGAGTCCGGCGCTTCATCGTCTGCCGGAGCGCTTTCACCGTGTTCGTCCGTAGCCTCCTGCGCTTCCGCATCCGTCCCGACATGCTCGAGCGCCTCTTCGAGCGCCGCGCGCGTTTTTTCTCCGACAACGCTGTCCACCTCCAACCCATGATCCCGTTGGAAGGTACGAACCGCGGAACCGGTCTTCGGTCCGAAGATCCCGTCCACCTCGCCGCAGGGGTAGCTCAGCGTATTGAGATCTACCTGAAGTGTGCGCACATCCTCGCCGCGCAGCATGGGCATGCCAGATGTATAGAAGAGATCACGAACGTCAGATTCGGCTAGCGCATCTGGTCGCACGGACACTGTACCATACTGAATGAAGGGTAACTCGTACCAGTACTCCCAGCCACGCCCCGCGATCTTGGTCTTCACACAGCCATAGGCGAACCCGCGCCACTCCACCGCATATCCGCCACCGACCGTGTATCCCACGTGACCGTCCTTGTGAAGGGCAAGGCCCACGACGTCGGGGAGAGTCCCTATCTTCCCCCAGTCCATGCCCTTGGATTTCGCGTAGTTGAACATGCCGTTGGCAGATCTGTCGGGGCAGCCGTTGGCACCGTAGTGGTTGGAGAAGGTCTTTCCCGTCCCGATGCTCTCCAGAACGCCTTGACCTCCGTTCGTCCACATGTACCCTTTCACCGCACCGATGCAATCGGCCGCGACCTTCTGGGCCGCGATGTCCTGCCGGTAGCGGCCCGTGCGGGACGATCCGTAGTGTGAGGGGTACTGCGCCGCCTTCCGCGCACGCAGGCTCTCGGAGCACTTGTACACGACGCAGCCATACCAGTAGGGCTGACCCAACATCTTCAGGCACCAGGCCGCGAAGTGCTCATTGGTCAGCGGGATCAGGACACGATTGGTTTCAGTCCCCATATGTTCCTCCTCAAAAAGAGCGACGGCTTAATCGCCGTCGCCTACGTCGTTGATGTTAGCTGATGCCTCTGTCGTGTTATCCTTGTCGCTTCGATTATGAAGTTGCGTCAGGATCTCCTTGAGCTTGTCCGGCACCGGGAGCCCCAGGTGCGCCGTGTTCTCCAGCACCGAGAGCCCCTCATTGGATATGTAGAAGCAAAGGACGGCGCTCCTGAGCGCGCTCCCCGTGCCCACGACATTGGTGTCAACGATATGGCCAACGCCCACCAGCATGAAGATGAGCATCTTCTTGAAGATGCCCCGGAAACCCACCTTGCTGGACAACTTCTTGTCCGAGATGGCACACATGATACCCGTCACATAGTCGAGTGCCGCCAGCACGATGAGCGCGATGAGAAGTCCATCTGCACCACCCAGGAAGTACCCCAGCCACCCACCGACTGCAGCAACAGCCATCTGGATCTTCGTCCAGATCAAATCAACCGAAAAGTCTCTCATATTCTTTCTTCCTTTCACTCATCCGATTGAAATGGAAAGACTGCCCTCATTGGGCAGCCTATATTCTTTTCCCGGAGATAAATGACGCGCTATTAAGCACATCTCGATGCAGTGTGCCCCTCTAGTCACGCCAGCTCATTCGGCAAACCGGTAACCTTTAGTTCGTGACAAGGACATGGAACTCATGAGATAACGCCGTCGGCGCTGCGTTGAGATTGTATACACGAATGGTCAAGGTTCCTTCTGCATCGCAGACCCCTTGATAAAAGAAGTTGACTGAGTATTTCGGTGTGACCGCAACATGCGAATTGACAGTAAGCCCCGGCAACGGAGCGGTGCGCTCGGCCCACGTATTGCCAGGGACAGTTCCAAAGTCGAGAGAAACGGTTGTTTTGATTCTGTCCTCGATTGCAATCAATACCCAGTCGCTCCATGTAGTAGCGGTTAACGCCGAGCGCCGATACACCTTTTCGCTCCCGTACAGCCAGTATTCCTGCTTGTTGTGGTTCGGGTACTCCGTGTCTTGGCTATACCGATAGGTGATGAAGCATCCACCCGACGCGCCGGGGAACCCGTTCGCCATCGCCGTCTCATAGTCGATTTCACACGTTGTGATTGTTCTGTCTGGGAATGCGGTCACGGGAGCGTCGAGAAGAATGCTGTTTCCAGAGGCGCGCATAATTGTACATGCCAACGGGTCGATCCGGTCTTTGGTGAATAGCCCCCTGTCGTTCGCAACGACGAAGTCGTCGTCGAGGTCGCCAATGAATACCTGGTTGCCGTGGACCTCATATCCTTCTTTCGCCGTGACGATGTCCACACCCAACCCAGTAATGTAATCGATCAGCTCCGGGAGGATTGCTTGCTGAGCGGCATCGTGGCCATTGGCTTCGTCGTAGCAATGAAGCATCCATACCAGCCATCCGTTGTTGGCGATCGCATAGTCCACGCAGGCCTTATAATAGGCAAGTGTGTCCTTCTCCGCGTTGCCATTGATGGTGGGGTTTGGATCGGTCCACGCTCCGAATGCGATCCGTTTGACCCGGGCGCTGTCGATGTAGTCGGCAGAATTGATGCCATACCCCGAAAAGGCATAGTCGTAATACTTGCGGGTTAAGTTACGAATGCGCTTTGTGCTGTACCCCTGCGGGTATGCAAAGCCGTTCGTTCGTTTCCCGGTTAAGTCTTCAATCACGGTTTTGCACCCGGTGCCAAGCTGGAATTCTAAATCGGCATCGTCCGAGAACTCGCTCAGATTTGCCACATAACTATTCCCGTGCCCAAGCATCTCCCAGCCATCATTGACAAGTGACTGAATGTCGCTTGCGTCCATGTGGTTCGAAGTCGTTCCAATGTATCCGGTGATGAGGGAGCAACAGCACGGCACGTTCTTTGCGTCGAAAACGGGTTTGAGCATAGTCATGACTTCTGCATAGCCATCATCGTCTATGAATGTGACCAGCGGCCTTCGCGTTGGTCTGTACTGCGGTATCCCGCGCTTAAGGTCATAAGCGACCTCAGAGACCTGCCGATCATATGTGGCCTCTTTTTCGGCAATCAGGTCAACGATGTTATAGACCCGTCCGTCCTCTC
>JAEZSP010000067.1 GCA_023421735.1 Bacillota bacterium | reverse complement strand
CAATTCGCGGAATCACCAAGAATTCGGGCGCCTATTTGTGCATGAATTCGTCGGGAAAGAGGGCCGATTTTGTGCCGTCCTTTTGGTGCTTTTAGGGTGGTTGCATCCTTAAGTTGATGGCATTGGTTTTAGCATGAAAAGTCGTGAGCGGTTTTTCAAAAATCGCACTTTCGTGCAACTCACTGCCCCTAAACGCAGCTTACCTGCAAATCCATTGAGCGGCCCAAGTAAATGATCTATACTGCTCCCGATGACAGATGAAAGGGAGTATCATTTATGCTTGGAATCATTACTTTACTCATTGCACTTGGTGTACAGGTTGCCTTCCTGGTTTTCCGTATGGCTACGAAGCGCTGGCACACCAGGGCAATGCACATCACTCGGGTTGCTTCTTTTGCGACGTTTTTCCTGCTCCTGCTTTTGGGAGTGTACTGGTGGGGGTTCCGCTGGATGGGACTGTTTCTCCTGCTCGTTGTCCTGGCCGTTTTTAGTGTCCTATACTTTATCAAGCAACCAAAAACGGAAAAGAAGTTCAAAGGGTTTGCGGCCGTGCTCTCCTGCATCAGTGGATGCGTTCTCGTGACGTTCTGCATCCTGCCTGGCGTCCTATTCCCGCAGTTTCGGGAAGTTGCCTCAACCGGCGCCTTGGCTGTTGATACCCAAAGCGTAACCTTTGTGGATGCGTCTCGCATCGATCCCTTTTCCCAGAAGGGGGAGAACAGAAAATTGACTGTGCAGTTCTGGTATCCGTCCGATGTGGGAGACACAGAATCATTCCCGCTGGTTGTATTTTCGCATGGGGCGTTTGGCTATCGCGGCAGCAATCTTTCGACGTTCGAAGACCTTGCCAGCAACGGGTATGTCGTTTGCAGCATCGATCACAGCTATCATTCCTTTTTTGCTCAGCATACGGACGGAAGCAGTACGCTGGTCGATATGAATTTTCTCAATGATGCGGTCAATATCACAAACGGCGTGTATGATGAAAAGACGGCCTACGACAAAACCCACGAATGGCTGGCCCTGCGCACCGCCGACATGAATTTCGTCTTGGATGAGATCCTGCACAATGAGAGCGGGAAGATGCCGGAGGTCATCTCCTCCCGGATCGATCCGGACAAAATCGGACTGTTTGGCCATTCACTCGGCGGCGCAACGGCAGCGCAGCTGGGCAGGGAACGCCAAGATGTGGATGCTGTGGCCGTAATCGACGGAACCATGTTCGGCGAGGAGGTCGCGTTTGAGAACGGAAGCGCTGTCCTGACCGAGGAGCCATACCCGGTTCCCCTTCTGAATCTGTACAACGAGGACCATTACAACGACGCACATCAGGTTGGTTTGTCCTATGACAACCTGTCCGCCAGCGCTCATGCCGTGGAAGCGTATGATGTGGTGATTCGCGGTTCAGGCCATCTGAACTTTACCGACCTTCCGCTCTTTTCCCCGGCGCTGGCGCGCATACTCGGCACCGGCTCGGTGAACAGCCGGTACTGCATTGAGACAATGAATCAGATTGTGCTGGAGTTTTTCAACCATGCGCTGAAAGGCACCGCAGACCTGCACTTGCAGCCGGAATACTGACGCCAGCATCAGACTTTTGAGGAAGGAGCACGATATGATGAGGGGGCAAGGGATGGGCTTTATCCATAAGCGCCGTCCCATGCGCTTTCCTCCCCTCGAGAATTTCATTGTGACCGCAATTGTGCTGGATGATGTTACCCGAATACGCTATAATAGTGTGATGGATTGATGATCCATATCACACATTTGCCGCCACCCAGGCCGTTTCTCCGCTGCATGGAGTCGGGCGCCATTGGTCGCGGCAGGTATAGAAGGTGGCATTTTGAAGGTTGCGGTCAAGAGGATCGGCAGAGACATGGACGAGCAGGTCATTGTCCATTGTTACGAGGTGAACGATGATGTCAAAAGCATTGTTCGCTTCGTGAAATCCACCGGAGCGACTCTGGCCGGCTACATCGAGGAACGCGCGAGCCAGATTGCTTTGCAGGATATACTCTATGTGGAAGCGGTGGACAACAAGGTGTTCGCCTATACCGCAAAAAAGACCTATGAACTCAAGTGCAAATTGTATGAGTTTGAAGCGGCACACGAGGACCGGAAGTTTTTCCGGTGTTCAAAATCCTTTGTGATCAACCTGATGAAGGTGGACCATGTTCGCCCCATATTGAACGGCCGGTTCTCAGCGACCATGTTCAACGGAGAGGAAGTCATCATTTCCCGGCAGTACGTGCCGGAACTGAAAAAAAGATTGCTGGGTGAAGAAGCATGAGCCTGAAAGCCTTTATGAAACGATGCCTGATGGAGTACTTCATCATCACGACCTGCGTGACGGCGGCCATCGGCGTCCTGGGCCTGAGCCTTGACCCGACGGCAAAGATCGGCTACGAAGGATATTTTTCGCCTCTCATTTTTGGCTTGGTGAGCCTTGTGCCCTCCATCGCCACATACTCTCGCAAGGAGCTGCCCTTCCGTCAGGCGTTGATTCGCAAGATCGTTCACTTCGCGCTGCTGGAAACGATGCTGGTCGTGTTTGGACATTGGGCGGGGATTCTCCATGGCGTTAACGATACAACCTATTTTACCCTTGCGGTTTTTGCTGTTTATCTTGCGGTCAATTTGGTGAGTTGGCAACTGGACAGCAAGGAGGCCAGCGAGATCAATAAAACGCTGAGGTCGTTGCAGGGGAGAAAATAGCCTTTTCTTTGTGTCCCTAGGACCAGCAGCTTGTTGTATCTCGCCTGCTATTATGCAAGCAGGCTGGCCATCACATCGAAATAATTCGCCTTCCCGGAGATCGTGTACTTATGCACACCCTTTGCACACCCTTCGGCAAAATCCGGACGGCGGCGGCCGGGTGTGCATGGTCGCGCCCACAAATTTGTCGCCCAATGCTGGCAGAAAACAGCTCTGTGGGCCGGATCGTGTACTCCTGCATATCATCCCCGAAAGCGGCCATATCCGCCTGCATTTTGCAGGCAAATAAAAACGCCCACCGCAATGGGTGAGCATCTTTATACCAACTAATGTCGGTTTTCATGGTGGGGATAGTAGGGCTCGAACCTATGACCTTTACGATGTCAACGTAACGCTCTAACCAACTGAGCTATATCCCCGCGCGACGTGTACCATTATATAACGCCGTGTATCATTTGTCAACAACAAATTGCGTGATTTTGCCTGCCCTTTTTTTGCGGAGAAATCAGTCGAAGTGGATGCGCACGCCGGCCTGTGCGAGCGCGCCCTGCAGGCGCGCAATGTCGATCCCGTGAATGGGGGAATGTGCGTCAATCGCCTGCGCGGCCGCACAACCCGCTGCCTGTCCGGTCAGAATCGCGGGAGGAATCACGCGCAACACGTCCCAAGCGTGTCCTTCGCCTGCGGCGCTGCGGCCGCATGTGATCAGGTTTTCAAATCCTGTGCGCACGAGACAACCGTAGGGTATCTCATAGACGATCTGTGCCTCGTCAAATGACCCAATCGCACCAATGGAGTCCGAAAAATGGCGCCAGCTTTCTTCGGGTAAAAGGGTCCGATCCCCATCAATGCGCCGCGTGGTGCGAAGCTGCGCCATGCCCGGCAACGTCACGATGTCGCGCGCATGGCGATCCTCATCCGCAATGGCTGCGAGGAGCTTTCGCTGATTCAATATGAGATATTCAGACACATCCCGGTTTGTCGTTCCATGGTATAGCCGCATGCCTTCCGGATGATTTCCGCCGTACAGGTTTGCATTTCCCCCGTGGACGTAATAGATCGCATCTTCAATTCGCCCGGAAGCCGCTGCCTTCTTGCAGCGCTCAATGTCGATGGCAAAGCCGATGTAAGTGAAATAATTTGTCCCCTGTACAGTCGGAACGCCCGCGCGGAAAAGCACGTCCGCATCGCCCGTCGCGTCTACGACCATGCGCGCGCGATAGAATTCCCGCCCGGATTTTCCGTCCGTTACCAGCCCCAGACAGCGTCCTTTTTCCATGATGGGTTGCGAAACAACCGTATCAAAGAGAATTTCCACGCCCTCTGCCGCAAGCATTTCCGTTAATTCCAGTGCAAAGATCGCGTGCGAATACCTGCTTTCATAGCGCCGCGTGATCGGTTTCCCCGGCTCAGCGTTTTTCCACTCAGGTGCAATGGTGTCATATCCGCGTCGCGTCGCGCGTTCCAGAAACGTCGCGCACAGACCGCCAATGAGCCTGTGTCCGCGTCCGTCGTCCATGGGTTCAAAAAAATGGATGAGTCCCGTCGTCGCAAGTCCGCCGAGCGTCACGCCTTTTTCCAGCAACAAAACCGACTTGCCCGCACGCCGCGCGGCAATGGCAGCAGCCGCGCCCCCGACGCCGCCGCCTGCGACGATCACGTCGTATGCGCCCGAAACCGGAATCTGCTCAGAAAGTGTGATCCGTTCCATGTCACACCGCCGTATAGCCGCCGTCGATCACAAGGTCGTGTCCCGTCGTGTAGCTCGATGCATCGGAAAGCAGATAAATGACGGCGCCTGACAGTTCTTCGGGCGTTCCCATCCGTTTAAATGGAATGGATTTGACCCACATATCCTGCCAATCCTGTCTGATGCTGTCCGTCATTTCCGTGTGAATATATCCGGGGCTGATGCAATTCACGCGGATTCCCTTATCCACCCATTCGATGGCAAACGATTTGGTCAGATGCTTTACGGCCGCCTTCGATGCGTTGTAGGATGCCTGGCCCTGCGGCACGTTCACGATGCTGCCGGACATCGATGCTGTATTCACAATGTTTCCGGTGCGTTCGTTCGCGACAAGGTAGCAGGCAAATTCGCGCGCCACATAAAAAACGCCGTTCAAATTCACGTTGACGACTTTAAGCCACTCCTCATGCGAAACGTCGAGCGCGTCCTTATGAATGCAAATGCCTGCGTTGTTAAATAGGAGATCAAGCCCGCCGAAATCCCGTGCTGCGGTCGCAATGGATTCGCGCACGGTGTCCGGATTGGTCACATCGCACACGTACGCCTTTGACCAGACGCCGTATTTGCGCACGATGTCTGCAGCCACTTCGGATGCGTCTTTGAGATCGAATAGGGCGATGTCGGCGCCCGCATCGGCGAGCGAAGCTGCGACGATTTTGCCAATTCCCTGATAACCACCCGTCACAATGGCAACTTTACCACGCAACGAAAACAGGTCGCGTTTCATCAATAGGTACCTTCTTTTATATTTAATGTAGAAAGTATATCATTCCGCATTTGTGAAGTCAACGCAATTATTACCATTTGTCCCGTTGACATGCACGCATCGCGGCGCTATCATCACAGTACGGAGGCATAAATGAGTACATTCGATGGAATACTTCTCTGCACGGATTTCGACGGTACATTTGCAATGCCCGGACCTACCGTTTCCCGGGAAAACAGCGAGGCCGTCCGGTATTTCCAGGAAAATGGGGGACGCTTCACATTTGCAAGCGGACGCTCCCCCGAATTTTTTGCGCGGTTCACCCAATTTCACGCCAATGCGCCCATCATCGCCGCAAACGGCACCATGATTTGCGATCCGGATACGTATGATAAAAAAACAATCTTTCCCATGCCCGAAGAGACGCTCTGCATTCTCGACGCGCTCGCCCGCATTCCGCAGACGGAATTGATGTACCTTTGCGATTCCTTCGGACAGGGCATCGAATGGAATAAGGCCGTGGGCAAGCTCCCGTCGGACGTTTTCTCCGGGATCGAAAAGCCCTGGTTCAAGGTACTTTTCCATCAGAGTGCCGAGGATACGCTTTTTTTGCGCGACTATTTGTCGGCGCATCATGCGGGCGTGTTCGCGGTCAACCGCAGTTACAAAAACGGCGTCGAGCTGCATGCGTCCGGCAGCGGCAAAGGCGCATGCCTCGCGTATCTCAAGGCGCATGACCCAACCGTCCGACTGACCATCGGCGTGGGCGACTATGAAAACGATGTCACGCTCGTCCAAATGGCGGACATTGGTTACGCGGTCGAGAACGCGGAACCGGAGGTTAAGGCGGCGGCAGACCGGATCACCGTCTCGTGCGCCGCACACGCCATTGCGCACATCATCGCAGACATTGAACAACTTCTGGAGGTATAAACTGTGAAAATACTCCTGGCTCCGGACTCATTCAAAGGCTCCCTGACCTCTCGGCAGGCTGGTCAAATCCTCGCGCAGGCCGCGCAAAACGTACTTGGCTGTGAAACCGCATGCCTGCCGGTTGCCGATGGGGGAGAGGGCACGCTCGAGGCCATCGTGGAAGCTGCGGGCGGCACATATGTCGATATCACGGCGACGGCACCCCTCGGCGATCCTGTTCTGGCGCGCTATGGACTGATTGATGCGGGCGAAACGGCGGTCATCGAGATGGCCCGCGCGTCCGGCATCACGCTTGTCAAAACCCTCGATCCCGTTCGGGCGACATCGCGCGGCACGGGCGAACTGATCGCCGATGCGCGCGCGCGCGGGGCGAAGCGCTTTTGCGTCGCCATCGGCGGAAGCGCCACAAACGACGGCGGCATGGGCATGCTCGCCGCGCTCGGGGCCATATTCCGGGATGCGGACGGCAAACTGCTCGCCGGGTGCGGCGGTGACCTGGAAAAGCTCGCGTCCGCCGATCTGACCGCGCTTCCCGAACTCGACATCACCGTCATCTGCGACGTGACAAATCCCCTTCTCGGTTCAATCGGCGCGACGTGCGTGTATGGCGCGCAGAAGGGCGCCGACAAAATGACGATTGCCCGTCTCGAACGCGGCATGGCGCATTATGCCGCCGTACTCGAAAACATGGGCGATTTCCCTGGTGCCGGTGCGGCGGGTGGCATGGGATATGCGCTTTCCGCGATCCTCGGCGGGCGGATCAAGCGCGGCATCGAGGCCGTGCTCGACGCGGTGCATTTCGATGCGCTGCTCGAAGGCGTCGATCTCGTGGTGACGGGGGAGGGCAGACTCGACGGGCAATCCGTTTATTATGGAAAGGTGCCCGCCGGAATCGCAAAGCGATGCAGCGCGCGCGGCGTGCCTGTGATCGCCGTCGCAGGCGGGCTGGGCGAGGGCGCGGATGCGTTTTTTGATCTGGGAATGACATCGATCGAGCCGATTACCGACGGCCCCCGCACGCTGGAATCCGCCATTGAAGATGCGCAGACGCTGCTCCAAGGCGCGGCGCGCCGCCTGTTCACAACGCTGAAAATCGGAATGGCTCTTTCGCAATGAACGAATAATCATGACCGCGCAATGGTGAATGTTCGTATTTTTAACGTATTTAAGCGGGTAAATGACTTTACAAACGCCCGTGAATCGTGTAAGATGCATTCGAACTCATTTTTGCATGGGAGGTCTGGTCTATGAAGAAACTCATGGGTCTTCTTGTGGTTCTTTCCCTGATCATGACGATGTCGATGTCCGCGTTTGCGGAAGGCGTCGCCGCGTCCGACATCAAGGTCGGTTTCATCTTCGTGGGCGATGAAAACGAAGGATACACTGCTGCGCACTATGAGGGCGCGAAGGAAATGCAGGAAGCGCTCGGCTTGACCGACGATCAGATCATCATTAAGTGGAACATTCCTGAAGATGAAACCTGCTACGATGCGGCCGTCGATCTCGCCGATCAGGGCTGCAACATCATCTTTGGCAATTCCTTTAACTTCGAGTCTTACATGATCATGGCAGCCACCGAATATCCGGATGTGCAGTTCTGCCACACCACCGGCTATCAGGCCGCCCTGTCCGGCCTTGCCAATATGCATAACGCCTTCACCGCCGTGTACGAATCCCGCTATGTTTCGGGCATCGTCGCCGGCATGAAGCTCAACCAAATGATCGAAGATGGCACCATCACCGCCGAAACCGCCAAGATCGGCTATGTCGGCGCGTATCCCTATGCGGAAGTCATCTCCGGCTTCACGTCCTTCTTCCTCGGCGCGCGCTCGGTTTGCCCCAGCGCCACCATGGATGTGACCTACACCAATTCTTGGGCGAGCTTCGACCTTGAGAAGGAAGCTGCCGAGGCGCTGATCGCGGATGGCTGCGTGCTCATTTCACAGCATGCGGACACCACAGGCGCCGCCACCGCCTGTGAGGCAGCCGGCGTGCCGATCGTTGGTTACAACGTCTCCATGATCGCCACCGCCCCCACCTGCGCGCTCACTTCTGCCGCCATCAGCTGGGGCCCCTACTACACCTACGCGGTTAACTGCGTCATCACCGGTGAGCCCATCATGACCGACTGGTGCCAGGGCTATGTCGACGGCGCCGTCTCCATCACCGAACTCAACGAAGCGGCTGTCGCTCCCGGAACCGCCGAGAAGGTTGCTGAAGTGGAAGCGGCCATCAAAGAAGGAACCCTGAAGGTCTTCGCGACCGACACCTTCACCGTGGGCGGCTCCTCCCTCGAGGATCTGATCGCGGCGGGCGGTGATTACGCGAAGTATGCGCCCTACGTTTCGGACGGTTATTTCCACGAGTCCGAACTCGCATCCGCGCCTTCCTTCGATATCATCATCGACGGCGTGACCGATCTCACCTCCAACTAATCCCCAAAGCATCTTTTGAGCCGCGGAGCACAATTCGTTCCGCGGCTCTTGGTTTTTTTCATTGATAGACGGACATTTTTGCCGTAATCGGCATAGATATTCGGCAAATTCACAATCGCCTAACGCGCCGTAAACGCGCGAATGTTACAATGGATCATCGACTTCGTTGGAGGGATCAACGGTGCAGCAAACAGCGGCCATCGAACTTTCAAATATCACAAAGCGCTTTGGCAAGGTCGTCGCAAACGACCAGGTCAATCTGACCGTCAGGCGTGGTGAAATTCTCGCCATTCTCGGCGAAAACGGCAGCGGGAAAACCACGCTCATGAACATGATCGCCGGCATCTACTTTCCCGACGAGGGCAAGGTGACGGTCAATGGGCACGATGTCACCATCCGGTCGCCGCGCGATTCCTATCAGCTCGGCATCGGCATGGTGCATCAGCATTTTAAACTCGTCGACGTCCTGACCGCCGCCGAGAACATCGTGCTCGGCCTTCCCGGTTCTCAAAACCTCAATATGAAATCCGTCTACGAAAAGATCAATGCATTGACCGCCCGGTACGGCTTCGAGCTTGACCCGGCGATGAAGATATATGATATGTCGGTTTCCCAAAAGCAAACCGTGGAGATCGTGAAGGTGCTGTATCGCGGCGCGGATATCCTGATACTGGACGAGCCTACCGCCGTCCTGACGCCGCAGGAAACAGATCGGCTTTTCGCCATTTTGCGCACCATGCGCGATGACGACCGCGCGATCATCATCATTACCCATAAGCTCAATGAAGTGCTCGATATCTCCGACCGCGTGTTTGTCATGCGCAAGGGAAAGGACGTCGGCACAATCGATACGAAGGGCGCAACCGTGTCTTCACTGACCGAACTCATGGTCGGCAAAAAGGTGAATCTCGACATCGAGCGGCCGGAGCCGAAGGGCCGCGAGCGGCGGCTTGTCGTCGATGGACTGACGGTCGTCGACCACGAGGGCGTACGCACGCTTTCAAACGCCAGCTTCGAGGTGCGCAGCGGTGAAATTCTCGGCATCGCGGGCGTCGCGGGCAGCGGGCAGCGCGAACTCCTGGAAGCCATTGCGGGGCTTCAGCCCATCAGCGCAGGAACCGTGACGTATTACCCACCGGACAGCGATGAGGAGAAGGTCATCTCGAACATGCCCCCCGCCGAGATTGGAAAACTCGGCATCCGGCTATCCTTTGTGCCGGAGGACAGGCTTGGCATGGGTCTTGTGGGTTCCATGAGCATGACCGATAACATGATGCTGCGTTCGTATCGGGACAACGGGCTTTTCTGGGCGGATCGCAGACGCCCCAAGAACCTCGCGGAGGACATCGTCCGCCAGCTCGAAGTCAATACCCCGGGCGTCCATACGCCCGTGCGCAAGCTTTCCGGCGGCAACGTGCAAAAAGTGCTCGTCGGGCGTGAAATCGCGCTCAACCCGACTGTCCTCATGGTTGCCTATCCCGTGCGCGGCCTTGACATCAACTCGTCCTATACCATCTATCGGCTGCTCAATGAGCAGAAGAAAAACGGCGTCGCGGTGATCTGCGTGGGCGAGGATCTGGATGTACTGCTCGAACTCTGTGACAAGATACTTGTCCTGTGCGGCGGGCGAATCACCGGAGTCGTGGACGGATATGACACGACAAAGGAAGAAGTCGGCATGCTGATGACGGCGAACGAGGAGGCGGGCGCGTGACAAACGAAATGCGTAGGGCGCGCGAGCCGCTCTTCCAAATATCCCGGCGCGAGTCTATTGATTGGTGGAAGGCGTGGCTTATCCGCATTTTCGCGCTCGTCCTCTCCCTGTGTGCCTGCGCGGTGCTCATCTATGCGCTGACAAACATGAACCCCATCGAGGTCTATAAGGGCATCGTCGCGGGCGCGATCGGCACGGCAAAGAGAAGCTGGGTCACGGTGCGCGACACCATGACGCTTTTGTGCATTTCGATCGCGCTCGCGCCGGCGTTCAAAATGCGATTTTGGAACATCGGTGCGGAGGGTCAGGTACTCGTTGGCGGACTTGCGACTGCTGCGGTCATGATCTATCTGGGCGCAATGCCGACGTGGCTTTTGTTCACAACCATGCTCGTCGCATCCATCGTCGCGGGCATGATCTGGGGCCTCATTCCGGCGGTATTCAAGGCGATCTGGAATACGAACGAATCGCTGTTCACGCTGATGCTCAATTATGTCGCCATGCAGCTTGTGACGTTCTCCATCGTCTACTGGGAAAACCCCAAAGGCTCCAATTCCGTGGGACTGATTAACATGGCAACCCGAAACGGCTGGTTCCCGGCTGTTTGGGGACAGCAGTACACGCTGAATGTCGTGATCGTCCTCTCCCTTGCGCTTTTGATGTTCGTCTACCTGCGCTATTCCAAACATGGCTATGAAATCGCGGTCGTGGGGGAGAGCGAAAACACCGCGCGCTATGCGGGCATCGACGTCAAAAAGGTCATCATGCGCACGATGGCGCTCTCCGGCGCGATCTGCGGCATCGCCGGCTTTTTGCTGGTGAGCGGCTCCTCGCATACCATATCGACCAGCACGGCAGGCGGTCGCGGGTTTACCGCCATCGTCGTCGCGTGGCTCTCGAAATTCAATGCGTTCATGATGCTGATCGTGGCGTTTTTCCTGGTCTTCATGGAAAAGGGTGCGAGCCAGATTGCGACGCAGTTTAATCTCAACGAGAACGCATCCGACATCATCACGGGCATCATCCTGTTTTTTATTCTCGGCTGCGAATTCTTCATCAACTATCAGCTGAACCTGCGCGTTCGGCGCGGGGAGGCGACGAAATGAGCACAATTGCGATTTTCATCCAGAAGGCCATCGCGCAGGGCATCTGCATTCTCTTCGGCGCGAATGGCGAAATACTGACCGAAAAATCGGGCAATTTGAACCTCGGCGTGCCGGGCATGATGTACATGGGCGGCATTGCGGGGCTCGTGGCTGCGTTTTTGTACGAACGCTTCGTGGCAAGTCCGATTCCGTTTGTCGGTTTCCTCATTTCCATCACGAGCGCGTTTGTGTTTGCCGCGCTGGGCGGGCTGATTTACGCGGTTCTCACCATCTCACTTCGTGCCAACCAGAACGTGACGGGTCTTGCGCTGACGACGTTTGGCGTCGGCCTCGGCAATTTCTTCGGCGGTTCGCTTTCGCAGCTGGCGGGCGGCGTCGGTCAGATTTCGGTTGCGAAGACTGCGAGCGCATTCACCGCAAAGATTCCGTTCCTCTCGGATATCCCGGTGATCGGTCCGATGCTGTTTTCATTCGGCTTTCTAACCTATTTTTCCATTGCGATCTCGTTCGTACTCGCATGGTTCATCATGAAAACGCGCAACGGCCTCAATCTGCGCGCCGTGGGCGAAAGCCCCGCGACGGCGGATGCGGCCGGCATCAATGTCACCAAGTATAAGTACCTTGCCACTTGCGTGGGCGGCGGCATCAGCGGCCTGGGCGGCCTCTTCTTTGTCATGGAGTATTCGGGCGGCACATGGACGAACAATGGTTTTGGAGATCGCGGGTGGCTCGCCATTGCGCTGGTCATCTTTGCGCGTTGGAATCCGAAGCACGCCATTTGGGGATCGGTTCTCTTCGGCGGCCTGTACATTCTTTATCTCTATATCGCGGGTCTCAATCGCGCGACGCAGGAGATTTTCAAAATGTTGCCCTATGTGGTAACCATTCTGGTTCTGATTCTGACAAGCCTGCGCAAAACGCGCGAAAATCAGCCTCCGGCGAGCCTCGGGCTCGCGTACTTCCGCGAGGAGCGGTAATCAAATTGAGCCTGCGGCATTGCGCCCGCGGGCTTTTTTAGACAGGAGGTATCCCCGTGGACTGGAAGGAACGGTATCCGGACCGCAAGAAGAGGCCCGGCATCGAAGAAATCAGGGCATACTTATCGCCCGATGTAATGGATTTATACACGCGGTTTGCCAACCATCTATCTCGCGCATACCATTTGCATTGTGATCCCGCCGTTTACGTGGAAGGAGATGGCTGGACGTTCCGCTTCGGGACGTACGGCATGTACATCACAAAAGGCATCGTGATGTGTGACGGTTGTTTTCACGTGGAGGGAATCACCGTCCGGGACGAGGATGGGCTCAACGAAGCGCTTGCGCGGATGGATCGGCACTGGGTGGAAGGGTTTGGCGCCGAATTGGCGGTTCACAGCGCCCAAAAGCGGGCCGAACAGGCGGCGCGCGCAAAAGCCAAGCGCGAATCTGAGAAAAAGCAGGATGAATCGCTCGCCGACCGCCCGAATCTCAATCGATACAGATGGTCGCCCAAAATTTCACGCCGTGATCTGGCTAAGCTATATGAGTCAGATGCAAATCGGATCGAGGACGAGGAGCTTGCGGATGAAATTGGTTATACGCTGTACGCACGATGCGTACAGGGGAAGGAAGAACGGGCGCTGATGCTCACGGGCAAGCTGAAATGCCACAACTGCGGAAATATTCTCCCGTGTGAAGCGGACATATTGACATGCGCGTGCGGACGCAGGTATCAGTTTCGCTCGTACATGCGCAGTTTCCGCGAAAACAACATGCCCGCCAACGCGGCATCCGCCATTTTTAATGAATTCATCGAAAAATGGCCGATCATGCGCACATATCGGGACAAAATGCGGCTCATCGACTGGCTCATCCATGAATTTCATTTGAACCTGTCCTCCGGCGTCAAGGGTCGGTTTGTGGCAATCAACCTCATCGAAGGGACGAAGACGCAGATCAAGGATCTAATCCTCTCGCTCGCTTCCGCGGAAGGCGGAAGCGCCTCGAAAGATGCATTTATGCGCCATCTGGAGAAGCGATAGGCGTTGATTTCTGCTAAGAAACATGATATCATGTACGCGTATCCTGGGAAACAATGCGAGACGGGGTGTGGAGATGGCGATTTGATCCTTTTTGACGAAACATAAGGTTCATCACTTGATGGGCCTGGTTTGTCGTTGAGCAGGATCGATATGCCACTTGCGCCTTTGCGCGGCTCTCTTCGCCGCGTGATTGTGTTGCCTTTGCACGTCTTTCCTGCCCGGCGGCGAACGCCGGGGATTTTTATTTTTGGGAGGAACAGACATGCAACGAATTGAAATGGGGCGGCTTGCGCTTGTCCCCGATGAAAAAAACACCAGATTTGTCCTATGTGAATTACCGGACAATCGGGCTGTTGGTTGGGTCAATGTTGTGTCAGAGACCGGTGAACTTTCTGTCCGGGTGGATGCGGATTTTCGCCAGATGGGTTACGGCACGAAAGCCGCGCGGGCAGCGGTCTGGTTCGCGTTTGAAAAGATGGATCTGGATGTCGTTTGGGCGCGGGTCGATCCCGCCAACGCACCTGCACGCAAAATTCTCGACGCGCTCGGGTTCATAGAGTACGCGGGGGAGTGGCGGCTCTATCACACCGACTACCTGCCGGGACCGGAATGGACCGCAGACGATATTGCGAAGCCGGAAGAGATGGGCGCGTTTTTCGACGTGCGCGCGGAAGGATACGACGCGCACATGTTCTCATTTGGCGGCGGCGCGTCCTACGAGAAACTGGGCGCATGCATTCCGGAGACGGGAAACGCGATTCGCATTCTGGATATCGGCTGCGGTACGGGCATCGAGCTTGCCCACATTTTTAAAAAGGCACCGAACGCGCGCATGACGTGTGTGGATCTCTCGCGCGGCATGCTTGATCTTTTGGTTGAGAACTACCGGGAGAAAGCAGGTCAAATCGAAGTCGTTGCGGCATCGTATGTCGATTGGTCCTATCCGAAGGGCGAATACGACCTCGTCATTTCGAGCAACACCATGCACCATTTCCGGGATGCGGAGAAGGTGGCGATCTACCTGAAAATCCAATCCAGCCTGAGGGTAGGCGGTGGGTATATCGAAAGCGACTTCATCGTCGACGCGTGGTGCGAAAAGCAATACGAAAAAAGATACAACCAATTTATGGAGCGGATTGGGCGGGCGGCGGAGCCGGGGGAGTTCCACATCGACATCCCGTTCACCATTGCGCACCAGACCCGGCTTTTGAAGGAGGCGGGATTTGAGACAATCGAGGTACTCGACGACAGCGTGCAACCGAGATGGAGCGGCGCAATCCTGCGGGCAGAGCGTGAAAAAGAACGGTAAACAACCCCGTGGGTGGCGGGGCAACCTCATCGCCCCGCCATATCAACCCAATACAAAAAAACAGATCGCCAGGGGGCTCAACCCCTGGCGATCTGGCGCGTAAAGCAAAAGAAGTGGGTTCTTAAGGTCCGGGGCAGCGACATCACTCGCCTTCGTCGGCCTCGGCGATCCGAAGATATTCCTCAAAGACCGCGTCGAGTTCTGCCTCATCCTCGATGGTTTCGTAAATGTCCTCGCCGGACTCCTCATCGGTGCCGACGCGCATGATGACCATTTCGTCCTCGCCGACATCCTCCATAGGTTCGGCGGGTGCGAGACAGATGTAGGCATTTCCCTTGTATTCGAGCGTCATGATGTGCTCGAACTTCAGGGTGTTGCCATCCTCGTCAAAGAGTTCCACGATGTTTTCCTGTTCCATGTCCTGCTCAAAATTGCGCTCGTCCGCCATGCAAAAAACCTCTTTCCTCGCTGGAGTTTCACCCGTTTTATGTTTTGTCTCGTGCCAACCTCCGGCATCCATGAACGATTGGAGGATATAGCACGCGGCAAGCTTATCGACAACTTCTTTTCGTTTTTCCCTGCGGACGCCGCCTTCGATGAGCGTGCGTGTGGCGCTCTTCGTCGTCATGCGTTCGTCCTGATAGCGGACGTTCATTCCATTGAATGTGAGCCGATCCCCGAACGTGCGACTATATGCGGCCTGCGAACCCTCTGAACCGTCCATATTGCGGGGAAGCCCGATCAAAACGCGGTCGGTCGCATAGGTCTTTGCGAGCGCGAGAACGCGCGCGACGTCGTTTTCGATGCCCTTTGTAAAGATGGTTTCGACGCCCTGCGCGGTGATATCGAGCGGATCGGTCACGGCGACGCCGATGCGGCGCACCCCCACGTCCAGACACAGTACGCGCATGATCACACCACCTTAATGCAGACCTGGGGACATGCGCGCGCGCAATAGCCGCAGAAGACGCATTTTTCCTGATCGATTTCTGCCTTCCCCCGGACGATGATGATCGCGTTTTGGTGACAGCGCACAACGCACTTGCCGCAGCCCTCGCACCAATCGTGCACCATGATCCTGCGCTTTTGATGGCGCAACTGTCCGAGAAGCGCATGTGCGTTCTCGTCGCCTTCAAACGCAGCGATATTCGCGTCGATTTCCGCCGTCGACTGCATGCCGACCGCCACGCTGTCCGCCCACGGCGCCGCGATGAGATAGTTGAGTGCCTCGAAGCTCGACGCGATGAGGTGACCGCCACCCAGGGGTTTCATGGCGAGGATGCCGACGCCGCGGTCGTGCGCTTCCCGGATATAGCCTTCCATCGTTTCCCTTGAACCATCCTGAATGCCGACGCCCTCGATATTAATGAGGGGATGCACGACCTGAATGTCCGGAAAGAACCGCGTCGCGTGGACGCAGGCGGCAAAGTGTGTGCTCACGCCCACCGCGCCGATGTACCCGCGCTGCTTTTGCCGCACGAGATAGGAGAGCGCCTCCTCGTGACCGCGCAGCGTATAGAGCGATTCCTGCTCGTGGAGCATAAAAACATCCACATAATCACGACCGAGGCCGCGGTACGCGCGTTCGAGCGCCGCCTGCGCCGTTGGTCCGTCATAGCAGTAAGCCTTCGTACTGACAACATAATCCGACGCTGCGGCAAGCGCACGCCGGATATGTGGGTACGTTTCATAAAGATCCGCAGTATCCAAAAACTGGACGCCGCGTTCATATGCATACAAAAGGAGCCGCGCCCCTTCCTCCGGGGAGAGGTTTTTCTGCATCGGCGCCATCGTCAGGGTTCCGAAGCACAACCGCGAGACGACAATCCCGGTGCTGCCCAATTTGGCCTTTTGCATTTACTTGTCGTGGTTTTCCAGATAAAAACGCACAAATTCCTCGAGCAGCTCGTCCCTTTCAAGCCTGCGGATGAGGGAACGGGCATTATTATAGCTGGTTATGTACGTAGGATCGCCGGAGATCAGGTAGCCCACGATCTGCATGATGGGATCGTGACCCTTTGCTTTCAACGCCTGATAAACCACCCGGATAATATCCTCCGCCGATTCGGGGGGATTCTCGGGTAGCCTGAAGTTCCGTGTCTCTCCCATTCTGCCGTCCATAACGCACCGCCTTTCCGATAAGCCTTTCGTGCAAAACTTAATGCTAGTATAGCACAACCGGGTGAGAATATCAATTACCCGCGCCCGATTCTACAAAAACTCTAATGCATGTTCGAATAAGAATGAGAACCGGGAGCGCAAGGAGCATACCGAGCACGCCCTTATAGGAGCCCGCCGCATAGAGTGCGACGATGACAAACGCGGAAGAGAAGCCCGTGACGCCGCCCATGACGCGCGGCGAGATGACGAGGCCGTCGATCTGCTGCACGGCGATGAGAACCGCGACCGCGACGATGGCGCAGGGAAGATCGACCGTGAGTGCGGCAAGCGTGACGGGGACGCACGCGAGCACGGGGCCAAAATAGGGGATGACATTCAAAAGCCCCGTCAGCATGCCGAGTCCGACGCCCGCCGGAACGCGCGCCGCCGCGAGCCCGACGGCTGAAAGCGCGCCGACCATGAGCGAGATCATCATTTGACCCTTCAGATACATGCGCAATTCACGCTGCGCGGACGAGCACGCGCGGACCACGCGTTCGCGCAATTTGAGCGGCACGATGAGTTCGAGCCGCAGTTGGAGTTTTTCGCGGTCACGCAGAATAAAGAAGCTAATGGTGACGACGATTGCGAGCCGCGCGGTTGTGGCGGCGACGCGCGCCGCGAACGAAGCGAGATAGGAGACAAAGCCGGACGCCTTTTCCTGCAAAGACACGCTAAGGGAACCAAAGGAGATGCCGATGGTTCCGAGCATATTTTGTGCGCCGTCGAGCAGACGACGCAGGGATACGAGCATCGCCGGCAGGGAAGCGTATAGATCGTTGAGGGGACCCGTGACGGCGGGAACGAGCAGCAGCAAAACGAGCGCCGCGATTAAGAAGGCTGTCAAGACAGCCAGAAGCGACGCCAGTGAGCGGTTCATGCTTTTTTCATACCGCCGGGAGATGGGCTCAAGCACAAACGCCGCGGCACCGGCCTCGGCGAGCAGCCGGACAACGGTGATCGCGATGCCGCGAAACAGAACGAGGGTCGCAAGAATGACAAAAATTGCGACGGAGGTTCGAATCGCGCGCGACGGGATGCGCTTGAGCCGCTCCATTGCGTTACCTGAAGTAGGTTCCGGCCATGCGCATCGCGCGGCGTCCGGCCCGTGCGGCCCGATTGCGCATTTGACGGCGCAGGACGGGGTCCATGTTGACGAGGGTCATTGCGGTTGCAGCGCCCATGAAGGCGCCCAGCGTCACCGCTCCAATTCCGTGCATTTTCATTGTCACACCTCCGAATCGATGAGAGCTTCGGGGATTACCACGCGGTGGTTTTCGGCGTCGAAGGTATATTCATCGACGCGCGTTTCCCCGCGCGTGAGATCCTCAAGGTAGCCGAGCGAAAGGATCAGGTTTGAAACCGAGAGACTTACCTCGTCGATCTCCGCGCCGACGATCGCCCCAAGCCTACGCCCGGCCGTGGAAACGGCCCTGAGAAACAGGGGATTTGGCTTGAGTCGGACGTGTTCGCCAAGCACATCCGCGATGATCGCGCGGGAGCCGATAACCGAAACGCGCTCCGCATCGATGAAGCGGACGCCCTTGAGTCCTGCGTCGATGAAGATTCCGTCCATGCGCCGCAAATCACTCGACAAGCAGATTTGCAGCACCCGCCCGACGCTTCGCGCGTCGACCACGACGCTCATCCCGCGCAGCGACCGCATATTCCTCAACCGACCGCCGCCTTTCGCCAAGGATAGTATTGATCGGTCGGCGCGCGCGAATCCTGGCAATTTGAGGCGAGAGCGCGCATGCGCGTGAGATTTATCATTTGACCGACTTGACACAGGATCGACATGGATATAAGATAAAATCAACGCGAATGATAAGAAAGGAAGTGATCAAATGGAAGAGTTCCGCAGTGGTTACCGCATTTTGGTGGCGGACGACGATGTGAACGTGCATCAGAGCCTGAACGCGTACTTCAAACGGGAAGGATATCAGATGTTGTCTGCCTACGACGGAGAGGAAGCGCTTTCATTTGTCAAGAAATACCGTCCGGATATCGTGCTTTTGGACATTATGATGCCCAAGATGGACGGATTAATGGTTTGTCGAGAAACGCGAAAGGAATCGAACATTCCGATCATCATGTTGACCGCGAAAGGCGAGGAATTCGACAAACTGCTCGGTCTTGAGCTGGGCGCGGACGACTATATCACAAAGCCGTTCAGCCCGCGCGAGGTTTTGGCGCGTGTGAAGGCGGTGCTCAGGCGCATTCACGAGATGCAGGAAGTCGGCAAGGGTTCGCACCTGGTGGCCGGCAATCTGGACATCGACATGAGTGCGTTTATCGTGAAACTGGACGGCAAAATCATTCCCTGCACGCCCAAGGAGATTGAGATCCTCTGGACGCTGGCGAGCAATCCGGGGCTGGTGTTCAGCCGCGAGCATCTTTTGCAGAGCATTTGGGGGTACGACTTTTTGGGCGACACCCGTGCGGTGGACAGCCACATCAAGCGGATTCGCGCGAAGCTATGCGTGGAGGGGAACGACTGGGACATCAAGACCGTTTGGGGCGTTGGGTACAGGTTTGAAATAGGCGAGGTCTGATGAAATTCAACTTCAAACGCGAGCGCGTGAAGCTTGGGATCGGCGCAAAGGCGACATTCAGCCATATTTCGTTGGCTGTGATTGTCATATTCTTTGTGTCGATTTCTATGTTTCTGGTCGTTTATTCATATATGCGTGACGACAAAAAGCAGTCGCTTTTGCGGCAGGCGCAGACGATTGCGGAGGCGGAAGCCAAGCGCGCGGGCGATTACGATGTGGAACTGATGAAGATGTACGAAAATTTGACGGACGCGAAGATTCTGTATATCACGCCGGACTATATTGCGACGCATCTGCCGCCCGTGGACGACTTTCCGTTTGATCCCGGGATGGAGGAGTCCACGAAGGACGATCGGCTGCGGCAGGTGCAGATTCTGGATGCGCTCGACAAGTATTTCATCGCGCGCATTCTCTCCGGCGAATCGGTGACGGACATCCGCTCGTTTGAGTTTGTCAAGGGAAACATCATATTTGCGGGCGTACCGGTCAAGAGCGCGGGCGGGACCGTGACGGGCGGCATCATACTCATCCAGTCGGCGGACGTTTTTCGCGCGAGTTCCGTGGTCATGCTGTTTATGTTGCTGATCGTTTCGACAATCTCGATCATGCTGGCGATCGCCGTTTCGTGGCTTTTGTCCGGGCGACTCACGCGGCCGATCATTGAAATCACGAACGGCGCGCGGCGATTGGCGGAAGGGAATTACGGGCAGCACATTGAGGTCAAGGCGACCGACGAAATCGGGGAGTTGGCACAGACGCTCAATACGGTTTCGGTTCGGCTCAAAAACGTCGTCGGCAGTTTGCGCGAGGAGCGCGACAAACTCGACCTCATCATCGACGGCATTGGCGAGGGAATCATCGCGGTCGACCGCGCGATGCGCGTGGTGCACTGTAACGAATCGTTTTTGCGGTTGACGGGACTTGGCAGAAAGCCGATGCGCGTATTCCCGTCCGAGGAATATGGGCGGATTTTATCCATGTGCATGAAAAGCAGGGGGCGTGAGCGCGCGATCTGGACGGTGGACGACCGGAAGATTGCCGCCGTTGCGTCGCCCCTGGAGGCCAACGAGCTTATCATCGGCGCGGTCTGCCTCGTGCAGGACGTTTCCGAGGCGGAGCGGTTGGAGCAGATGCGCAAGGATTATGTGGCGAACGTGTCGCATGAGCTGCGCACGCCGCTGACGGGGATTCGCGGGATGGTGGAACCGCTGCTCGACGGGATGATGGAGACCGAAGAAGAAAAGCAGGAATGCTACCGCGTGATTTATCAGGAGACGATTCGGCTCGAGAAGCTGATTCGGGAGATGCTCGATATGTCACGGTTGCAGGACGGACGGTTGACCATCGAGATTGAGTCGTTGGAGGTAGACGGGATTATCGAGGCGGCGGTACGGCGCGTGGCGCAGACGGCTGCTGAAGCGGGAATTGTGCTTCATACGGATATTCCGCAGCTTCACATGGCGTGTCTCGGGAATGAAGATCGCATATTGCAGGTATTGACCGTATTTCTCGACAATGCGATGAGCTTTACGCCCTCCGGCGGGACCGTAACGGCCTATGCGCGAGACGAGGGGACGCGCATCGTGCTGGGCGTGCAGGACACCGGCTGCGGCATCGAGCCGAAGGATTTGCCGTATATCTGGGAGCGGTTTTACAAGGTGGACAAGTCGCGCATGCGCACATCCGGAACGGGACTCGGGCTCGCCATTGCGAAGTTGATCGTCGAGCTGATGGGCGGCGAAATCGGCGTGGGAAGCGAACCGGGAAGCGGCGCAAATTTCTGGTTTACGCTAAAAAAGGAGGCTCCGGACGAATGATCGTCCGGGGCCTTCGCCATTGCAGGATGGTGCGTGCGCCGAGACTCGAACGGAAGATCAGCCGAGGATGTACTTTTTGAGTGCCCCGACATCGTCAAACGCCGGAATGTCTTTGAGATCGCCCATTTCGTCGCGGGTGCGAAAGCCCCATGAGACCCATGCGGCGGCGATGCCTGCATTCTGCGCGGTTTTGAGATCGACCGCCGAATCGCCCACGTAGAGCACGCGCGTTTTGTCAATGCCGAGTTCCCGCACGATGCGATTGGCGGCGATGGGGCTTGGCTTTTTCGGTGTCTCTTCGGATTCGCCGAATGCGTGCGTATAAAAGCCGTTCAGGTGGCTTTCGCACAGTTTTTTGACGGCTGCGTCGTATTTATTTGAATTGATGCCGATTTGGACGCCGGCGGCGACGAGGGCATTCAAAAGGTCGATGATTCCCGGATAGGGCCGGGTTTCGACATCGATGTGGGAATCATAATAAGCCTTGAAATCAGAGACGGCACACTGAACCGCTTCGTCCGGGGTTCCGGCGGGCAGCGAGCGGGCGATCAGTTTCAAGAGGCCGTTGCCAATGGCCAGCCGAACCTCTTCGCGGCTGCGCGGGGGATTGCCGCGCTTTGTGACTGTCACGTTGACGGCGTTTTTGAGGTCGTCCAGCGTGTCGAGCAGCGTGCCGTCCAAATCGAATAGGACGAGGTCATATTTCATCTGGTTTTCTCCTTTTTGCTCATCGTACCATGCTTGTCCGAAGTGGCGGTTGCGGCGCGGTTTATTTTGCGTTATTTGGAAATTCGAAAGGTTTGCAAAGAGATATGACTATGCTATAATAAGTATGGAAAAATCCAAGCAAGAGGACATGATGGGAATTTATGGTGGTTTTGCCGGTGTTTATGACCGGCTGATGGACGATTTTGATTACGAGGGCTGGGCAGACTATTATCTCGAGGCGATTGCGCGTCTGTGCGATGCGCCAAACGCGGTATGCGACTGTGCCTGCGGGACGGGATCGATGTCGGTCGCGCTCGCCAAGCGCGGCGTGCGCGTTACAGGGGTGGATCTTTCTGCCGAAATGCTGGAAATTGCTGCCGCAAAGGCGCGTGCAGCGGCGCAGAAGATCATGTTTGTCCGGCAGGACATGTGCGATCTTGCGCTTCCGCGCCCGGTCGATGCCATCGTATGCGCCTGCGACGGGGTCAACTATCTGACGACGCCAGCCAGGCTGCGTGCCTTTTTCGGCGCGGCCCATGCGGCGCTGAAGCCGGGCGGGTGCCTCGCATTCGATATTTCATCCCGGTACAAGCTATCAACCGTGATCGGGAACGCGTTTTTCGGCGAAGAGCGAGACGACGTGGCGTATCTATGGTCAAACGCCTACGACGCGGAAAAACAGATTGTCAGGATGGACGTGACCTTCTTTATCAGAACCGAGGGCGGGCTATACGAGCGGGTGAATGAAACGCACACCCAACGGGCGCACACGGCGGATGAGATTGCGCAAGTGCTTCAGGCGTGTGGGTTTGAGGGTATTCAAATATACGGCGACCGGACGTTTGACGCGCCCGGCGAACGCGAAGAGCGAATCCACTTTTTTGGGCTTCGCAAATAGAAAACGGAGAATGAAATGAACGCAATGAACAGAGACGGGCTATTAAACATATCTTTGCTCGAGGGGCAGGCGCGCGCGATGCTGATCGAGTCGACACAGCTTGTGGAGCGCGCGCGGCAGATCCACGCGCTTTCCAGAATCGCAACGGCGGCACTGGGGCGCACGCTTTCGGCGACCGTCATGATGGCTTCCGTGCTCAAGGGCGAGCGGGAGTCGCTTTCCGTTACCATCAAGGGCGGCGGGCCGATCGGCTCCATCGTCGCGGTGGGGCATCCGGACGGGAGCGTGAAGGGTTACTGCGACGATCCGGGGATTGATCTTCCGCGCACGGGGAAAAAGCTGCCGGTTGGCGCGGCCGTTGGAACCGCAGGCAAGCTGACCGTCGTCAAAGATTTGGGACTTCGGGAACCCTATGTCGGGCAGGTGAATCTCGTCTCGGGTGAGATTGCTGAGGATTTCGCGATGTATTTTACCGCGTCGGAGCAGGTGAACTCGCTGGTTTCTCTGGGCGTACTGGTGGGTGATCAGGTCGAGAGCGCGGGCGGGCTCATCATCCAAATGATGCCGGGCGCGAGCGAAGCGGCGATCCAATCGGTTGAGATGAGCGCGAACATGTTTTTCGACATATCCGGCACCATGAAGGATTTGCACCTGCATGGGGCGATGCGCGACCTTCTGGGCCACCTGCAACCGGAGGTTCTTTCCGAGATCACGCCGGCATTTCGGTGCAACTGTTCGAGAAACCGCATCGAAAAGGTACTCGTCACGCTTGGGCAAGAAGAACTGGAATCGATGATTGAAGAACAGCACGGTGCGCAGGTGGACTGCCACTTCTGCAATAAAAGGTACGAATTTTCAGAAAGCGACCTGAAGACATTGCTGGCGTACGCGCTGGGGGAGGTAAAATGAGCTTTGATCCGAAGATTGTGCCCTTTGACCGGGGTGCGGATTTTGTGCATCAGCGCGCACTGAAAAACAGGCGCGATCATCATATCATCGATGCGCTCGAACTCATGCGCAAGGCCGTGGAGGTCTCGCCGGAGAACGATGGCTATCGCATGGATTTGGCAGACATGCTGACGGAGCTTGGATGTCTGACGCAATCAAACCAGGTGCTTTTGGATATGCTCAACAAAGGGGAGCGCAAGGAAGAGTGCCTGTATTCGCTGGCGATCAACCAGCTCAACATGAATAATCCCGACGCGGCAAAAAAGCTTTTGCGTCTTTGTCTGGACGGCACCGCGAAGGGCGAGCTGCGCGATCAGGCGCGCGCGCTTTCCGGCGAGATTGAGATGTACGAGGCGCTGAACCGCCCGATTTCGCGCAGGTTGGAGCGGATGCTGACCATTTCTGATATGGCGTGCGACAAGCTGCGGCAAGAGGATTATCCCGGCGCAAGGGAACTATTTGAGCGCGCGATTCGGATGGATAAAACCCAGCGGGACGTGCGGGCGCTCCTTGCGATGACATACATGCTCATTGGGCGTGCGGACGAAGCGATCATAAACGCCGAAGAAGCGATCCGGGAACCGGGCGCGACGCTGCGCGCGTTATGCGTTTCGGGACAGGTATTCAATATGGCGGGCGACGAGGCCCGCGCGCGGGAGGCGTTGGAGCGGGCGATGGCGTTCGAACCCGAAGGGATCGAAATGCGCATGCTCATATTCTCGCTGTTTGAGCTTAAAATGTACAACGAGGCGCACGGTTGTGCGCAGGAAACGCTGAAGGATGCGCCCTATGACAGGCTGCTTCTTCACGTGATGGCGGTAACGAGCATACGCGCGGGAGAAAAACCCGAAAAGGCGGTTCGCTTCTGGCAGCGGATTGCGCGCATTGATCCGGAGGATACCGTTGCCGCGTATTTCTGCCGCGCCGTTGCGGAAAACCTGATTGACCCGGATGAGCTTTCGTGCGAGTATCAGGTGCCGCGCGGGGAAATTCTCGAGCGGTTTAAGTACATCACCGATAAGCTGGATGGCGACATTGCGCAGTTGGGTGAGGACTGGAAGACGGACGCGAAATTCCGTGCGATGCTCGCGTGGTGTCTGACGGCGACCGACAGGCGGTTCCGGGAGGCGGCCGTGACGCTCCTTTCCTCCATCGACGACCCGCAGGCGGAGAGCCAGTTGCGCGAATATATGCTGCGCGTGGACACGGGATTTGACATGACGCTGCGCGCCGCGACGATGTACCGGATGCGCGGACTGGACGTCAAGCGGATTTTACCGCCATACATGGAAAAGAGCGACGGGTTGATGCCCGACGGAAACCGGATCCTCGACACCATGAGCGTGGGCCACAGGCAGCTTGTGCGGTTGACGAGTGACACGCTGGAGCGCAGATACGACATTTACGCGTTTGACCAACTTGCGGTGATGTGGGACATGTATAGGCGGCACGCGCCGATACGCACGGACCCCCTGATCAAGACGGAGACGGCTGCAGCTGCGCTTGCGTACTGCTATTTGGCGCTGTTGGACAAAAAGCCGAGTTTTTATCGGTTGAGCGGACAATTTGGTTGTCCCGTGAGGCAGCTGATGTTCTTTGCGCGCAGAGTGGCGACCGTACTCGAACGGGGAGGGTCGACCGATGGCGAAGCTGATTGATTTTGACAAAAAATATATGGCGTTTGCGGCGAAATCTTTAAAGGATTTGGCGAATCTGAAGGAGGACGAGCTGGAAGGCGCGTTGAACGAGACGGTGAAAAAGTGGCTGAAGGCGGACGACGCGGAACTTGGCGGGCGAACGCCGGACGAATACTTCGCCGCAATGACGCCGAACGAGCTCGTGGAAAACCTCGCAGCATATGGAAAGTCGCATCTGAGCGTCCCGGAGCCGCTGTACAGGCGGATTGCGAAGACGAAGAATTGCGCGGGCGCGCTTGCCGAAGTTGCATCAAACACAGCATACGACGAGGAAACGCGGGGGACGGCGCTGCGGCTCCTCTTTGACATGGAGGCGAAGGGCATTGAAATGCTCGCCGCGGATACGCTTCTTTTGGGCGGCGAGATTTCAAACGAAGCGGCCGATTGGCTGAAGGCCGCGGGGTACGGCGTTGTGGAACCGCTTTTCGAACGATACGAAGGGGCGGACGAAGCCGGGCGCGAGGCGATTTTGGACGTCCTGTGCGCGTATCCCGGAATCGAAAAGACCGCGGCGTTATTGACAGAACGGTTATTGGCGGATCACGAGAAACGCGCATTGCACGCGACCTATGCCGCGCGCCTGGGGGATGAGGCACTGCTCGGGCCGCTTGAGGCGATTTACGGGATGAGCGACCTCACCTATTTCGATTACATGGAGGTTCGCAATGCCATGGAAGCGCTCGGCGGTGAACCGGGCGAGGAACGACAGTTTTACGGGGATCCGGACTTCGAGCGGTTGCGCGAAGACCCGGAACAAGAGGGCTAAAATAAAGACCGAATCGGAGGCGGATGCGCATGAAGTGCCCGAATTGCGGACGGGA
Source organism: Bacillota bacterium (assembly GCA_023421735.1). The sequence continues at coordinate 24,891 of JAEZSP010000067.1, read as the reverse complement.
GAACCCGGGAATCCGGCTATTCTGCTCGAGATGTGGGGAGCTTTTGCCCGATTCGGACGTGCAGGAGCCCGCGGAAGACATCAAAATATATCGGAAAAAGAATGCGCCGGAGGAGACGTTTGCGCCGAAAGAACACGAGGATGAGCCGGAGGATCTGGACGATGCGTTTGACGACGAGCCGGATTTTTTCGCGCGGCGCGAGCGGGTGCGCAGGCTGTATGAGGAAGATTGGCCAGACCTGCAACGCACACAGCCGCGTATGCGGGAACGGATTTTTGACGCAAAGGCAAACGAAAAGCCCAAGAGCGACGACAGTCCCTATGCGCGGCCCAAGGAAGAAGTCAGGCGGCCGCCGACGCTCACGCGCAAGCGTCCTGCGCCGAACGGGCGACCGAGCACGTTGGTTCCGCGGCGCAACGAGACGATTGACCCGGAGAACTTATTTTCAGTGCGCGGAGAGATGGCATATGACGAGGACGAATACGACCGTCCGCCCAGGCGACCTGCGCGTCGAACGAGTCCGTACGAGGAGCCGGAAAGCCAGAGCTTTTTCATGCGCCATGTGCGGGGAATCGTCGGGACGATATTGCTTGCGGTGACGCTGACGATCGTGCTCACATGGGCGTTCACGTCGAACGCGCAGCGCGTGTTGGCGCAGTTGGACCTCGCATGGTCGCCCTCCGCGTATGCAAGCCTTGGCGCAGATGCGTACAGCGCGGGACAATATGCGGAAGCGGGGCGCTATTACGACGTGGCGCTGACCAAAGACGCGAACAATGTGGGATATGCGATCTATGCCGCAAATTCGTATATACAGGGCGGGAACACCGCCAAGGCCATCGCTGCGGTGAAAAAGCTCATTGCGCTGGAGCCGGACAATGCGGAGTATTACAACACGTTCATGGGCCTCTACGGGGGCTATGATCACATGCCGGACGATGCGAAGGCGCTCGTCGATGAGGGGTACGAGCGCACGGCGGACGAACGGCTGAAAAACTGACGGAGGGGTACAAATGAAAAAGGCTTCCATGGTATTGGACCGCGATTATGTGGTCGGAAAGATCGACCCGCGCATCTATGGCTCGTTTATCGAGCATCTTGGGCGGGCGGTTTACGGCGGGATCTACGAACCGGGTCACGAAACGGCGGACGAGCTCGGGTTCCGGGGGGACGTGATCCAAATGGTGAAGGGGATTGACGTGCCGGTCGTGCGTTACCCGGGCGGAAACTTTGTTTCCGGGTTCAACTGGGAAGACTCAATCGGCCCGCGCGACAAGCGTCCAAAGCGGCTCGATCTCGCGTGGTTTACGACAGAGACGAACGAGGTCGGGCTGCACGAATTCTGCGAATGGTGCGACAAGGCGGGGACGTCGCCCATGTACTCCATCAACCTTGGGACGCGAAACGCGGACGCGGCACGCAACGTTGTGGAATACGCGAACCATCCCGGCGGAACGGCATGGTCGGATCTGCGGCGTCAAAACGGCAGGGAGAATCCGTTGGGAATCAAACTGTGGTGTCTTGGGAATGAGATGGACGGGCCTTGGCAGATGGAGCACAAGACGGCCTACGAGTACGGGCGGATTGCGAACGAGGCGGGCAAGATGATGAAGTGGGTCGATCCAACTATCGAATTGGTCGCGTGCGGCTCATCAAGTTCGCAGATGCCCACGTTTGGCGACTGGGAATACCAGATGCTCAGTGAATGCTACGATGCCATCGACTATGTATCGCTGCACCGCTATTATGGAAATCCCACCAACGATACGCCCGGCTTCCTCGCGCGTACGATGGACATGGACGATTTCATCCGCACCGTCGTTTGCATTTGCGACAGCGTGAAGGGCAAAAAGCATTCGAAAAAGACGGTGAACCTGTCGTTTGACGAATGGAACGTGTGGTATCACTCGCGTGAGCAGGATCAAGAAATTTGGAAGCGGGAGAAGTGGGGACGCGCGCTGCCGATTCTCGAGGATATTTACAACTTCGAAGACGCGCTTTTGACCGGATCGATGCTTATCACGCTCCTGCGCAACGCAGATCGCGTGAAGATCGCCTGCTTGGCACAGCTGGTCAACGTGATCGCGCCGATCATGACGCGCACGGGCGGGGGCGCATGGGCACAGCCGACGTATTATCCGTACATGCAGGTTTCAAAGTACGGACGCGGGACATCGCTCAAAGCCATCGTGGATACGCCGGTTTACGACTGTGCGGATTACGAAAAAGTGCCGCTCATAGACGCAACTGCGACGATGGACGACGCGGGGAACGTGACCGTTTTCTGTGTGAACCGGGATATGACAAGCGACTTCCAACTGGATGTTGACCTGCGCGCGTTTGGGAATATGCGGATCAAGGAGCACATTGTCCTGAAGCATTCTGACGTGAAGGCGATCAACACCGAGGAAAATCCCGCGAATGTCGCGCCGAGCGCAGGCCCGGGCGGGCGCGAGGACGGCGGCAGGGCGGAGGTCACGGTGCCGGCGCTCTCCTGGAACGTGATTCGGTTCGAAAAAGCATAAACAAACTTCGGTTTGCAAAAAACAGACTTTGGTTTTATTCCAAAGTCTGTTTTGTCATTTCTACGGAAATGGGGAGCGAGATGCCGCAACGGGACATAAAATCCGACAAGCCCTGGTCGATTTCCGCGCGGGAGAAGCCAGCGGCCTCCAGCTCGTCGTCATGAAACAGGCTGAGTTGATAGTAAAATTCCGTTGCAATTTCGGTGATGCGCGGGATTCCGGCATCAATGTTGTCAAACAGTGCGTCCTCTGCTTCGTTGTATTTCTTTTCCGCAAGAAGCCTCATAATTTTCGCGTGCAGGAGGTCGCCGTCCGTCGGGGTCTGGGCGTCTTCTTCGATATAAACGGGCTGGCGCTTTCCGAACATCATCTGCGCGGCGACCTGCACCATGAGCGAAATCTGGCGCATGATAAAATCCTTTTCAAACATATCAGGCCTCCGGGAATTTCTGCGCATATAGAAATTCGCCGCAGGCATCTGCGCCTGCGTTCATGACGGCGGAAACCGTTTCCGAAAGTTGCACGTCCTCTGTCTGAACGATGGGCGCGAGAAGGACGGAGGGAGGAAGCTGTGCACGCGCGGCCTTTGTCTCGAAACCGACGTGCTCCGGGGAAAACCCGGACATGGGGTCATCCGACAGGAACGAGATGTCAAACAGCATGCTTGCGACTTCGTCAGCAGGGCGCTGCGCGTGTGAAAGAAGCGCGTGAAACGCAGCCCACTCATGTGAAAGGCATGCGGTGCCGGAGGCGTGCGGATAGGCGCGGTAGAGCATGGGGGAGGCGACGTCGAGGGAGGTGAGCGCATCCGGACGCTGACCGACGTAATACCAGAGGGACGGCGCGAACACGAATGCGCCCGCCTTGAGGCCCGCGGCATGCGCGCGAGCGGAAAAGGATTTCATGTACGTCTTCACGCATGCGGCGCGAAAATCGAACCAGGTTTCCATGGCTACGCGGATCGCGGGGATATCGCCGTCCGCGCCGTCCAGATAGTCCATCAGCTGTGCGATGCCGGAGCGCGCGGCCTGCGCATCGGGCATCATTTCCATGCACCGATCGCAGAAACAGCCGAAGAAGGAGCGGGCGCCTTCCTCGGAGGCAAAGGAGGCGAAGCGCGCCCCGTCGACGAAGATGCCGGTCAAGCCGTGAATTTTTACGGCAAAGGCAAGCGCCGCATCCAAATTGTAGTCATTCACGTCCCGTGCGTTCGGGCAAGCGGAGCCGAACCAAGGAGCGTCCGCACCTTGCGCGTCCTTCGCGCCATATTCCGCCTGCGAAAAGTCGCCCATGGCGTGCGCGCCAAAGCAGAGCCACGTCTCGAGCCCCGCATCCTGCGCCGCGCGAAAGGCATCGGCGTTTCCGGCAGAGAGCACGACCGCATCATATCCCAGGCTGCGGAGTTTTTTTGCGGAGCCCAGAAAATTCCTTGGATCGAGGCCGAACATATATCGTTTCAACGGAATCCCTCGCAATCGCATTGTTTTGCTCATTATACGATTTTGGACTATCGCTTTGCAAGGCGTATATGATATAATCGGCCGAGAAACGGAGGAATGAATATGATTCGGCATGTGGTTTTATACATGATCAAGGACGAATACAAGAAGAAGATTCCCGCGCTCGTGGCGGCTTTCTACGGCATGAAGGGGAAAATTCCCGGACTGGTTGACGTGGAGGCAGGCGGTGATGAACTCGGGTCCGAACGCTCCTATAACCTTGCGCTCATTACATCATTTGAAAGCTGGGACGCCTACAAGGCGTATTTGACCCATCCCGCGCACCTGCCCGTCAAGGCGGGCATGCACGAGGCGCGCAGCGGTTCCGTGTCGTGCGACTACGAGATCAAAGAATAAGCGAAGGCAACCGCGCGCAGGCGTGAACCACCACGCAAGAGGCTTTGGCGGATCGTTCCTGTTAAAAAATTACGCGCGGATTGCAAACCGGCCTGCGGCGTGCTATACTTTGATGCAAATAGAGATGCGCGATGACGGAGAGAGTAGCGTCGAACGGACATCCGGCAGAGAAACCGCACCATGGCTGGAAGTGCGGTGGATGTTGGGCGGCGTGAAGTTCACTCCCGAGCATCCCGGCTGAAGCATTCGTGGTAGGCGGGGACGGATTGATCCACGTTATTGGATCCCGAGGTTTGGCGGTTTTCGCCAGACGAATCTGGGTGGTATCGCGAGCATTGCTTCGCCCCTTTCTGTGGGCGGAGCTTCTTTTTTTCACAAGGAGGGGTTCAGATGGAAGAGATGTTGCGGGAGATACGGGAAAAGGCGATTCACGAGATCGGTGTTGCGACAACAAGCGCGCAACTCGATGAGATCCGCGTGCGGGTGTTGGGTAAGAAGGGCGAACTGACCGCGCTATTGCGCGGCATGGGCAAACTTTCGCCGGAAGAGCGCCCGAAGGTCGGGCAGATGGTGAACGACGCGCGGGAGGCGATTGAAATGGCGCTTTCGGCGCGCATGGAGACGTTGGCGGCGGCGGAGAAGGAAGCCCGGCTTGCCCGCGAGGCGATCGATGTGACGATGCCCGGCGCGGCGCGCACGTTTGGCGCGATGAACCCCATGAACATGGCGCTTGAGAAGATGATCGATATTTTCGTCGGCATGGGGTACGAGGTGGTGGAAGGGCCGGAAGTCGAATTTGACAAATACAACTTCGAACTGCTGAACATTCCGAAAAACCATCCGGCGCGCGACATGCAGGATACCTTTTATGTGGACGAAAACATCGTGCTCCGTTCGCAGACATCGCCCGTCCAGGCGCGCGTGATGACGACCCGCAAGCCGCCGATCCGCATCATCTGCCCCGGCAGGACGTATCGCGCGGACGAGGCGGACGCCACGCATTCGCCGGTGTTCCACCAGATGGAGGGGCTGGTGATCGACGAGGGCATTTCGATGGGCGACCTCAAGGGGACGCTGGACGAATTCGCGCGTGCGATGTTCCGCGAGGGGATTACCACGCGGTTCCGCCCGTCGTTTTTCCCGTTCACGGAGCCGTCTGCCGAGGTCGATCTTACCTGCGCGAACTGCGGCGGCGCGGGCTGCCGGGTCTGCAAGGGAACGGGCTGGCTAGAAGTCCTTGGTTCGGGGATGGTCAATCCCAAGGTGCTCGAGATGTGCGGCATCGACTCCAAGAAGTATTCCGGGTTCGCATTCGGCATGGGCATCGAGCGCATTACGCAGCTCAAGTACAACATTCCGAACATGCGCATCATGTACGAGAACGACCTGCGCTACCTCGCGCAGTTCCGATAAGGGGGGAACGCAATGAAAATACCGATGAAATGGCTCAGGGAGTACGTTGACATCAAACTCGATCCGGCGAAGTACGCCGACCGGATGATTTGGACGGGTACCGCCGTCGAGGGCTGGGAGGAGACGGGCGCGCAGTTCGAGGGCGTGGTCGTCGGAAAAATCGTGACGTGCGAGGATCACCCGAATTCCGATCATCTGCATATCTGCATGGTGGATGTGGGTGCGCAAGAGCAATTGCAGATCGTATGCGGTGCGCCGAACGCGCGCGCGGGCATCCTTGTTGCGGTTGCGCTGGACGGGGCGCAGCTTCCCGGCGGAAAGATCAAAAAGGGCAAGATTCGCGGCGTGGAATCGCGCGGCATGCTGTGTTCCGGGCCGGAGCTTGAGGTACCGGCGGAACTGTATCCGCACATCGGCGACGAGGGGATCATGGAGCTTTCGAACGATTTGCCCCTTGGAACGGATGTGAAGGTCGAATTTGGGATGGGCGACACGGTGATGGACTACGAAATCCTCGCCAACCGACCGGACTGCCTGAGCGTGTGGGGCATTGCGCGCGAGAGCGCGGCGGCACTGTCCGAATATTGCGTCATGCCGGAAATCTCTGTCGTCGAGGACGGCAAGGGGACGTTTTCGGACTATGCGTCGGTTGAAGTGCTGGACGACGAAGCGTGTCCGCGCTACTGTGCGCGGGTGATTACGGACGTGAAGATCGCGCCTTCGCCCAAGTGGCTGCGGGAATACCTGTACGGCGCGGGCGTGCGGCCGATCAACAACGTGGTGGACATTACGAACTATGTGATGCTCGAGACGGGGCATCCCATGCACGCGTTTGACCTTTCGAAGGTGCGGGAGCACGCCATCGTGGTGCGCAGGGCACGCCCGGGAGAGGAACTGACGACGCTGGACGGCAAGGAATATGTGCTGGACGAGAGCATGCTCGTGATCGCGGACCAGGAGCGCGCCACAGGACTTGCGGGCATCATGGGCGGCGAGGAGTCGGAGATTACGGAGGGAACGGGAAGCGTGCTGTTCGAGTGCGCGGCGTTCGACCGCACGAACAATCGGCTTACCTCGCGCAAGCTCGGCATCCGCACCGAGGCGTCGGGGCGGTTTGAGAAGGGCGTTTGCCCGGCGACGGCGATGGAGGCGCTCGAACGCGCATGCATGCTGGTGAACATGCTCGAATGCGGCAAGGTCGTGCCCGGCGCATACGACAGCAATCCCGCGCCGAAGGAGATCATGCCCGTCGAGGCGAGCGTGAAGCGGATTTGTTCCCTGACGGGGATCGAGATTCCGGGCGAGGCCATGGAGGACATCCTTGCAAGGCTTTCGATCGACACGGAGGTTTCTGGCGATCAGCTCGTATGCACGCCGCCGGTTTGGCGCGGGGACATCGAATCCGAGGCGGACATCGCGGAAGAGGTTTTGAGGCTATACGGGTATGAGCACATTTCCTCGACGCTCATGGATGCGGTGACGATGCCGGGCAAGCGGTCTGACAATCAGATTTTCGTCGATCGCGTACGGCATGCGGTTGCTGATATGGGATTTTATGAGACGCTTGATTATTCGTTCATTACGCCAAAGTGGCTGGAAAAGCTGGCTCTTACGGCGGACGATTGGCGGATGAAGCCGATCAAAATCTTGAACCCGCTGGGCGAGGACACATCCGTCATGCGGACGACGATGGTGCCGACCATGCTCGACGTGATCGCCGGGAACGTCAATCGGGGGAACGCCGAGGGCATGCTCTTTGAGCTTTCGCACGTATTCAAGCCGAATGCGGCGGGCGAATTGCCGGAAGAGAAGCTGACCCTGTGCCTGGGCATGTACGGTGCGGGCTGCGACTTTTACAAGCTGAAAAATCCCGTTGTGTGGCTGCTCGGACTGTTTGGCGTACAGGCGGAGATCGAGGCTGCGGGCGACGGATATTATCATCCCGGGCGCAAGGCCATGCTTCGCGCAAAAAATGCGATTCTTGCGCAGATGGGCGAAATGCACCCCGACGTGACCGCGCGGTTCGGCCTAGATGATGTGCGCGTGTACATCGCGGAGGTTGATTTGGACGCGCTGAAAATGCTTGCGGTGCCGATTTACGGGATCAAAGAGTTGCCAAAGTATCCGGCGGTGAACCGCGATCTCGCGCTCGTCGTGGACGAAAAAGCGGGCGCAGGAACGGTCCTCGAAACGATTCGCAAGGCGGGTGGACGCATTCTTGAGAATGTGAGCCTGTTTGACGTCTACCGAGACGCACGATTGGGCGCGGACAAGAAATCGCTCGCTTACGCGATAACGTTCCGCGCGGCGGATCGGACGCTTACCGATGCGGAGATCGGAAATGCCATGGAAAAGATCCTGAAAGCCGTCGAAGCGGAATATGGAGCTGAGATCAGGAAGTAAAAACGCGTTACGGTTTTGGGATCCAGAAAGGCGAAGGCACGATGTCTTCGCCTTTTCATTTCCCGGGGAATGTGTTACCATGTTGGGCGCAAAAGGATTTGACATGGGGCGATTGAAGATCGATGTGCGCAGTCAGCGTGGCCGATCGCACGCGCAATCGATTTGGTACGGACGAGATTTCGGCGTTCCACCCGGGTGGGTTGCACCGAATGACGCATACTTTAACTGGGTGTGTGAGATGCGCGCAGGCAAGCGCATATGGATTTTCGCCATGCATCCACGTTTTGGGACGGGGATTATGTCCAGGATTCCCGAGGAATCCGGGACATACGCCCATGAAGCGCCTCGATAAGTTTATGCAACGATTTAGAGCAAGATACAGAAATAACGAGAAAAAGCGTAGCGATGGATTTTCGTTCAAGACGAGGTTGATTTGCCGCGGTTTACCGCGACAAACTAAGTCGCTTCGCGACCGGGATTTTCAAACTTTGTTTTGAAAATCCCGCCTTTGGGCGAAAAGACGCGCTGCGCTTCTCGGTATTTCTGAGGATTGCTCCAGTCGGATTTGGGAAGTACGGATTTTGGAACGAATTGACTGGTGAATTCGAACCTTCTGCATATATAAATGTAATGTTAATTTGCGTCGTTTGGTTGACTTTCCACTTCCTGATGAATATCTTATGAGTAGCTGATAAGATTGGAGGGATTGGGGATGGCACAGGGGCGAGTAATCATTCTGGAAGAAGCACGAATTGGAAGCGCAGGCGAGTGGAATCTCTGTTTTCAGTATTGCAGATACGAGTATGGGGACGAAAAGAATACCGAAGAAAACGGCTATCGTTTTATTTGGCGACGTCCGGATGGAACGTTGCAGGGCGCGCGCGGGCAGGCGCGCATCCCATCTGTGTCAGATATGCTTTACCTGGTTGGGAAATCGATGCGGGAAGGTTGGGGACATCACAACAACGGCAACCTGGGATATGATTCCATGATCGGCGAGACTTAAGCCACACATTGAATCCCCAAAAAACAGGGAAGCCGCATGGACTTCCCTGTTTTTGTACGGATGAAACCGAATCAGAATTTGACTTCCCTGTGTTCCTTGTCGGCAATGTAGGCCTTCTCCATGAGATCGGTCAGCATACGCGCCTCGGATTTTCCGAACAGGATTTCCTTTCCGTAGAGCACGCCGTCGATGAACTGACGGATGGGGTGGGGGAGCGCCTTGGGAAGTTTAGGGGTGACCCAGCCGCCCGCGACATACTTCTGGGTGAACTCGTTTTGGAACTTCACGTCGTCGTTCTCATACATCACGACGCCCTTGGTGCCATACACCTCGAGGCGGGTGGGGGTCATGGGCGAAACGAGACTGGTCTCCGCGATGGAGACGGCCTTATTTTCGAATTCGATGGTCGAAATCGCGTTGTCGTCCACCGGCACGGGCATGAAGTTATTGAACATGGACTGAATGCGCACGGGGTTTCCGAGCAGCCAATGGGAGAGATACATGCCGTGTGCGCCGAGGTCCATCATCGCGCCGCCGCCCGTCGTTTCGGGATCGTACCAATAGTCCGGCAGCCAGCCCGCGAGCGCGCCGTTGTGGCAGTTGCGCACGCGCATGACGGTCACATCACCGATGATGCCATCGTCAATGAGCTGCTTCACAACGAGATTGCGGGGCATGCAGCGATGCGGGAAGCAGATGGAGAACGTGACGTCGTTTTGATCGATGACGGCAATGATCTCGTCTGCATCCTTGGTGGTGAGCGCCAGCACCTTCTCGGTGAAGATGTGTTTTTTGGCGTTGGCGGCCTTGATCATGATTTCTTTGTGCATGTTGGTGGGCGTGCAGACGAGAATCGCATCCACGTCGTCGCGCGCAAGAAGCTGATCATAGTCGGCGACGAAGTCCGCACCCAGCTCATCGGCCCACGCCGTGCCGCGCTTCGCGTCCTCGTCCCACACGCATGTAATCGTCGCGTCGTCTTGTTGCTGGACGAACTCGGCATATCCCTTCGCATGTACGTGCCATTTGGAAATCATCGCAAATCTGAGCATAAGACACCTCCGTATTTACTGCCGGATGTTCCGGCAAAATCAATCTGCCCTGCGAAACGCCGTCATCGTACGGCAGGGAGCGTACACCTCGAAGCCCACGCCCCGATCGATCGAATTTTTGGTCAGATACCGATATTCCTCGTCGATTCGACCCTGCCCGCCGAATTGGACGTCGTCGGTTGAGAACACGGCCTTATAAGCACCGGGGCCGAGCGCGCCGACGGGGAGGAAAAAAGTGGGATAGGATTCGGTGGGGTGGAGATTGACCACATAGGCCGTATCACCGCGCAGGAAGGCGATGATCTTTTTCTTTTGATCGATCCAAAGGTTTTCCGCGACGGGCTTTGACAGCACGCGGTAGCGTCGGGAAAACTTAAGCATCGCACGGTCGAAATCGCGGAGCCATTCATACTTGAGAAAGTCGTTTTCGGAAAGCGACCATTGGCGGCGGGCATACTTGAAACTCCAGTTGTTTCCCGCGCGCGGGAAATCGATCCATTCGGGATGGCCGAACTCGTTGCCCATGAAGTTTAAATAACCTTCACAGGCGAGTACCAGCGTCAAAAAGCGGATGATCATGTGAAGCGCGATGGCGCGGTCGATCACGAGGGAGTGGTAGTCCTTGTTCATGCCGTCGTACATTTCCTTATCAGCCATGCGGAAGATGAGCGTTTTGTCGCCCACGAGCGCCTGATCATGGGATTCGGCATAGCCGATATTCTTCTCATCCGGGCGACGGGTGGTGAGCTCGTGCCAGAGCTTGTACATATCCCAGTCCTCATCGTGAATCTTGGACGTATACTTTATCCAAATATCCGGAACGCCCATGGCGAGTCGGTAATCGAAGCCCACGCCGCCGCGGCGCACGGGCAGGCACATGCCGGGCATGCCGGACATATCCTCACAAACGGTAATGGCGAAGGGGTTGACCGAGTGGATGAGTTCGTTGGCAAGTTGGAGATAGGTGAGCGCGTCGAGGTTGGTATTCATGCTGAAATAACTTTTATAGCCGTTGAAATCGACGCCGAGGCCATGATCTTTATAGAGCATGGAGGTGACCCCGTCGAAGCGGAACCCGTCGAAATGATACTCCTCCTGCCAGAACTTCAGGTTTGAGAGCAGGAAGTGGATGACGCCATGCTTCGCATAATCAAATATCTTGGTATCCCACTGGGGGTGATCCTCTTTTGTGAAGAACTGGTCCGCCGTTCCGTCGAAAAGGTTAATTCCCTCGTCGCTGTTTTTTGCGGCATGGGAATGAACGACGTCGAGCAGCACATAGAGCCCCATATGATGCGCCTGATTGACGAGATATTTGAGATCGTCCGGATCACCGAACCAGGACGCGGGGCAAAAGAAATTGGACACCTGATAGCCGAAGGAGGCGTAATACGGGTGCTGCATGATCGCCATGAGCTGTATGGTGTTATAACCCGCATCGAGGATGCGTTTGAGCATCACATCCGCGAATTCGCGGTATGTGCCGATGCCCTCTTTTTCCTGCGCCATGCCGACATGCGCTTCATAGATGTAGACGGGGTTGGGCTTGCGCCTGCCGTAACCGCCGTCCGTCCAGCGGAAAGGGCGTTCCGGCGACCAGATGCGTCCTGAAAACGCATGTGTTTTTTCGTCCTGCACGACGGAATGAATGTAGAGCGGAATGCGGTCAAACGACCGTCCGCCGCGCGTGACCTGCACCTTGACGCGCTGGCCATGCCGGAGGGCATCAATGCCCTTGATATAAATCTCCCAATTGCCGTTTTCAAGGCGCGTCAGGGGATGGGAGGTGCGATTCCAACCGTTAAAATCGCCGATCAGATGCATGGCATCCGCGCCGGGCGCCCACTCGCGGTAGAGCCAACCCTCGGTCGTGCGTGCGATGCCATAATAAATATAACCATTGGCGAACGAATAGAGCTCACCGCCGTCGCCGATCAGCGCACGGCGCACCTCGAGATGTCGACGCATGCGCAATTCGATATCGTCGGCATAGGGTGCAAGATAGGGATCGATCGAAAGAATTTTATATTTTTGTTTGCCTGCAGAAAGCGCCACGCACATCACCTCACCCTTATATTATACACATAATGTGGCAAAAATCAATTGCGAAACGGGGGGAGGTCAGGTATAATGGCAACGGATGATGATCGGCGCGCGATATCGCGCGGGAAGGGGACAGTTCATGACAACCAAACGCCTTGTGACAAACGCCATGCTGATTGCCGCCTATTTTGTGTTTACTCTGCTTACGATCGACGTGGTGGCGGTGAAGGTGACGTTTGCGTCGCTGCCGGTGCTGATTGCCGCGCTGCTATTCGGGCCGGTGGACGGGTTGATCGTGGGACTATTGGGCAGTTTTCTGGATCAGATGCTCAAGTGGGGATTTACCGCAACGACACTTTTATGGATTTTACCGGCAGGCGTACGCGGATTGATGGTCGGACTGTATGCCTGGCGCAAGGGCAACCGCATGACCCAGCGGCAGACGATCGGAATTGTGTCGGTATCGGCGCTGGTGGTGACGACGCTGAATACGCTGGTGTGGTACATCGATTCGCTCGTTTATCACTACCCCTATGTGTTTGCCGTATGGGGAACCTTCGCGCGGTATATCGTGGGCATTTTGACGGCGCTTGTTTTTGCGCTCATTTTGCCAAAGCTTTTGATCGTGCTTCGCAAAGCCGTATCGGCGCGCAAATAAATGGACGAAATGGGGAGGGGCTCAAATATGTCAAGCTATGTAACCAGAAAGACGCCCGGCGATACCGCATGGTTCCGCCACGACCGATTTGGGATGTTCATCCATTGGGGGCTTTATGCGCTGCCCGCGCGGCACGAATGGATCAAGAACATCGAACGGATTTCAGAGGACAAGTATCAGACGTACTTTGCGCACTTTGATCCCGATCTGTACGACGCGCGCGAATGGGCACGGCAGGCGAAGGCGGCGGGCATGAAATACGCCGTCATGACGACGAAGCATCACGAAGGCTTCTGCATGTTTGACTCCAAATTTACGGACTACAAGTGCACGAATACGCCCGCCGGGCGCGACCTGGTGCGCGAATATGCGGATGCGTTCCGCGCGGAGGGGCTCAAGGTTGGGTTTTACTATTCCCTGATCGATTGGCATCATCCGGACTTTCCCATCGACATGCTGCATCCGCGCAGGGACGACACCGACGCCTTTGAGCAGAACAAGGGGCGCGACGTCAAAAAATACGCGAAGTACATGCGAGATCAGGTGGGCGAGCTTCTTTCTAATTATGGGAAGATCGACGTGCTGTGGTTCGACTTTTCCTATTCCGGACGCGACGGTGAAGGAGAGCGCGCCTGGATGAAGGGGAAGGGCAAAAACGACTGGGAGGCCGAGGAACTGATCGCCCTGGCGCGCAAGCTGCAGCCCGGGATCATCATCGACAACCGCACGGAGATCGAACAGGATCTCTGGACACCGGAGCAGTATCAGCCTTTGGAGTGGATTCGACACAAGGACACGGGCGAACTGGTGACCTGGGAGGCATGCCAGACGTTTTCCGGTTCATGGGGCTATCACCGGGACGAGAAGACATGGAAATCGCCCGAGATGCTGATTCGGATGCTCGTGAACACAGTTGCCATCGGCGGAAACCTTTTGATGAATGTGGGGCCGACGGCGCGGGGATATATCGACGACCGCGCGGAGGCAGCGCTCAGGGTATATGCCGATTGGATGAAGGTGAATGCGCGCGCCATTTACGGATGCACCATGGCGGAACCTGAGATATTGAAGACATTGCCGGCGGACTGTCGGTATACGCAATCCGAGGATGGAAAGCGGCTGTACGTACACCTGTTTGCGTATCCGTTCAAGCACTTGCAGATTCGCGGTTTGGCGGGCAAGGTGGACTACATTCAGTTTTTGCACGATGCGAGCGAGCTTTTATACACAGAAAAGGAAGTCAAGCACTTTTCAGAGGGCGCGGCGAAGGCGGACGACCTGCTGGTGATTGAACTTCCGGACGTGAAACCCAATATTGAGGTGCCGGTTATTGAAATTTTCCTTAAGTGACCTTTGGCTTCGGGATTTATCGCCCGATGAAATGCGGCGTGCGTACCTGACGGACATGGTGTACGTGTTTCCGGCGAACGAGCTGAAACCGTGCGAGGCGATTTACGACGAGATGCTGCTGGGCAAGTTTCTTGCCTGCGGTCTGTTCGCAGGCGCGGAGCTCGTGGGGTATGTGTTTTCCGCGTGCATTCCGGGATACGAATATCTGTTTACGCAGTACGTGGTCGTGAAGGAACGGTACCGCTCGCAGGGCATTGGCGGCGTCTTGATGGACGAGATTGCGAAGCGGTATGGAGACTACCGATCAGTGATGCTCGACGTCGAAGATCCGCTGTTTGGCGCGGACGAAACGGAAAAAAGGCACCGGAGAAACCGCGTACGGTTTTACCAGAAGAACGGATTTCGCAAGACGCGCGTCAAATCGCATGTGTACGGCGTTGATTACGTCATCATGGTACGCAACCTGTCCGCCGAAGTGACCGACGAGGAAGTCTTTGAGGCGGCGAAAACCATCTATCGATCCATGTCGCAACCGGGGGCTTTTCCGGACAAGTATCGCGTGATGCTCCGTCCCGAAGAACGGGGCATGGCGCGCAGGACGTGGAAGCGGCTCCTGGGCAGCCAATTCAAAATGACGCGTGTGGAGATGGAAGGCTTTCGCGGCATGGCGGGGGTGCTTGAGATCGGCACTGTGCGCGCACCGCTGCGTGTGAAAAGCGTTTTGAGCGAGGTTGTCATCGCGGATACGGGGTATACGTGGCTTCAGCTTGGGCCTGACCGTGGTGGCTGGTGGCTGACGGTCATGTATGATGCAAAAGGCGAGCTGGTACAGTACTATTTTGACATCACACTGCGAAACTTTATTGCCGAGGACGGGGAGCCGCGCTTTGTGGATCTGTTCCTGGATGTCGTGATGGACCCGGCCGGGCGTTGGGTGCTGCTCGATCAGGACGAGCTATGCGACGCGTGGACCGCAGGGAACATCACGGAGGTGGAATACAGATTGGCGCTCGAACGCGCGGCGCATGTGATCCAAATGGTGGATGGAAAAGAGGCGCACTGGCGTGCGATATGCGACAAGTGCATGGAACTGGTTCGCAACACGTGATGGTCTGATATTTATTCGAAGATTGCCCGCTTTGCGCGGGCTTTTTCTTGTTTGTGGGAGAGGAGGCGCGTTTGTTTATGTATGGACGGGCGTCGGCACTTGCGCGGTATACGGCGAAAATGGCAAAGTTGCACATGGCAAGGCAAAGACTTGACGGACGTAGAGAAGGAAGTATCATTTTGAGAGCCAAGGAGCC
Organism: Bacillota bacterium; assembly: GCA_023421735.1. The sequence goes on along the minus strand of JAEZSP010000067.1, from coordinate 9,281 downwards.
AAGGAGCCAAGGAGCCAAGGAGCCAAGGAGCCAAGGAGCCAAGGAGCCAAGGAGCCAAGAGGCGGATGGGCGTTCACCTTGCAATGCATTGCGCCGCGCGATGTAAAGTTTGCGGGTGATGCGCAGGAAGATAGACAGGCGGGACAAAAGGCGTACAATCGCTTAGGGCTTAGGGCTGGGCGCACACACAAATGATTGCGATCAGGGGAGCAATGGATGCAACAAAAAAACAGCCCGCAAAGCGAGCTGCTTCTGAAATGCTTATTGCGCAGTGGTCGCCTCAGGCGTCACCTCTGCAGTAGGCTCAACGGTCGCCTCATCGGCTGCTGCCGCGGTCGCTTCCGCAAGCGCAGTCTCCACGGGGGCAACTGTTTCAGTCGCAACGATATCGGAGGTATCGGCCACGGAGGTGGTGCCGTCGCTAGTGATGATCGTTGCCACGAGGGAAAGTACGATAAAAATCACAGCGCAGATCTTGGTGAGCATGGCAAGTTTGCCTTCGTAGCTCTTGGCCTTATTCTTCCCGAAGAAGGTTTCCGCGCCGCCTCCGATCGCACCCAAACCCTGCCGTTGACCCTGCTGCATCAGCACGGTTACGATCAGAAGAATGGAAACAAGAATCAGTATGATGTCTATAATGATGGTTACGGCAGTCATGAAACATCCTCCTTAAGTATCAACACAATATGCTCAAGTATTATAGCACGTTTTTTGTCCGATAGCAACCTGATTTTCCGGGTTTCGGGCGAGAATTTACTATGCGCGCAAATTTTTTGACGATGGTTTACCCGGTCATTGAAAAGCGGATTTCCGCGCGTTCGGCGGTCTATCCTCTAAAAATCGTCGTACCGTGCGCGATTGTTCTTCTTGGGGCGGTTGCGCGTGGGCATGTCATAGGGATCCGCGTTCTGACGGCGCATGCGCTCATAGTATGCCCGGCGGCGCTGTTCGTAGATTCTCTTTCTGCGCCGATTGCGGCGGGCAGAGCGAATCGCACCGATGATGATGAGAAAGAGTATGAGAACGACCACGCCGATGACGATGTAGATGACGCGCTCGTCCCGAAGCGTCTCGATCCAGGGCATTTTTTCGACAAGGTAATCCCAGGCGGAAACCTTGAGCGGAGCGAGTTCCACAGTGCGCGAGGCGATAAGCGTGCCGGTAATCGTCTCGCCCGTTTTGGTGACAAAGGAAAGCGTTCCGACGATGGAACCGCCCTCAATGGGCAGGCGTTGTTCGATCTTTTCGAGATAGTCGGTGGTGACGGTGACGGTGGCATTTTCGTTGAAATACTGAATGTTTTGGTTGACCTCGTCGGAATCCTTGAGGGCCATGACCGCATAGCCGTCATCGCTCGTTTGGGAAAGAATAAGGGCGAGCTTGCCCGCGTGGATGTCGTCCGCGGCAGCATTTTCCACCTGGATGGAGTTTACGCCCTCGCTGGCCATTGTAAACAAATTCTGGATGGTATAGGTGTCAAAGCGCGTAAAACCATAATCAAACATGCGCTGGGTGTCGATCCACTTGTATTCGGTGTGATCCACGGAGGAGTGCAGCGCGATCGAAATCAGCGTGCGCCCGCCGACCTCAGCCGCGCCCACGAAGCATTGACCGGCCTTTGAGTGATAGCCCGTTTTAATGCCGATGCAGTTTTCATCATAGTAGCTGCTGGACGGATTGAGCATATCCACGCGGGAATCGATGACCATTTTGCCGCGTTTCGACGTCTTCGTCATCGTGTATTCATAAGTAGAAACGATTTTGCGGAAATCCGCGTTTTTCATCGCCTCGCGCGTGATGATCGCCAATTCGCGGGCGGTGGTATAGTGATTCCCGTCATGGAAGCCATGCGGGTTCACAAAATGCGTGTTGACGCAACCAAGATCAGTCGCGCGCTGATTCATGAGCGCGACGAAAGCGTCTTCTGATCCGGAGACGATGACGGAGACTGCGATCGCAGCATCATTGCCCGACCGAAGCATGAGCCCGTTGAGGAGATCCCGAAACGTCATCTGTTCGCCGGCCGTAACGGGAACGACGGAGCTCCCTTCCGGGACGTCGTTGACTTCCTTGGGGATCGTGACCATTGTATCGAGTGAAATACCGGATTCGAGCGCAAGCATGAGGGTCATGATCTTCGTCGTGCTTGCGGGGAACATCCGCGCGTCCGGATTTTTGGAGAACAGAATTTCGCCGGTGTCCTCGTCCATGACGAGTGCGCTTTCCGCGAACAGGTGCCCCTCCTCGAGCAGCTCCGGATGATCGCTCGACCAGTCCTGCGGCGTCGCTGCCAGCGCCGAAAGCGGCACGGTCGCGAAGAAAAGCAGGAGCAAAAAAAGAGAGAGTGCGCGGGTTACGGGTCGCATGGGCAGGTACTCCCTTCGTGTGTTTACAAAAGTCGCCATGATTCGTATTATAACATTGTGTTGCCCGTTTTGTACAGTCATAAGTAAAATCCTAACATTTACATGTACAGCCTTGAAATAGAGCGTCGATCGGTATATAATATTAATGACAAAACGATGAAGATTGTTGCACATCAGCATGCCGGAGGATAAAAAGAATGCCGAAGCGGATATTGATCGTGGATGATGAACCCTTGATCGTCAAGGGATTGAAATACAGCCTTGAACAGGATGGATATGAGACGGAATCCGCACAGGACGGCGAAGAAGCCGTGACGAAATTCTTTGCGGGACAATTTGATCTTGTTCTTTTGGATGTCATGCTTCCAAAACTCGACGGAATTGAGGTTTGCCAAAGAATACGCGAAAAGAGCAACGTTCCCATCATTATGCTGACCGCAAAAGGGGACGATATGGACAAAATCCTCGGCCTCGAATACGGTGCGGATGATTACATGACAAAGCCGTTTAATATTCTCGAGGTCAAGGCGCGCATGAAGACCATATTTCGCAGAACCGCGATGATGCAGCGCGAGACGGTGCAGCGGATTGTGACGGTGCGGGATATGACCATTAACCTGAACAACCGCTCCGTCGTCATTGGAAGCCGCGAGGTGAACCTGACGGCAAAGGAGTTCGATCTTTTGCAATTATTTGTGACCAACCGCGGGAAGGTCTTCTCACGCGAGGCGCTTTTGGAAACGATCTGGAAGTACGACTATCTGGGCGATCTGCGCACGGTGGACGTTCACATCCGCCGCCTGCGTGAAAAGATCGAGCGGGTGCCGAGTCAGCCTGAATACATCTTCACGAAGTGGGGAGTGGGCTACTATTTTACCGACAAGGATTAGTGCGTCCGTTCACTCCATACGCTGGCGGATCATGATCGCCTACCTGCTGATTATCTCCATCGCCTTTTCGGTGGTGGCAGTGTCGCTGATTCAGCTGGTGGGCGACTATCTATTCAGCCAGCAGGTGAAGGACGACCAAAGAATTGCGGAAAACATCGCGGCCGCGCTGATGGGGGACTACCTTGCGCGCGACGCAGAGCGGTTATACGAGGATGCCTTGGGTTATGCGACCGGGGGCTTAAGTCGCGTTTTGGTGCTCGACAATTACGGCGTGGTGCAGGTGGACACCGATTCCACGCTCAACGGGAGCCGGTTTCAGAATCCGGAGGCGGCAAACGTACTGACGAGCGGGAAATCGACGGGGAACATCTACCAGACGGGGGATCATGCCTCGTGGGCCGAATATGCGCTTGGGTCCATTTCCGGGGTTGACCTGATGACGGGAATTTACGCCGCGGCGATCACGACCGATGCGGGGATCATCGGTGCGATCATCTACATTTCGCAGGCGGAAGAGATCTATCAGGGACTGCGCTCAATCCGGTTTAAAATCACGTTATGGCTGGCAGTCATCGCGTTGATGGCGCTTTTGATGAGCATGTTCGTCGTGCGCACCATCACGCGGCCCATCGGTGATTTGAACGAGGGCATTTCACGCATGGCGAAGGGCGATCTTTCGAGCCGCGTGAAGGTGCGGGGCAAGAACGAATTTGCACAGCTTGCCATCGCATTCAACTCCATGTCCGAGCGGATCGAGCAATTTGATAAGGCGCGCAACCAGTTCGTTTCGAACGCGTCGCACGAGCTGAAGACGCCGCTTTCGACGATGAAAATCCTGATTGAAACCCTGATCTATCAGGAAACATATGACGCGGGAATGCAAAAGGAATTTCTGGGGGATATCAATAAGGAGATCGATCGCCTGAGCGGGATCATCTCCGATTTGCTGACGCTGGTGAATTTTGACAGCGGTGGCATCCGGCTGAAGGCCGCGGACGTGCGGATTGCGTCGATTGTGCAGGAGCAGACGCAGCGGCTTCTGCCGCTGGCGCGCGAACAGGGCATCGAGATAAACTGCATGGTGAAAGATCCCTGCGACACCGTTGGCGACGCAACGAAGCTCCAGCAGGTATTCTACAATGTAATCGACAACGCCATTAAGTACACGCCGCGCGGCGGGAAGGTTTCCATTGAGGTATCGAAAAGCGGGAAAAAGGCGCTTGTCAAGGTGTCGGATACCGGAATCGGCATTCCGGATGCTGATCTGCCGCACATTTTCGATCGTTTCTACCGCGTGGATAAGGCGCGCTCGCGCGAGACGGGCGGAACCGGGCTTGGCCTTTCCATCGTCAAGCAGGTTTTGATGATGCACGGCGGGGACATCACGGCGACGAGCAAGGAGGGGGCCGGGACGACGTTCACGATCGAAATGCCGATCGTTCCGCGCAAGGAGTGACATGTTGAAAAGGGTACGACTCATTGCAATCGCGCTTTTCATGATTGCGCTGCCAGCCCTGGCAGAGCTGCCTTTGCCGCCGGATCAGCCGACCGACATGATACTGGGCGAGGCGCGGGGCGCCTACCGGACGGATGCGGTCATTTACTACAAGACGCTTGACGGCACCGGGTTGAGCGCCGTACGGCGCACACTCGAGGTGCCGGAGGGCGAGACGGCGGTGCGCATCGCGCTGGAAGAGCTATTGAGCCCCAAGGGCGTGACAAACGTCATTTCCGTTGCGCCGGGGGACGCCCAGATCATCGGGATTGAGAGCGCATGCGGGCTGGTAACGGTGAATCTTTCGATTGATGCCGCGAGTCTGCAAAGCGAGCAAGAGCTACTCCTGATGACGACTGCGATTTCGAACACGCTGCGGAGCATCGCGGGCGTGGAAGCGGTGACCGTGCTGATCGGATCGCGGCAGGAGAGCATGTTCGACCTGCCGATGGGCGTGGCCACGTCAAGCGAGGGAGATTTAACGGTACTTGCGGCGCAATACCAGGCGGAAAAGGAACGCTTTTTGGATGCGGAGGAAGCCACGGCGGAATTATCGCGCACGGTGGCATTATATTTTCCGTCGATCAACGGACAATGGGTGTTGCCGGAGCTTCGGCGGGTGGCTTTCGCAGACGCGGATTATGCGGCGCATCTTCTGGACGAGTTGATTGCGGGATCCACAAGCGGCGGCGCGTATGCAAGCTTTTTATCCAGCGGTGTCGGCGTCATGACCACGCAACCGCAGATCTACGTATCGTCCGGTGGAGAACGCGTTCTGGACGTCTATCTGACAGGCGCGCTGCGCGATTATTTCATCCTGCAGGGCATTTCCGAATGGCAAATGGCGGCTGCGATCACGCTGACCATGACGACGTTCATTCCGAAGCTTGACGCAGTATCGATCTACATCGACGGCGCGGCGATGACGAAGTTGAATGTGCGCGGAAACATCCATACGTTTTCAGACGGACTTCTCAGGCGGAATTTGTTTTCGGCCTATGTCGGAGGCATCGCGCCGATCTATTTTTCGGATGGACAGGGTGGGCTTGTGAAGGTCGAGCGAGCGATGTCAGCGCGGCGCGCGCAATCCGCGTACTCGCTGGTCTTGCAGCTCATTTCCGGGCCGTCATCGAGTGAGGCCGGTGCGTCTGCGGTCATGCCGCTGGGGGTAACGGCGGACGATCTGTTGGGCGTATCGATCGAGGATGGCGTTGCGGTGGTCAATTTATCCGCGAACTTCTATCGATTGTGTCAAGCGCTTAATGTGACGGGGGAGCGGACGCTCGTCTATTCCATCGTCAATACCCTATGCGAGATGCCGGACGTGAGCGCGGTGACGATTCTGATCGAGGGTGCGCGCGTGGATACGCTTGCAAATGAGATCTACCTCAAGACCAATCTCATCCCAAATCCGGGGATGGTTGTGCAATAGGCGCGTAGCAGGCGCTGTTAGGCTTCATACGGCAATCGAAAAGGTACCACCGACAAATCGGTGGTACCTGCTTTTGAATTGACTTACCGGAGCGCTTCCATTTCCGCGATGCGATCTGCGAGTTTCTGGAGAAGCTGCCGATTCGTTTCAAGCTTTGTCTTTTCCTGATCCACGAGTTGGGCGGGCGCCTTGCCGAGGAAGCCTGGGTTTTGCAGTTTGGCTTCTGCGCGGGCGATGTCGTTTTCAAGACCGGAGCGATCCTTCTCAAGACGCTTCAATTCCTTCTCGACATCCACGAGGTCGCCCAGCGGCAGGAAGAGTTCGCACGGGCCCGTGACGGCGGAAGCGGACTTTTCGGGATTGGGGGCATCGTTTTCCAGGATGGCAAGGGTGCTTGCGAATGCGAGGCGGGTGAAGTAACCCTCTGCGGTCGAGAGCGCATCATGCCAACCGGCATGTGGGCGCAGCAGCAGCCGTGCGCGGCGACCGGGCGCGACGTTCATCTCTGCGCGCATGTTGCGCACGGTGCGGACGATCTCCATGATGCCTTCCATGGATGCCGTTTCAGTGGGGAAATCGAGCGCGGGATCCGGCACGGGCCATTGGGCGGTGATGAGCATGCCTTCCACACCGGGCAGGTACCCGTAGACTTCTTCCGTGATGAAGGGCATATAGGGATGAAGGAGTTTCAGGATGCCTGTCAGGACGTGATAGAGCACCTCCTGTGCGGTCTTCTTTGCCGTCCCGTCATCGCTGTAGAGCGACTGCTTCGCAATTTCGATATACCAATCGCAGAACGTATTCCAGGTAAAGTCGTAGATGCGCGAGGCAGCATAGCCGAGGTCGAAGTTTTCGAGATTCTGTGTTATGTCGCGCACGGCTTCCTGATACTTCGTGAGAATCCATCGATCGGCGAGCGTGAGCACGTCCGTCGGGATCCCCTCGGGCGTAAAACCGTCGAGGTTCATGAGCACGAAGCGGGCAGCATTCCAGATCTTGTTTGCAAAGTTGCGGAACGACTCGATCTTTTCCTCGGAGACACGGATGTCGCTGCCGGGGGAGACGCCCATGGAGAGCGAGAAGCGAAGCGCATCCGCGCCATACTTGTCGATGATTTCGATGGGGTCGATGCCGTTGCCGAGCGATTTGGACATCTTGCGGCCCTGCGCGTCGCGCACGAGGCCGTGGAACAGCGCCGTATGGAAGGGGAGCGCGCCCGTCTGCTCGATGCCGGAGAACACCATGCGCGCCAACCAGAAGAAAATGATGTCATAGCCGCAGCTGAGGACGGAGTTGGGATAGAAATACTTGAAATCCTCCGTCTCTTCCGGCCAGCCAAGTGTGGAGAACGGCCAGAGCGCCGAGGAGAACCATGTATCGAGCACGTCCTCGTCCTGACGCACAGGGCCGCCGCAATCGGGGCACGCGGCAATATCCTCGCGGGTCACATACACCTGATTGCAACGATCGCAATAAAAGGCCGGGATGCGATGACCCCACCAGAGCTGACGCGAGATGCACCAATCGCGGATATTCTCCATCCAGTTATAGTACGTCTTGACGAACCGCTCGGGCACGAACTGGAGTTCGCCCGTTTGGGCGACCTCGATGGCAGGCGCGGCGAGGGGCTTCATATCGACGAACCACTGGGTGCTCACGAGCGGTTCCACGTCGTCATGGCAACGATAGCAGGTGCCGACATTATGGGTGAGGGGTTCAATCTTGACGAGCAGCCCTTCCTTTTTGAGTTCTTCCACGATGGCTTTGCGGCATGCTTCCCGCGTCAAGCCCTCGAAGCGGCCCGCATTCTGGTTCATGGTGCCATCGTCATTGAGCACGCGCAGGATCGGAAGGTTGTGGCGCTGCGCGACCTCAAAATCGTTGGGGTCATGTGCGGGCGTCATTTTGACGGCGCCGGTTCCAAACTCCATCTCGGCATAATCATCCGCAACCACGGGAATTTCGCGGTTCATGATGGGAAGCGTCACGGTCTTTCCGACCATGTCGGTGTAGCGCGCGTCGTTGGGGTTCACGCACACGCCGGTATCGCCGAGCATGGTTTCCGGGCGCGTGGTGGCAACCACGATGTCGTGACCGTCATGACCGGGATAGCGGATATGCCAGAGGGAGGATGTATGCTCCTCGTATTCCACTTCCGCATCCGAAAGAGCGGTTTTACATGTGGGACACCAGTTGATGATGCGATCGCCGCGATAGATGAGCTTTTTCTCATAGAGGCGCACGAATGTTTCGCGCACGGCGCGGGAGAGTCCTTCGTCCATGGTGAAGCGCTCGCGCGACCAATCGCATGACACGCCGAGTTTGCGCAGCTGTTTGACGATTCGTCTGCCGTATTCGTCCCGCCAGGCCCATGCGCGTTCCATATAGGCGTCGCGGCCGATGTCCTGTTTGGTGAGCCCTTCCGCCTTGAGCGCGTCCACGATCTTGACCTCGGTTGCGATCGAGGCGTGATCCGTGCCGGGCACCCACAGGGTGGGGTCGCCCTTCATTCGGTGATAGCGGATGAGCACGTCCTGCGGCATTTCGTCGAGGGCGTGGCCGATATGGAGCTGTCCGGTGATATTGGGCGGGGGCATGACGATCGTAAAGGGTTTTTTATCGCGTTCGATTTTCGGTTTGAACGCGCCGGACGTTTCCCACATTTGATAAATGCGTCCCTCAATCGCTGCGGGCGCGTAGGTTTTTTCCATTTTGAATTCCTGATTTTCCATCGTAATCCTCCTATCCGAAAATGGCGATGATGACGCCAATGATGCAAATGCCAAGGCTGAGGAGCTTGAAACCGATCTTTGCGCCGTCGCGCTTTTCCTCCGGAAAATGCTGCGCGATTTTGCCCGCGAAGGCGGCGACCAGAACAGAAATCAAAAGAACGATCAGGCCGAGGATATTTACGCGGTCAATGCCCGGATTGGACGAAAAGAGCCCCTTGATTCCATCTGCCATGTTTATCACCTCCGTGTTCGCCCGCCCCTTGCTTCGCAACGCGCGGGTTTCGGGATGCGGAGCGCTTCGCGCTGTCCTCTCCCTCAAGTTCCTCTTCGCGGAACCTCCGTGTTCGCCCGCCCCTTGCTTCGCAA
>JAEZSP010000046.1 GCA_023421735.1 Bacillota bacterium | reverse complement strand
CTTGTTCCTCATGCTCTTGCTCCCGGCCTACGCTTTTGCCGAGGAGGCGGCGACTGAAGACGGCATGTCAAACCCGATCACCTGGGGCTATGTCGGCACCATTGCCGGCGCCACGGCGGTCACGCTGCTCGTGGTTCAGTTCCTCAAAATACCGATTGACAAGGTTTGGAAGATACCGACGCGCTTCTTTGTCTACGGCGTAGCCGTCATACTTATGCTTGCCGCCAAGGTATTCACGTCCGGGATCGCCACTTTTAACGATGCGCTCCTGATCCTGACGAACGCCTTCATCGTGGCCACGAGCGCGTATGGCACATACGAGATCTCGTTTAAAAAGCTCGAGTAACAAAACGATACACGACAAAGCCCCCGCCGTTACGGTGGGTGCTTTGTTTTATTTGAAGCACGTGTTGTCGGTATTGTTGTCGGTATTGTTGTCGGTACGAAAGATTCAAGCGGAGTTATAGGGTGCTTGAGATGGCAATATGCACAAAAAAACACAAGATTCACGAATGAATCTTGTGTAATGTGGTCGAGGTGACAGGATTTGAACCTGCGACCTTTTGGTCCCGAACCAAACGCGCTACCAAACTGCGCTACACCTCGACATGGAGCCAATGAAGGGACTCGAACCCTTGACCTGCGGTTTACGAAACCGCTGCTCTGCCAGCTGAGCTACATTGGCCAACGACCACCGACAGTTAAGAATTATATCACATCGCTGACGGATTTGTCCAGATACCGCAAAGGTCTGATCAATATTTAACATTGCCAGGATGTTGAGCATTCAAAACAGTGTGTATAATTCAAACTGGGATCGGACGTACAATTCGATGACAGGAGAGATTTGCATGAAGCGTATAGGCGTAATGACCTCAGGCGGAGATGCGCCCGGCATGAACGCGGCGATCCGTTCGGTGGTCAGAACTGGAATGCAGCTTGGCATGTCCGTGGTCGGCTTCAAGCGCGGATACAATGGCCTTCTCATGCGCAGCGACAACGAGCGGGACGACTTTGAAATCCTGACTTCTCGTAGTGTCTCAGATAAGATTCACCGCGGCGGCACATTCCTCATGACCGCGCGCTGCCTTGAGTTCCTGGATCCAAAATATCAAAAGCGCGCCATTGAGAATCTACGCGCGCTTGGTATTGAAGGCTTGATTACCATCGGCGGCGACGGTACATACAAGGGCGCGCAGGATCTCTACGCGCAGGGTTTCCCCACCATCGGCGTTCCCGGCACGATCGATAACGACCTGAACTACACCGACTTCACCATCGGTTTTGACACCGCCGTCAATACCGCCTGTGAGGCCGTTAACCGCATTCGCGATACAAGCGACTCGCACGAGCGCGTCAGCCTGATCACCGTCATGGGGCGTGCCTGCGGCGACATTGCGCTGTATACCGCCGTGGCGTGTGGCGCGGAGCTTTATATGATTCCCGAAAAACCCTGGAGCCTTGAGGACATCGCGGAGCGCGTCAAATGGGGTGTCCTACGCGGCAAGCGTTCGATGATGATGGTATTTGCAGAAGGCGCGATCAAGTCGCTGACCTCCGACGTCTCACAGATCATCGCCGATAACCCCAAGCTCAAGGATATGAGTACGCATAACCTTTCAAGCTCGCAGGTCGCACAGATCATTGAGGTGCTCTCCGGGCACGAAACGCGCGCCACGGTTCTCGGATATACCCAGCGCGGCGGCAGCCCTTCCGCGCGCGACAGGGTCATCGCAACGCGCATGGGCGCCTATGCCACGCAGCTGTTAAACGACGACGTCGCGGGCGTCGCGGTCGGCATTCGCGGGGAAAAGATGATCAATGTCCCCCTGACTGATGTGCAGATGGGCAGCCAGACCGAGGTCGATGACCTCGATCGCCTCATCGACACGGTTTCTTTCATGTCGCAGTCTTAATGGAAACCATCGAGATAACCGGTATCGGCTCCGAGATGCAGGGCGTCGGCAGGCTTGCGGACGGGCGCGCAGTGTTCGTTCCGGGTACTTTGCCGGATGAACGCGTCTCAATACAGTTGAAACAGGACGCGGGCAGGTACTGTACGGCGGATTTGGTCGAAGTTCTCGATCCCTCTTTGCACAGGACCGCGCCCGCGTGTCCGTATGACGCGGCGTGCGGCGGGTGCCGGATCCGGCACGCGGCGTATCCCTACACGCTCGCGCTCAAGCGGCAACGTGTGACGGACGCCATTTCGCGCATCGCCGGCATGCCCAATGCCGATGTGCGCGCGACGGTCGGTTGCGCACATCCCGAACACACGCGCAATAAGGCGGAATACGCCATCCAGGATGGTCAGGTCGGCATGCGCGCGCCGGGCGGAAATGGATTTGTCGAGATTGCCGATTGCCTGCTCCAATCGCGCGCAAGCGTGCGGGTGATGCGCCATGCGGCCGCACTTTTGAAGGGCACAGGATGCAATGGGTGGCTCGTGACGCGCACAAACGCGGCGGGCGATGCCATGGTCATTTTGTCCACGCACGGCAGCGCGCCAAACTGGTTGCCCAAAATGGCGGATGTCGCCCAGTCGGTCTATTTTTGCGCGCTCAAGCCGCGCCCCACCCACGCGCTCGACGGGCGGATCACGCATGTTGTCGGTGTGCGTACAATTTCGGAAACGCTGTGTGGGCTTACGTTTGCGCTTTCACCGCAGACATTTTTTCAGGTCAATACGCGTCAGGCGGAGATTCTCTATGCGCTGGCGCTCGATGCGGTCGCGCTCGACGAAAAAAGCCGCGTGCTCGACGCATATTGCGGTTGCGGCACCATCACGCTCGCGGCCGCCCAGCGCGCCGCGCATGCGCTTGGGGTCGAAATTGTCCCGCCCGCCATTGCGGACGCGCGCAAAAACGCGGAAGATAATGGGCTCTCGGGCAAAACGCGGTTCCTATGCGCCGACGCGGGGATCGAAATTCCACGGCTCGTTCGCGCCGGGGAACGATTCGATCGCGTCATCGTCGATCCGCCGCGCAAAGGCTGCGATCCGGCGCTGATCGACGCCCTAGGACTTTTGCGCCCCGCACGCGTCTCGTATGTGTCCTGTGACCCTGCGACGCTCGCACGGGATGTGAAGCTGCTCACGGCACGCGGCTTTCGGCTCGAATGGATCACCCCGGTCGATATGTTCCCTTGGACGGGGCACGTTGAGTGTGTAGCGTCGATGTCAGTGTCGGAACGGTAAATGTCCAAAAATCCTCATATCAGGGGCGAACTGCGGTATGTGTCATTCCTATCATCACTACTATCGCCAGAAAGATTACTTCGGGAAACCGTATCCTGGACTCGTCGATTTTTTTACAGCTTACCCGGAAAGGAATGTCGTGCTGGACCTTGGATGTGGGCAAGGCCGAGACGCATTGTTTTTGGGTAGAATTGGCTATCGCGTGGTTGGCGTAGATATTTTTGATGTCGGCATTGCGCAATTGAACAACACTGCAAAAAAAGAAGGACTGCAAGTAAAGGTCTTGTTGCCGATATCCATTCATTTCGCATAGCGGATACATATGATATCGTCCTGCTTGATTCAATGTTTCACTTTTATCAGAATGACATTGAAAACGAAAAGAAACTTCTTCTAAGAATAATTCGTGAAGTAAAAGCGGTGGCATGATTTGTAATTTTATGCAAAATGGCTCAAAAATGGAAAAACAATTGAAAAGTGCCATACAAGAGAGCAAAGCATCTGTCGAGGTGATTTTTGACGGCTATACCGATTACTCAGAGCACAATGCCAAATTTCATATGTATATATTTAAAAAAACGGAATCTTAGCCCATTGCGATGATGATAAACCAATGCGGAGGACAGCATGGAACCTCAAATTCCACTTGACAATATATGCGGAACTTTCAGTCTCGGAATTCCAAAAACGAAAGCGAACAGGTAAAGGATACGCTGAAGTATGTCGTATATTATGAGAACATCAGAGAACGTTTGATCGGGCGGCTGACCAGAATGTTTCCTTGATTCATATTTCCGGAATCATCCACAAGCAAAAAGAAAATGAGAGGTTTATAACCGATGAAAGGGGTGTATCCGGTGAACCAACCAGAATTGTCGTTTCGGCATGTCGTAGACCCGGACGCTGCGTTTTTTGAAGCGTACGAAAAAGTTCCAATGCTCGTCGATGTACGCAGCAAACTTCAACCGGAAAAGATTGACCGCGGACTGGGCGGCATCCGATTGCAGGAAGTCCCCGTTGCGCCCTACGTCAAAGATCTCGGTTCATACGAACCGCCCACCGAATTCGCCAAGAAGTTCAATATCAGCCCATGGGGGTTTTTTGCGGCCTACGACGGGAAAACGATGATTGCCGCGGCCACGGTCGCCTGCAAAACCAATGAGATCATCATGATGGACAACCGGGATGATCTGTGCCTGTTGTGGGATATTCGCGTGGACGATGCCTATCAGCGGCTGGGCGTCGGCTCCCATCTGTTTGCCATGGCGCTTGATTGGGCAAAGAAACAGGGCCTCCGGCAGATGAAGATCGAATGCCAGAACATCAACGTCCCCGCCGTTCGCTTCTACCATAAAAATGGCGCGGTCCTTTGCACGCTCGACGAGTATTTTTATTATGACGATCCGGAAAGCCGGGATGAGGTCGCCCTGATGTGGTATATCGACCTGCGCCCATGAGGAAGCCAGCACTTCCAGATCCAGTCGAAAACAGCGGTGCGCAATCATCGCGCGCCGCTGTTCCAATCCCCATTTCTACCAACGATCCGGCACTTTTCGCCCAACCGTGCGGGTAAACGTAATGTAATCACCCTGGTCGGATTCCAGCATCTGGTCGGGCTCATAAAATCCAAAATCCTTTAAGATTTTTTCCCAATAATACCAAAGTTGAAAACCATCCGGCACAGAATCGCTGCTCTCCACATCGATGCATTTTGAAAAACGCCACAATCGCGCCCACCATTCGGGCGAATGATAGGAATATAAGCTCCAATCCATGTTTTCCTTTTTCAATAGATCATCGGGCGCGCCTCGCTCGTCAAATTCCCGCGTCAATCCGGGAACGACAATCCCGATCTGTCCATCCCGTTTCAGAAACTTCGTGATGTAATCAAGATATAAGGCGTCCGTGCCGTAATATTCGTAAGAATCAATGCTGACGATCGCATCGAAAAAATCATCCGCATAGGGCAATTGGTGCGCTTCCGCATGAATCGGGATGATCCTGTCCCCCAAACCCGCTTCCTGAAAACGCTTAAAATTCTCAGCGGCCGGAACCCAAAGGTCCGTGGCGAATACCGCGACGCCGAATTCCTTCGCCATAAAGATGCTTGTCATGCCCTTGCCGCAGCCCATGTCCAACACGCGCATACCGGGTTTCAACTCCATTTTTTGCATGAGGGATTCGCATAACCACAATGAACATGGGCCCATTTGGTTCTCGATGATCCATTCGGCATCGTATTTTGCGGTCAAGGGGTATTCCGGAACCATGAATGCAGATTGAAGTTTTTCATTTGCCATGCGTCCACTCCTTCGTTTTTCGATATCCTGTGTGTTCCTTTTGAAGACGGTGCCCTGATGCGCGCATTTCAGGCGCCAGCCTCTGTTATTGCGCCGTCTTTATGCACCCACCGCGCCAATTTACCAGACTGAGTCTAACATATTAGTCACAGAATAGCAACCAAATCAACATGCTTTTTTCTTGCACCGCACACATTACAAAACAAAAAAGGCCCCATGACCAGGCCTTCTTCGACAGGAGCAATCTTGCCGGAATGCTACGAATCTTCCTTCTTTTTTTGCGAACTGCGCATCCGCATCCGGATGCGGTCTTTGAGATTGAGATAGGCCGGACGGTGCGTGCTCGTATCGCTGCGGTTGATGAGCGCACTGTGCATATCCCGCGCGTTAAACGGCGCAATCGGCGCCATATAGGGCACGCCGAACGAATTAATCGACACAAGTCCCGATATAATCGCGGTCAGACACAACGTAAATCCGAAAAAACCAAGCGAACCGGTAAATAGAATCAGCACAAACTTTAAAATCCGGAACGGGCTGACCAACGTGTAATCGGGAATGGCGAACGACGCCAGCAAAGAGACGGCTGCGATGGTGAGCAAAACCGCGCTGAAAAATCCGGCTGCGATGGCTGCCTGTCCGATGACGATCGCGCCCACAATGCCGACGGCGGGACCGATCTGCTTGGGAACCCGAAGCAGCGCCTCGCGCAGGAGTTCCATGATAAACTCGAGGGTCAGCGTTCCCACAAGCGCGCTGAAGGGCACATTTACGCGCATTTGCGCGAGCGAGATGGCATAATCGCTGGGCAAAACCTCCGTGTGAAACGACGTAATGGCGACATAGATGCTCGAGGCCGTCAGGCCGATGGCGATGGAGACGTACCTGAGAAATCGGTTGAACGCCCCATAAAACTTGTTGTCATATCGGTCGTCACAGGAATAGAAAAATTCACTGAATACCTTCGGCGCATAGATCGCAACGCCGCTGCCGTCCACAAGCACAAGTACTTTCCCTTCCAGAAGCGAGTGATACGCCATGTCGGATCGCTCGATCAGGCCCATCTGTGGAAATAACGACCTGCCGTTGTTCAGCATGTAGGACTGGAGTTCTCCGGATTCCCCAATGCCATCCACGTGAATGTCCCGAATGCGCTTCTCAACCTCGCCCACGGCGATGTCATTTGCAATGTCCTTGATATAGATGACTGCAACCGCCGCCTTCGTCCGTTCGCCTACCACAAAGTGCTTGATGCACAGGTTCGGGTCCTTCACCCGGTATCGCACCAGCGATAAATTGGACTCCAGACTCTCCGTAAAACTATCCTGCGGCCCCCGAAGCGTGTAGGTAAGCTGCGGACTGTCGATCGCACGCTTTGCCACTTTCTTCAGGTTGATGACCACATAATTGCTGTCCGTTGAAAACAGCATGACGGTCATGCCGGAGAGGATAAATTCCAAAACCCTGTCCTGATCCGACTCGACTTTGCACGAATCCGCATAGATGATCTCGTCGACGGTCGATTGCGCATGCAGGTGCATCTTTGCATACGCGCAGTAGACGACGAGCGGCTTCACCACGTCCTCGGTCAGCGCGGCGCGGTCGGTCAGCTGGCAGATATAAAACAGCTTGACCACGCCGCCCTTGAAGGGGATGGATCGCTCCGATATGTCAAGATCGTTGTCCATAATGGAGGAAACAAGTTCCTCAAACGCCTTTTTTCGCATCATGGGAGCCCCTTTCATCGCACCACGCTGTCGCCGTAGTCGATCATATGCATGGTAGAAAAATTGACGCTGATAGTCGCATTGATTTCCGCCTGTGCGAATGCGTCGTGCCAGTCGGAGGACGCAAACAAGACGGGATATTTTACGCGGAATGCGTCATCACATTGCAGATAGTCCGTCTGATAGATGTTCTGCGCCTGGTCAAAAGCGGTGTATAAATCACCTAAAATCATCTGCTCGATGATCGACCTGAGCGCCCTCATGTCCTCTTTTGTCAGGCCATAGGGCGTCTTTTGGGTGCCGTATTCCAGATTCGCATCGTATTTCAGCGTAAACGTGAAGTGCGCCCTGCCATCCTGAAACGAGACATCGATCTTCTTGCCTTGACAGATCGTTTCCACCGATAATTCCTGATCCTGATACGGTACCACATAAAACGTCTTCGCATGGTTCACCTTGATCATGTTGAGGCCGTCGCACTGCGCGATCGGAATAAACCCCACGGCCTTCGTATCGCGGATGACCGTATACCCCGTAAACGCAATCTGGGCGTCCTGAAGAGCGATACAGGGCATGAGGATGCCGCCATATGCGTCAGATAGGTTCTCAAGCAGTCGAGATGTCGTTCGAAGGGAACACTGTCCGGAATTATCGAGCTGCTTGATCGTGCTCTCCACCATGTACCCTACCGACTTGTCCTTGTCGTTCAATGTCTTAAATAGCACATCCAAGTCGTCAAAGGTCGTGATGGTGATAATCTTCTTGCGGTATGTCTCGTCCGCCCGGAGTCTGTAGATGTATTCGACCAAATCCTCCTCGGCAAACCGCTGTGAGATGAGCAGCGTCCGTACCCCGCCCATATAGAGCGGCTTATCAAGCTGTCGGTTTAGGTTCTCCCGCACCTCCACAAACGTCTTTCCCTTGGCCTTGACCATATAGTATTGGTGTGCGGATCCGTTTAAAGAGGAACCGGAACTGCCCTTGGACGCTTCAATGTTCGCAAACTCCACATAAAACCAGATGTCGCCATCCTTTTTGTCGACGGCGATCGTCGTTGCGATCAATTTGTCATTGATATCCGTGGAATCGCCGACGATGTTGGTCGCAGCCGCAAAAGCCATCACCACTAAGGATACGAAGATTTTAAACAGTCTGTTCATGCCTCATCCTCCGGCTCATGTACGCTTTTCTTTTTCCGGATTACGGCAACCAGCATGAGAAAGCCAGGAATGCCAAATGAAGAGATCGATACAAGGTATGGTGCATACGCGTCCAGTTTGTGGTTGATGTCCTTCACGCCCAAACCGAAGATGCAAAGCACATAGAGCGCCAATGCAACGATGGGCGTAATAATTTTGCGCTCAACTTTATGAAAGAGTCTACATGTGTATTCGAGACTGCATAGAAACACCATGATCATGCCCGCAAAAAGGCTCGTGAGGCCAACCGTCAGATAAAAGATGTCCGTGCGCTCAATGACCGGCACAAACACAATTTTGATCGCTTCGATGAGCGCGTCGTTGTATAGCATCGTGTTGTTGATGCCCAGTATGCAAATCGTGCCTTCCACCACCTGCACATATAGAAAACCGATAAAGATCATCGTCAAAAAGGCAACCAGCGGCGCCTTCCGGTTTTTTTGCGTAAACGGAATGATCAGGAGCACCTCGATCCCGCCAAATGGAAACAGCATCGACGGAAGCGCGCTTGGAATCTGCTTGATCTCATTCGGGTCATAGAAGGGCCGGATGTTATATAGCATCCCCTGAAACAGCATGATTCCACAGACTAAAATCGTCGTCACCAAAAAAATCGTACCGAACATTTGAAACATCCGCGCGACGTTCGTCACACCCTTGTAAGCCACAAAGCCAAACAGCGCCACGCTGAATGCGAGAAGGATGAACTGCGGCGTCTTGGGCAGAAAGTTCGCCGTCACAAACTCGACCAGCTTGATCTTTAAATACACGCCGACGAGGACGAAATATAAAATATAGTAAATCACAATCACGCGGGACGCAACTGTCCCGACGATTTCCCGGCTGTAGTCAAACATCACCTTGCCCGCAAACCGGTTGTTCAGCTTCGTTACCAGGATCGCCGCGCCGCTGAATAGCACAGCCATGCCCAGCACCAGAATCCAGCTCGACCGCCCCACCTTTTCCGCCATCATCTTGGGAAGGTCGATCGTGGTGTAGGTGGTGATTGTCATGATCAGGATATAAAACAACTGCCTGTTTGTGATGCTGTTTGTCATGTCGTGCCACCTTCTCTCTCGAGAATCTCTCCCAGCGAGCCGCCCGGTCGAATCGTCCGTTCGCCCGTCATCCCAATCGTCCCATCGATTCACGTCACAGTATTTCCAGTAATCAACCGATTATGAAGAAAAAGGAACCGCCCGTGCGCTTCCATCTATTACCATTGTGTAAATAAGACAGATATGTTACCATACATACACATTATTGTAACATGGAGGAAGAACATGAAGCGATTTGCCATTCAAGCCTTCGCACTCATTTGTCTATTCACGCTCGCCGCCCAGGTGATGCCGCGCGCATATGCGTCCGCCTCCTCGCCTACCGCGGGCACGGTCTCGACATCCGGCGCACAGCTGAACGTGCGCAGCGGGCCGTCCACCTCGTATGCCGTCATCGCAACCCTCGCGCGCGGAAGCGCAGTCATGCTGTACGGGCAAAGCGGCAGTTGGCTGCGCGTCGGCCTCCCCGACGGTACATACGGCTATTGCGCCGCGGCATACATCAAGGAAATCGCGGGCAGCACAGCCAGACAGGTATCGGCAGGCGCACTCAATGTGCGCAGCGGACCCTCCACCGCATATGCGGTGGGCGCGGTCCTGTACAGGGGTGAAACGGTGGTCAAAATCTCCACATCCGGCGCATTCGCCAAGATCGTCTATCATGGCACGCACGCCGGTTATGTGAATGCATCCTATCTCAAATCCACAACCGACGCACCTTCGTCCGCCGCCTACCCGGCCATTTCCCTGAATGTACCCAGCTACAAGCAAACGGACAGCCGCTGGGCCTCCGTGGAGGTGGGGTCTTCCGGACGCACCATCGCGGACATCGGCTGTGCAACGACGGCGCTCGCAATGACGGAATCCTATCGCACCGGCGATTCCATCACCCCGGACGAAATGGAAAGCCGCCTGACCTATTCGTCCGGTGGCTCCCTGTACTGGCCCGAAAACTATTCGCTTGTCGATCAAATTACGTTCAGTCAGGTGTACCAGAAGCTGAAAAGTGGCGTCCCGGTCATCGTCGGCTGCGTCAACGCATCCGGTGGCACGCACTTTGTCGTGATCACGGGTTATTCCGGGGGAAGCGCGCTCACGGCCTCCGGATTCACGATCAACGATCCCGGCTCCAGCAGCCGCACCACGCTCTCACAGTTTTTATCCGCGTACCCCACTTTGTTCCGACGGCTTTATTATACGAATTAAATCAGCTGCATCGGAACCCCCGGCTTTCCCAGCCGCTCCCCTTCTCCATAGATGCCGTGATAATCGGAACCGCCCGTCGCAATCAGATGCCTCGCGCGCGCCAGATCAAGACAGCGCGCAACCGTCTGCGCATCGTGTTTGGGATGGTGCGCCTCGATGCCCGATAGACCCGCCGCAATCAGCCCGGGCAAGGCGTCGAAATTCCCGTACTGCCCGGGGTGCGCCAGCACCGCTTTCCCGCCCGCGGCAATGACGCATCGCACCGCCGCCACGGGATCCGCCGTTTCAAACGTCAGCGCCGCAATGGGCGCCGCGCCGCCCTTTCCGCTCTTGAACAATTCCCGGTATAGCTGCCCGTAGAGTGTGTCGCAAAGCCCCGCATCCATCAAAATGCGCATGATGTACTGTTTGCACAGTTGTCCGCCCGGACCCGCAAGCATCTCCACCTGCCGGATCGAAACCGGAAAGCCCGCGCGCTCCAATCGCGCGGCGCTCTCGCGCACCGCCTGATTGCGCGAATGGCGAATATGCGCGCAAAAATCCTCCACCGCACATCGCCCCTCCGGCGGGATTGCGTAACCCAGTATGTGCAGCGGACGCCCCGTCCCCGGCTGCGTACAGCTGATTTCGATGCCGCCAAAGACGGGGAAGCCAAGCGCGCGCCCGGCTTCCTCCCATTCCGCGACGCCCGCCATGGTATCGTGATCGGTCAGACACAGCCCGGTCAGTCCCTCGCTTTTTGCCCGCTCCACCAGTTCGCGCGGGGACAATTCCCCGTCCGACCAATGGGAATGCACGTGCATGTCGATCAAAGGGCGACCTCCGGGATCACCTCGTTCGCATAATCCATCTCATAGTCAAGCGGCACAATCCGCCGCTCCACCATCTCATAACGCACGTCCGCCAGCGTCCGGATGGCGATCTCGTCGTGGAACACGCCGATCATCGCCGTACCCTTCGCCTTCAAATCAAGAATCAGCCCCATCACCCACTCCTTGCTGCGCGCGTCGAGCGATGCTGTCGGCTCGTCGAGCAGGAGCAGCCGCGGCCGCGTGATCAGTGCGTTCGCAATGTTGAGCCGCTGCTTCTCGCCGCCCGAAAACGTCGCCGGATACATGTCCCACAGCCGCTCGGCAATGCCCACGCGCGTCAGATATTCCGCGGCTTTCGCGCGCGCCTTCTCGTGCGCGGCGCCCCGCGCGGTCTGCGTTTGAATCAATATGTCCATTGCCGATACCCGGGGAATGACGCTGAAAAACTGCGAAACGTAGCCAAGCTCCGCGTTGCGCAGCCGGATGATCTCCCATGGCATCGCAGTCGCGAGGTCGATGATGCTCCCGTCCGCACGCGTATGATCTTCTTCATCGGCTTCCATGGCGCGGTCGTGTAAGAACCCAGAAACGCCAGCACGAGCGAGACGATGCTCGAAACGAACGTGGCCGCTACCGCCATGGCAAACGTCTGTCCAAGGCTTCTGAGGATCGTTTGCCAGTCGCTCACCTTGGGCGGCACGAGGTCTTCAAAAATGAACAGCCAGAAGTTCTTCATATTAAATAGGAATTCCAGCGGATTGTAGCGCGTCATGTAGGTCGCCGCAAAAAACAGCACGGCGATCGTCCCAAACACGATCCATGACTTGCGCGCCTCCTTGACCGGAACCACCCGGATGCGCTTCGTCTTGTCAGGCATCGACCGCCTCACCGCCTTCCATGCCGACCGTCAGCTCGCCAATGGGTGCGTCGTAAATGCGCTCGATCATGGCGTCCGTCAGCTTCTTCGGCACGTCGTCAAACACGATGCGCCCCTTGTGAATGCCGATGATCCTGTCAGCGTACTTCATTGCCACATCCACCTGGTGGAGGTTCACGATGCAGGCGATGTTGTTCCGCTTGGTCATGTCGCGGATCTGATCCATGACGGTCTTGGATGAACTGGGATCAAGCGAGGCAATGGGCTCGTCGCACAGCAGCAGCGCCGGGTCCTGCATCATGGCGCGCGCAATGCCCACGCGCTGCTTCTGCCCACCGGATAGCTCGCCCGCCTTCTTGTAGATGAGGTCCGATAGCCCAATCATTTCGAGAAGGTCCAGCGCCTTCTGCTTTTCCGCCTCGCTGTAATTGCCGATGATGGCGTTCATGGTTGACATGTAGCCCAACCGCCCATGCAACACGTTCTGGAACACCGACAGGCGGTAGACGAGGTTGAACGACTGAAAGATCATGCCGATCTGTCGGCGCATGAGCTTGAGTTCCGCCTCGCTGCGGATGACCGCCATGTCCCGCCCTTTAAAGAGGATCTGCCCTTTGGTCGGCGTGATGATCCGGTTGACGCAGCGCAAAACCGTGGATTTCCCCGCGCCGGACGGCCCGATGATGACCGCCAGTTCGCCCGCATGCACGTCGAAGGACACGTCCTCCACCGCCTGCACCTGCCCGTAGTACTTCTGAAGGTTGGTGATTTCGAGTACCTTTTCCATTTGATCCCTTCCTTCCCGCGCCCTCTGCGGAACGACCGTCCTGCGCGGTGCAAGACGGCCGTTTCCGATTCGGGCAGGGCGTTTAGTCGCTCAGGCCGTACTTGTCCTTCAGCTCGGCAAGATAATCGTAGTCGCTGTCCGAAACCGCGATGTAACGCTTGTCCGGGCTGCCGAAGTACTCGTCGTCGTCATAGGAGAGGAGGAAGTCGCGCACCTTGTCCTTCAGCTCCTGCGGCAGATCCTTCTGGATTGCGATGGGGCTTCCGGGGATGAGCGCGGACTGGAAGAGAATCTTCAGATCGCCGTCTTTGAAGTTGCCCTTTTCGAGCTGGTTGGCGTAGGTGCCCGAGGAAACGGCGCCCGCGTCCACATTGCCCTGAATGACCGCCTGAATGGAGCTGGGGTGGGTGCCCGCGAACATCGCGGTCGAGAAGAACACGCCGTCGGTGTGCAGATCGTCAAATGTGAGGTTGAGCTCCGGCAGCGCGTTGATGATGCTGTCGGTGGGGATGACGTTGCCGGACGTGGACTCCGGATCGACGAAGGAGAAGCTCTTGCCCTTCAGATCGGCAAGCGTCTCAATGCCGCTGTCCGCACGGGTTATGATGTAGGAATAATAGCCCATCTGCCCGTTGGTTCCGGTCACGACCAGGCACTCCGCGCCGGAACGCTCGCGCGCCACCACGTAGGAGAAGGGGCCAAAGCCCGCAAGCTGTGCCTTGCCGGTGCGCATGGCCTCAACGGCTGCGCTGTAATCGGTCGCGCGGTAAATCGTCACGGGAATGCCGATGGCCTCGGACATCGCCTCCGCCATGTTGTCGCGCAGCTGAACGGATTTTTCGGTGTCCTCGCCCGGGATCAGGACCATGATGAACTCGTCAAGGCCGTAGTTTCCCTCGGCGACGGCGTTCGCGGCAAATCCCGCGAGTGCGGTGCCAATCAGAGCCAGGGTCAGAAGCAGCGTGCCAATTCTTTTGATGCGCATACAGTTCTCTCCTTTTGATGTTTGTTCTCGCGTCTCTCGAACAACATCAGCATACGCACAGACTGTCAAGGCGCCAAGTCGATGAAATCAATTATCAGTAAAACCGAGCCCGGGGGGATTGTGCGGCAACGGACAGCCCGGTATAATGCAGGGTGAACGGCGCAATGCGTGCGGATAATGTGAGGTGATTTAAAATGAAGGAAACGCCCGGCTGGGATCAGATCGTGGATCAGCTGGTCCGCGATGTCCGGGAACATCAATTTAAAAAAGACGATCGTCTGCCCAGCGAAAACGATATGGCAATCCGCTTCGGCGTGCCACGCTCGGATATCCGCAAGGCCTACGATCGGCTCAAGGAATTGGGCTTCGTTTATTCTGTACAGGGCAGCGGCAGTTTCTTTGCCGGCGAGCGCGAAATGATCCCCCTGCAAATGCGCGGCGGGGGATTCTCCAAAAAAATGCGTGAATTAAACCTGCCCTATGAATCGAAAAACATCGAGGCCCGAAAAATCAACTATAACTCCATGATCTATGACTCGCTTGGCGCAAAACGCGGCGAAAAAATCTGGAAAATCGTTCGCCTGCGCACGATCAATCACGAACCCGCCGCCATTCATACCAGCTATCTCCCTGAAAAACAGTTCCCCACGCTCCCGCAGGATGCCGCGCGGATCACGTCCATCTATCAGTATTTCGAGGAAACCGGGCATACGGGACACCGGGGCCGGGACGCGCAGCTGCGCGTCACCACCATGCAAAAAAAGGAGCGCGAAATCCTGAACGTGCAGGGTTACGCGCCCGCCTTAACGCTGAGCGGTCTGCGGCTGGCGGCGGACGGAGAAACCCTTCTCGAGGTATTCTCCACCGTCTACCGGAGCGACAGATTTATATTTCTACTGTGAGTCCGCTGGATCAATAAAACTGCGCGAGAAAAGACGCCGTCACCGCCGTCAAAAGGCCGCAGACCGTGAGCGCGAGCGAGCTCATCGCCCCCTCCACCTCGCCGATCTCCATGGCCTTGGCCGTGCCGATGGCGTGCGCCGCGGTTCCCAGCGCCAATCCCCTGGCAATCGGGTGCGTGACGCGCACAAAGCGCAAAAGCCATTCCGCAGCCATGTACCCGGTCGTTCCCGTCACCATGATCGCCGCGACCGTCACCGCCACGCTGCCGCCCAGCGTCTCGCTGACGCCCATGCCGATGGCGGTGGTGATCGATTTGGGAAGCAGCGTCGCAAACATCCCATAGTCGAGCCCAAAGAGCTTCGAGAGGATCAATACGCACGCAAAATTCGCCAGAATGCCGGAGACGATGCCGATCGCCAGCGCACCGATGTTCTTGCGCAAAAGTGCCATCTGCTCATAGAGCGGCACCGCAAGGCAGATCGTCGCGGGCGTGAGCAGATAGGTGATGTATTTTGCGCCTTCCTCGTACTTGGCGTAATCCACGCCCAGCGCGAGTACCAGCCCGATGATCAGCGCCATGGCAACCAGAATCGGATTAAAGAGTGCAATCTTGAGCTTTTTCTGAACCAGCTTCCCAATCTCAAACGCGACGAGGCTGATCACGACGCCAAAGTAGACGGAATCCGTCAAAAACGCCTTCATCGCTTTCCCCTCCTGTCAATCATCCGCACAGCCGCCTGCGTCGCATGCCCCGTCACCGTCAAAACCACCAGCGTCGAGACGATTCCGATCACCGCGAAGGGCAGAAGGATCGGCTTTAAAACGTCCCACACCGTCAAAAGGCCCACGCCGTAGGGCACAAACATCAGCGGCATGATTTCAATCAGGAATTTGGACGCATCCCGCACGTGCTCCGGCTTGACGATCTTCAAAGACAGCGCGCCGAGCATCAAAACGAGCCCGTACACGCTGGCGGGAATCGAAAAGGGAATCAATGCCTTCGCGGCCTCCCCGAGAAAGGAAAAGGCCGCGATGATTAAAAATTGCCGTACAAACTTCACTGGCTCACACTCCAAAGACAGATCATGCGGCCATTATAGCAAAGCTGTATGAACTTTTCATGTACCTGTCAGCTTATTGCGATAATTCGCGCTTCAGCTGCAATACCTTCTCCTCAATCGTCCTGATGGTCGCGCGGAACACCTCGTCGCCCTGCCCCGTCGGGTCGTCGAGCCCCCAATCCTCGCGCCGTTTGCACGGCAGATATGGGCACGATACGTTGCAGCCCATCGTGATCACCACGTCGACCGGCGGTATCGCCTCCAGAAGCTTCGGCCGCTGCGTCTTCTCCATGTCGATCCCGTAGATCTCCTTCATCAGCCGCACGGCATCCTGATTGATGCGGTCCTTCTTCTCCGTTCCCGCCGAATAGCTTTCAAATACATCCCCGGCCAGCTGCTTCCCCAACGCCTCCGCAATCTGACTCCGGCAGCTGTTGTGCACGCAGATAAATGCGACCTTCTGTTTACTCATATCGAAACCATCCCTTCGTTTTCTTTGCGATCCGAACCAGCGTCAGCATCACGGGCACTTCCACCAGCACGCCCACAATCGTCGCAAGCGCAACCGGGCTTTGCGCGCCAAATAACGAAATCGCCACCGCCACCGCCAATTCAAAGAAGTTGGACGCGCCGATCATGCCCGCCGGCGCGGCAACGTCGTGTTTGAGCCGCAGCGCCCGCGCCGCAAAATAAGCGACAAAGAAGATCAGGAACGTCTGAATCGTCAATGGCACCGCGATCAAAAGAATGTGCAGCGGATTCTCCAGAATCACCTTCCCCTGGAAGGAGAAAATAATAACCAACGTCAAGAGAAGCCCCGCAACGGTCGCGTTGTTCCACTTGGGCAAAAACACATCCCGAAAGAATGCCTCGCCCTTGCGCCGCGTCATCAGCGTTCGGGTGATGATGCCGCCCGCCAACGGTATGACCACAAACAGCACCACCGATAGAATCAGCGTACCCCATGGGATCCCAACGCCGCCCACGCCCAGCAAAAACGCAACCAGCGGCGTGAACGCAATCAGTATGATCAGGTCGTTCGTCGCCACCTGCACGACCGTGTAGGCTGGGTTTCCCCCCGTTAGGTGGCTCCAGACAAACACCATCGCCGTGCAGGGCGCGGCCCCCAGCAGCACCGCGCCCGCCAGATAATCGCGCGCAAGTTCCGCCGGAATCAGCGCCTTGAAGACCACGAAGAAGAAAAACCACGCGATGCCGAACATGGTAAACGGCTTGATCAGCCAGTTCGTCACCCACGTCACAAACAACCCTTTCGGATTCCTCCCGACGTCCCGCACGCTTTTGAAATCCACCTTCAGCATCATCGGATAAATCATCAGCCAAATGAGAATTGCGATGGGAATCGATACGTTGGCGTATGTAAAGCGCCCAAGGAAAGCGGGCACCGCGGGTAGACCGGTTCCGATCAGCACGCCGAACGCCATGCATAGGATCACCCACACCGTGAGATATTTCTCAAAAAAGCCGATCCCACTTTCCCTGTTCGCCATACCCGTCACCTCAACTCGATGCAGTCGCCGCAGCAAAGGGGCACACATGTCCCGCAACCCGTGCACTTCTCGGGATCGATCTCCATGCGGGAACCGAGCGGCTCATCCTCATCCTCAATCCAGGCAATCGCCTGCGTCGGGCACTGCTCCAGCGGCTTGCAGATACGCCTGTCAGATGCGCATTTGCGCTTGTCAATGGTCGCTTTCATCAACGCTATCCCCTGACTTTCCTGAGAATCGCCACGACTTCTTCCGTCTTCAACACCTTGCCGAAGGAGACGACCTTGCCGTCCACCACCAGCGCGGGCGTCGACATCACGCCGTATGCCGCGATTTCAGCATAATCCGTCACATGCCCCACCGCGTCGTCCATGCCCAACTGCGCAAGCGCTTCCTTCGTCGATGCCTCGAGCTGTCTGCACTTCGGGCAACCCGCGCCCAGCACCAGCACCGCCGCGTTTTCCGTCTTGTGCGCCTCGTCCTTCGGCGCCTTCTTTCCAAACAATGCCATGTCCATGTCCTCCTCTTGATTCATTTTGCGTTCGCTCGTCAGCAGCAATTTCCCGCGCCGTCACAGCAACAGGATTTCTGCGTCTTCCCCGCGTAAAACGCCTTCAGATTTGCCGGCAACTCGTAGCCCCCGCAGTCGCATCCGCCCTTTGCAAATGCACGGCGCAGGATGGCCTCTGCCAGCATTTCCTTCGGCGGCACTTCGTATGTTTGCCCTTTGAATGGAAACACACGACAATCGACGTCCGTTCCGCTGATCTCACCGCAGCATGCGCAGCCGTTTTCCACGACGCCCTCGCAGATGTCGTTTCCGTTCACCCGGATGGTCGGCGAGGAAAGGAAGCGGTACTCCTGCGCAATCTCCGCAGTCGTCATTTCGATTTTGTCGAACACGACCGCAAAACCTGCCATTTCAAGCGCGGGCGTCAAAACCAGCATCACTTCGTCAAGCGCTTTCCCGGTTCCTGCGCAGCGCGTGCAGGTCGTGTCGTCCAGGTATAGATACGAAACCGAGACCTTGTTCTCATCCTCCGCGCAACAGCAGTCGCCTGTGTCCGCGCAGCCGCAGTCCTCCGCGTCCGCGCCGCAGTCACATCCGCAGCCGCAGTCCTCCGCGTCCGCGCCGCAGTCACACCCGCAGCCGCAGTCCTCCGCGTCCTCACCGCAGTCCTCCGCCGCAACCGCACTGCCGCTCGGCGGCGTCCACCCCGTGTTGTCGCCCACATAGGTAATCGCGCCCACCGGGCAGCGGTTCCCGCAGCCGTGGCAGTGGTCGATGCATTCGACCGGATGACACACAATGGGCGTCGGCGCCCTGTCCGCGTCATAGACGCCGTGGGAGCACATGCTTACGCAGGTTCCACATTCGATGCAGCTCCCGTAATCCACAACCGGATACCATGTCTTTGCCATATATGCCTCCTGTAGCCTCGCTATAAGATCAGCCCTTGAATCGCGTTGAAGAAATACCCCACGATGATGATCCCAATGGTGCAGATCACGATGAACAATGCAAGAAGTTTCGGCTTCACGGCCTTGCGCAGCATGATCATCGACGGTAGCGACAGCGTCGTAACCGCCATCATGAACGCCAGAATGGAGCCCAACTGCGCGCCCTTTGTAATCAGCGCCTCCGCAATCGGAATGGTTCCGAATATATCCGCGTACATGGGCACGCCCACCAGCGTCGCCAGCACCACGCCGAACGGATTTTTGCCGCCCAGCGCCGCCTCAACCCAGCTTTCGGGAATCCAGTTGTGAATCACCGCGCCAATGCCCACGCCAACCAGAATATACGGGAATACCTTTTTGAACGTGGTGAGCATCTGCTCCTTGGCGTATGCCACCCGGTCTCGCTTGGTCAGACTCGGCGCCTCAATGTCCGCGCCGTTCGCCTTCAGGATGAATTCTTCCACGTATCGCTCCATCCGCAACCGTTCGATGATCGATCCGCCAATTACCGCAATCACGAGGCCCAGCGCAACATATAGGATCGCCACCCGCGCGCCGAAAATGCTCATCAGAAGCACCAGCGAACCCAGATCCACCATCGGCGAGGAAATCAAAAACGAGAATGTCACCCCGACCGGCAACCCCGCAGATGTGAATCCGATAAACAGCGGAATCGACGAGCAGGAACAAAACGGCGTCACCGTGCCGAGCAGCGCCGCCGCGCAATTCGCACCCAGTCCATGAAAGCGCCCCAGTATCTTCTTGCTGCGCTCCGGCGGAAAATAACTCTGGATGTAGCTGATCAAAAAGATCAGCAGACACAAGAGAATCGTGATCTTGATCACGTCATACAGAAAAAATTGGAGGCTGCCCACCCAGCGGTTCCCGGCGTCCAGCCCCGCTGCGGTCAGGCCGTTTTGAATCAGATCGTTCAGCCATTTCATTCCCAGCACCTGATTCTGAAAAACGTCCCATATGGATTTTAAAACTTGCATGTCCTGTCACTCTTTCGTCTGAATTGCGCAGCATGCGCACGCGGTTGCCGTCTGCTCCGAGACGGTCGTCATCTCCTGCAACAGCGCCGCGGCAATCCCGCTGCCTTCTTCGCTGATGTGGTAGTGCGTCCATTTCCCCTCTTCCCGGCCTTCCACAATGCCCGATTCGCATAAAATTTTCATGTGGTAACTCAGGGACGATTGCGGCATCCCCATCTCCTCGTTCAAAACGCACGCGCACTTTTCTCCCCCGCGCAACAGCGCAAGGATGCGCAGCCGCCTGGCATCGCAAAACGCCTTGAACACCCGCGCGCTTTGCTCGTACATCGATTCCATTTTTCTCACCTCAAAACGAAAACTTTTGATATGATCATCATATTCTTCAAATCAACTTTTGTCAATATGAATGCGAAACTTAATAAAAAAAGACGGGCCGCATGACCCATCTCCAAACAACCACCCTGTGCTCTATCGGTCGCTCGCCATCAGGAAATTGGTTAAAATCCATTTGGCGCCGCCCCGTAAATATTTCTTCGCATTCGCCGCGGAGTCCACCGTATGGACTTCGATCGCGAGATCGTTTTTGCGCGCCGTGGAGATGTAATCGGGGGTCCACCAGCGTTCTGCGATGTCAATCATGTCGATCCCGTTCTCGCGGCAGAACTTTGTGATTTGATCGAACTGCTTTGCGCTCGGCTTTCCTTCGATGAGATAGGATGCGTAAACATACCGATCATAATGATAAACGGCGTCGATCGCCCGATAAATTGACTTGCTGTAGACGCTCACGATGCTTTGATCCAGCGTCTCAACCGCCTCCTCTTCCTCCGCGATCTGGTAAACCGCACGAAAGAGCGTGGTGGCTGCCTCAGGGGTGCGCACCTTCGAATCCAACAGGAACTGCGCGTCCGGGTACTCTTTCATCAAACGCGTCAGATCCCGGTAGGACAGCGGCGTATATTTCCCATCGATCTTCATGTTCATGAATTCAGAAAGCGTCGGCACATACCCCAGCGGCGTTTCCGCGTTGATCTGGTTATTTCCCCAACTGTGCCATAGAACGAGCTCGCCGTCCCGCGTCCAGGCAATGTCGCATTCGAACACGCGACACCCCTTGTCGTAATTGGCCAAAAATGCCTCGAGCGAATTGGTGTATGTCTTCCCGTCAATACCGCCCATCGCGTGCTGCACAAAATGACTGCCGAGACGGTCGACCCACATGACCACGCGCACGCGTATCCGCACCGCAACGCCATTGTATGTGGCCACGGTAATCGTGCAATCGCCGCTTTTCTTCGCGGTCACGAGGCCGGACGCGCTCACTGTGGCAATCGATGAATTAGAGCTGTTGTAGGAAACGCTTAAGCGCGTCCGCCCATCCAGATCCGGCACAATCTGGAATGTGTCCCGCTTTTCGAGATCGAGCACATATTCATCCGCTGTGTTTTTTACCGGTGCGGTCAGCGACAGCGCTTGCGGCGCGGAAACAACCCGAATCGCCGCCTGCGCGGTCACGCCGTTGTACGCCGTTACAGAAACGGTCGCCTCTCCCTCTGCCACGGCGTGGACCACGCCGCTTTCCGCATCCACGGTGATCACGGAAGCATTGCTGCTTGCAAACACATATGCCCCCGCGGAACCCGCAGAAAGAGTCGCGCTCATCGAGATGTGATCCCCCACGCCGATCACCGCCGTGGTCGGCGCAATGGCGACGGATACCGGGGCGGACATCACGGTGAGCGCCACGCGCCGGTATTTGCCGTTGAACGCAGTCACGATGATGTCAACCGATCCCGCCGCAACGGCGATCACATGGCCGTCTTCCACGCGCGCGATGTTCTCGTCGCTCGATGTCAGAATAATCTGCCCCGCGCTGCCGGATGAGCGCCTCGTTCTGTAACCCGTTTCCTCCCCGACGCCAAGGAGCGTTCGGTCGAGCGTAACCGACACGGATGTCGGCGCTTTTTTAACATGAATGGTCAGTTTTGTCCTTCTCCCGTTGTGCGCCGTCGCGTAAATCACCGCGGTTCCGGTCCGCTTCCCGGTCACGACGCCGTAACGGTTGACGGTGACATACCGCGTATTGCTGGATTTGTACGTAACGCTTCCCGCGCTGTTCGACGGCGACAAAATCGTCTGAAGCTCCAACCGCTCGCCAAGGCCCAGGCTTGTGCTTCCCTCCGGCAAAAGCAGTTGGATTGACGTCGGCGCGGGCACGACCGTCACTTCGCACACAGCCTCGCACCCGTTGTACGTCCGCACCACAATCTCGGTCGTCCCGATTCCTTTTGCAATCACCTTCCCGCGCGCCGCGTCGACCGTCGCAACGTCCTCGTCGCGCGATGCAAACGCGCACGCTCCGGCACTTCCCGCGTTCAAGGCCGCGGATAACTGTGCGGTGTCGCCCACGCCGATTGTCACAGCCGTCCGGTCAAGCGTCACGCTCTCCGGTGCCGACGCGACCGTCAGCGTTCCGGTCTTTGTCTTTCCGTTGTATGTCCGCACCGTAATCTTCGCCTTGCCCGGTGCGATTCCCACAACGGTGTTCCCATCGATCACCGCGACCGATTCGTCGCCCGAGTACAACTGATAGCCTCCGCCGTACCCCTTCGAAAACCCGATTTCGAG
>JAEZSP010000019.1 GCA_023421735.1 Bacillota bacterium | reverse complement strand
GAACCAGCTGATTCGTGCTGTTTGCCCTGTTCGTCCCAACAGATCATTCCCCAGAAGTCCCGGCCGTACCGATCATCGCGCCACCGACGTTCGCAGACCTTTCTAAGCTTAAGTTGATGACATTGGTCCTGGGTGACCTTCGGCGGTGATTACTACGAGGTGTACGAAGCACTTGTCAAGGCGTGTGCCTCAAAATGGCACTGCCGACGGACGAGGTAACAGTCGCCAAGTACTTCCGCCTCAATCTGGAACGTGGCATCGCGTATCTGTACGGAACAGGCTTCATCAAGAGTATCGATGATCTGCTGAAAATCGCGGTGAAATAAATGAGTATCTATCTGGATTATAACGCATCTGCGCCCATCGAGCCACGCGTACTCGACACGATGATCGAGATTTATCGCAATGACATCGGTAATGCAGACAGCCGAACGCACGATTACGGCGACCGTGCACGCTTGGTTGTGGAGACGGCACGCAAGCGGGTGGCATCGCTGCTAGGCGTTAATTCGACGGAGGTTTTCTTTGCCAGCGGTGCGACGGAAAGCAACAACATCGCTATTCAGGGTCCGCATGAGTATGCGCAAGAGAGCGGTAAAAAGCACATCATCACCACGTCTATCGAACACAAGGCAGCGCTTGAAACTGCCAAGGCGATGAGCGCGCGTGGTTTTGAGATTGATATCGTTGATCCCAATGAATCCGGGCGCGTGGATGTAAATGCGATTTTGGGAAAGGTCTGCGAGGATACACTGCCGGTCAGCATCATGCACGTCAATAACGAAACCGGCATGATTCAGCTGGTGCAGGAAATCGGCGAAGAATTGGCAAGACAGAGCAGTCAATTCGGACGGCAGAGAACAAAGTTGCACAAAAGTCACACGAACCATCACTCGAGAATGAAAATGAAAAAGCCTTGATTTCTTAATGAAATCAAGGCTTCTCGTTGGTCTGGGTGAGAGGATTTGAACCTCCGGCCTCTTGAACCCCATTCAAGCACGCTACCAAGCTGCGCTACACCCAGGCATTTCGTTCTTGCGAACGAATGTTATTATAGCATTGGGAATCATGTTTGTCAATATCAAATTTCACATATTTGCGGTCTCAGAGCAGCGCCGCTTCCGCGAGCAGCCCTTCATCTGCAAGCTGTTCCGGATCGCATTGCGCGATCAGATGGCCTTCCTTCAACACGAGCACTTCGTCCGCGAACGCCTGTGCAAAGGGCAAATCGTGCGTGGCGACGAGCATGCCGACGTCGAGGGATTTCATCTGCGCAAGGAACACGCGTCGTGCACGGGGATCGAGAAACGCCGTCGGCTCGTCCATGAGGAGCATCTTCGGCTCCATCACCAAAACCGCCGCGAGCGCGACCTGCCGTTTTTCGCCGCCGGAGAGCCGATACGGAGGGCGATCTTTTAAGTGAGAAATCCCCATCTCGCGCAAAATCGATTCAACCTTTGCGGCCTCGTCCGCATGCGAAAAGCGGCGGCTTTTCAGTCCAAAGGCGACGTCCTCCCAAACGGACGGCATGAAGAGCTGATCATCCGGATTCTGAAATACCATGCCTATTTGTGCACGCGCCTGCGCCGCGTGTGTTCGGTCAAGCGGAATGCCGTCCACATGGATCGCACCGCTCTGTGCAAATTCCAGCGCGCACAAAAGTGACATGAGCGTCGACTTGCCCGCGCCGTTTGCACCGATGAGCGCGTAACGTCGATGGTCTTCCAGGCGAAAGCTTACGTCAGCGAGTGCGGGAACGCCATTCGGATATGCATATGTCAGGTTTTTTGCTTCGATCATCGTCTTTTCCTTGTCATATCATTCGATTCATCAAATCGGTTATCGTAAAAAAGCGAAATAACACGCTCGCCCCGGTTACGATGAAAAAGAAACCTACGCTTGCAAGGTCCGTTCTTTGCGTGGTTTCGAGCGGAAACGCGCCGTCGTATCCCCGCAGTTTCATTGCCGCATAAACCCGTTCGGCGCGGTCGACGCTGCGGAGCAGCAGTTGTCCCACGAATGAGCCCATGTCCTTCATGCGAATGCCCTTTTCTCCGCCGGCGCGCAGACGATATGCCCGAGCCATGCGTCCCGCTTCACTCGCGATCAGCGTCAAGTAGCGCAACGTGAGCATTAAAACGGTCACGAGCGCCTTTGGAATGCCGATCAGCCGCAGGGAAGCGAAGAGCTTGGGGGAAGGTGTTGTCGCCATCAGGATCACGACCGCACTCACGGTCAAAAGCGTCTTTTCAACCAACACCACAAGAGAAGCAAGCCCGTTTGCCATCGGCTCAAAAAACAGATTTGAAACACCCGCAAACAGCGCGAACGGCAACGCAAGCAACGCCCGGCGCGCCACCGCGCGGACGGGAATTCCGGAAAACGCCATCAGCAAAGCAGGGTAAAAGAAAAAAGGACTCAGCGTCGGAAAATTGAGCCGCCCGACCGAAACGACGCAAACGATATAGGAAAGCGTTGCCGCGAGCTTAAACACCGGATGCAATCGGTGTACCCATGTGTTGCCCGCTGCCATTTCCTCCAGCGCGAATAGTTCGTGCATTGTCCCGACTGCCTTTTGCATGCATTCTCCCTATGTATGAAAAGCTGCGCCGCGCATCCAGCGAGACAGCTTTCTGTATCTTTCTTTCGGCGATCCCTTTCGCCCCTGACTTTGTCGCTCTCCACTTGACGTAGCCCTGCTACGCCTGCGCTCCGGCTTCGCGCCAGGAACAAAAGGGCTGCGCCGAATTCCATCGCTTCTGTTATGGACGGAGTATTAGTAGTCCGCGAAGCCTAACTCCCGCGATATGGCTGGATCTTTTCCCGCCCAGCTTTGTCGCCTTCCGCTTGACGTAACGCTGCTACGTCTGCGTTCCGGCTTCGCGCTGGACGGAAAAATCTCTGCGCCATATCATCGATTCTTAAACTTCGCGGACCACTAGCGGATTGCTTTTCGCCGCGTGTGCGCAATGACGGCGCCGACGCCGATGGCAAGTCCCAGCGTGGCGAGACTCCCTACGATACCCGCGACCGACGTACCTGTCGCGCTTTCGGAATCCTTGAATCCGTAGTCCGGCATGACTGCTGTCGTTTCCTGTATATCGGATGCCGCCTGATAGATCTTGCCGGTTGCATCCTCCTCAATGGATGCACCCGCCGCGAGCGTTTTGCCAATCGACCATTCGAGTCCGTCCGGGTGGGACGATGCGAACAGCGAAAGTCCGCCGCCCACGAGGATTGTCAAAACACCGAGCACCGCAAGTACTTTTTTGTAGGAGAGTTTTTGCACGGCGTCGCCTTCGATCCGCGCTGCGTCGAGGAGCTCGGGGCGCGCTGCATGTACGTAAACCAGAACCGCCGCCGTGACCAATCCTTCCACCAGTCCGATCGCGAGGTGGATCGGCTGCATGAGAATGAGGAATGTGCCGAACGGCAACTTGGTGATTCCCGAGGCGAGCGTTTCGAGCACCACTGCGAACGCACCGAGTTGCAAGCCCACGGCCACTGTCAAAATCGATGCGAGTGCGATGCGTCCTTTCGTCTGTCCGCGCCGCAATATGGGCTTGAAGAGGAGCGGATAGGCGATAAGGCAGGGGACGACGCCCATGTTGAATATGTTACAGCCGATGGCGAGCAGCCCGCCATCCGCAAACAAAAGACACTGAATGAGCAGAACCGCCGAGATCGAAACGAGCGCCGGGCCCCCGCCGAGCAGCGCGGCGAGCAGGATGCCCCCGCCGATGTGCCCGCTTGAGCCCGTACCGGGAATCGTGAAGTTGATCATCTGCGCCGCGAACACGAATGCGCTCATGACGCCCATGACAGGAATTTTGCGGTCATCCAGTTTGTACGTCTTGCGTTGTTTCCAAATGGATGCGGCAAGGGCAGCGCCGCTCACCGCGATCATGACCCCGCCAACTGCGGGAGAAACCAATGCGTCCGCCATGTGCATAAAAAAATCGCCTCTTTTCGTGTATTTTCCAAAAAAGAGAAGCCACTCGTGCTTGTTCGCAAGCAACGAGCGCCTTCATGACGCGCGTATCAATAGATATATGATAATGGATCGGCGGTATATTGTCAAGGGCGCGCCGGCAATCCGTGGTGATCTGCCCGCCGTGCACCAATTTTTTCCATGCATTTCGATGGCGCGTCGCGTGCAATATAACGACGATCCGATCGACAGAAGGAGGATACGAAATGGACGCAGCAAACGGATCCATCATGACGAAAAGCCTGACAATCCTGGAAGACCAGCTGCAGCATGAGTTTTTAGCCGCAAAAAAGGCAGAGTACTATGCGGGGCAGTTTTCCGATCCCCAGCTGGGCGACCTTGCGACGCGCGTTGCCGGAGCGCACCGTGCGCGCTATGACAAGCTGCTCGGATATCTGAACAGCCACGGATAAGGGAGGACGATCAAGATGGATAAATCAAAAGTCTGTGCGCTGACGGACCAGGAACTGATGGAGGATCTTCTCACACAGGAAAAGTACCTCATCAGCGCGTATTCCTCGTTCATACCGGAAGCGTCTTGCCAGCAGTTGAAGAGCGTGCTAACGTCCAACTTTGACGGCTGTGTACAGAACCAAACTGAAATCTTCGACAAGATGAGTCAGCTTGGGTGGTATCCAACCAAGAGTGCGCCAAAACCAGAGGTAGAGGCGGCTCGGCAGAAATACCAGCAAATGAAACAGCAGATAATGGCTCAGACCGGCGGCTGCTGACGATCGGACTCAAAGGCGGCGTGCGACGTGATCGCACGTCGCTGATTTTTTTCGTTTGACGCGGTACGTGGTCTTCCTTATAACATAGGACAAATCATCGCATAAATTGACAGGAAACCACTGCGTGCCCTGCGGTAGCGGCTTATCAATGTGTTTTTGCGGCATGCGATCGGGCGGTATGGCATGGAACGCGTGGAGAAGTGGACGTTTGAACAGGGCTGCGACGTGCGTCTGCCCATCGCGGACGGCGATATGAGCTTTCTCGCTTTTTTCCGCACGGCGTACCAGGCAGTGAAGCAGCTCTTGCCCAATGCGCAGGTGGGCGGCGGGGCCGTGTTCCTGTACGACGACGGAGGCGGGTGGATGCGCTGCTGGGCGCATGGAGCCGGTCTCCCTACAAGCCCGAATTTCTGACCATCTGGCTGTCGCCCTATGGTCTCATCGAGGACGGAAAATATAGAAAAAGGCGCTTTTCGCGGGACGAAGACTATATGATCACAAAGCTGCGAACCGCGCGGCGAAAGATGGAAAAGCATGGCTTTGCCCAAACGCCCCTCTGCGTGAGCAGGTGGAACCTGTCCCTTTCCTGTCGAAGCATGATGAACAAACTGAGAGTGGGAATTGTCGGCTGCGGCGGCATTGCGAACCAGAATACTACCACAATAAGCTCAACATCAAGACACCGTCTCTTGATCAACTCGTTTTGAATCTGAGCGGCGGCAACCAGCAAAAGGTCGCGCTCGCAAAGGTGCTGTCGGCGGACACGGAGATCCTGATCTTTGACGAACCCACGCGCGGCATCGACGTGGGCGCGCGCATGGAGATCTATCAGTTGATGCGCGCATTATCCGGAACCCCAGATTCCTTTCGGCTGACAATATCCTGTGACAAAACTCGTATCTGGTGGTTGCGACGCTCGGCATAGCGATTCTGGTCATCTGCGGAGGCACGGATTTATCCGCCGGATATTCCATCAGCTTTGGCGGTTCGCTCGCCGCCGCATGCCTCGGCTGGTGGCATCTGCTCGTCGCGGTGGCGGTGATTGCGGGCATTAGCGCTTGCGTTCTCTTGAGCCTTGTAAACGGCATTTTGTCGATCAAACTGAAAATCAACTCGCTGATGTTCACGCTGGGCACGATGACGGTTTATTCGGGCATTTCAAACACGTTCACGGGACAAAAGGCGATCTTCAACTTGCCGGACGGATACAAAATGATCGGTCAGGGTTCCCTGTTTGGCGTCATCCCCATCCCGGCGCTTATCATGGTGCTCGCGGTTGCTGCGATCAGTTTTCTCTTGAAAAAGATGTGCTTCGGCCGCTATACATTCGCGGTTGGCGGGAACGCCCAAGCCGCACGGCTGGAAGGCATCCATGTGACCCGAACCAAACGCATCGTCTACGCCATCGGCGGCGCGCTGTTTGGCATCTCCGCCACCATGCTGACCGCGCGCAACGGGTTCTGCGAACGCGACAATCGCCGCGGGCACCGAGTTTAGATGCCTCACGGCAGCCGTATTGGGCGGCGTTGCCATTCAGGGCGTCGAGGGCAAGATCTGGAGCGTCGTCGACGCGGCATTTATTTTGGGCATCCTGGCAAACGGTATGCAGCTGATCAGCCTCGGAATCTATGCGCAGTATATCGCCAAGGGAACGATTCTGGTTGCGGCGATGGGTTTTGATACCTATCAGAAGGGGCGCGCTAAGAAAGTGCGCGCATAATCAGCAAAAAAACGCTTGCCCGTGCGGCCGTTGTTCGCAGCCGTACAGGGCAGGCGTTTTTCATGTCCGCTTCTCAGGCGGAATAGAGCGCAACCATGATCGGCATGGTGATGACGCACAAAATTGTTGTGGTGACGTTGATCGCGCTGGCGTAATCGGCGTCCTTCTCATAGACGATTGCCATGTTCGTAATCGTAGAGGCCGAAGGGGAGATGTTTGCGAGGAATGTGATCAGCAGGATCTTTTCTCCGTTTTCCGCGATGCGCGCAAGTCCGCTGTATTTCAGAACGACAAGGACCATGAGCGGCACGGCGATCAGGCGCAGGGCGGCGACCATCCAGAGCCGCTTGTAGCTGAATATCTTTTTGAAATTCATGCCGCCGATGAGCATGCCGGTCACCAGCATGCAGGTTGGCCCGATCATGCTGCCGAGGGAATCGACGGCGTCGCCGGCAGGCCCTGGAATGCGAAAGCCCGTAAAGAACAAAATCAATCCCACGAAGATCGCAATCATGTTAATGTTGGTCAGGACCTTGCGGAGGTTGAATTTGGTTTCACCGCAGAGAATGGCCTTTGCGTTGCTCCAGAAGAAGAACTGCTGCACGGCAATGAAGGCGCTCGTGTAAATCACCCATTCCTTGCCGAGCATTGCGGTGACCAGGGGGATGATCAGATTCCCCGCGTTGGAGTACGCGATCGAGGTCTGCTCGACCGGATCGAGCTTCAATGGGCCGCGCATGCCCGCGTTCAGCGCGAGCAGAAGGATGCGGATGACGACCGCGGCGATGGCTGCGAGAACCAAACCGTCTCGCACGGCAGGCGTCGCATCGACCTGATAGGAGGACAGGATCACGCACGGCGTGATCAGATAGAGGGAGATCATCGACAGAATCCGGCTGTCTGTGCTCTTGACGATTTTTAATTTCACCAAAAGCGCGCCCGCGAGCAGTATGAGAAACAGGGAGATAATTTTGTTGACGAGCAGCAGTATAATCAATCCGGGCCTCTTTCGCGTATGTATTCATTCCTGACGATCCGGAGCGGGAAATCCGCTTCCCTCTATTATCCCCAAAGTGGGGTGCTTCGTCAAGGGGCATGGCAATGCAGATGGAAAATCGCCATGGGACTTTCGGCTGGCGATGATGCGCCCATTCTGTTTGCGTCATTGCGCGCGCCGTTCGGATCGGATAGCCCATCACCGGCGTTTTTGCGTGCGGTTCGTCATCTGGAATCCGCCGATTCGGATAGCCCGCCAAAACATAAAAACGGGCGGGCAAGTGGAAGCTTGCAGCCGCCCTTTGAAAACCATTCCTGGTGTCAGACCATTCCCGGTGTATCATCTTGGGGTTTGTGAGGCGATCACGAACCTTTGCGTGCCCAAATGACTGCCTTGTGTCCGTCTTCAGAAATGGGGCGCTTGTCAAATCCGCCGTATTCTTCCGCAGTGATCAGGCCGGCCTCGCGCAACCAATCATGAACTTGTGCAATGGTCGGATAGTGCTTGATGCGGTCAAAGACGAAGAGGTGCTGCTCGCCATCGGGCATTGTCAGTTCGACCTTTCTCTTCCCGTAATCCATCTGCGCATCGGCGTCATACACGCCCGGCAAGGCCGAAAACCGCCCGTATACGCCATGGTCGTCGGTCCCTTCAAAGACAACCCATTCGTCAGAATAAGCCTGACGCCCGGTATGCGTGGGATGCATCAGGTTGTATTCTAGGAACACATGCCCGCCGTCGTGCACACAATTTGCCGCTTTTCGGATAAACGAACGTTGCGCGGCCTTGTAGTTCTCGGCTGCATCGATGTTGACAAGGAGATTGCCCGCCAAGATGACGACATCATAACCGGTGCCCCAATCATCTGCGAGCGCGTTGGCTTCGCGGCTGCAAATGCCGGTCAACCCCTGTGCCTTAGATGCGATGCGTGCCAGCATATCAGGGTCGAGATCAATGTCATCAACTTAAGCTTAGAAAGGTCTGCGAACGTCGGTGGCGCGATGATCGGTACGGCCGGGACTTCTGGGGAATGATCTGTTGGGACGAACAGGGCAAACAGCACGAATCAGCTGGT
>JAEZSP010000100.1 GCA_023421735.1 Bacillota bacterium | reverse complement strand
CAGATCATTCCCCAGAAGTCCCGGCCGTACCGATCATCGCGCCACCGACGTTCGCAGACCTTTCTAAGCTTAAGTTGATGACATTGCATCCACAACAGAACCGGATTTTCGGCGATCCCTTTCGTCCCTGGCTTTGTCGCTCTCCGCTTGACGTAGGCGGGAAAGTCCGCCCCTGTCTGCTACGTCTGCGCGCCGGCTTCGCGCTAGGAACAAAAGGACTACGCCGAATTCCATCACTTCTGTAATGGATGGAGTACTAAGGCGTTATTTCGTGATAAGCGATCGACCGCCTGAGGTAGGTGTAGGTGATGTGGAGCTTTCCGCCTTTCGCAACGATCGCCGGATACGAAAACTCGGCGGTATGTTTGCGGCTATCCTTCGGCGGTTTGTCGGCGGTCGCGGCGCGCGGATCCTCCTTCATGTCCTCGAGCACGACATAGGGCGCAAAGCTGCGCCCGTTGTCGTTCGATCGCATGACCACAATCGGTGTCCTGTCCGCCCAGTTGCCGCTCACAGGATTCAGTACGAGGTAGAGCTTCCCGTCGAGCTTCGCAACATCGATGCCGGAATTGTTGTTCGGTATGCGTGTACTGTATGCCGTAGACCAGCTCCTGCCATAGTCCTCGGAGTCGGAGCGGAATACATAGCCCGTTGTCGTGCGCAAAAGCGCATGGATGTGTCCCTGTGCGCCCTCCCAAATGGTCGGCTGAATCGCGCCCTTGCCCGCAATGTGGTTCGCCGGATCGGGCTTGACGGCAACTTTTGCTTCCTTCATGATCGTTGTACCGTCTGAGTCAATCGGAATCCAGCTTACGGCAGGAAAGCTCGCGCCGTAATCGTATGATATGTCGATGCGCGGTCGCCAATCCGTCGCCGTTTCCACGGAATCGGGCGCAAGCATGCTGCCGTCCGACAGATAGAGCGGCTTGTTGCGCACCGGTCCGCACGCATCATTCGGTGCGAGATACCGCTCGGGCACGGACCAACTCGCCCCCTTGTCCCGCGTCGTCATCGTCCAGCTCTTCCAGGAGGGCACATCCGGCCCAACCTTGAAGATCAGCCGCACGCCGCCCGGAATGGTCATCAGAACGGGGTTCCAGTGCGGTTGATTGTTCACCTTCGCAACGCGTGCGGGGTCGAGCCAGACGCCGTTTACGCGGCGGGAGAGCCAGATGCCCACGTCGTCCGCGCCCTCGCGCGCTCCGGCAAAATAGCAGACGAGCAAGTCGCCGCCGTCGAGCGGAAGGACGGT
The DNA here is from genome assembly GCA_023421735.1 of Bacillota bacterium. The sequence continues at coordinate 25,201 of JAEZSP010000100.1, read as the reverse complement.
CGATGCGTGGCAGGCGGGAAAAAATCGATCCTCCTCAAACAGCAGTTCTCGCGTGATTTCCATTAGATCACCTCATCGAGTCGTTTCACGGCGCATGCATAGATTTCAAATGCGCGCCTGTAGCTTGGAATATGCATGAACTCGTCCGGCGCATGTGCGCCGCCGTGGTTCTCCGGAAGCTCCGGTTTTTCCTTGAGATCGGGAAAACCGGGTCCAAACGTGATCGAATCAGGCAGCACGCGGGAGTAGGTGCCGCCGCCCATCGTATAGGGTTCGAGGCGCGTACCCGTCATTTCCGCGTAGAGAGCGGTCAGAAGTTCGACGCGGGGGTCGTCCTTCGCAATATAAACCGGCGGGGTCGTCTTCAGATCCTCCGTTTGGAAGCCCAGCTTTTCCGCGTATGCACGGAATGCCACGATATTTTCCTCGCCGTTTGCCGCAAGGGATAGCCTGCAATCCAAAGACAGCGACATGATGCCGTTCTTCGGCATCTTTGCGACGCCGCAGACCATTGTCGTTTTCCCCGTGTCCGCGTCTTCCGCCGCGATACCCGCGTTTGCGCCGTAGTGGTCGCTTGTCATATCGCGCACGGCATCCATCGCCTTTTGCGATTGTCCGGTCAGAATCCCGCTTTGTGCGAGTGCGCCCGCGAGCATGTGAATTGCACTTTTTCCTGCCTCGGGGTGTGCGGCGTGCGAGGCGATACCGCGTGCCACGATGAGCGCCGCGCCGCCTTCGTCCGTCACCGTGAAGTCATCGCCGAAATATGGTGCTGCCTGGGAAGCGGTGATGCCGATCAGCTGCGCGCGCGCATGCGGCGGCACCATGTTTGGCACTTCGCCGCCCGTGAACGAGGCAATCTGCGCGCCGAGATCCATCGTCATTTTGCCCGAAAGTGAGCCTTTCTGTGCGTAATTGACGGGGAAACCGCTGTCTGGGATGAGTGTCAGCTTCGGCGTGTCATAGTGGTCTGCGTAATACCGCAAATCCTGCATGCCCGTCTCCTCGGAACAACCCATGATCGTCCGAACGCCGTGCTTCATGGGTACATTTAGATCGCGCAGGAGCTTCATGACATACAGCCCCATGACAGCGGCGGATTTGTTATCCGAGACGCCGCGACCGATCAAAAAGTCACCTACGCGCGTTGCCGCATACGGGGGATAAATCCATTTATCGCCCTCGGGCACGACGTCCAAATGTCCCGCGATGCCGATGCAGTTCGCTTTGTCGCCCAAAACCGCCGACCCGCAGTACCCGTCGTGATCTTCGGTCGCAAAGCCCATTTCCTGCGCGCGGTTCAGCGCAAAATCCAGCATGGTGCGGCACTCGGGTCCAAACGGCGCGCCGTCCCTTTTTAAATCCGCGCGGCTCACCGAGCGGATGCGCGCAAATGCCTGCACGTCTGAAACCATGTCCTCGAGATTTTCATCGAGCCACGCGGCTACCTTTTTTCGAAACTCATCCATTCGTAATCTCTCCTAATTCTTAAAGTGAATCCACATCCACCCAGCCCTTTTTTTCAATCGCCAGTTCGATCGCCTCGAGGATTTGCGCGCACTTGACGCCGTCCTCGAAGTTCGGACAGCAGTCCGTTCCGTCCGCAACATGCTGTACGAATTCGTACAGCTCATGGCAGAATGTCTCCGGGAAGCCGATCACATGCCCGGCGGGCCACCAGAATTTGATGTAGGGGTGAACACCCTCCGTGACCTGAATCATGCGCCAGCCCTGCTCACCCGGCAAATCGCCCGCCGAGAAGTAGTGCAGCTCGTTCATCCGCTCAAACTCGAAGCGGATGGAGCCCTTTTCGCCGTTGACTTCGATGCGCATGTCGTTTTTATGTCCCTGAGAGAAGCGCGTGGCTTCAAAGGTACCCAGCGCGCCGTTTTCGAATTCACAGACAAAGCAGGTCGCATCGTCCACGTCGACGGTTTCCTTCGGCGCGTCCAAATCGACGCTCGCCGAAAGGCCCTCCATGCGCGCGACCACGGGCCGCTCTTTTACAAATGTCTTGCTCATGCCGGTCACGGTTTGGAACTCACCCACAAGATAGCGCGCGGCATCGATGACATGCGCGCCCAAATCGCCCAACGAGCCCGAACCGCATACCTTTTTGTCAAGCCGCCATACCTTTGGAAAGTCAGGATCGATGATCCAATCTTGCAAAAAAACACCCCGCACGTGGAATATCTTGCCCAGCTTCCCTTCGTCGATGAGCTTTTTCGCAAGCACCAATGCGGGCGCAAAGCGGTAATTGAATCCGATCTGATGTCGGATGCCGGCTTTTTTCGCCACATCCAGCATTTCCCGCGCATCCACGAGCGTAAGAGCCAGCGGCTTTTCACAGAAGATGTGCTTGCCGTTTCGTGCGGCTTCGATGGCAATTTCCTTGTGAAAATTGGATGGTGCGGTAATATCAACTGCGTCGATGTCCGTCCTGGCGACGAGCCTTCGCCAGTCTGTTTCGACATCTTGCCAACCGAGCGTCTTCGCGGACTGGGCGACCCATTCCGGATCGCGTCCGCAAATTGCGCGCTTTTCGATGGAAAGCTTCGGATCCATGTACATCGGGATCTCCGTCAGCGCCTTGGAATGCGCCCGACCCATAAACTTGTAGCCAATCAGTCCAAATCGAATCGCGTCCATTTGTGGAACCCCTCTCCCTTTTTTTCACATTATAACAAATAACTGCGCACACCACAAGCGCAAGGGTGCGAAAATGCTGCTTTCCCCTTGTCGTCACTTGCATGTGTACCCCACAAAAAAGAAACCGGGGAGTTTCCTCCCCGGCCCTGGTTACTTGAGCGTGATACCTCCCGACGTATAGACGCTCTGCGTCCTGAAGCGTAGTTCATAAGCCTTCATCTTTGTTGCCGACCCGTAGAATCTGAGCGTGATCTTCTTCTTGTATCCCGGCTTCAGATTGGTGTAAATGCTCGTGAACTTCTTGTATGCAAGCAGCGTGTCCGTTTCTTCGTCGCGTACCCACATCTTCAGATTGTTGATTCGGTAAATCCTGCTCTTGCTGTAGTTGTTGATGATGTACACGTCAACGTAGATGCTCGATCCTTTGTAGTATATCTTTTGGGTCGCGATCGAAGCGCCGTACTCGTAGTTTTGCGTGTTCATGTCCACGTAGTACGAGTGCCCGTTCCACTTAACGCGCACAGTACATTTGAGCCGGAATCCGTCCACCGTCGCGGTAATCGTTGCCGTTCCGGCGCGCCGCGCGGTGATCTTGCCGTACTTGTTTACGGTGGCGATCGACGTGCGCGAGGATGACCAGCGCACGGAACCGGAGGCATACGCTACGCGAAGCTTGTAAGTCATGCGTTCAGACACATTGACGGATGTCTGCGAAAGCGACGGCTTTGCAACAAGTACGGAACAGGTGAAGTTCAGCCCGTCAATGCTTGCGGTAATCTCGGTCGTTCCGTATTTGACGCCCTCCACGAGGCCGGTCGAGGAAACCCGTGCAATTTTGGTATTCGCGGATGACCAGACGACGGTTCCCGCCCCGCCAGACACACTCAGTTGCCATTTCTGGCGCTTTCCGATGATGATGGAAGTGTCAGATATACGGGCACCGACCGTCAAATTCACAGACGAAGTCAAACCGTTGCTCGCCTGTGCCGTGACGCGCGCAGTACCGGATGCAAGGCCGGTCACGAGGCCGGTCCCTGAAACGGTGAGCACATGTGGGTCGGAGGTTGTCCACTTGACCGAGGGATCGGCGTTTGTGGGTGTGATGCTGGTCGCCAACTGCATCGCCTCACCGATTTCGACGATGGTCTTTGGCGCGACGATTTGGATCGTCGCGGGAGGTGCGCCCACCACGGTTACGTCGATGGAATCGGTCAGGCCGTTGACTGTGGTTGCGGTGATGCGCGCGGTGCCAATCGATTGGGCCCAGAATGAGCCATCCGTGGTCGGGCTGAGCACGTTCTGGTTGGAACTGGTCCAAGTTACGCCGAGGTTCGCATCCGCTGGCAATACGGTGGCTGCGGGTTTAAAGAAGCTGCCGAGCAGGATCTCTCCGGATGTTGAGGTGATCTTGATGCTCGTCGGAACGACGTCCGTTACCATCAAATCGATGTAGCCGACCAAGGAAGCCACGGTCAGCGTAATCCGGGCACTTCCGGGCGAGACGGTTCGAACGACACCGTTCAGATCGACGGTCATGACCGTTGGATCAGAAGATTTCCAAATTCGCGTCCCGGTGGAAACCCCCGTGGGAATCTGCGGATAAAGCTGGAAATAAATGCCGACGGGTGCCGATGTGCGGGGCGTATCGATGGGGAAGTCGCTCGGCGCTTCGTTGACGGTCAGATCGACATAACCGGTCAATCCATTGACCGCCTTGGCGGTGACGCGCGCGTTGCCGGGCGCAATCGCAGTGACATATCCATTTGCGGAGATGGTTAAAACGCCTTTGTCGGATGTCGTCCATGTCACTGTTTGATCGGCGATGGCAGGGAAGACGGTCGATGTAAGCAGCATGCCACCTTCGGGCAGCAGTTCTGTCTGCGGCGCTGTGACGGTGACGCCGATCGCGGTCGCATAGACGACCGTGATGTCGACCGTTCCGCGCACGCCGTTCTCCGTCGTTGCCGTGATGCGCGCGGTTCCGGGTGCAACAGCCATGACGTATCCGCCTGCGGAAACGGTCAGAATGTCCACATGGGAGGACGTCCATGTGACCGATTGACGCGCGGTTGCGGGAGCGACGGTCGCGGAAAGCTGCATACCGGTTCCGAGGGTCATGGTGGTTTGCGGAGTTGTGATGGTGACGCCCGTTGTCTCTGCATACTCGACGGTGAGATCTACAAAACCCGCCTTGCCGTTTGCGGCAGTCGCCGTAATGCGCGCCGCGCCGGGCGCGACAGCGGTCACATACCCATTTGCGGTGACCGTCATGATACCTGTATTCGAGGAAGACCATGTGACCGCCTGGTCTGCGGTTACGGGCGAGACGTTCGCTGAAAGTTGCATCCCTGTTCCGATGGAGACGGAACTCTTCGGCGCGGTAACGCTGACGTTCGTCGCGGGTGCGTAGGTCACCGTTATTTCGACGAAGGCGGTCAGTCCGTTGACCGTGGTTGAGGTGATGCGCACGGCGCCGACGGCGACCGGGGTCACAGATCCGCTGATTGAAACAGTCGCAATACCCTCATCGGAGGATGACCATGTGACCGCCTGATCCGCTGTGGCCGGGTAGACGGTTGCACAGAGTTCCATGCTCGATCCAAGCGCCAGATTGGTGGCGGGAACGGAGAGAAGCACCTTCGTGGCCGCGTCGTATAAAATGGTGAGATCAACAAATCCCATGAGGCCGTCGGCGGCCTTTGCGGTCATGCGTACGTTGCCCGCTGCAATCGCCGTCACAAAGCCGCTCGCAGATACGGTTGCAACGGCATCGTCGGAAGACGACCAGGTGACCGCCTGATCGGCGATTGCGGGGGAGACGGTCGATGTAAGCTGCGCGGTGCCTGTAACGGTAAGCGTTGACTGTGGGGTGGTCACCGTAACGCCCGTTGCCGCATCGTACGGAACGGTTAAATCGACGTACCCGGTCTTGCCGTTGCCGGTGGTTGCGGTGATGCGCGCGGTGCCAAGCGCAACCGCGGTCACGTATCCGCTCGCGGAAACCGTCATGATGTCCGCATCGGAGGAATTCCAAGTAACGCTTTGATCCGCCATCGCGGGGGACACAGTTGCCGTCAGCTGCATGCCTTTTCCAATCGCCACCGTTTCCTGTGGTGCCGTGACGTCAACCTTCGACGCAACGGGATAAGGAACCGTAAGGTCGATTGTACCTGTCGTTGCATTGACTGCTGTCGCGGAAATGTGCGCGGTACCGACGGCGACTGCCGTCACATATCCGGTTTCGGAAACGGTAAGAACAGCCGTATCGGACGAAGACCATGTGACCGTCTGATTTGCGGTCGCCGGGGCGACGGTTGCCGTTAGCTGCATGCCGCTTCCGACTGCGAGCGTGGATTGCGGCGCGGTTACCGTAACGCCCGTTGCCGCGTCGTACGGAACGGTTAAATCGACGTACCCGGTCTTGCCGTTGCCGGTGGTCGCGGTGATGCGCGCGGTGCCGGGCACGATGGCGGTCACATATCCGCTCGCGGAAACCGTTATGACGCTATTATTTGACGAAGACCACGTGACCGTCTGATTTGCGGTCGCCGGGGCGACGGTTGCCGTCAGCTGCATGCCGCTTCCGACTGCGAGCGTGGACTGCGGCGCGGACACCGTAACGCCCGTTGCCGCGTCGTAGAGCACTGTGATGTTGACGGAATCGGTCAAACTGTTGCTCGTGGTTGCGGTGATGGAGACGACACCGGGCGCGATGGCGGTCACGTATCCACTCGTGGAAACGGTTGCGATGCTTTGGTCAGACGACGACCAGATAATGTTAGAATTTGCGGCAGATGGCGACACCGTCGCAGAAAGCTGTACGCTTCCACCGATGTTTAACGTCGTTTGAGGCGCCGAAATCGTGACATCCGTCGGTTCCGCCTCTACCTTCGCAATGGACAAAAGGTTCGGAATGCCGAAACCATACGCGGTGTCATAGCCTGTTGCGCCAAGATCCGTGCACATGTCCTTGAGTGCGCTCTCGACCTGGGACGGGCTGTAGCCCGGATATGCAAGTTTAATGATCGCGCAGGCCGCGGAGATGTGCGGCGTCGCCATCGACGTGCCGCTCATGTAGACGAAACCGCCCGTATAGCGACAGCTATAGATCGATTCGCCCGGTGCGCAGACGTCAACCGAGGAGCCGTAATTGGAAAAATAGCTCTGTTTCAGGGAAGAGCCGACAGAGGCGACGACGATACAACCGGGCGTTGTGATGCATGCGGGGACATAGTTGGATGTATTGCTCGAATCGTTTCCCGCGGCGCAGCAGAACGTCGCCCCCTTTGAGGTTGCGTATTGAATGGCGTTCAGGTAGAGGTTATACCCAGTCGTCGAATAGACGCCGCGCGCACTCAGATTGATGACCTTGCATCCGTCGTCGGCCGCGTCGATGATTGCGTTTGTGATGTCCGATGTATAACCGTTGCCCGAGGCATCAAATGCGCGATACGCGACGACATACACGTTCAAAGCCTGTGTCATGTCAACGATCGTCCCCGCAACGTGCGTACCGTGCCCATTTAAATCCGAGGGATCATTGTCGCCGTCTACATAGTCGTAGCCTGCGATCAGCTTTGATCCGATGAAGCTGTGCGCCGAGATGCCGCTGTCGACAACCCCGACTTTGAGCGATGAGCTTGTAACCGTTGCCAGGTATTCGCCCGCAACGTCTGCCTGCATCGTTGAAACACCCCACGAATTATAGCTGTAATCACTCTTCGTGGTGATCGACGCAATGCTGTCCACATCGACGTATTTGACAAATTTGGAATTCGAAAGCTGATCGTACGCCGCTTCCGTTTCCTCCACGGTCGTAAACTGGATGACAAAGCGATGGTCGTTGTTCGCAATGATGATGTCCGGGTTGAAATCATCAATGCCCAGATTGTCTTTCCCTTTCGTCTTGAGAACCAAGCGCATCAGCTTAAATTTTGTGTTGCCCGCGCGCGCGGTACTCGACAAGGAGGCCATGGCTTCTTCGGCTTCGTTGTTGTTCTCGGTAACCGCCGCTGAAAACTTTTTATTGTTTTTTGTTTGAATGACAATCGTCGCCCGCAGGATTTCAACGGCGAAATCCGTTGAAAGGCCGGAACCATCCAGCGCGGTTGCGGTGATGACGGCGCACCCAATCGAAACGCCGGTCACGATGCCCATGTCGTCGACGGTCGCAATCGTATCATCGGAACTTGTCCATTTGATCAGTTCCTGCGCGATGGCTGTCTCGCCGTCTGCCGCCGTAAGCGGATATGATTTTCCGACCTGAATGCGCGCCTGTCCCGAAACGGCGATGGAGGAAATCGGCTGCGGAACAGTAACCACGCATTGTGCGGACAGATCGCATACGTCCTGCGCACACAGTGAAATCGTGGCGCTTCCGGCTGAAACGGCGGTCACGACGCCGTTTTCATCGACGGTTGCTACGGTTTCGTCGCTCGAGGCCCAGACGAGGAGCGTCGCGGCATCCTGCGGTTCGGTCAGCGCGGTCAGGACGTTTGATTCACCGATATATAATGTAAGTTCGGATTTGTCCAGAGAGACGGAGAGAAGGGGAGAGGGGGTTGGCTCCGGCGTGGGTTCCACACTCGGTTCCGCGGTCGTGATTTTAGTCGGTTCCGCACTCGGTTCTGCAGTTGCGGTTTCGACGGGTTCCGCAGTCGCTTCTTGGGCTGGCTCATCCGTTTGTTCGATGCTTGGCGCAACGGTCGGCGTTGTGGTTACTGCAACCGTCGGCCTTGCAGTCGGCGCAACCGTCGGCACAGCGGTCGGCGTTGCGGTTACTGCAACCGTCGGCTTTGCAGTCGGCGCAACCGTCGGCACAGCGGTCGGCGCAACCGTTGGCGTTGCGGTTACTGAAACCGTCGGCTTTGCAGTCGGCGTTGGGGGTGGATCAGACGCCTGCTGCTCGACGACTTCTACGGTTGGCTGGGGCGTTTCCGCAGTTCCCTCAGCATATGTTGCGACTGGCGCCGCAGTCGATAATATGAGCAGGAAGGAAAGGGCAAGCGCCAGATATCGTCTCAGTGCACGCGTCATATGTATCCTCCTTATTCCAGGTCCATCCGGTTACATGTATGGATTTTACCATTTATTGGTTTGTGCGTCAATGAAAAACAGCAAAACTATGTAACTAAATATAGTAAGACTTACCTGGAAATTCCGACCAAATGAAGGTGATTTCGGTTACATTTATCAGGTATATCGTCGGGGCGAAAATTCCGGCGGTCGTGATCTGCGCAACGCGCAAATATGGCAGAAATAAAAAAAGACCTCGGTCTATCATTTGCCGACTTTGGTCTCTAAACGTGCGATGAAATTGCGTGGAAGCTGTGCAAAAACACATCCGGCCAACATCAGGATACAGCCGACATACTCGATGGGGCGTAAAACCTCTCCTGCGATGATCCAACCGCCCAGCGCCGCAAAAACGCTTTCCATGCACATGAGAAGGGAAGCGAGCGCCGGTTCCGCGTGCTTTTGCCCAATCAACTGGAATGTGTAACCAACCGCGCCGGAAATTGCGCCGACATAAAGGATACTCGCCGCGTTGCCCATTACCTGAGAAAGCGACGGCGATTCAAACACGAACATGCCGGCACCGCCGAGTATGAATGAAACGGCAAACTGTATGGCGCACAGCAGCGTCGCGTCAAGCCCCTGCGCGTGGGTGTCGACATAGATGATGTGCGTTGAAAACACGACCGCGCAGCCGAATGTCAGAATCTCACCGAGGCCAACCGAAAATCCGCTGCGGAAATTGAGCGACAACAGCGCCGTTCCGGTCAGCGCGAAAATGACGCCGATCCACAGGTTGAATCCCGGCCTTCTGCGAAAAAAAAGACCCGTGAGCGGAACGATGATAATGTAGAGCGCTGTAACAAACCCGGACTTGCTTGCGGAGGTAAATACAAGGCCCCACTGCTGGAGCGCGATGGCCCCAAACGTCAGCACCCCCATAATGGATCCGGGCAAAAGATGCTCCTTCAGCGCGATCTTACCCTTCGCGCGCCGCAGCCGGATCGCACAGATAGGGATGAGCACGGCGCATGTGACGAGTGAACGCATGCAAATGAACGTCAATGCGCCGATATTGCCCGCCGCAAACTTCTGCGCGACGAATGCGAGTCCCCAGACGAGCGCGGCGGACAGGAGGAAAAAAGATCCCTTTGCGCTCTTACTCATTCACGTCGAGCATGCTTGTGCAATGCGGACAACGGGTTGCCTTGTCGTCGATTTCGCCATAGCAAAAGGGGCACTTGCGCACGGGTTTTACAGGAGCGGGTTCGGGCTTCCTTTTGAGGTTATTGACGAACTTGACGAAGAGAAAGACGCATACGGCGACGAGCAGGAAATTGATGACTGCCTGAATGAAGTTTCCGTACGCAAAGACGGCCGCATCCTCGCCCTCGCCGAGTGCGATGCCCATCGTGGTAAAATCGATGCCCCTGGTCGCAAGGGAAATCAGCGGTGTGAAGATGTCCTTCACCAGCGAGTTGACGATTCCCGTAAACGCAGCGCCAATGATGATGCCGACGGACAGATCGATCACATTCCCCTTGAATGCAAACTGCTTGAATTCCTTCCAAAATTTCATCGGAACCCCTCCGTATCTCAGAATATGGGTATTATAGCACAGCGGAATCAATGAATCCATATATTTTGACTTTTCTTTCTTTCATAAGTCTGATATAATAATCACAATTGGGGCAGAGCCTCAATATACCGTCGCAAGGAGGATCATCATGAAAAAAATTCTCTCCGCCCTGTTGGTCGTCTCGATGCTTCTCGTCGGATCGATTGCGTTTGCCGATGATACATACGAGATCGCGCTCGTTACCGACGTCGGCAATATCGACGATCAGTCCTTCAACCAGTCCGCGTGGGAAGGCGTTCAGGCCTTTGCGGAAGGCGAAGGCTACACCTACGCCTACTATCGGCCCACCGAGGATTCCACCGAGGCGCGCGTCGAGTCCATCAAGACCGCCATCGATAAGGGCGCGAAGGTCATCGTTTGCCCCGGCTATCTCTTTGAGGAAGCCATTTACGACGTGCAGGATCAGTATCCCGATGTGAACTTCCTGCTCATCGACGGTCAGCCGCACAGCGCGGATTACTCCGATTATAAGACCGGCACGAACGTCCACAACATCCTCTATCGCGAGGAGCAGGCCGGCTATCTGGCGGGCTATGCGGCCGTGATGGACGGCTACACCAAGCTCGGCTTCCTGGGCGGCATGGCGGTTCCCGCCGTCGTTCGCTATGGTTACGGCTACGTGCAGGGCGCGGACGCCGCGGCAGCCGAACTGGGCATTCAGATTGAGATCAAGTATTGGTACTCCGGCGTGTTCGCGCCCAACGACGACATCAAGGTCAAGATGTCCGGCTGGTACGCGGAAGGCACCGAGGTCGTATTCTCCTGCGGCGGCGGCATCTATCTCTCCGCTTGCGCAGCCGCTGAAGAGGCCGACGGCAAGGTCATCGGCGTTGACACCGACCAGTATTTCGTCTCCGATACCATCATCACCTCCGCGATGAAGGGCATCAAGAACTCGGTCGTTCTGGCGCTAAACGATCTGTATAACAACGGCGGCGTGTGGCCCGAGGCCTATGCGGGACAGACCGCGACGCTCGGTGCCGCGGAAGACTGCGTGGGCCTTCCCACAGCTGATACCTCTTGGCGCTTCCAGAAGTTTACCGTTGACGAGTATAATGCTCTTTTTGCCAAGGTGCAGGCCGGCGAAGTGGAAATCTCCGCCGCGATCGACGTGGAGCCCACGGTCACCAATTCTACCGTGGACTACATGGAATAACCGGTCTTACCGTGAAAAAAGGGGTCAGGCGATCGTCTGACCCCTCGTTCCTATCTGGACAATGAAACGTTAAGGGTGTGACGCGATGCATGCGTATGTGATTGAGATGCATGGAATTACCAAAGAATTTCCGGGCATCAAGGCCAATGACGACGTCACCCTGCAATTGCGCAAGGGTGAGATTCACGCGCTGCTGGGCGAGAACGGTGCCGGAAAGTCGACGCTGATGAGCGTGCTGTTCGGCATGTATCAGCCAGAGAAGGGCAAAATTCTCAAAAACGGTCAGGAAGTTCGGATTCAGAATCCAAACGACGCCAACGCGCTTGGCATCGGCATGGTGCACCAGCACTTTAAATTGGTCGAAGTCTTTACCGTACTTGACAATATCATCCTCGGTGCGGAAGATACCCATCTGGGCTTTCTTGAGAAGGCCAAGGCGCGCAAGAAGGTCATGGAACTGAGCGAGCGATATGCCCTGCGCGTCGATCCGGACGCGAAGATCGAGGACATCTCGGTCGGTATGCAGCAGCGCGTCGAAATCCTCAAAATGCTCTACCGCGACAACGAGATTCTCATTCTCGACGAGCCGACTGCGGTTCTTACGCCGCAGGAAATCGACGAGCTGATGGAGATCATGCGCTCCTTCGCGCATGAAGGAAAGTCCATTCTGTTTATTACCCACAAGCTGAACGAGATCATGGCGGTGGCCGACCGCGTTACCGTTCTGCGCAAGGGACAGCGCATCGGCACCGTTGACATAAAGGATACAAATAAAGAGGAACTTTCGCGCATGATGGTGGGGCGCGATGTGAGTTTTTTCGTCGAGAAAGCGGACAGAGAACCGGGCGAAATCGTGTTGTCTGTGCGCAATTTTTCCGTCAAATCACGCACCCACAAGGGCGACAGTGTCAAAAACGTCTCGCTCGATGTGCGTGCGGGCGAAATCGTGTGCCTCGCGGGCATCGAAGGCAACGGACAGACGGAGTTTGTCGCCGCGCTCACCGGGCTTGAAAAGGCGCATGCGGGGACGATTTCCCTCATGGGACAGGACATTACCCATGCCTCCATTCGCCAGCGCAGCGTTCAGGGCATGAGCCACATTCCCGAGGATCGCCACAAGCATGGCCTGATCCTCGATTACACGCTTGCAGAAAATCTCGTTCTGCAGAAATATTGGCACAGGCCGTTCGAATCGCACGGCTTTATCCGCTTTTCAGAAGTCGAACAGTATGCGGATCGCCTCATCGAACAGTATGATGTCAGAAGCGGACAGGGCGCCGATACGATTGTTCGCTCCATGTCCGGCGGCAACCAGCAAAAGGCCATCGTCGGCCGGGAGATTGACATGGATGCGCCGCTTCTCGTGGCGGTGCAGCCCACGCGCGGTCTCGACGTGGGCGCCATCGAGTATATCCATAGTCAGCTCGTCGCCCAGCGCGATGCGGGCAAGGCCGTTCTCCTTGTCTCACTCGAACTTGACGAGGTCATGAACGTCTCAGACCGCATCCTCGTCATGTACGAGGGCGAGATCGTCGGTGCGTTTGATCCGAAAACGACCACGGTCGGGGAACTGGGCCTTTATATGTCGGGCGCGAAGCGGCAGGAGGTGGGCGCATGAAAAAGCGGGGCATCGTCAACGTCATCGCTTCCGTCGTTTCGATCCTGATCGGCCTTCTGGTTGGCTATGTGCTACTGATCATCTTCAATCCGTCGGCATCGTCAAACGGACTTGTCAATATTCTCACCACCGGCTTCAAGAGTACGGAAAAGTTTGCGAAGGTTCTCTATACAGCCGCCCCACTTTTGATGACCGGTCTTTCGGTCGGCTTCGCGTTCAAGACGGGACTATTTAACATCGGGGCTTCCGGCCAGTACACCATGGGCGCTTTTTTTGCGCTCGTCGCGGCGATCCAGTTTCGGATGCCGTGGTATGTGTGCATTTTTGCGGCGATGATGGGCGGCGCAATCTGGGGCGCAATTCCCGGCCTCTTCAAGGCGTTTTTCAATGTCAACGAGGTCATCACCTCCATTATGTTCAACTGGATCGCGCTTTTCGCCGTGAACCTCTCTTTCAATAACATGCCGCTCATGCTCGCGAGCGCATGGGGCGCGCCCTATAAGAATAAGACAGCCGCCCTCGCGATTGCGAACAAGGATGCGATCCTTCCCAAGCTCGGCCTCGATGCGCTCATGGGTTCCAATTATATGAACATCGGCATCTTTCTCGCGGTCCTGATCGCGATTATCGTATGGATCGTTCTGTCCAGGACGACGTTTGGTTACGAACTCAAGGCCTGCGGCTATAACCGAAACGCCAGCCAATACGCGGGTATCAATCCAAAGCGCTCGATCGTTCTTTCGATGGTGATCTCCGGCGCGCTCGCGGGTGCGGGCGGTGCGCTGTATTACCTGAGCGGCACCGCGCAGTTTGTCATCGAAAAGGTGCTGCTCACCATGGGCTTTAACGGAATTCCGGTGGCGCTGCTCGCCTCATCGAATCCCGCGGGAACCATCTTTTCGGCGCTGTTTATCTCCTATATACAGGTTGGCGGCGATGCGCTGCAGCCTGAATTTGCCAAGGAGATCATCGACATCATCATCGCGGCAATCATCTATCTGAGCGCTTTCTCGCTGCTCATGCGCGAGGTCATCAACAAATTCATGGTGCGAAAACGGCAGAAGCTTGAAGAAGCGGAGAATGGAGGCGACGCGCAATGATGACATTGGCGGATATCCTCAGCTCGACCATCCTCTTTGCGGTGCCGCTTTTACTCGTGGCACTGGGCGGCATGTGTTCGGAACGCTCGGGCGTCATCAATATCGCACTTGAGGGCGTCATGATCGTCGGCGGCCTGATCTCGACATTGATCCTCTCGGGACTCAACAAGGTCTATGACGCTGCGGAACTCGTTTTGAATGCAGGCGGCGCGTTGACATCATGGCAGAGTTTCGTTCTTCATACCATAGACGCGAATCCGCAGTTTTTCGTGCTCGCGGCGGTCGCGTGCGCGGCGCTTGCGGGCGTGGTCTATTCGTTGCTGCTCGCGTTTGCGTCCATCAATCTGAAGGCCGATCAGACCATCGGCGGAACCGCGCTCAACCAGCTTGCACCCGCATTTGCGGTTGTTCTTACGTGGGCGATCCAGGGACAGGGAAATACAACCATTCTCATTCCATCCTGGACGCGCATCACCGCCGTTCCTTCGGGCGCGGTCTACGGCGCGGGTTTCTGGCAGAGCGCACAGGCGTTTTTCGAAAAGCTGTTTTTCAAGTCCATGTACATCACGACGCCCGTTGCGGTCATTCTCTTGATCGCGGTCGCCGTGATCCTCTACAAGACGCGGCTCGGGCTGCGTCTGCGCGCATGCGGCGAACATCCGCAGGCGGCGGATTCGGTTGGCATCAATGTATATCGCCTGCGCTACATCGGCGTTTGTATGTCCGGCTTCCTTGCTGGCATTGGCGGGTTCGCGTTCACCGTTGCGGCGGGATCGGGCTTTCAAGCCTCCGTTGCCGGCTACGGCTTCCTCGCACTCGCCGTCATGATCTTCGGCAATTGGAAGCCGCTGAGCATCCTCGGCGCGTCGCTCTTCTTCGCTCTGTTCAAAATTCTCGGCTCCTATGCGTCCTCCATCCCCTTCATGCCGAGCTTTAAGGGCGTCAAGTCCAGCGAATATATCTATCTCATGCTTCCCTACGTCGTAACGATGATTCTCCTCGTCCTCACGTCGAAAAAGTCCCGCGCACCAAAGGCAGAGGGAATCCCTTACGACAAGTCCAGACGATAGGGATGCCGTACAGATTGAAATTCAAAAAGACACAAATCGCCCGCCCGCGCGTGGAACGCGGGCGGGCGCATCATGTCCGATTGGTTGCTTTTCGTTCCGAGTCGAAAAAGGAAGGCCCCGCGGCGTAGGTCGCGGGGCGAGATCGTACGGATTCGATCTATGTCAGGCTTGCATTGATCCCGTCGAGAAGCGCCTGCGCCTGCTCCTGCGTAAACGCGCCGCCCGAGAAGCTGATCATGGATCGGATCGGCATGCTTGCGAATAAATCCATCATGCCGCCTTCCATGCCGAGCATGGGTGCGCCATCCTCCGGCATGGGGAACGCAGATTTGAGTATGTTCTGGATGACCGGCGCGGCGACGGCGTTTTTCAGAAGATCGCCAAGCGTGCTGTTCAGCGTAAACGGCCTGCAATACGGCTTGATGGGGCGCACAAGCATCTCGCCCTCAAGCTTGATCGCGCGCGACGATGCGCCAATTTCGATGCCGTATGTGCCCTCTTCGACGGCCCACGCGTTCGATTCCGCGTTGAAGTACGCGAACGAGCGCTGATCCAGCGTGAAGCTGACCCTTTTTGTTTCACCGGGTGCGAGCGCAACTTTTTCAAATCCCTTGAGTTCACGCATCGCGCGCGGTACGCCCTCGGTCTTGCGCGTCACATAGAGCTGCGCTGCTTCTTTCCCGAAAACTCTGCCCGTGTTTGTAATCGCGCACGAAACGACTGCGGTTTCCGCGTCTGTCATCTCGGTCTTGTCGATTTTGAGATCGGAATACGCAAAGGTCGTATAGCTCAGCCCATGGCCGAAGGGGAATAGAACATCCATCTTTTTCGTGTCGTAATAGCGATAGCCGACGTAAATTCCCTCCCGGTATTCGACTACGTCGTCATACCCGGGGAAGTGAAGAAAAGCCGGCGTGTCCTCGATCCGATTCGGGAACGTTTCCGCGAGCTTTCCGGACGGGTTGACCTTTCCGGTCACCACGTCGTAGATCGCGCCGCCAACCGCTTCGCCGCCCAGATATGCCTCAATCACCGCGGAAACCTTTCGGAGCCATGGCATCGAGACCGCGGATGCGTTGTGCAGGACCACCACCGTGTTGGGTTGCACGTCTGCCACGACCGAAATGAGCTGATTTTGGCACTCGGGTAAATCCAGATGCTTGCGGTCGAAACCTTCGCTTTCGAAACGGGCCGGCATCCCCGCGAACACAATCGCCACGTCCGATGCGGCAGCGACTTTCGATGCCTCGTCGAGCAGCTGCAAATCATCTTCGTCTTTGTCGGTCACATATCCCTGCGCATAGGTAACCGTGCCGCCATACTCCTTGAACGCGTCAATGGCGGTTTCCACCTTCCAGGAATTGATGTGCGAGCTGCCGCCCCCCTGATAACTGGGCTCGGCGGCAAATTTCCCGATGATGGCCACCTTTGCGTCGTTTTTCAGCGGCAAGGCACCGTTGTTTTTCAGAAGGATGCAGCCCTCGGCTTCGGCTTTCCGCGCGAGAGCGTGATGCGCGGCGCGATCGAATTTTGTTTCGGGCCGACGGTTTTCCACATAGCGCATGGTGACCGAAAGGATTCGCTCGCACGCGCGGTCAAGGATCGCCTCGTCCAACGCGCCGCTTTTCACGGCGTTTTCGAGTTTTTGGTCGGCAGACGCATCGCCCCCCGGCATTTGGAGCTCGAGACCCGCCTGGATGGACGCAATCTTGTCGTTCATCGCGCCCCAATCGGTCATGACATAGCCTTCAAATCCCCAGGCTTCGCGCAGAATCTCTGTGAGCGTATGCGGATTTTCACATCCGTAAGTCCCGTTGATTTTGTTGTAGGAGCACATGACCGTCCATGGTTTTGCCTCCACGACGGCCTTCTCAAAGCCCGCGAGATAGATTTCCCGCAGTGTCCGTTCATCCAGGCGCGCGTCAATCGTCATGCGCCGCGTTTCCTGATTATTGACCGCATAATGCTTCAGGCTCGTGCCGACGTTTTTCGATTGCACGCCCGCGATGTGCGATTTTGCCATTTCGCCTGTGAGGTACGGATCCTCGCTGAAGTATTCGAAGTTTCTGCCGCACAGGGGGCTGCGCTTGATGTTCGCCCCGGGACCCAAAATGACGGCGACGTCTTCCGCCTGGCATTCGTCACCGAGTGCCTCACCGACTTCCCGGATGAGCGCGCGGTCAAACGTCGATGCAAGTGACGCGGCGGTGGGGAAGCAGACCGCAACGACCGATTCGTTGAGTCCCAGATGATCGGACGAGCCCACCTGCTTGCGCAGGCCGTGCGGGCCGTCGGTTACCATAACGGACGGAATGCCCAGCCGCGCAACGCCCTTCAGGTGCCACATGTCCGATCCTGAGCACATGCCCGCCTTTTCTTCCAGAGTCATTTTCTTGACGACTGCCTTCACATCCATCCGTATCCCCCCTTATTTGATTAAATCGTCTACGATGCGCTGCATTTCGCCGCGCTTGTTCTCCATATCCTTGAGAAGAGCGATCTGTGCCCTTGCGCGCACGAGGTTGTGCTCCGGCGAGCGGACTTTGAAGTACAGATCGCCGTCGATGTAATCCGTCAAAAACCGCATCGCCAGTTCGCAGGTAATCACGAGCACGCCCAGCGGCAAATCACGAATCTCCGCCTCGGTCAAAAAGCCGTTGACCTGGCTCAAAAAGCCTTCCGTAAACAGCCGGAACCTATTCATGTCGAGCGATATTTTTGAAATGTCCTCCTCATCTTCGGGGGCGGTGGATGCGCAGAAGCGGATTGCGTCGCCGAAATCGTAGAGAGAGGAACCGGGCATCACGGTGTCGAGGTCGATCACGCAAAGGGCGGTATCCGTCTCGTCGTCGATGAGCACGTTGTTGATCTTGGTGTCGTTATGCGTGACGCGCAGGGGAATCGTCCCGTCCTGCATTTTTTTCACGATCGCGTTCATCAGCTTTCTGTGTTCAAACATGAACTCGATCTCATCGTCGACCTTGCAGACGCGATCCGCCTTATCGGCTGCGACCGACGCCACGAATGCGTAGAAGCGCCGCTGCGTATTGTGAAAGTCCGGGATGGTATCATAGAGCATATCGACCGGAAAATCACACAGAAGTTTTTGAAATTCGCCAAATGCGCGGCCCGTCTCAAACAGGTGCTGATCCTTTTTCGGCGCATCGTAGGCTGTGGTGTCCGTGATATAGCGGTACGCACGCCAATAATTTCCCTCCATGTCCTGATGGAGGTATCCGCCCTCGCGCACGGGGATGAGCGTGAGCACATGACGCGCGGGATCGATTGATTGCCGCTCGTAGGCGTGCATAAGATGATCGGTGACACGCTCGATGTTTCCCATCACGTCGCCCGGACGCTTGAATACATATTTATTGATGTGCTGGAGCGTGTAGAACTCGGATTGACCGTCCACGTCGTATGCGAGTCGGTACGTGTTGTTGATATTCCCGCTCGTCAGCTCGATTCCATCGACGTACTTTCCCGTGAACGTAAAATGAGGCAATATATGCTTAATTTCATTATAGACCATACCGCGCCTCCTGAAGATTTGCTCAGAATTACGCAGCACAAATGAAAAGCCAGTTTTTTCTGATTGAGACACTACATATTGTGCATATGATTGAAATGCGCACAATATATTGTGCCACGGAGGTAAAAACTGGTTTGCGCCGCGGCTAAGGAATTATAGCATATATTGAACTGTGGTGTCAATCTTACATGAAGCGGGCGACCGTCCGGTAAAACAGCTTTCCGAGGATGGTTGCGGTGCCGATAACGGAGCTTCTGCGGGTGAGATGATCCGCGTAAGCATCGTTTCCCCATGTGAGTGCATCCGCGTAAAATTGGCTTTCTCCTTCGAAGATTACATACGCCGACAGCGCGGCTTCAAGATCCTCGATCGTGAAAAACGTATCCGGTACTTCCGCGATCCCCGCACGGGAGAGCAGCCACACCGCGAAGTCCACGCATGTAAACGCGTGCGGTACGTCAAAGCGCTTGCGGGCGAGGAACGTGAGCGCGGAGAGGTAGTTGTATATGTACTCGACCTGTGAGGTCTGCACCTCGTCGACCGCGTATCGCAGCGTCGCGGCCTGTTGATCGGAAAGCCGAATTCTGCATACCTTGACGGTAGCCTGCCTTCCGGTAAGCTGATAGCGCATGAGCGATTCCTCGACAAAGCCCGCGTAAAACGGCGCGGTCTTGTGGTAGCGCGCAAAGGAGTAGAGGCTCTGCATGTCTGGGTCGAAGCTCACGGACACATGGTTGTACTTACTCCGGGTCATTTTACGAATAAAGCGGCCGATCGAACAGTCGGTCGCCGAGAACATCACATACACAAATTCGGGATGGAAGCTCATCACATACCCTCCCACTCAACGAGATAGTCTGATTATAGCACGGATACGAGCGAAATCAACTGTTTGCGAAAAAATAGCGAAAAATGTTCGCCAAAATGAATTAGAACGTTTATAAATTGTTAAAATCCGGGGTGGCAAAGGGTTTTGCGCGGGGTATGTTGTATATACCATGGGTGCGGGGAATAATTGATACGCAGGCATTTGAAGGATGACTGACAAATTGATGTATTTTGCCCGGTACATGCAGGATATTTGTCATTTCCGGCGAATGATATATACAGTCGCTCAATGCGGCAGGGGATCATCATAAAGGTGAAGGGGAACAGATGGCGGGAAGGTTTACCGACACATGGCTGGAAGAGCTTCGCACGAGGGCTCCCATTGAGGAAGTCGTCGGCGAGTATGTGAGGCTGAAGCAGAAGGGTAAACGCTTCTGGGGTCTGTGCCCGTTTCACAACGAAAAGACGCCGTCCTTTAGTGTAGACAGCGAGAGCCAGCTCTATTATTGCTTTGGCTGTCACAAGGGCGGCACTGTCTTCAATTTTGTGATGGACATGGAGCGCATGGAGTTTCCGGAAGCCGTGAAGCATCTGGCCGAGCGCGCACATATGGAGCTCCCGGACGACGATACGCCTGGCCCACGGATCACGCAGGGTACGCGCGCACGGATTTACGAAGCCAACCTAGCGGCGGCACGCTATTTTCACGCACTTTTATGGACCGACGAGGGCGCAGAAGCACTCAAGTATCTCTACGGCCGCGGCCTTTCGGACGCGAACATTCGGCACTTTGGCCTCGGCGCATCGCCCGCGGGCTGGGACGATCTTTTGCGGGAACTCGAAAGCCAGGGATTTCGGCGCGAAGAGCTGCAGGAAGCCGGCCTCATCGGCGTGCGCGATGGTCGTTCCTATGATATGTTTCGCGCGCGCGTGATCTTTCCCATCCTCAGTCCCCAAGGCAAGGTGCTGGGCTTTGGCGGACGCGCGATGGGCGATGGGCAACCCAAGTATCTCAATACCCCGGACACCCCGGTGTTCAACAAGCGCAACAACCTTTATGCGTTGAATGATGCGAAAAAAGAACGACAGGTGGGGCATCTGGTTCTGGTTGAAGGATACATGGACGTGGTATCTTTATCAAAGTACGGCGTGAAGGGCGCCGTCGCGACGCTGGGCACTGCGCTGACGGAAGAACAATCTCTTCTGATGAAGCGTTACGCGGGCGAGGTTTGGATAAGCTATGATGGAGACGCCGCGGGACGCAAGGCGGCGCTTCGCGCGCTCGACATCCTCGATGCGGCCGGACTCAAAACGCGGGTAATCGACTACCCCGCCGGCATGGATCCGGATGACTTTGTCAAGGCGATGGGCCTTGCGGGTTTTGAAAACCTGCGCAAGATCGAGGGAACCGAATACCGCATGCTCCGCGCAAAGGATGATCTGGATCTCTCGACCCAGGACGGCATGACCCGCTATGCGCTCGCCGCATGCGCAATCATTCGAACGATCAAAAACCCCGTGGAGGCGGAAAATCATCTGCGAAGACTTGCAAACGAAACGGGTTACGACCGCGACATCCTCGCCAGGCAGGTGGGGGCCGTGACGCCGCAAAGGGAATTTACCCCGCGTGCACGTCGTGAACAAAACCCGATCAAGGCCTCCCGCGCGGAGGGAACGCTCATCGCGCTGGCTGCGAAGGGGCTTATTCCCCCGGAGACCATTTCTCCGGATGACTTCGACGCGGGGGTAAATGCTCGCGCGGCGCAGTGGCTCCTTGAGGGGAATCCCGTCTCCGCGTTTGTCGTCAATTTGGACGACGATGCGCGCGCGCAGTTCATGGCTGATTTGAACGTCGAACAATTGCCGGACGATCCGGCGATCGCGCTCGACATGGCAAAAGACATGCTCGCGTCGATTCGCGGCAGGCGACGCAAGGAACAAATCGAACGGCTGAAGGAACAGCTTCCGACGGCCGATGCTGAACAAAAGAAGGAACTGTTGGCGCGCATCAGCGAACTTATGCGGGAAGCGCGCAATTGACCGGTCGAAAGGAGTGGCCCCATATGAACAAGGCGAGCGCCGAGGCGATGGCAGTGCGCGTGCGCGAACTGATCGAGACCGGTAAGGCAAAGGGAGTTCTGACATACAAGGAAATCGTTGAAATGTTGGGCGACGTGGAACTTGACTCGGAGCAGTTTGACCGCATTCTCGATACCCTTTCCGGCTTGAACATAGAAGTTGTCAAAGACGACGCGGTTCCCGAGCCTGTCATGCTCTCGGAAATGCCCGAGGAGGAAATTGATATTTCGGTTCCCGAGGGTGTCTCGATCGATGACCCGGTGCGTATGTACTTGAAGGAAATCGGCAAGGTACCGCTTCTGACGGCCGATGAGGAAATTGATCTGGCAAAGCGCATGGAGGAAGGCGACGAGGAGGCCAAAAAGCGCCTCAGCGAGGCAAACCTCAGGCTCGTCGTGTCCATCGCCAAGCGCTATGTCGGGCGTGGCATGCTGTTTCTCGACCTGATTCAGGAGGGAAACCTTGGCCTCATCAAGGCGGTTGAAAAGTTCGATTACCGCAAGGGCTATAAGTTTTCCACCTACGCCACCTGGTGGATTCGTCAGGCGATTACCCGCGCCATCGCGGATCAGGCCCGCACCATCCGGATTCCCGTCCACATGGTGGAAACGATCAACAAGTTGATCCGCGTTTCCCGCCAGCTCCTGCAGGAGTATGGCCGCGAACCGCAACCCGAGGAGATCGCAGAGCAAATGGGTATCTCTGAGGATAAGGTGCGCGAGATCATCAAGATCGCGCAGGAACCGGTGTCCCTCGAAACGCCCATCGGCGAGGAAGAAGACAGTCATTTGGGCGACTTTATTCCTGATGACGACGCGCCGGCACCCGCGGAGGCCGCGGCGTTCACGCTCCTCAAAGAGCAGCTCATGAGCGTTTTGTCGACCCTCACGCCGCGCGAGGAGATGGTTCTGAAGCTCCGTTTCGGACTTGAGGACGGCCGCGCGCGCACGCTGGAAGAAGTCGGCAAGGAATTCAAGGTGACGCGCGAACGCATCCGCCAGATCGAGGCAAAGGCGCTTCGCAAACTCCGGCATCCCAGCCGCTCCAGAAAGCTCAAGGATTCCATCGACTGATGCCCCGCGGTTCGATCTTCGTCGATTCCCGTCTGCTTGCGCTGAGCGAGCTGTGCGGATCGTGCCGCGTACTCGCGGACATCGGCTGCGACCACGGGCGGCTCGGCGCATACATGCTGCAAAGGGATTTGTGCGCGTGCGTCCAGTTTGCGGACATCTCGGAGGCGTCGCTCGAAAAGGCGCGACGCCTCGTTTCCACGCTTGGCCTGTCTGCGCGCGCGCTCTTCCATGTCGGCGACGGCGTAGCGCCGCTTGCGCAGGTGCCCGATGTCTGTGTGATTGCAGGAATGGGCGGCGAAACCATCTCGGGCATCGTTGCGCGCGGACGGGAGAGGTTGAAAACGACCCGGCTGGTGCTCCAGCCGAATCTGATGGAAGCACAACTGCGCAAGGCCCTGATGAACCTCGGCTTTCGCATCTCGGACGAGCGGATCGTGTGCGACGGACGCCGCCTCTATCCCGTGATGGCAGCAGAGGCGGGTGAGGCGCGTTATGACGAACGGGCGCTTCTCGTTGGCCCCGTACTCATGGAGCGTCGCCCGGCAGAGCTTTACGATTATGCGAAGTTCAAAATGCAAGTGGCCCAAAAGGCGCTTTCCGGCATGGCGGCGGGTGGCGTGGACAATGAGGCCATGCGGCGTGAGTTGGCAATCTGGGAGGAGGTCGCGCAATGGTACGGGTAAAGTACATATGCACTGCGCTCGAAAAGCGCATGCCGGCATCTCTCGCGGAGGACTACGACAACGTGGGTCTGCTCGCCGGCAGCAAGGAGAATACGGTCACTCGCGTGCTGTGCGCGCTCGACCTGACCGAAGCGGTGCTCGACGAGGCCGTGTGTCTGGGCGCAGAACTCATCGTAACCCATCATCCGATCCTGTTTTTCGGGCGCAAGAACCTCATAGAGGACGACCCGGAAGGACGACTCCTTGCGCGCCTGATCCGGGAGCGAAAGAGCCTTGTTGCCATGCATACAAACTACGACGCGGCAGGAAACGGCGTCAACGACGCGCTTGCGGACGCGATCGGATTAACGGGCGTTCTTCCACTGGAAAGTGGCGTCCGGCTCGGCCAGATTCGCCCGACCGCGCTTTACGCGTTTGCAGATCGCATTGCGGAAAAGCTCGGCGGGGTCGTCAGACGTTACGGAAATCCCGAGACGATCGTTTCCCGGATCGCCGTTCTGGGCGGCGCGGGCGGCGATTACACAGCCATTGCCCGCACGGCGGGCGCGGACACATTTGTGACGGGCGAGATCGGCTATCACCGCGCTTGTGCCGCGCTGGACGGCGGCATGTGCGTACTCGAAGCGGGTCACGCCGCGACGGAGAAGCCAGCCGTCCATCACATGGCCGGGATTTTGAAATCCATCGGCCTCGACATCGAAATCACAGAGAGCGCCAATGAGCCGTTCTTGTAATATGGAGGTATGAACGTGCAGCTGAAAACACTTTGGGACTTTATGCAGGTAGACATTGCGGCGGATAACTTCGAGGCGGAAATGCGCAAGTCGGAAAACCGTCAGACGCTGATTAAACACCGCAATTTTCTTCTGGAACAGCAGACAAACATGAAGAAAATTGAGCAGGAGATCGCGGTCATGCAGGACAGGTTTGAGGCCGTGCACGACGAGGCGGAGCGGCTGAGCAGCCTTCTGTCCGACATGATCGGGGAGATCGATCAGAACCCGCCATCTGACGCCGACGATGCCGCGCGGAAGATGGAGGCCATGCAGAAATTGATGGATTCTCTCGTGCGTTACGAGCAGGAACTCCAGAAGATGCGACGAGACGCCGATGCGCGCGATTCCCAGCAAAAGGAAATCCGCGTGCGCGCCGCGAAGGCGAAGATGGAGTACGACCAGATTCGTGAAGTGTACGACAAGGAATTTAAGACGGACACGCAAAAGCTTGCGCAGATGCGGTCTGACGTCGAACGTGAATCCAAAAAGATCGATCCGCTGCTGCTTGAGCGGTATAAGTCGATCAAACAGCATTCCACGCCGCCCATGGCGAAGCTGCAGGACGGACAGTGCTGTGGCTGCTTCATGCAGCTCCCCTCCGCGACGCTCAGGCGCATTCAGGAGACGGATCAGCTGGTTGAATGCGACAACTGCGGAAGGATTCTCTATTGCGAGGACTGACCGCATGTGGTATAATTATTTGGTCTGAGCATGCCGGACGGCCGCAGGCGGCTTTGCCGTCTGAGGAAAGTCCGAGCTCCGTAGGGCAGGGTGCCGGTTAACTGCCGGTGGAGGCGACTCCAAGGAAAGTGCAACAGAAATAGACTGCCCGCGCAGGCGGGCGATGGTGGAAAGGTGAGGTAAGAGCTCACCAGCGGCTTGGCGACTTGTCCGCTCTGTAAACCCCACCCGGTGCAAGATTGATAGGGGAGCATATGCGGCGGCCCGTCGCGCTCCCGGGTAATCGCTGGAGCCCGCTGGCA
>JAEZSP010000082.1 GCA_023421735.1 Bacillota bacterium | reverse complement strand
GCTGTGCGCTGTCCTCGCCCTTCAGTTCCGCTTCGCGAAACCTCGAATCCCTTTCTTGCCCGCCCCTTGCTTGCGCAACGCGCGGGTTTCGGGCTGCGGAGCGCTGTGCGCTGTCCTCGCCCTTTGGTCTCGCCTTGCGAAACCCGGAGCATTGGTAAGCACCGCTTACCTTAGAAAAAAGCCCGCGGCGTGTGCCGCGGGCTTTCGGTTTCTTTTCCCTCTAGAGGGTATCCCGACTTGCGGCTGCGCCATTTTTTCCTACGCCAATAATTCGTACAAGCACGAAGGCCAGTACGACTAGGGTAAGGACGGTCGCCGCAAAGTAAGTGTGCATGAAGGTTCTCCCTCAGTGATTTTTGTTTATTATATGCTCCAGTGTACCGTTTGTCAATAAAGTTTCGATTAATTTCTGGCAGAATACCGGCATCCACAATAGTCCTGCCTGTAAAGTCTGTACTCTTTCGACAGCTCGACCGACCTTTGATAGCCGCCGCGCTTTTTAAAATCCGTGGGCAAAAACGCGATGCCGACCGCGTCTGCGAGCCGGAAGCCGATTTCGTTGAGCTTTTGTGCGTTTTTATGCGGACTTACGGTGAGTGTGGTGGCAAAATAGTCAAACCCATTTTCCTTGGCATACAACGCCGCACCCGAGAGCCGCATTTCGTAGCACATGAAACAGCGCGCGCCGCCCTCCCGCTCCTCCCCGCGGCTCTGCGCCGCCTCGAGAAACGGCGCGGGATCCCACATCCCCTCGACGAGTTTGATTCCCTTGGTCGAACACAGCCGCACCTGTTCAGCGTGCCTGTGTTCGTATTCCGCGCGCGGTTCGATATTGGGGTTATAATCGTAAACGGTCAAATCAAACGCAGCCGAGAGCAGTTCCAGCGCGCGCGTCGAACACGGGGCACAGCAGCTGTGCAGAAGAAGTTTTTTCTTTTCCCCGGAAAGCCGCGCGATTTCAGCCTCCATGATCCGGTCGTAATTTTCCATGACAAGCGCCTCCTGTGCCATTATACCACGTTTTCCAAAAAGAAAAAATCCGGTCGGGATTCGTCGTCCCGCCGGATTTTTGCGCGGTCATAGGCTTTGGGATTTTCGGGTTTTCGGGTGACGGGGTTCAACACGCCCCAATCGCGCCGTGCCATGCGGTTCTGCGCGCGCTTCTGACGCTTGCTCAACTTTTCATAGGGGATATATCTCTTCATGGTTCTCAACTCCTTGTTCCATTAGACGCCGCGCGGACGCACGCGGTTCCCGGCGCATAGGATGGACCGGCGGGGAGGGATTTCATGCGCGACCTCATTTACGACAGAATGCTTGCCATCGAATACGCGCGGAAATGGGCGCTATCGCGGAATCCCGCTTACATGGACTTTACCCCTTACGGCGGAGACTGCACGAGCTTTTGCTCCCAGTGCCTCTTCGCGGGAACGGGCGTCATGAACTTAACCCCGGATACGGGCTGGTACTACATCGCCCCGCGTAACTACGCGCCGGCGTGGAGCGCGGTGAAATTTCTCCACCGCTTCCTCACGGAAAACCGGGGCAGGGGACCTTATGGGCGCGACGCCGACCTCGCGGAGATTCTTCCCGCCGACCTCATTCAACTTGGCAATCCCGCACGCTTTTACCATACCCTGTTTGTCCTTTCGAACGAAAACGGCGCCATCACCGTCGCCGCGCACACGAAGGATTCGCGCGACCGCCCGCTCTCCAGTTACCAATATGAGCGCATCCGGCCGATCCACATCATCGGTGCGCGCAGGTGACACAAACAACAGCATTTGGTTACATCTGTTGACATAATATGAAAGCACCTGTATACTTTTTCACAAAGGCACCAACCGATGGCGGAGGATCAATCGATGAAAATACGAAAGACGCAGCGTGCGCGTGCGGAAAAGCCGCGCTTTGCATTGATTGGCGCCGCCATGATCATCCTTACGCTCGCCGGACTGAGTTTTTTCCTCAACACGGAATGGCATAACTATTTTTCCGGCAGGGCAAATGAAGATACCATGCTGGCGCAATCGCTGCAATCGCTCATCCACCCCGAGCACGTCACGACACTTCTCGGTGCGGGAACGCCGGCTGACAAAGAGCGTCATTATACCCTCACCAAAGAAAGCCTTATGCGGCTCACATCATCAAAAAACTTTATCGATTATGCGTTTGTCGCGGGTTATATCGATGGTCAAATCGTCATCCTCGCGGATTCGCTGGATCCGGCAGACCCCGGGATGATCCCGTTGGGCACAGTCTATCCGGAAGCGACGGACGAATTCCGAACGGTTCTCACACAAAACGCGGACGTATTCCTCCCACACTTCACGGATGCCCGGGGCACATGGGTATGCGCGCTCGTGCCGCTCAGCGACCCCGCGTCGGGCGAGCCCATCGCCATTTTCGGCATCTATACGGATGCCCGCACATGGTACGACAACCTTCTGTGGAGCCTTCATCCGGATTTCATCATTTCATTTTGTATTCTCATAATCTCAATCGCCCTTGTGGCGCTCTATATATCCCACGCACGGTTGCGATTTACGAGCATGCGGACCGTGGAGAGCGAAGCGCTCGTCCGCAACGTCTTCGATCAAGCGCCCATCGGCATCGCCATTTCTCCCGATTCGCCGATCCCCACCGATCCAATACGCTGGCTGCGCGCGAATCGCTGCTTTACGAATATACTGGGTCGAAATTTCGATGAACTGTCTCACTTCACATGGAGCAGTCTGCAGTTGCCGGAAGAAAGCCAAGCAGCTTATCGCAGCTTTGTTTCCGGAGAGACCTCCAAATTTACATCAATCAAGGAATATACCCGCCCGGATGGGAGCCATCTTTGGCTAAATATGACCCTATCCCGCCTTCAGGAGCCGGCCTTGGAAGGCGCGTTCCTATGCCTCATCGAGGACATCACGCGGCAGTACGCGGCAGAAACCGCACTCCGGGAAGCCGAACGCAGCCGTGCCGTACTCCTGTCGCACTTGCCGGGCATGGCCTACCGCTGCCGCTTTGACGCCAACTGGACAATGGAATTTGTCTCGGATGGTTGCGTGGATCTGACGGGATATCAGCCCGAAGAACTGATCGAAAATCGCGTCATTTCATATAATAGCATCATCGCCTCCGAGTATCACCAGGAGATCGAGACCAAATGTAAACTTGCGGCGTCGCAGAACGTGAGCTTCCAGTTTGAATATGAAGTGATCAAGAAAACCGGGGAGCGTCGCTGGGTATACGAAATCGGTCAGGCAGTCCGCGATGCTTCTGACGCGATCGTCGCGCTGGAGGGCATTGTGATCGACATTAACGACCGGAAAATGCGCGAGCAGGAGATTGTGTATCTGAGCGAGCATGATCATATGACGCAGCTCTACGACAGGCGCTATCTCCTCGAAGCGGCCGCACGGCTGGACGCCGAGGGGATTCTGCCCGTCTCGGTCGCGGTGTGTGACATCAATGGTGTGCGCGTCGTCAACCTCGCCTTCGGAAATGAGGAAGGCGATCACCTCATCGCGGACGTGGGCAAAATCGTCTCCTCCTGTGCCCGCAAGGGCGATATCGCCGGCAGAACCGGCGGCGACGAGTTTACGCTGCTTTTGCCCGGTGCGCAGCGCGAAGAAGCGCGGCTGATCGTCCGGCGAATTGAGGCGGCGGTCGATGCGTTCAATCAAACAGGTGGCCGTGATCGCTACGACGTAAGTCTGTCAATCGGTTGCGATACGAAAACGTCGACCGACACATCCATCGAGCAGATGATGAAAACCGCAAACGAAAATCTGCTGCACGCAAAGCTGCTGAATCAGAAGAGCTCGCATTCGGCGCTCGTTTCCTCGATCATGGCCGCACTCTATGCGCGCAATCAGGAAACGGAGGCGCATGGCCAGCGGCTGGCGCGCGATGCACGCATGGTCGGCACAGCGCTGTCCCTTACTGCCAGCGAATTGGACGATTTGCAGCTTTTCTCCATGCTTCACGACATTGGAAAGATCGGCATTGATGATCGGATTCTCACAAAACCCGCTGCGCTTTCCCCTCAGGAACGCGAGCAGATGAAAAAACACAGTGAAATTGGTCACCGCATCGCGCTCTCTTCGCCGGAGCTTGCGCACATTGCGGATCAAATACTCCATCACCACGAGAGATGGGACGGAGAGGGCTATCCCGAAGGGCTTAAGGGTGAGGCGATTCCTCTGGCTGCGCGCATACTTGCGGTGTGCGACGCGTATGACGCCATGACAAAAGATCGCGTATACCGTCAGGCAATCCCCCAGGAGGATGCGCTCCATGAAATTGCGCGCTGTGCGGGAACCCAATTCGACCCCAAGATCGCACACATATTCATCGCGCTGGTGAAAGCGAAGGGAGGGACAGAATCGGTATGAAGAAAGTCCTTTTTCCCTATTTACTCTTTCTGGCGGCGCCCGCGCACGCAGAGGTCATCCTGGGAAACGAGCAAATAGAGCGCGCGGGAATCTATGCAGGCGGGATCGCGCTCGTCCTGCTTACATTGATGCTCCTGCACGCGCTGCACAGTTCGCGCCGTCTCGCCGGGAAAAACCGTGATATCGAAGCTGCCAATCGCACGCTGCGCGCATTTATTCAGTCGCAGGGCGACATCGCGTATCTCAAGGATGATCAGTTCCGCTATCTGTACGCAAACGGCGCCACCGAGCGCTTATACGGCATGGAAGCCAACGCGCTCATTGGGAAAGACGACTACGCCATCTCCGACGCAGCCAGTGCCGACCAGCGCAGATTGACCGATGTGCAAACGCTCACCACCAAAGAAATCGTGTATGCAACCTACGAAACGAACGGATGTATCTATAAGGTAACCAAGTTCCCCGTGCCGCTCTCAAACGGCAAAACGGGCATTGGCGCCAACGCGCGCGACATCACGGACGAAACGCGCGCTGCGCGCCGCACCCGCATGGAAAGCCGTCGGTTAAAGGCACTTTCCTCCATCGTGGCCCGCTCCTTCGACAGTGTACAAGACCAGCTCGCCTACGTGCTGGAGGAAGCCGTCGCCTTGACCGCCAGCCAATACGGCTTTATCTTCCTCTATGATGAAAAAACGGAAACGCTTACCTCCACAATCCTCTCGAAAGCCGCCCAGGAAGACAGCATTCTCGTTCCCAACCCGTCAGACGTCAATCTGAAGAACGCCGGCAAATGGGGCGACGTGATTCGAAGCCGCAAGCCCGTGCTGTTGAATGATTTTTCCAATCGAAAAGGCAATTATCCGGCGGGTCACCTGCAAATTCGGCGGTTCCTTTCCCTTCCCATTCTCATGGACGGCATATTCGTCGCGGCGATCGGACTGGCGAATGAGGAGAAGGAGTACGAGGACGCAGACGTAGACGAACTGACGCTGTTGATGGCGGGATTGTGGCACGACATCCGCAGACGGGAAATGCTTTCACGGCTGCGCTTCGAGCGCGAGCGCTACTTCCAGACGCTGGTGTCCATCGGGGACGGCGTCATGGTTACAGACGCAGATGGAAAAATTGAAATCCTCAACCGGGTCGCGGAAGACTTGGCAGGCGTAACGACCGCAGAGGTCGCGGGAAAGCACTATCTCGACGTAATCAAAGTCAAGTTCACGAACGACAATCCAGCCGATCCCGTGGCAAAGACGCTTCAGACGGGGATGGTCACAGCAATGGGTCAGGGTACCGTGCTCATCGCACGGGACGGAACGGAACACGCGCTCGAAGACTGCGCGGCACCCATCCGCGACGAAACGGGGCGAATTGCGGGGGCTGTACTGGTTTTTCGAGACGTGACGCAAAAAAAGGCGCAGATGGAAAAAATCACGTACATGAGCTTCCATGATGCGCTAACAGGCCTTTATAACAGGCGTTACCTCACGGAGGCATTTATGCGACTCTCGCAGGACGAGCAGTATCTGCCGCTTGCGGTCGTGATGGGTGATCTCAACGGCCTCAAGCTGACTAACGACATATTTGGACATGCGGCAGGCGACACCCTGCTCGAAAAAATCGCAGCGGTGCTGCGCCGCACGGGGCGTGCGGAGGACGTCATTGGGCGCTGGGGCGGAGACGAGTTTCTGGCGCTTTTGCCCCGGACGGATCATGCGGGCGCAGTCGACTTCATCTCCCGCGTCAAAACGGCGTTCGGACAGGAACGGGTCAGGATGATTAAAGGCTCCATCGCAATGGGCTTCGCCTGCAAAGAGCGGCCGGAGGAAAACGCGCAGGTGGTGTTTTCCATGGCCGAGGACGCCATGTACAATGCCAAGGCGTTTGCGCGGGACGATGCGTACCGCGCAACTGTGGACGAGCTCATTCAGTCTCTACACCGCATATCCCCACGGGAGAAGATACACTCCGAGGCCGTGCGCGTCCTCTCGATGAAAATCGCGCGGGCACTCAATTTGTCGGAAGATGAAGTTCATAAAGTCGGCGCAGCCGGCTACCTGCACGATGTCGGAAAAATCGTGCTCAGCGCAGAAATCCTGGACGAAAGCCGCCCGCTCAACGACCTGGAATGGAACGAGATTCGCCGGCACCCCATCGTTGGGTATCGCGTGCTCAATACGTTCGAGGATACCATGGACATCGCCGAGCCCGTGCTCGCCCATCATGAACGATGGGATGGTCATGGCTATCCGCGCGGCCTCAAGGGCGACCAGATCCCGCTGCTCGCCCGGATCCTCGCGGTCGCCGAGGCCTCCGACAGCATGTCCAAACAATCGCTCACCACGAGCGCAATCGTGTCGGAACTTCGCGCAAACGCCGGGACGCAATTCGATTCTAAGATCGTTGAAGCGTTCGCGCGGACGATGGGCAACACATAGGCACGACGCGCAGGGATTCATCTGTCAAAAAGACGTCGCCCGGAGCGCATGAAGCGCCCCGGGCGACCTTTATGCAATCACCTGTTCATCCCATCCCCAACGCCTTCTGTGCGAAGATAGAGACGACCGCGAGCACAGCCCAGCAGCCGAGGCCGAGCGCCATGGGACGCCAGCCGTTTTTTAGAAGCTTGACGAGATTGGTATTCAGCCCGATGGCGGCCATCGCCATGACGATCATATACTTGCCGACAGCGACGAGAGCCTTGAGAACGGATGTCGGGATGGGCAGGAATGTGCCGAGCACGGATGCTGCGAGGAAGCCAAGGACAAACCAGGGGAATATTTTGGCAAAAGAATAGGATGCTTCCCGTGCGCGCCTTTTTGAGGTATAGAAGGCGAGGGCGAGCGTAACAGGCACGATCATGAGCGTACGGGTGAGTTTTACGATCACCGCAAGGTCTCCTGCGGCGCTTGAAAACGTGTACCCGGCGGCAACCACGGACGACGTGTCGTTGATCGCCGTACCCGCCCAGAGACCGAATCCCGTGTCCGTCATGCCCATCACGTGCCCAAGAAAGGGGAATAAGAACGCCGCGATGATATTGAACAGGAAAATGGTGGAGATCGACTGCGCAACTTCGTCGTCCCGCGCGCCGATGACGGGCGCGGTTGCCGCGATGGCCGAACCGCCGCAGATGGCGGTGCCCACCCCGATCAACACGTTCGCGTTTTTATCCACATGAAGCGCACGTCCCAACAGATATGCCGTCAAAAACGCAGCCGCGAGCGTAAACGCCATTAAAAGAAGCGTCTCTCCGCCCGTCTTTGCCACGCGAAACAGGTTCATGTCAAACCCGATCAGAACGATCGCATATTGCAAAATCTTCTTTGACGTGTACGATATGCCGGCATTGAGTGCCTTCGGCCGCCGCCAGAATGCAAGCAGCATGCCGAATAAAATGCCCAAAACCGGACTCCCGATGATCGGCACCAGCTTCCCGATCAAGTAAGCCGGAACCGCCACGGCCGCCGCCAGCAAAATGCCCGGCAGTCTCTCCATTGTTTTTTCCATCTGATCACTCCTCGCCGATCAGTATACCGCTTGACAATGCATAAGTAAAATATTATTATTGGATATGTATAATAAGTATATGCTTATGATTGAAAGGTGACGTGCATGACGCTCAGGCATTATGCGGTGTTCGTCGCGGTGTGCGACCGGATGAACATGACAGCGGCTGCGGAAAAGCTGTTTATGTCTCAATCCGCGGTCAGCCAGACGATCGCGGAAATGGAAACGCATTACGGCGTCCGGCTGTTTGAGCGGCTCTCGCGCAAGCTCTACCTCACACAACCCGGCGAGAAATTACTCGGTTATGCGCGGCACATCATCCGCATGAATGCGGAGGCAGAGGCTGAGATGCGCACACTTCAAAAGACGGGCGCGATCCGGCTTGGCGCGAGCGTTACGATCGGCGCATGCCTGCTTCCGGGGCTCGTCGCCGCATTCCGGGATACCTATCCCGGCCCGCCGATCGAAGTGACGGAAAACAACACCGAGGCGATTCAGCAAATGATCGTGGACGATCGGCTGGATTTAGGTTTGGTGGAGGGTGACGTGACGTTGCGAGACGTCGTAACGCGCGCGCTCTTGGAGG
The DNA here is from genome assembly GCA_023421735.1 of Bacillota bacterium. The sequence continues at coordinate 79,896 of JAEZSP010000082.1, read as the reverse complement.
ACGAGCTGATCTTGATCTGTGCGCGCTCGCATCCCTTTGCCACGCGCGGTTCAATCAATCCCGCATTGCTCGCGGACGAGGACTTTGTCCTGCGCGAAGTCGGCAGCGGAACGCGCCGCACGTTCGAGCGCGCGATGGCGGCCGCGAACGTCCCCTGGCGGGCGACATGGACGTGCAACAATGCGGACGCGATAAAATCCGCGGTCGCCGCAGGGTTGGGCATATCAATCATCTCGCGTCGCGCGGTGGAACGGGAACTTGAAGACGGCCTCATCGGCACGGCAACGGTCGAAGGTCTGCGCTTTTTGCGCGACTTCAAGCTCATCTATCACAAAAATAAGTATCTGACCGAAGCAATGCGCGCGTTGATCGATTTCACATTCGCGGACGCAGAAAAGCGATCAAATCCCTGAAGATCGCACATATTTTCAATACAAATATGCATTTTCATTCCTTTCATGCATATGAATAACCATCATTACAATGATATATCGGGTTTGGCTCCGCGTAGCGTATGCAAATTGGGGAGGTGTATTTTGTGTACAAAATTCGGGATGGATACCTGATGCGGCAGATCGTGGGCGAATGGGTCGTCATTCCGGTCGGCGGCGATGCCGCGCGTTCGTTTCTGTCGATCAACGATGCGGGCGCGCTGCTGTGGCAGATATTGCAGCATGGCGCAAACAAACAGACGCTCGCAGACGCGCTCGTGGACGCATACGGCGTCCCGCACGAACGCGCCGAGGCGGATGCGGCGGCATTCATCGCTCGATTGATTGAGGGTGGAATCGCGCAAGCGATTTAAAATAGGGGGAAAGGAGACGAAAACAGTGGACATCAAGAAGGCATACGAAACACCGTCCGTCGAGTTCCACGCCATCGTGCAGGACATCATCATGTGTTCGGGCAACCAGAATAACGGGAATAATGGGAATAACGGCAATGGCAACAATAATGGCAATAATGGCAACGGCGGCAACGGCAATCATTACGGATGGCCTGGCAACTAAGCAGACAGACAGAATTTCATCGTAAGCCATTTGAGTGCATCACGGGAGGGAATATGCTCGATCAATGCGTCAGGATGGCGGATCTACGGATCCGCCTCCACTTCCGGCATCCTGAATTGGCGCACCTTTTCGCTGCATACCGGGCCGCGCCGGGTCCATGTGCGCTGGATGTGCGCGCAACCGAGGAATCCATCGAACGGATTACGCGGCGCGCACAGGAGCCTCCCTCCCCCCAGTATGCGGAATTCTTGGCGATCTCGGAAGCGTTGAGCGAGCGCCTGCCGCTCTTTGATGGTGTGATGAGCCATGCGGCCTGCCTGGCGGTGGACGGGTACGCCTATCTCTTCCTTGCGCAGAGCGGCACGGGCAAGACGACGCACATGCGGCTGTGGATGCAGGTTTTGGGCCCGCGCGCCGTTGTGATCAATGGAGACAAGCCATTTCTGCGGCTGCGTCCGGACGGCGCATATGCATATGGAAGTCCTTGGGCCGGAAAGGAGAATCTGCATGCAAATCTGCGCGCACCGATCGGCGCGCTCATATTCATTGCGCGCGCCGAAATCGACGAACTGGTTCCCCTCGATCCTCTGCTCACATTGCCCCGGCTCATCCAGCAAATCTACATGCCGCACGCGGAAGCACCCCTTGACCGAACGCTCGCCACGATCGACGAGATCGTATGCCGGACGCCCGCTTATCTCATGCGCTGCACCATGCGCGACAGCGCCGCACATACGGCGATTGCCGGCGTCGTGCGCGCCCGGCAGGACAGTTTGAACGGCTAATCCGGCGCGCCATGCGCGCGTTGGAACCGCATCCCAATCGGAGGAAATCGATATGGTTGAACGGGCACAGGATGCAGAAAACGCGGTCTGTGGAGTCACACTGCGCGTCGGCATGCGGCCGGAAGCCGTGCGCCAGGGTCATGCGCCGGGGCTCGCGACGCTCTATCCGGCAATCCGCGAAGTGATGGAGATCGCAGGTTCATTCGAACTCACGGCGACGGGTTCGAGCATGGAGCCTTTTCTGCGGGGCGGGCGCGACCGCGTCGAGCTCATCGCGCCGAATGCGCAGACCCTCCGGCGCGGTGACATCGCGCTCTGCCAGCGCGACGACGGCGCATTTGTGCTGCACCGGGTGTGCCATGCGGATCAAAAGGGAGAGATCGCGCTCATCGGAGACGCACAGTTCCTTTCGGAGCGCTTTCGCCGCGATCAAGTGCGCGCAATCGTCAAAAGCTGCGTGCGCGACGGGCGGCGAATTGACTGCACGCATGGCGCGTGGCGCGAATGGATGACGACGCGGATGCAATTCCGCATTCGCTTCCCGCGCGTCATCCGCTTCTCGATCCGCATGCTTCGCTTTGCGCGAAATGCGCTCGCAAATCCCGCGGCGGCAACGCGTACCGTTCGGCGGCATCGCGCACGCAAATCATAAAGAAAGGCGCGGTCGTTCCGCGCCCAAAATACGGGGACAATGATCGGCGCACAAGCGCCTTTTTTATTGAAATCGATCCTTCAGATAGCCATACCCTTCCGCGTCGAGTTGTTCATACGGAACGAACCGGAGTGCGGCGGAGTTGATGCAATACCTGAGTCCGCCCTTGTCCTGCGGACCATCGAGGAAAACGTGCCCCAAATGCGCATTGCCGCTGCGGGAACGCACTTCCGTGCGGTTCATGCCATGCGAATGATCCGCGTTTTCGCGCACGACCTCGGGTGTCACTGGTTTGGTAAAGCTGGGCCAACCGCAGCCGGACTCGAATTTATCATCGGATGTGAAAAGCGGCTCCCCCGTCGTGACGTCCACGTACAGCCCGCGCACATGGTGATCCCAGTATTCCCCCGTAAACGCGCGCTCGGTCGCGGCCTCGCGCGTCACGGCGTACTGCGTTTCGGTGAGCTCCCCCTTGAGCGCGTCTTCACTCTTTGCCTCATAGATGGGTACCTTGGGCGATTTGTGTTTCGCCGCGCGGCGAAACAGGCTCGCCGGAATATGGCAGTAACCGCCGGGATTCTTGTCCAGATAGTCCTGATGATAGTCCTCTGCGTGGAAATAGTTTTCGAGCGGTTTCAGCTCCACCGCGACGCGCTTCCCAAGCCGGTTTTCGAGCGATCGGAGCGATTTTGCAATGATCGCCTCATCGCCAGAATCGGTGTAATAGACTCCCGTGCGGTACTGCCGCCCGACATCGCCGCCCTGTCTGTTGACCGATGTGGGGTCGATGCCCTCATAATAGATTTCGAGCAGCTCCCGCAGCGGCAAAACCGCCTCGTCATATTCGACGCGCACAACCTCCGCATGCCCGCTGCCCGCGCAGACTTCCTTGTACGTCGGGCGCGCCGTTGCGCCATTCGCATAGCCGACCTCGGTGGAGAGAACGCCGTCTACGAGCCTCAAATATTTTTCCGTGCCCCAAAAGCAGCCGCCCGCCAGATAAATTTCCTTCATTCAAATCACCTCTGTTCACTCGTATTATAATCCCTTTTCACCCTTGCCAAACGTCCGCATGCATGCGATACTGTATGGGGGGCATGTACATGGAACAAAACGACATCATTTCTATCAATCGGAGTTACTGGGATGAAAACGCGAACGCATGGTTCGGCACAACCGCGCTGCCGGAATACGGCGTTTATTTTGTCACGGAGGACGAGCTTCATTTGTTTGGCGATGTCGCCGACAAACGGCTGCTCGAGATCGGCTGTGGCAGCGGTCACTCACTCGCCCACCATGCAGCGCATGGTGCGGCAGAACTCTGGGGCATCGACCTGTCAAAGAGCCAGCTTGAAAATGCCCGCGAACACCTGCGGAAAAACGGACACGCTGCGCGGCTCATCTGTTCGCCCATGGAAGCGGACTGCGGCATCCCCGACGGGTATTTCGACATCGTCTACTCCATCTACGCGCTCGGCTGGACGACCGACCTTCCCGCGACGCTCAGGCGTATCTACGGGTATTTGAAGCCCGGCGGGATGCTCATCTTCAGCTGGCGACACCCGGTCCACGGTTGCGTTAAGATCGAAGACGGCACGCTCATTTTTCGCAACAGTTATTTTGACGAACGCCCGGAAACCGTCGATATGGGCAACGGCACCGCCATTTTCCCGAACCGGAAGATTTCAAGCTACGTCAACGCGCTCGCGGATACAGGATTCGTCATCGAAAAACTTATCGAAGAGACGGACGCGCAAACCCGCGCGGCGGCGGGCGAAATGCCCGATCGCATGCGCAAGGCGCAAATGCTTCCCTTCTCGTTTCTCTTTCGGGCGCGCAAGCGGAATTAAGTCTCACAGCGCGTTTGCGCGCTCCAGCGCAAGGAGCGCCTTTTTCATGTCGAGTCCGCCCGCATACCCCACGAGCGCGCCGTTCGCGCCCACAACCCGGTGGCAGGGAATGGCGATCCAGATGGGATTTTTATTGTTCGCCATGCCAACCGCGCGCGAAGCCTTGGGGCTGCCGATCATCTCGGCAATCTGACCGTAAGTGCGCGTTTCGCCGTAAGGAATTTCCCGCAGCGCGCGCCATACCTTCTCCTGAAACGCAGTGCCATGCGTGCGCATGGGAAATGAAAATGCGCACCGCTCCCCCGCGAGATATTCCAATATCTGCGCATGTGCCGCGTCCGAGAGCGCCGAGGGCTCATTTTGCACGCCCGCTTCCGCGACACGGGATACGGACATCACCGCATCGTCCTCGCAGCAGATTTTTAAAACGCCGTATGGAAACGGATAATAGGCACACTTCATTTGATTCGATTCTCCCTTCTGTATGTGGCGGGCGTGGTTCCCGCGCCACTTCTGAAAAAGCGATAGAACGCGGACAGCGAATCAAACCCCACATCACCCGCAATTTCGACGATCTTCCGGTTCGTCTCCACAAGCAACCGCTTTGCCTTTGCCAACCGAAGCCTACTCACATAGCCCGAGATCGTGATGCCGTATGCTTCCCGGAAGATTGTCGACAGTCTGCGCGGGGAAACGCCAAGCGCCTTGACGTCTTCTCCGGCATCAATCGCCGCCTTTGCCGCCGCCGCCGTGTCGCGCATTGGCTGATAGGCGGTTAAGTCGGGACGGCATCGCTTGCAGGGTCGGAAGCCGGCAGCGCGCGCTTCATCAGCCGACTTGAAAAACAGCACGTTTTCCAGGTTCGGTACGCGCGACGCACACGACGGACGGCAAAAGATGCCGGTCGTTCGAACGCCATAGACAAACGCGCCGTCGAAGGCCGAGTCGCTTTCGGACGCCGCGCGCCACATCGCCTCTTCCGCCTGATCATACCACGCGCCCGGTTCAACCGTCTTCCGATTTTGAGACATTCAATTCGCCACCCAGAGCATTTTATTGTCAACAAAGGACGCCGAAATCCGCCCCGCTTCCTTCATCCACGAAAGAAAGGAGCGCACCGCCGCACCCACGAGCGCGTACTGCTCGAAATTCATTCTGAGGTCATAGCGATCGAAGACCGCTTTCAGAATTTCCTCAAACGGCAAAGGGGTTTGGCATATACACAAAATCAGATCTCCTGTGGCATGCATTTTTTCGCCGTTCAGCCGCGCGAGCTCCGAAATATCCGCCGTCACCTGCGCATGCGCCGGGACGAACAAGCTTGCCTGCATCCCCGCGACCCGGTCGAGCGTTTCAAGCGCAGCGCCCACGTCGTAGACATACGTTATGCCGTATTTCTCAAGCGTTACGGCGCTCGACACGCAGTCCGCCAAAAACACCACATCGTCGCGCGTACGGTAACCGACCATATCGGGCGCATGCCCCGGCAACGGGATCACCTCGACAGCGGGCGGGAACGCGGCGTCGGACACATTGCTTTCCTGCGCCATCAGAAATTTGTGGCGCAGCTCCTTCGGCGGGCAACCGCCGTAGAGCAACGACGGTTCGAGAACCGGATGCCGCACAAAGGCCGCTTCCATTCCCGACGCAAACACCGCGCACTCCGTCTGCTGCTGCAAATAACGATTCCCGCCGATGTGATCCGCGTGCGAATGGGTATTCAAAATCGCCTTCAGCCGCCAATTCTTTTCGTCGAGAATTTTCTTGACCCGACGCCCCGCGTCCTTATCGCTCCCGCTGTCAATCAGATAAACCCCGTCCGCCTCGACAAAAACGCCGATTTTTGCCGGGCAATCGATGTAATATGTCGATTCCCCAATCTGGTGAAGTTCGTACATTTGACTCGCCTCCGCACTCATTCTATCACAATCCGTCTGCGCTGCCAACGCGAAAACCGCTGCGCCTTTCGGTGCAGCGGTTTGGATTTTTGTGGGGAAGGGATGCCTCCCCCATGCCTTTGTGTTAGTTGAGAATCTGCAGCGTAACGTCGATCTTCATCGTCTGCGCGGTATAGTTCTGCGTGGGCGTATTGTTAAAGTAGCCGCCGAACGGAGAGTTGCCGCCGCCGAAGGTGTAGTATTCGCCGTTTGCCGTCTTGGTGAAGCCGCCGTCGCTGCCGTCGGACGCCGTATAGCGCACGATGGTGAGGGTTACGACGTCACCGGCCTCGTGTTGGTCAATCACAGAAGTGAGATCCTGGGTCGTACTGACGCGCGTATCGTTGATCGCGACGATATAGTCGCCAACCTCGATGCCGGCAGTCTCAGCGGGGCCTCCGGAGAGGAGGGACTGCACGTACAGGCCGGTAGGGGTCTCCGTATCGGTTGCCTCATCAGCGCCCGAGACTTCTGTCACGCTCACGCCGATGCCAACGCGCTCAATCTTACCCTTTTCAATCAGTTCAACGGCGATGGGGTACGCGGTGTCGATCGGGATCGCAAAACCCAGACCTTCGTAGGTGCTGCCGGAGTAGTAGCTGCCGGAATACTTAAGCGTATTGATGCCGATCAGATTGCCGTTCACGTCGAACAGACCGCCGCCGGAGTTACCGGAGTTGATCGCGGCGTCGTGCTGAATGTAGTCCACGCTACGGCTGGTATTGCCGCCGTCCACCTGGCGGGACAGGCTCGAAATGATGCCCTGGGTCACTGTGTTATAGAGGGTTTCGCCGCCGGGGTTCCCGATTGCGATGACCGTGGAACCGACGTACATCTTCTCGACCGAGCCGATGGCGACCGGGACGAGCGTGGCGGCGACGGATTCGTCGCTCACCTTCAATACTGCGAGGTCGTAAGAGCTGTCATAGCCGACGAGCGTGGCATCCACCTTGTCGCCGGAAGGCATCAGGACCTGGTAGCTGTCGCCGGACGCGACGACGTGATAGTTGGTTAAAATGTAGCCGCCGTCCGCAATGACGACGCCGGAACCTTCGGAATAGGTCTCGGTCGCGGACGTGTTACTGCCGCGCGTCCACATCTCGACATTGGTAATGACACCCACCACGGAATTTGCGTTTTTCTGTGCCACCTGGATGGCGGGGCTGGTGTCCTGCACATCATATGTGGCAACGGATGAGTTGGTCGCCTTGACGGTCGCATTCTCCGCGAATACGCCAGTCGCAAGCAGAACAAACAGCATTGCGGCCGCGACGAGGACGGATACGCCGGCGGTTATTTTATAGAAGCGCGCTTTTTGATTCATCTTCATTGCCTCCCTTTTTGGTTGTGCCCTTATCATACAATACAATATACCCGAAATCATGAACAATTTTAGAACAAAGCCCGCCCATAAATAAACAAATTTTGAATTCCTCTCCGTTCTGGACAGATCGGAGGGATGATCGTATAATAAAAAAGAACCTTTACAGATGTGGAGTCCTAAAATGAAATATACCAAATATGCGCTGGGACGGCTTTTCACCTGCCTATTGGTCATCTGGCTCGGCGTCACCGTCATGGCGCTCGTGCCCGTGATCCGGGGCGATCAGGCGTACTCCCTGACGCTGCGCGAATACGTCCAATATCTCAAAGCGGTCGTCCATATGGACTTTGGCCTCTCCAAATTTTACAAAGTCGAAATCGGGCCGCTTGTGTGGCGGTACATGCCCTACACGATGGGTCTATGCATCGCCGCGAACCTCGTCGCATGGATCGCCGGGAACGCCATCGGGCTGATGGCGGGCATCGCGCATGGCAAAGCGGTTTCGCGGGTTCTCGAGGCGCTTGCGATGACCATATATCCCATTCCCTATTTCATCCTCGCGCTTGTCGTCCAGATGATCTTCGCCTATATCCTGCGGCTTTTCCCGCTCACGAGCGAAATCATGACCGGTCGGGGCGCTGCGGTCTTTTGGAGTTCGCTTCTGCGTTCCTCGACGCTTCCGGCCATCACCATGATCCTCTCCGCACTCGGCTGGTGGATCATCTCCATGTCTACGCTCGCAGGCGTGGCGGACGGGGAGGATTACGCCCAGTTCGCGCGGCTGCGCGGCATACCAAACGGCAAAATCGCCCGCCGCTACATCCGTCCCAACTGCATGCTGCCGCAGGTCACGGCGCTTGCCATACAGCTGGGCACGGCGTTTGGCGGCGCACTCATGACCGAGATGGTGTTCGGATATCCGGGCGTGGGCTTTCTCATGCAGCGCGCGGCATTTAACAATGACTACAACCTGCTTTTCGGCGCATCCGTGATCTCCATCGTCGCCATCGCGGTCTCAACGACCGTCGTCGACCTCATCTATCCGCTTGTCGACCCGCGCGTGCGGCTTACCTAAAGCGCAACCGCCAGGCCATCATAAGCAACAATGAATTCACCCGCACAACTTTCCGCAATCTTTTCGTGTCCGGGATGCAGCGTGCGGCCGATATGCGTCAGATACACCTTCGCGTCGGGCTTGAGCACCGGCCCGATGCTTCCGGTCGTTGGATTCGGGCCGTTCCTCGGATTTCGAAGCGTGCCTACGATGAGCCGCACCATTCCGACGGTGTTGTGCTCGAAAATGCGATAATCCGAGGGATACATTTCTCCCACCGTCGCATCAAAAATCGCGGCATCCAGCGCCTCGTTCTGAAGCGCATGCCATTCCTCATTTCGCAGCCATGCGCCGTCAGTCGCATAAAAGACGGTGCGCCCACCGCCGCGAATGACAAAGTGCACCGGCGTCTCATATGCACGCGCGGTGGAATGATTTGCGGGGAGCGCAGTGACCAGCAGATCACAAACCGCAAAGTCCGAGCATACGTCAAACGGCATCACCACAATGCCCGGCACATCGATCTCCCCCGCCCAGCTCCTGTGCGCATGCACGCAAACGGGCGCAAGGGCAGCCAACAGTTGGGGGTCGTAGTGGTCCGCATGAGAATGTGTATAGAGAATATCGGTAATCCGCGCGGGATTACCGATTTTTTCGAGCACGCGCATCGTACCGTCGATCAAAACACGGTCATTGATCAGCAGGCTGGCATAAGCCCGGTTGTCGAACCCCACAGCCGGCGTGCCGCAATCCGCCGCTCCGGTTCCCAAAAACCGAAAGTGCATATCAATCTCCCCCTTTTCTACGATGGAAAATATGAATTCGCCCAAAGCGTAAGCATCGGCCGTCCGGAAACGCGATTTCCGGATGACCGATGCATCATGACGATAAGGACTCCGCCGCTAAATTGCCTATACCTCAATCGCGAGCGGCTGTTTGAGCAATTCCAGCGAGCGGGGCATGCCCTCCAGAAGATCCGGGAGCGCGTGGAGCAGTTCGACACCTGCCATCGACAGCACGGCGGGCAGCGCGCGCTGTGAAAATGCGAGGTCGAACGTCTCAAGCGGCGTCAGGGAAAGATGCGGCGTAACGGCTGCACAGTAGAGCCATAGCCCATCGAGCGTGCGACGCGACAGGAGCAAATCATACTTTGCGAGATCGTCGCGCAGCGCGCGCATCCTGCGGGTCACCTGCTGGGCCACGCCGTGCTCGTTGGGAACCAGTAGCGCCTCGATTGCGGCGCGCGTCAAGACAAACTCATCCGCATCATACTGATGCGTCGGTTTCGCCCATGCGGAGGTCAGTCTCTCCGCGTTCAACCGCAGCAGGAACGCGCGATCGAGCAGGCGCGCGGGAAGCGGTTCGCCCTCCGCGCTGTCGCGTGCGGCGAGAATCACCTTCGCGGGTGCAAGCGCATCCAGACGCGAGACGGTTCTCACACACGTACCCGGCTCGGCATTCACATCGTCGCAAAAAACGGCAACCGGGATATCGTCTGCCTGAACGGTCGGCATGTCGCCCGCACCGTCCCAAGTCAGGAACCGCCCCGCAGCGGTAAGCCCCAATGCGTCTGAAAGGAGCCGCGCATAGGCGGTCTTTCCGCAGCCCGTGGGGCCGGTGAGAATCATCTCGCCCGGAAGCGCGAAACAGGCAATCAGATTTACCGTCTCGTCATTTGTCAGTTCAAATCCGGCGGCGGCGAACCGTCCGCGCACGCGCGCGACAAGCTCCCGAAGCCTGATCGCGTCCATGCGACTGATGTTTTGGGGCACGGGAGCGGCGGGCATACCGCCGTTGCGCGCGACTGCAATTAAATCGAGTGCGCGCGCGTTGACCGCAAACTCGCTTAGGCGCGCCTGCAATTTTTCATTGGATAAATCGGCAATGGCCCTCTCGGCGGTCTCCGCGACCCGGGTGGCATCCTCCGCCCGCGCGCGCAGCTCCTCGGCGCGCGCCGACAATTCATTGACGCGCACAGCGCGTGCCGCAATTTCGGCCTCGTTTTCCTCGCGCACTTCGCGCACGATCTCTTCCTTTGCGGCATCGCGCGCCGACGCAAGCCGTTCGATCTCGGCGCTTAATTCCGCGCGTGCCAGCTCATATTCGCGCAACCGCGCGGCACGTTCTTCCGTCTCGCACGCATCCTCGCCGGACAGCATCGCCTTCATCAGCCCGTCCACGCCCGCAAGCGCGTGCGCAAGGCACGATCGCGCGTCCAGATGCTCCCACGCCTCCCGAACGGCGTCCACCGCACGGTCCACGGGGCTGATAACCGGCTGGCCCATCACGGTGCCCGGAATGGGATGCCCGAGCTGATCGATGCGCGAACGCCGCCACTTATCCTCGATGACTTCCTTCAGGCTCCGGCCACGCCGCGGGTTCATGCCCGTCTGAAGCGCAATTGACTGTTCATACGGGCTGAGGCCGGGCGCGATCGGACGCGGCTTGACGCGCGCATCGCGGGTAATCCACGGCTTTTCGATGACCGGTTCGATTTCCACCGCAGTTTCCGCGAAAGGCTGCGCTTCCGGCGTGGGCGTTTCAACCGCCTCGGCGGCCTGCGTGGGCACTTCAACAGGTGCGGGTGCGCTCTGCTGCGCGGGCATAGGCGCGGCCTGCTGCACGGGTGCCGTGGGCGCATAAAGCACTGCGCCCGGTGCGGCGATGAAGAACGAGAGCACCTCCTCCCCAAAGCCCGGAATGCCGAACCGCTGCGCGCCGGCCAGTTCGACGCGGCCTTCCGTGCGCGTAAAGGCCACGCCCCCTTCGATTTCAACGATGGGCGCGTGACTCCACAGATGATCGCAAACATCGCCGCCCGCGCGCATTAAAACGCGGGACGTGCGCGGCAAGGGGCAAGTGAGCGCGATATTAGAAGCGTCATCCGGCGCGTCCTGCCCAAGGATCTCGATGATCAGTCCCTCGGCGGGTTCGCGCACGACGTCCGAATAAATGATAAACGCGTTCGGTTCCGTTTCGTCGCCCCGATAGTTCTTATTGGGTCGAATTTTGTCGTTTTCGTCCGGGTGCTCGCGCAAATCCACCACGCAGAAGCCACCCATCCGCCGCATCCGCGCCTTGAACCTGCTGGATTCGTTCTTGTCCGGTACGATCCGGATGCACCCATTCTCCGGGAATTCGTCCGTCACGTCGTACTTTTCAAATCCTTCGCCATTTGCAATGAGGAGCGGTTTAAACCTGAAATAAGATTTTTGCGGGTTGTCCTCTTCCAAAATGCCAATACATAATTTGCCGGGCAGCGTCATATTCGTCCCCCCAAGGTGCACAAAGAAATAGCTATAAATATTTCTATTTCTAATATATAATACACTTTTGCGGCTTGTGTGTCAAGCAAAAACGTATAACGTGTTACGTATACTTAAATGCGCGCCTTGATTGCGCCAAAAGCTGTTTCGATGTATAATATTACCACGTTTGGAGGAATTGAGCCATGAAAATATATCGCGTTGGTATCGTTGGCTGGGGATTCATGGGACGCACGCATGCACATGCCCTGCGCGCGCTGGGACTTTTTTATCCGGGCGCAAATTTTCGGGCAGAGATCGCAGGCGTGTGTTCGCGTCGGCTTGAAAAGGCGCGCGAAGGCGCGGCGGAACTGGATGCGCCGTATTATACGGACGATTACAAATCGCTCTTCGCACGTTCCGACATCGATATCGTCTCCATCTGCACGCCCAACCAAAACCACGAGGAGATGGCGATTGCCGCCATGCGCGCGGGCAAACACGTCTACATCGACAAGCCGCTTTCGACGGACGCGGCATCGGCAGACCGCATCGCCGCCGTCGCGCGGGAAACAGGCGTTTATACGCAAATGGTCTTCAACAACCGCTATCTGCCCTCCATGATGCGCGCAAAACAGCTCGTGGACGAGGGTAAAATCGGAAACCTCCTGTCGTTTCAGGCGCGTTATCTGCATTCCGGCTCCATCGACCCCCAAAAGCCCATCGGCTGGAAGCAGACCGAACAGGGCGGCGTCCTTTTGGATCTCGGAAGCCACGCACTTGATTTAGTCACATGGCTGTGCGGTTATCCGGAAAAGGTGTCTGCTGCGGCGCGCACGCTCTATGCACAGCGACCCTTGGCGGGCGGCGGTACCACGCGGGCACTGACAGAGGACATGGAACTGGTGATTCTGCGCATGAAAAACGGCGCGCTCGGCACCATAGAAGCATCGAAGATCGCGACCGGGGCGAATGATGAGCTGACCGTTGATCTGCGCGGCGACCGGGGCGCCATCCTCTGGAATCTCATGCAACCAAACTACGTGCGCTTTTATGACAACACGCTTGCGGAAGCGCCGCTGGGCGGCATGCGCGGCTTTGTCGACATCGAATCCGTGGCGCGCTATCCCGCGCCAGGCGGCTCGTTTTTGCCGCCGAAAAACACCGTGGGCTGGGATCGCGGTCACACGCACTGCTACTTCTCGTTCCTCGATGCGATTGATCGCGGTGTGCGCCCGGAAAATACGGTCGAAGACGGCGCACGGCTGCAAAGGCTGCTCGTTCGCATCCAGACGGCTGCGCAGACGGGCGTTTGGGTCGATGTCGCGGATATATAGATGAAACCAAACGGTCTGCGCATGCGTCATAAGGCGTGTTTTCCAAATAACGCGGCATAACGCGGCGTATGCCGATGAAGGAGTCTTCATGCAAAATCATAAAAAACGCGTGCGCGTCGCCGCAATCTTCTGGTGGTTGCTGGCGGCGGGCTGGATCTATGTCCTTTTTTATCTTTCCCGCCAGACGGCGGCGGATTCGGCTCAATTGAGCGGCTGGTTCGCGCGCGGCGTGCTCAGGCGGCTTTCGTTTTTAAACATTGACGAAACGACGTTTGAGCACATCATGCGCAAGCTTGCCCATTTCAGCATCTTTGCGGCGGAGGGCTTCCTCATTCGCATCGCGCTCTATGCCACCAAACCGCGCAGGTTTACGAATGCGCTGATTGCGCTGCTCTTATGCCTGCCTCTTGCGGTGACGAATGAGCTTTCCGAATTGACCGCACCGGGGCGCGGCTGCTCCGTCACGGACATGGGCATCGACATGGCGGGCGCGTTTTTGGGCATATTGATCGCGTCTCTCATCGCGTGGATCTGGGAAAGCGCGGTGATCAGGCGGCGATACCGGAAATTGAGCGGCACATAAGGCGGGGAAGCCCGCTTTTTTTCATGCCTGTGCGAACCTTTTGCCAATCCCGCGTCATCTAACGGGTGTCGATCGACAAACGCGGAGGATGCCATGAACGAGACGGAATTTGACACACGCATCCGCGCCCTGATACCCCGCCTGTACCGCGTGAGCCGGACGCTTCTCTCTTGCGAAGCGGATCGGGAAGACGCGGCCCAGGAGGCGGTCATCAAGGCGTGGCGAAGCCTGCACGCGGTGCGGGAGGAGCGGTACTTCGAAACCTGGGTAATCCGCATCCTCATCAACGAATGTCGCAGGATTAGTCGCAGAAAAAGGCCTGGGCCACTTGCGGAGGAAACCCGCACAGGGGAACCCCCGCAAATCGGTCTCATGGATGCGCTGGAATCGCTCGACATCAAGTATCGGCTCCCCGTGCTGCTTCATTACGTCGAGGGTTATCCCCTCGCGGACATCGCGCACATGCTGAATCTCCCGCTTGGAACAATCAAGCGGCGCTTGTTCACCGCGCGCGGACGACTGAAGGACGCGCTGGAAGGCGGTGATGAGGCATGAGGGACTGGAAGGCCGCACAGGCTCCCGCGCGCTTCGAAGAGGCCGTCGAACGCGCGCTCCGGGAGAAGGAGGAGAAGAAGATGATCCACGGAAAAAGGAATTGGACGATCCTGCTGATCGCAACGCTCATCGCTGCGCTTCTGGCGAGCATTGCATATGCGGCGGTTCAATCGGGGCTGATCGACAATCTGAGGGAATATGGCATCGAGCCCGCCGAAGGCGCGGAGGCCATCATCGCGCGTGACCTCGGTTCCGCGACCGTCGGCGGCATTACGATGACCGTCACAGAGGCAGCTTATGCCGGCAAGACGTTGGATTTAATGGTCGCGTATACCGGCGCCATTCTACAACCCGGCTGGGACGGGAACATCAGCGTCGCAGCGGAAGAAGTGGAATTTGACAACATCTCCATCGGCACGTGGGATGAGGGCGATACGCGGATGATGTGGGTCAACATCCTTCTGGACGAGAAGGTGCCTGATCGGCTCACACTGACCGTAATGGCGCTGGGAAGCGCGGAGGTCTCCTTCGCCCTCGACAAAACCGAGGCGCAGATGAAGCAACCTATTTCCGAAAAGACGGTCTCGGATGACGGTACTCTCACCGTGTACAGCTTCGAGCTCTATCGGTCGCCGCTTTCACAGGTGGCGTTCGTGAACTTTGACTACGATCTGCCCGAACCACGCATGGGCTACTGGATCGAATTTCTCGACGCGGACGGCAACGTACTGGATTATGGCATGGGCGGCAGCATCGGCCTCGCATTCCTCGAAGATGGTTCGGAAGTGTTCCGACAGGATACGATTGTGGGCCTTGACGCGGAAGTAGCCGTGCTGCGCATTGTGAAACATGCAACAGACGAGACATTCGGGACAATCCCCGTTCCCACAAACTAACGCGATGGGGCGCTTGCGCGCCCCATCGCCCGTTTTGGCAGGTTTCGCCATAAAGAAGCAAAATTGGTCTACTTGACAATCGCCCCCCGATCCCTTAAACTTGGTACCAATATTGATAAGGGGGCAGACATACATGCGAAGTCTTGAGCTATCCATCCTCGATATCCTCGCCGAGGATGCGCGCACGGATATTTCCCAAATGGCCACGATGCTGGGCGTGAGCCAGGCAGAGGTCGCGGATACGGTGGCGCGGCTCGAGAAACAGCGCATCATCATTAAATATCCCGCGCTCATCGACTGGGAAAAGGTGGAGACCGAACTGGTCGAGGCGCTCATCGAAGTGCGCATCACGCCCATGCGCGACCGGGGCTTTGACGCCGTGGCCGAGCACATTTACCGCTTTGACGAGGTGTCGAGCGTCTTTCTCATGTCGGGCGGTTACGACCTCATGGTCATGCTCCGGGCGCGCACGCTCAAGCAGTTGGCACTCTTTGTGGCCGAAAAGCTGTCGACCATCGACGGCGTGATGTCAACCGCCACGCATTTTGTACTCAAAAAATATAAGACGGAAGGCGTCATCATCGATGAGGCCGCCGAGGACGACCGGCTGCAGGTGTCCCCATGAATTACGATCACATACTTTCGCGCCGTATGGCGGAAGTGCCGCCGTCCGGCATCCGCAAGTTTTTCGATATCGTCAGCGAAATGCAGGGCGTTATTTCCCTGGGCGTCGGCGAACCCGATTTCAATACGCCCTGGACGTACACGGATGCGGCCATCTATTCCCTGCGCCGCGGTCAAACCCACTATACGGCCAACCGCGGGCTCAAGGAACTGTGCCGCCTGATCGCCCGATATGAGAGCGAGCGCCACTTCATGGATTACGATCCCACGACCGAGATCATGGTGACCGTCGGTGCGAGCGAGGGGATCGACCTGGCGCTGCGCGCGCTGCTCGAACCGGGAGACGAGGTGATCGTGCCCGACCCGAGTTACGTGTCCTATATGCCGGGCGTCGCATTCTCAAACGGCGTCGTCGTGCCTGCGCCCACGGACATGGAAAACATGTTCCGGCTGCAGCCCGACGTACTCAAATCCCTCATCACCGAAAAAACCAAGGCGATCATCATGCCCTATCCCAACAACCCCACCGGCGCGGTGATGCGCAAAGAGGACTTTGAGGCCATTGCGGAGATCCTCAGGCCCACAAACATCATCGTGATCTCGGACGAAATCTATTCCGAACTCAATTACACCGGCGAGGGGCATATCTCGTTTGCAACAATCCCCGGCATGCGGGAGCGTACGATTACCCTGAACGGATTCTCCAAGGCATTTGCCATGACCGGCTGGCGGCTCGGCTACATCTGCGCGCCCAAAGAGCTTCTCGATGTGATGCTCAAAATCCATCAGTACACCATCATGTGCGCGCCCACCGCCGCCCAGTACGCCGCCATTGAGGCACTGCGCGTCAATTTCGCAAACGACTTCTCGGATGTCCGCCGCATGGTCGATGCATACAACATGCGTCGTCGGATCCTGCTCGAAGGGTTTCAGGCAGCGGGACTCCCCTGCCACGAGCCGATGGGCGCATTCTACGTATTCCCTTCGGTCAAATCAACCGGTCTCTCTTCTCAGGAATTTTGCGAGCGTCTGCTGCGGGAGCAAAAAGTCGCCACCGTACCCGGCGACGCTTTTGGCTCCCTCGGCGAAGGCCATATCCGCTGCTCCTGCGCCTCCTCCAACCAGAACATCGTCGAGGCCGCAAAGCGCATCGGGGCGTTTGTAGATACTTTGCGGGGATGACGCCAGGGAGGCTCTACCCCCTGGACCCCCGCTCAAGGGGCAATGTCCCTTGAGAATCCCGAACTGGGGAAGACCTGATTTTTCACGTCGATCACGCGGGGCCTAGGCCCCGCGCGATCGGATTTTTTCGTTTTGATGTTTACGGCTCGTTTGCCACAACCCGCCGCGCAAATCCATTCCAGCCGGATCGATAAATTGCGCCAATATCGCCCACGTGTTTGAGCAAAAACAGTTTCCCGGCAATGGCGCCGAATTTATTCCAATATCTGCCCGTGTCAGCAGCTGTGCGAAGCTCCCGCTGACGATCCGGATCGGTTTCAGCCAGGGCCGAACGCAGTGTCTCCCGCGCGGTGCGAAATCGATCCTCCAGCGCGGCGTCGAACTGAAATGATCCGATGTCCGCGGGATATGTAAGGGCATGCGCAAAACCCTCGTCGAAGACCAAATAGTCCATGTCCGCGCGATACGTCGGATTTTTCGGCTGCGGGTAATCCCGGTGAAGGCACATGTGAATCAACTCGTGGGTGAGTACCCGGTGGCAGCTGTAATCCTCCTCCAACGATTCTTCGCCAAACTGGATCAGGTCAAACACCATCACAGATTCCCCATCCGGTGATTCTAGCATCATCGCCTCATAGGGGTCTGGGAAGCCGACGACCAACATGATCGTAAAATCGCTTGCAACCTCGTCAAAAAAGGGGAAGATTGCCTTGGCTGCCGCGTGATTTCTGGGAACATACGCATAAATCTGTTCGATCAATTTATCGTGTAGCTTCGCTACCCAATGCGTATTCTCCGGATCGGGCGCAGAAAAGAGACTTTCCGGACCCTCGGCACGGTAAATCCAATGCTCCCGATCGGCGTCCAGTGACTCCCCGGCAAGGTAGCGCCTTACAATTCCGTCGTCGATGACCATCGCCGTTCACCTCCCTTTTCACATTATACATCGCACTTTCCTCTGCGGCAACAGCCTCGAAAATCAAGCGCACAACCCAAAACAAATAGAGCCGTTCGGGGTTTGAGCCCCCGAACGGCCGTCTGATATATGAAATTGCATCCCAGCATGGGATTCCAAGGGGACTCCTTCCCCCTGGCGGGGGCCGGGGGCCTTGCCCCCGACTGTTCTCCCGTCGGGTTTAGTACATGCCGCCGCCCATTCCGCCGGGCGCCGCGGGTGCGGCCGGTTCCGGCGCGGGGATGTCGGTCACGAGGGACTCGGTGGTGAGCACCATCGCGGCGACGGACGCGGCGTTCTGCAGTGCGGAGCGGGTGACCTTGGTCGGGTCGATGATGCCGCGCTCGATCATGTCGCAGAACTCATCCTTGGCGGCGTCATAGCCGTAGCCGATGGCCTTGCGGGACTTAATCTTTTCGACGACGATGGATCCGTCGACGCCCGCGTTCTTCGCGATCTGGCGCACGGGTTCCTCGAGGGCGCGCAGCACGATGTTAATGCCAGTCTTCACGTCTCCGGTATTCTGGCTGACCATGGAGGCGACCGCCTTGCTGGCGGTGATGAGTGCGCATCCGCCGCCGGGCACGATGCCCTCTTCAACGGCAGCGCGGGTCGCGGCCAGTGCGTCCTCGATGCGCAGCTTGCGCTCCTTCATCTCGATCTCGGTCGCGGCGCCGACATTGATGACTGCCACGCCGCCTGCAAGCTTCGCGAGACGCTCCTGCAGCTTTTCCTTGTCGTAATCGGAGGTGGTTTCCTCGATCTGCGCGCGGATGGACGCGATGCGCGCCTTCAGCTCGGAAGGATCGCCTGCGCCGCCGACGATGACGGTGTTCTCCTTGGAAACCTTGACCTGGTGCGCCTTGCCGAGCATATCGACGGTCGCTTCCTTGAGGTCGAGGCCGAGTTCCTCGGTGATGACCTGTCCGCCGGTCAGGATCGCGATGTCCTGCAGCATGGCCTTGCGGCGATCGCCGAAGCCAGGCGCCTTAACGGCAACGCAGGTGAAGGTGCCGCGCAACTTGTTGAGAACCAAAGTTGCCAGCGCTTCGCCCTCGACGTCCTCTGCGATGATGAGGAGCTTTTTGCCCTGCTGCACGACGGTTTCGAGAAGGCCGATGATCTCCTGAATGTTCGAGATCTTCTTGTCGGTGATGAGGATCAGCGGATCGTCCAGAACCGCTTCCATCTTCTCGGTATCGGTGCACATATAGGAAGAGGCATAGCCACGGTCGAACTGCATGCCTTCGACGATGGTCAGCTCGGTCTTCATGGTCTTGGATTCCTCAACCGTGATGACGCCGTCCTTGCCAACCTTCTCCATGGCATCCGAGATCAGCTCGCCGATGTACTCGTCACCGGAAGAAATGGCGGCGACCTGCGCGATGGCGTGTTTGGACTCGATGGGCTTGGAGATGGAGGAAAGGCTGTCCACCGCAGTCTTGGTGGCGGACTCGATGCCCTTTCTGAGGATCATCGGGTTTGCGCCCGCTGCGAGGTTCTTGAGACCTTCGACGACGATCGCCTGCGCGAGCAGCGTCGCGGTGGTGGTGCCGTCGCCCGCCACGTCGTTGGTCTTGGTGGCGACTTCCTTCACAAGCTGGGCGCCCATATTCTCAAAGGGGTCTTCCAGCTCGATTTCCTTGGCGATGGTCACGCCGTCGTTTGTGATCAGGGGCGAGCCGTACTTTTTGTCCAGAACGACATTGCGGCCCTTGGGTCCCAGTGTAATTTTAACCGTATCGGCCAGTGCATTTACGCCGGCCAGAAGCGCGCGACGAGCGTCCTCGCCGTATTTAATCTGCTTTGCCATTTGATTCTACCTCCCGTTATTCGACGATCGCCAGAATGTCCGACTGACGCACGATGATGTACTCTTCGCCATCCATCTTGACTTCGGTACCGGCATATTTGGAATAAAACACCTTCTGCCCCTCGGCAACATACATCTTGACTTCCTTGCCGTCCACAAGTCCGCCCGGGCCCACAGCCAGTACGACTGCCATCTGGGGTTTTTCCTTGGCGGAGTTGGTCAAAAGGATGCCGCCCTTGGTGGTTTCCTCGGCCTCGACATTCTTGATCACAACGCGATCTGCCAGCGGCTTGATTTTCATAATCCAAACCTCCTTGTTCGAATGGAACTCTCTCTGTTAGCACTCCTTTTAATCGAGTGCCAACGCTTACAGATGATAGTTTAACCATTCCCGAGGGTGAATGCAAGCCCTCAGCGCGCGATTTTATGGTTAAATATTGGTAAACACGCGAAAACATGTGCCCGAAACCGAAAAACAAACGTTTACACCGCCTCATTCGATGATTCTTGCTTTTCGGCGCGCCGGATGGTATAATTTGATGAAAGCGGAGGATGGCGCGATGAACGACAGATGGAAGCTGGTTGTCCGGGACGGCACCCCATATGACGCGGCGAAGCTTAAAAAAACGCTCCTCATCGTGGGCGCGGACGTTCTGTGCGTCGCGCTCGGGATCTTCTTTTTCATTTTTTTTCGCTACGGCATCGTGCGGGCCGAGCCGGGCGTTGGCATTGCATCTCCGCGCAGCGGGAGCGCCTACTTCATTTCAGGCGAAAGCAAATCCACGGACAACGGCGGCGACCTGGGCTATTTTTCGTTCGACGGGCGTTTTTTACACAGCACGCCCGAGACGCGTATCGATGGAGACACCACCTATTATTATGACGCGAGCTGCGAGCTGACGATCACGACCTACGCGCTCTCAACAGGGCCCGTATACGTAGCGGACGTCTTCGTGTCCGATCTTTCGCGGCTTCAAACCGCGCTCGCCAACGACACCTACGGCAAGGGACAACGCGCGCGCGCGCAGTCCATCGCGGCGCAGAATGACGCGCTTTTTGCCATCACGGGCGACAATTATTCCGAGCGCTACGGCGGCGTGATCATGCGAAACGGCATCCTGTATTCCAAAACGGCCGATCGGGATGTATGCGTGCTCAACTGGGATGGCACGGTCGATCTCTACGCGCCTGCCGCGTTTAACCTGACGCATGTCATGGATAAGCACCCCGTTCAGATTTGGAGCTTTGGCCCGATTCTGCTCGCGGATGGATCGATTCCGTCCGAATACGACACGGACATGCTCCTGCCGGGGCGGCGCGCGGCATTCGGATACTATGAACCGGGACACTACTGCTTCGTCATCATGGAGGGCTACGTAACCCTCGAATCGCTGAGCGAAACCATGCGTGCGCTGGGCTGTGAATCCGCCTATGCACTCTATGGGGGGACGCTTGCCGAAATGGATTTCGACGGCGCAGAAATCAGTTTACATCAGGAGGCTAAGCGCGAATGCAGCGACATGATCTTGATCCCGAGATGACGACCGGACGCCCTGTCGTCAATCTCATACTCCGGATTCTCTCCCACCTCATCATTATCCTCTCGGCCGTGCTCATCGCCCTGTTTCTCATCGATCAGGTCAAGCGCGGCGAAATGAGCTTCCTTGCCAATCAGACCACCAAGTGGTTGCTCTTTGCCCTTGCCTTCCTGTCCATCGTCAACGCAGCTTTTCACCTGACTGCGCTCGCCCGCCTGCGCGCGCTGCGCACGTACATGGAACTGCGGGAAAGACGGGAGAAACGCGGAAAGTGACCGCGCCGGCCCTTGGCCCATAATCCATCGCCGTTCCGGCGAAAGGTTGGTTTCGATCATGCGAACCGGTCTTCCGCTGGAACGGCGGTTTCTTTTTTGGCTTTTCATGTATTCCCCTTGCCGATCAAGGACGCCACCCCTTTCGCACAACCGCGCTCGGAAACGAAAAATGTGTCGAAAGAGATAAAAAAAGACTTGACAGCAAATTAATCAGGCAGTAAAATGTTAGCACGCAAACAGTACGTTCTCAAACATCTGGCGAGACGCGAAAGGAGGGAACGCATGAGACCGAAGGACAGCGAAATCATATTTGAACTGAGAACACTCGATCATTTGATCCATCGGCATGGGGACGCGCACATGCGCACGCTGGAGGGGGGGATGCAGCTCACGCGGCTGCACCACTGGATCATCGGATTTCTCTATCACCACGAAGGCGACGTTTACCAGAAGGACATCGAGACGGCGCTTAAAATCTCGCGTTCCACAACCTCAAGCGTCATCACCCTGATGGAGAAAAAGGGACTTTTGACCCGCGAGGCCGTTTTATCGGACGCGCGGCTCAAGCGGATCGTATTGACGGAAAAGGCGATTCAGATGCACAAGAATCAAATGGCCGACATGCAGCGCGTGGACGCAATCATCGAGGGTGCGCTGACGCCCGCCGAGAAAAAGCAGTTCATGTCCTGCATGGCAAAGATTCGAACCGCGGTGATGGAGAACCTGGACGTTGCGCACCCTGAAGACACACCGGAGGTGAACGTATGATCAAAAAGCTCCTCAGGAGCGTGCGGGAATACAAGCGGGCGACGCTCCTTGCGCCCGCTTGCGTCTCGCTGGAGGTCATCATGGACGTGGTGATCCCGGTTCTCATGAAACTTCTGATTGACAATGGCATCAACGGCAATGGCGGTGCGGGAGACCTTCCCTATCTCCTTAAAATCGGCGGGCTCCTATTCATTTGCTGCCTCGTCTCCCTGACGTTTGGCGTGCTCTCCGGCAGATTTGCCGCGCGCGCCATGTCCGGTTTTTCCCACAACCTCAGGCAGGATATGTTCACCAAGGTACAGACCTTTTCCTTCGCAAACATCGACAAATTTTCCACCGCGAGTTTGGTCACGCGCCTGACCACCGACGTGATGAGCGTGCAAAACGCATTCATGATGATCATTCGCGTGGCGGTGCGGGGCCCGTTGATGATGATCTTTTCGCTCATCATGGCATCACTCATCAACTGGCGGCTGGCGCTGGTGTTCCTCGGCGCGGTGCCGATCCTCGCGGGCGGACTATTGTTTATCGCCTCTCACGTGCATCCGCTGTTCCGCCGGATGTTTCAGACCATGGATCGTCTGAACCGCGTCGTGCAGGAAAATCTGCGCGGCGTCCGGGTTGTCAAGTCGTTCGTGCGCCAGGAATACGAGGTTGAAAAATTCAAGGCGGAGTCCTCCGGCATCTATCGTCTGAACGCGCGCGCAGAGCGGCTTCTGGCACTCAACCAGCCGCTGATGCAGTTCGCAATGTATTTCTCGGTGCTCCTGGTCAGCTGGCTCGGCGCGATGATGATCGTAAACGGGCACGGCGCGGCGGGCTCGATGACGCAAGGCGATCTCTTCACCCTGATTCAGTACGCGGGGCAAATCCTGATGAGCCTCATGATGCTCTCGATGATCTATGTCATGATCACCATCTCCCGCGCATCCGCGGGGCGCATCGTCGAGGTGCTTGATGAGGAAAGCGACATCGTCGATCCGGCACATCCCGTGATGTCCGTCAAAAACGGCTCCGTGGAATTCAAAAACGTCAGCTTCAGCTACTCGAAGGACATCAACAACTGCTGTTTGACGGACGTGAACTTCAAGGTGAAGTCCGGCCAGACGGTCGGCATCCTCGGCGGCACGGGTTCTTCAAAATCGTCGCTCGTGCAGCTCATCCCCCGGCTCTATGATGCAACCGCCGGCACGGTATACGTGGGCGGCGTGGACGTGCGCGAATACGACATCCCGGTACTGCGCGACTCGGTTGCCATGGTTCTGCAGAAAAACGAGCTCTTTGCGGGTACGATTTACGAAAACCTGCGCTGGGGCAACGAGAATGCCTCGGATGAGGAAGTCGAGTATGCGGCAAAGCTCGCACAGGCGGATGAATTCATCCGCCAAATGTCAGACGGCTACAACACGTTCATCGAGCAGGGCGGCTCAAATGTCTCGGGCGGGCAAAAACAACGGCTAACCATCGCGCGCGCACTGCTCAAAAAGCCGAAGATCCTGATCCTGGACGATTCGACCTCCGCGGTCGATACGAAGACCGACGCGCTCATCCGGCGCGCATTTCAGGATTACATACCGGCGACCACTAAGTTTATCATCGCGCAGCGCGTGGCCTCCGTCGAAGACGCGGACGTGATTCTGGTGCTCGAAGGCGGCAAAATCAACGGCATTGGCACGCATCAGGAGCTCCTGGCGGACAACGAAATCTATCGAGAGGTCTACGAATCCCAGAAGAAGGGGGGCGACGCGGATGCGGAATAAAAAACCGAGGCTCAATCGCAAGGATTTGCCCGGCATGAGCGAGCCTTCCGCGGTATTCAAGCGGTATTCGCGCATTGAACAAAAGCCCGGCGGGCGGATGTTCGGCGGCCCCGGCGGCCCGCGCGGCGGAAACTTTGGCCCGCGCGGCAAGCTCGATAAAAACACGGCAATGCGCATATTAAAGACAGTCTTTCTGCCCTACTGGCCGCGCCTCATCGTGGTGTTTGTGGCGATCATCGTCTCCGCGCAGGCAAACGTTCAGGCCGCACTGTTTTTGAAAAGGCTGTTTGACAATTACATCACGCCGCTGATCGAGGTGGAGAACCCGGTATTTACGGGGCTGTTTCACATGGTGATCGTGATGGCGCTCATCTACCTCACTGGCATCTTCTGTACGTGGCTGTTCAACTTTTTGATGGTCAGCGTTTCGCAGGGCACGCTCAAAAGGGTGCGCGATCAGCTCTTCACGCACATGCAAAAGTTGCCGATCAAATACTTTGACCAGCATTCTCACGGCGACGTGATGAGCCGCTACACCAACGACACGGAGACGCTGCGTCAGATGGTCGGCATGTCGATCCCGCAGGTGTTCTCTTCCGTCGTGACGGTCATCACCGTGCTCGTAAACATGCTCCTGCTAAACATCTGGCTGACGCTTTTCACGATCGGGTTCGTGGTTATCATGATGCAGATCACAAAGCGGATCGGCGGACGCTCGGCGCGCTATTTCTCCGCGCAGCAGGCGACCCTCGGCGCACTCAACGGATTTATCGAAGAAATGATCAACGGGCAGAAAGTTTTGAAGGTGTTCAACCACGAGCCCGTCGCCAAAAAGGAGTTCGCCGACCTGAACGACGCGCTGTGCGAACAGGCAAATCAGGCGAATATGCTCGGCAACATCCTCATGCCGATCATGGGGAATCTCGGCAATCTGCAATACGTGATGCTTGCAGTCGTCGGCGGGGCGCTGGCCATTGGCGGAGTCGGTGGGCTGACCCTCGGCACCATCGCGGCGTTCATGCAGCTTTCGCGCTCGTTCACCATGCCCATCAGCCAGGTATCCCAGCAGATCAACGCGGTCGTTTCGGCCATGGCGGGCGCAAAGCGCATCTTCGCCCTACTGGACGAGGCGCCGGAGCCTGATGAGGGCTATGTCACGCTCGTTAACGCCAAAATCGCAGAGGACGGCACCATCACCGAGACCCCGGCGCGCACCGGCGTGTGGGCGTGGAAGCACCCGCATCAGGCAGACGGCTCGATCACGTATACAAAGGTCGCGGGCGATGTGCGGCTCACCGACGTCGAGTTCGCCTACGAAGAGGGCAAACCGGTTCTTCATGACATCTCACTCTATGCGGAGCCGGGCGAGAAAGTTGCATTCGTCGGCGCAACCGGCGCCGGCAAAACGACCATCACGAATCTTCTGAACCGTTTCTATGCGATTCAACAGGGCAAAATTCGCTACGACGGGATCAACATCGAAAAGATCAAAAAGCCCGACCTGCGCAGATCCCTCGGCATCGTTTTGCAGGATACAAACCTGTTCACCGGAACTGTGATGGAGAATATCCGCTTCGGGAAGCTCGATGCGACGGACGAAGAAGTTTATGCGGCCGCGCGACTTGCGAACGCCGACGACTTCATCAGAAGGCTGACCGACGGCTATGACACGCTCCTCACGGCGAACGGATCGAACCTTTCGCAGGGTCAGCGCCAGCTCATCGCCATCGCGCGCGCAGCCGTAGCGGATCCCCCCGTCATGATTCTCGACGAGGCAACTTCCTCCATCGATACGCGCACGGAACTCCTCGTCCAGCGCGGTATGGATCGACTCATGAAGGGGCGCACCGTGTTCGTCATTGCGCATCGGCTCTCCACCGTCCAGAATTCCGACGTCATCATGGTGCTCGACCACGGCCGCATCATCGAACGCGGCAACCATGAACGGCTCATCGAAAACCGTGGGCAGTACTATCAGCTCTACACGGGTGCGTTCGAACTGGAGTGACGAGGCTGACCCGCCAATCCTGGAAAACGGCCCGCATATCGAAGACAAAAAAGGCGCTCCCATGCCCTTTGGCTGGGAGCGTGTTGTTGTGCGGTCAATATCCCGGGCGCTGTCCGCCGGGCATCTGACCACTCGGCATCTGACCGCCCTGGCGGTTCCAATCATTCATGCCGCCAAAGCCGCTTGTCGAAACGTTTCCGATCGTCGAGAGGTACGAACCGACGGTCGCGCTGCCAACTGCCTGTCCGCCGGATACCGATCCGGCCTTCTGATAGCCGTCTGCATCCAGTCCGCTCGCCGTACCGCCGAGGCACACGGTATACGTTTCGCCCGTCGTGATGTCCGGTGCAGAGATCAGCACATTTGCGTAGGCCTTTTCAGGCGAAAACGCATAGAGTACATTTCCATTCGCATCCGCGATGGACACGAGTTCGCCCGCCGAACCCGTCAGCCCGACCGAGATGGAATTCTGCGTCGATGTGCCGCCGGGCGTTTCGGCCATGCCGGAGCTGCCCGCCGCGATGAGGATGCCGCCGGTGACTTTGAATGTCGCGCCGTCGCCGCTGTCCATCGCGCCGTTGCCATCGCTCGTCGGCCCGCTGACGAGCGTCACGCCGCCGGAGATGGTCAGATCGCCGTTGGAATCGACGCCGTCGCCCTGCGCATGGATCACGATGAACCCGCCGCTGATTTCCAGCGAGTAATCACTGCCGCTCGCGAATGTGTTCGCACCCATTCGCCCGAAGGAAGAGCCGTCCGCTCCGCCTCCCGCATTGAGGCCGTCGTCCGAAGACGTGATGTGGATTGTGCCGCCGGAGATGACGAGATTTTTGCCTTCAATGCCCTCGTAGGATTGTGTGATCGTGACCGTGCCGCCGGAAACGGTCATGTCGGCGTCCGCATGCATGCCGTCGTCGCCGGAAGAAATGGTCAGGGTTCCATCCACAACGGAAACGTTTCCGTTTGCATGCACGCCGTCGTCGTCCGTGTTCAGCGTCATTTCTCCGCCGGAGATGGCGATGTTGCCGCCCGCCTTCAATCCCTTGGCGCTGGTATCATCTCCCGCAATCGCACCGCTCGTGGCAATTTCGATTGTGCCGCCCGTGACGGTGAGATCCGTCTCTGCCTGAATGCCGTCGCACGCCGCGGAAATCCGGATTGTCCCTCCGGAAACGAGAACCCATCCGAGCGTCTCATCGGTGTCATTGCTTGCGCGGATTCCGTCGTTTCCGGAAGTGATCGTGAGATCGCCGCCCGCGATGGTTACACTGTCGCCCGCACGAATGCCGGTATCAGCGGATGTGATTTCATACGTGCCCGTCGCGATCGTGAGGGCGTCCTTCGTGCGGATGGCGTAGCTGTGGTTTGCCTGAATCTCGAGACTCCCTGTGCCCTGAATGACAAGATCCGATTTTGAAAAGATCGTGCCGTCCGGCTCTTCCTCGGCTTGGTCGTCGTAGGTGTAATCGGCGGCGTCCGAGAGGCGGTTTTCGCTGCCCTCTGCCAGTTCGATGGTCACCGCCTCCGCCTTTTGGATGTAGATGGCGGAGGAGAGCCCACTCTTGATATCCACGCCGTTTAGAATCAGCGTGACCGTTTCTTCCTTGGCGTCAATCCAAATCTGTCCATCGAGCGTGCCGGAGAGTTCGTATGTTCCCCCGGTTGTGATGGTATACGTCCCGTCCGCGTCGACGGTGACCGCGTCGCCGTTGACCGTGAGCGCGCTTTGCCGGTCTTCCGCGTTCGTTACTGCGCAAGCCGCGAGGCCTGCCATGAGCACGAGGCTCAGTAATAACAATAATAACTTTTTCATATGGCTCCCTTACAGTTCGCCCGCCGCAACCTTGCCGCAGGTGATATTCAAGTTTCCGTTGCGGCAACGCAGCTCATCGATAAATGTCTTTTCGATCATCTGGTCGCGCAGCGTGATTTCGTATGTCAGTTCAAACAGGCTCCCCATGTTCGTCGTCTTGACGCGCACGAGCTCCGCGCGCTTCGCATAACGCGCAAACAGATCGTCAAACAGTCCCGCATAGTCAAGATCTTCCGGAATGGTAATTTTGAGCTGCCGATCAGCACGCGCGCATTCACCGAAATTCGTCCGTTCGAGCGCGAACATAAGACCTGCGAGCACGAAAAACAGAAGGACGGCGTACAGCGCGTAGCCCATGCCGGTCGCGATACCCACGGCAGTCGCCATGAATATGTACCCGATCTCTCGGGCGCTTCCGGGCGCAGAACGGAACCGGACGAGGCTGAACGCGCCCGCGACCGCAACCCCCGCACCCAGATTTCCGTTGACCAGCGTGATGACCGCACCGACCAAAGTCGGCATCATCGCGAGCGTCACAAGGAACGATTTGCTCGCCGACGATGCACGCCGGTATAAAAGCGCGATCAAAACGCCCAGCGCGACCGACGCGCCGGTCGAAAGTGCAAATTCGGCAAACGAGAGATTCATGAGTGCCTCAAGCATAGCGTTTTTCAATCCTTTCGATGCCGCCCATCACCCGGGAGACATAATAGGTGCCGACTTTTGAAAAGCCGCGCGGAAAAATATCGCATTCTGCGAACGCCTTCGCCAACCAGAGCGGAACCGCGCCGGGAATCTTCAATTCCATCACTATGTCGCCCGGGGAAAGGAGCAGCTCACCCGCATCGCCGCCGTCGAGCCGCACATCGTCCATGCGCGCACGGATGTTCTCATCAAAGGTGAGCCGCAGGTCGGGTTCTCCCGGAAACGTGTACGCACGGCGCTCGTAGGCGAGGAAAATGCGCGGCAGAAGCGGCTGATAGAGCCGCGCGAAGTAATCGATCTCGCGCATGATCTGACAATCCGCCGCCGAATTCTCCGCAAGCGCCGTCTGTGCGACCGAAAGGGGAAGCGCAACCCGGCGCTTGTAGACAATCCCCTTATATTTTTTCTTGAGTTCCAGAAACACCATATCGTCATCGCGCACGCGCCCATAGCCGCGCAACCGAAGTTTTTCCTTGTACACCGGCGCGTCAATGGATGCGCGGAGCAACCGAAAATCCGGCGTGTCGAAATAGATGTTGCGAATCGTATGCCTGCCATACTGATCGATTGTGATTTTGTCCGCGATCCCACGCATAAGCTGATGATATTGCGTGCACGAAAGAACGTATTTATTCTCTACGCGCCTGAAAATCTGCTGTGCCATGATCGTGACCTCCCTTCCATGGCGCTATTGTAACCGCCCAACCTAAATGATTATTAAAGAAAAGTGCCGCCAAAGATCAAGTTCTCGGTTTGTTCAAATTCTGTCCATAAAAAAAGACCGCCCTTCGGCGGCCTAAGTGCATATGATGTCGATCCCGTGCGCGGCAAGCGCACGCCGCGCATCCGGCGGAATGCCGGCATCGGTAATCACCTTTTCAATTTGCCTGTCAATCAAAAGTGGGACGACCCCGCGCCGTGCAAACTTTTCGCTCTGCGTCAAAACAACGACGCCGGCGGCTTGCGCCGCCATGTCGCGCACGGCCTGCGCGCGCATATGATCGGCGTTGGTGAATCCCGCGTCCGGAGAATATCCGTCCGTACCGATAAAGAGCCTGTCTACGAGAAAACTTTTGGCACACTGCGCGACGAGCGGTCCGACCGTCACCTGCGCGTCATTTTGATAAGCGCCGCCCAAAAGGATCACCTTCGCCCCGGGCAGCACGCGCACGCGCGCTGCAATGAAAGCGCTGTTTGTAATAATGGAGACGGATTTTTCCACCAATGCCTCCGCAAGCAGCGCACAGCAGCTTCCGCTCTCAATCATCACCGTCTCGCCAAACGAGACGAGCCGCGCGGCCGCGCGCGCAATCTTTTGCTTTTCCTCATAATGATAGGCGAGCCGTCCATTCATGTCGTCCTGACTGCGCAGGCGCGCATAGCCATGCTCGCGCAAAATGACCCCGCGTCGCTCGAGCGCGTCCAGATCCTTGCGCACCGTGACCTGCGACACGCCCAAAAGCTGCGCGAGTTGTGCGACCTCCGCCCGTTTTTCCGTCAACAGAATCTCCAGGATGCGCCGCTCCCGCTCGCCCATGCAATCACCTCGCACTCATTTCTATTCAAACGGCGCGCATGCGCCTATCATTTTTATTCGCTCGCCTTGAAGTTATAAATCGGATGGATGATGCGGTCGACCTCCACCGTATCCCCAATCGTTTCGAGGATTTCGTCCATGGGCTTGTAGGCCATGGGCGCCTCGTCGATGGTATCTGCGCCAACCGAGGTCGTGAAGATATCAGCCATGCTTTTTTGGTATTCATCCAGCGAGAGCACCTCGCGCGCCTTGTGTCGGCTCATCAACCTGCCCGCCCCGTGCGGCGCGGACTGGTTCCAGTCGTCGTTGCCCTTGCCGATCCCCACGATGCAGCCGTCACGCATGTTGATGGGAATGAGCAATCGTTCGCCCTTTGCCGCACGGATGGCGCCCTTGCGCACGATGTTCGAATCGTGGTCAATGTAATTGTGAATGGTCTCGAACCGCCCTTTTTCCGAAAGACCCATCGCCCCGCACAAAATCTCCGCGATGGTCGCGCGGTTTTGGACCGCGTATGCCTGACAGATGCGCATATCGTGCAGATAATCGTCGCGGTATTCGCCCGTGAGATAGCAAAGCGCATCCGGCACGTCGGGCTTTTTCCCTCGAAACGATTGATAGAGCTTTTTGATCTCCGCCTGAATTTCAGCGCGTCTGCCCGCAGCCTTATAATCCGCGATCAGCTTTTTCTGCGCGGCAAACAGCGCATCCTTCCCCGACATGAGATCGATTGCAAGCTTTTGATAATACTCCGCCACCTGTTTTCCGAGATTGCGGCTGCCGGTATGGATGACGAGGTACTTGTTCCCCGGATCGTCCGCGTCCACTTCAATGAAATGGTTCCCGCCCCCGAGCGAACCGATGCTCCTTTCCAAGCGTTTGGCGTCCTTGAGGTCGCGGTAGCACCGCAAATCGAGCATCTGCGGAAAGCGCGCCACGCGTCCGTCGTGGACGTTTCGCCCAAATGGCACCTTTTCACGAATCGTCCGATCAAGCGCGTCGAGGGAGAGTTCCACCTTTCCCCATTCGATCGTCAGCATACCACAGCCGATGTCGACGCCCACGATGTTCGGAATGACCTTGTCGCCAAGGTCGGCCGTGAAGCCGATCACGCAGCCCTTTCCGGCGTGCACATCGGGCATGATCCGTACCTTGCAGTCCCGAAAGGGCTCCTGCGCGAGCAGCATTTCAACCTGCCGCAGCGCTTCGTCCTCAATCGTCTTTGCAAATACCCTTAAATCGGCCATTGTTCTCCCTCCTTCTCCAATTATTTTATCATATAAATTGGTAAATTTGGGCATGTCCGGACAAAATAGATGCGAGGAGGTGCGTCTTTGCATTGGGTCGCGGCGCTTGTCATGTGCGCAATCTATTTCTATAATCTGCCACTCGTGTTTGCCGTCCGGATCGACGCACACGGGCTGCGCTTTGGCGTGGGCGCGTTTCGGGCGCATCCGCGCGCGCATAAGCCGCGCAAGAAAAAAAAGCTGAAAAAGCGCGTGCCGATCGGGCTCATCTTTCGCATCGTCAAATCCGTGACGCTCGAACGGCTCGAGGTCAATCTCGTCCTCGGAACGGGCGACGCGGCACTGACCGCAGAAACCTGCGGACTTCTCGTGGTGGTTTTGGATATGCTGCGCGCCGCGACGCACGCCGCGGGACAAGTGCGCGTGACGCCGGATTTTGCGCATAAAACGCTCGCGGGCGAGGCACACGGCATAGCGCGGCTCACGGCTGGACATATTATGAAGGCCGCACTTGCGTTTATATTGCGCGGCACCGGAGGATGATATCATGGAAAGACACCCCATTCACGGGCTGATGGACACCGCGATGGAGTCGATCCGCGACATGGTGGACGTCAACACCGTGCTCGGCGACGCGATCGTGGCGCAGGACGGCTCGACGGTTGTCCCCGTTTCAAAGGTGAGCTTCGGCTTTGTCGCGGGCGGCGGCGAATACTCGCCCGACAAGGCGAGCCAGAATTACCCCTTTGCGGGCGGGGCGGGTGCCGGCGTGACGATACAGCCCGTGGGCTTTCTGGTCTGCGGCGACAATCACGTGCGGATGCTGCCCGCAATGACCGAACACGCCACTGATCGGATCATCGAATTGATTCCCGATTTGATGGAAGAATTGAAAACCGTCCTCGCGCGCACAAACGCGCGCAGGGAGTGCCGCGAAGAAAAAGAACGGCCCCGCAAGAAGAGTGCGCAGAGCATCCCACCCGAGGGGCCGCTTCCCGAAGTACCTGCTGAATAACAGAAAAAACTGGACCCCCGGCGCACCGGGGGTCTCGTTCATTTGGGGTGCTGTTCGAGATCGCGCACAAACAGGAGTCTCCTTTGACCCGAGACCTCAATCTCATCTCCCTGTCTGTCGAACCCGAATTCGTTTAGAATTCGCTGCGCGGCGGTGTTCCACGGAGCGGTCGTCGCCATCAGGTAGCGGACGTGCGCGGGGAATTCCCGAATCGCCATTTCGACGAGCCGGAGCGCGAGTCCGCGACCCCGATGATCAGGACGCATCAGCACGGTGTTTAAATGGCCAACCCGGTCGAGCATCTCGGGCGAATAATCGAGGTGCCGCCCAAGATTCATGCCCGAGCGGCGGTTATGGGCCGCGCAATTCAAAAAACCGACGAGATGCTCGCCGTCAATCACGCCAACCACGAAATTATCGAATTCAAACGCCCTCAGATACGCCTCCCGGCTGCTCATGACGAAAAGTCCCGGCGTCTTCTCCCAGCAGATTTTTTGTATTTCTAGCATTTCGTCCATGTAAGTCTCATCGAGTTTCGCAAATCGCATATCGTCCATGGGTATCCTCCATTCGCCCCCACTCGCACAATATGCCGTTTGCGGCGTCCCCGTCACGCCCGTTTACAAAATATTCGTACATTTGTCTGTACTTTATCATCGCATTATACAGACATATGCGCTATGATGTAAAGGATATGTGAGATGGGGGGGTGCCCAATTGGCCAATCGAACCATGCGCAAGCCGCCCGCGAAACGGCGCGGCGGAAAGGGCGACCTCATCGTCCTTTCCATCTTTGGCTTGATCGCCATCATCGTGGCCTTCATCTATCAATCCACGCATCCGGAAGGCTTCACGCTTTCAAACGACGACACGCAATCCGAAAACGATACCGTCACCGAAATTCACGCGATCACCGATATCCGGCTCAACGAAATCATGTCCGCAAATGATTCCGCCCTCTATACCGAGGACGGCGAAAGCGCCGACTGGGTGGAGATTCTGAATACCGGCACTTTACCTGCCGATCTTTCCGGCATCACGCTGGCGAAAAATGAAAAATCAACCGACCGGTTTATATTCCCTTCAATGACGCTTGAACCGGGCGAATGTGTCATCGTCTTCTGCGACAGCAAAAACCGCAACACCGTGGATTACGAACTGCACGCGCCGTTTTCCATCAGCCGCGCAGGCGACACGTTGATGCTCTTCTCCGCACGGGGGACGGCGGTCGATTCCGTGAACGTGCCGGATCTGCAGAACAACGAATCCTATATGCGCGTGGACGACGCAACCTGGTCGGTCACGAGCGAATATACGCCCGGCCTTCTCAACACCAGTGAAAATTACAAATCCCTCGCCGTCGTCATGGTCGAAAGCCCCGTTGAAATCACCGAAATCATGGCGAAAAACGCATCCTATGCGGCGCCAAACGGCGGGCTATACGATTACATCGAACTTCACAATGCGTCGGACTCGGCCGTGGATATCTCCGGATGGCACGTAAGCGACGCGCGCTCGGACGTCATGAAATATGCGATCCCCGATGGCACGAGCATCCCCGCAGACGGCTATCTCCTGATTTGGTGCACCGGGGCGGATTCGGCGGCGGGCGACTTTCTCGCCGCGTCGTTCAAGCTCTCCACGGAGGGCGAATCGGTCGTCCTCTCAAATGAAAAGGGGCAGCTCGTCGACGCGATCGATTATCCACTTCTGAAAGCCGACGAGGCCTACGCCAAACAATCGGACGGGAGCTTTACAACCTCCACGGCACCAACGCCGGGCATGGCAAATACGCAGGAAAGCGCCGCGCTGATCTCGGATCGGTTCGCGGCGCTCAATTCGATTGGGATCTATATCACCGAGGTCGCCGCATCCACCACCCAGCAAAAATACGACTGGGTGGAGTTTTACAACGCGACGGGCAATGCGATCGACCTTTCAAATTACGGATTTTCGGACAACGCGGATAAGCCGCGCAAGTGGCAGTTTCCGGCAGGCACAATGATCGAGGCGGGAAGCTATCTGGGCGTCTACTGTTCAGGACTCACCGACAAGAACGGCTCGTTCCTCAACGTGGGCTTTCGACTTTCGGCGGCGGGCGGCTACCACCTTTGCCTTTCGACGCCGGACGGCGCGATCTTCGACCGCATTTTCGTGCCCCAACAGTTCTCGAATATCTCCTATGGCCGCATGCCCGATCAGTATGGCGATCTTTATTACTTCACGACCATGACGCCCCTCGCGGTCAATTCCGGCGCGCACTACGCCAAAAAGGCACAGGCGGCAGCCTACTCGGTCGAAGGCGGACTCTTCCAGACGGGCGAGACGATCTCGGTCGAACTCAGCGCCGGGGAAGGCGAGCGCATTTATTATACGACCGACTGCTCGGATCCGACCACGTCCTCGACGCTCTACACGGCGCCGATCACGATCTCCTCGACGACGGTTCTGCGCACGCGGGTGTATGCGGACAATGCGCTCGAATCCTACATGGATTCGCAGACCTACTTTTTCGGCGTCTCGCATACGGTGCGCGTGGTCTCGCTCGTCTCCGACCCCTATAACCTCACAAGCGACGAGGCGGGCATCATGGTCATGGGCCCGAATGCATATAAGGATTTCCCCTACGGCTCCATGAACCGGGGCGCAAACTTCTGGATGGACTGGGAGCGCGAGGGACACATCGAAATCTATGAGGCGGACGGTACGCCCCTGCTCTCACAGGAATGCGGCGTCAAGCTCCACGGCCAATACAGCCGCGCGATGGATCAGCAGGCGTTTAAGATTTACGCTCGTTCGGCGTATTCCGGAGACGGGATGTTTGAGGCACCGCTTTTTACCGCACGCGACTATACGCAGTACAGCTCCTTTCTCCTGCGCGCGGCGGGGCAGGACGGCATATACGCGCGTATGCGCGATTCCGTGCTCACCGACCTTGCGGACGGCACGGACCTCTATTATCAAAAGACGGAGATTTGCGTCGTGTACATCAACGGCGTCTATTGGGGCCAGTATTACATGCGCGAACATATCAGCACCTACTCGATCTGCCAATTCGAGGGCTGGGAGGGACAGGAGGACGACATCGACCTCGTGAAGGCAAATACCAACGTGATGCAGGGATCAAACGACACCTACGCAGATTTGCTGACGTGGGTCAATAACCACAACACGAATACCGACGAGGCATATGCGCACATCGGTTCGGTGATCGACATTCAAAACTATATCGAATACATGTCCATTGAAATATTCAGCGGGAACGGCGACACGCTCAATATCAAGCGCTATCGAAACCCAAATGCAGACGGCCTGTGGCGCTGGTGCCTGTTCGATCTGGACTGGGCATTTACCGTCGATACCAACTCCATCAGCCGTTGGCTTGCGCCGGGCGGCATGGGCGAGGGAAAGCGCACAAACAACGACCTGTTTATCGCCTGCATGAAAAACGACCGGTTCCGCGATGAATTCCTCACCTATTTCGGCCAGCAATTGGCGACGACGTACTCCACCGAAAACGTGTACGCGATGATCAAGGCGCGATACGAAGCGCTTCTGCCGGAACTGCCGGCGCAGTTTGCGCGATGGGGCATGAAGGAATCCACCTACGCCAAGTATCTCAAGGAGTTCGCCAATTACTCCAAAACCAGACCGGCGCAGCTTCTTGGCTGGTTTCAGGATGCGCTGAACCTCTCGGACAGCCAGATGCAAACCTACTTCGGCACGGCGTATCAGGCCATTCAGAACGCGGAAGACGACGGAAATTAGAGGAGCAGATATGCAAGAAAAAAGGCAGGCGCTCCCCGCGCGGCATGAGCTGAAATACTTTGTCAATCCTGCGGAGCTGGCCGTGCTGCGCGCCCGGCTTTCGCCGGTTTTGCGGCTCGACCCCCATTGCCGGCGCGGGCCGTACATGATCCGCTCCCTGTACTTTGACGACGCG
The DNA here is from genome assembly GCA_023421735.1 of Bacillota bacterium. Next base: position 43,485 of record JAEZSP010000082.1, on the reverse strand, counting down.
TTTAATACCGCGTTTCACGACAAGGAAAACGGCTTTATGCACCGAGACAAGTACCGCATCCGCATCTATAATTTCCTGGGCGAGGAAATCTACCTCGAGCGCAAGCGCAAAATCGGAAACCTGATCCAAAAATCGTCGGTCCGAATCACGCGGCGCCTATGCGACAAATTGATCGACGGCGACCCGGTCGGCCTCCAAAACGCGCAAAGTCCGCTCATTCAGGAGATGTTCCTCCTGATGCGCACGCGGCTTCTCAAGCCGAAGGTGATCGTGGACTATGTGCGCGAGGCGTATGAGTATCCGGTCGGAGATCTTCGGATCACGTTTGACATGCATCTGCGCACGGGTCTTTCCAGCATCGATCTGTTCAACCCGGACATCCCCACCGTGTGTCCGCACGACCGGGATGTGGAGATATTGGAAGTGAAGTTCAATTCCTATCTGCCGGACTTTGTCGCGGCCCTGCTTGGGGGACTCTCCGCAGAACGCAGCGCCATTTCGAAGTATACAATGGCGCGCAGATACGAACATGTAATTTGATCTAAAATGGATTTTTTCCGCACCAGAAAGAAGGAGGGTTCTCCCGATGAGAGAAGACTTAATCAAGGAATTGCTCAGTTCCCAGTCGATCGGCCCGATGTCGTGGTTCACGATCCTCGCGTCGCTGATCATCGCGTTTTTCTTTGGGCTAATTATCGCGTTGATCTACAAGTACAATTACAAGGGCGTGATGTACTCGAGCAATTTCGCCCTGACGCTGATGATGATGACGCTCGTCACCACCCCGGTCGTCATGTGCATCAAAGAATCCATTCAGCTCTCCATGGGTATGGTCGGCGCGCTTTCCATCGTTCGTTTCCGTACGGCCGTCAAGGAGCCGCTCGATACCGCATACATGTTCTGGGCGCTGACCATGGGCATCCTCCTGGGCGCGGGGCAGTTCTTCCTCACCTTGATGACCCTCATTGGCGTCGCCATCCTCATTACCTTGATTACCAAAGTATGGTCCGCCAAGCTCAACAGCTATCTGCTCGTCGTCCGCATGGGCGATTCCGCCGAGCGCGGCGTCGCACAGGTCGTCGGCACACTCAGGTATTATAAGCTCAAGTCCAAGACCGTCTCGAACGCGGGCATCGAAGCGACCTATGAAATCCGCGTCGAAAAGCAGGACGCGTTCCTCAACCGCGTCTCCGCCCTGTCCGGCGTCATGGATGCCACCCTTGTGGCGTACACCGGGGAGAGCATATAGCACAAAGCCCGCCCATCCAAAAAACAGTCGCGTCGGGACATGCCCGCGCGACTGTTTTTCATTCCCCTTTGTAATAGTCCACCTGATTTGCCGTCTCGTGAATCTGCCGCACGCCCTGGCCGTAAATGCCGATTTTCCCGGAATCGGGATAGAGGCAGGCGTCGAGGGGATGGCACACATCGAAATCGAGGTAGACGAGCATTTCGGTTTGGGAGATATTCGTGATCTTGTGCGCGCCCGCCTCGCCTGCGGGAAAATAGATCGATTCCCCGGGTCCGACGAGACGCTCACCCTCCGGCGTGCGTAGAAGCCCCTGCCCCGAAAGGATATAAAAAATCTCCTCATTTTGCAAATGGCAGTGATAGGGATATGCAGACATGCCGGGCTCCAACTCGTAATGCCCAAGTGTGCACATCTGCGCGCGGTCTGCCGGCACCAGCGCGCGGCGGGTATATGCATACCCCGGATGGCCTTCCCTGCGTGCGGCTTCGGAATCGGTCGCGTTCCCGTAAACAACTTCGCCCATATCTACTTCCCCGCCTTTCCGCCCGCTTTCACGGGCTTGCCGTCGACGAATTCCTGATCATACTCGATCGCTCCGTCTTGATGATAGCGAACCCAGCGCCCGTTCTTCTCGCCGTTCTTGAATGCACCCTCCTGCCAAAGTGCGCCGCCCGCGCGATTGAACACCCACGCGCCTTCCATCTTTCCGTCGATAAACCCGCCGCGCGCCTTCACGCTTCCGTCCTTGAAAAAATAGGTGAGCACGTCTCCCTCCATGACGCTGACCGGTTGACCGTTTGCGTATGTCTCGCCCTCGTGCATGTGAATCCCCCTTGTCGTTTCATGCGTATATGATAACAGACGTTTCGGCTTTTTTCAATCGGCCCTCTGCCGTCGCCGCACCTTTGTCTGCGCTTGACAACCGTGCAGTTGTGCAATATGATAATGACATCCGGCACATCGATAAGGAGAAGTTATGGACTTCAGCCTCGACTGGTATCGCGCATTCCTTGCGGCTGCAAACTGCGGCTCCATCACGCGCGCAGCGGAAGAACTCTATGTCTCCCAGCCCGCGCTCAGTCAAACCATCCGCCAACTTGAAGCGGCGCTTCAATGCGCGTTGTTCAAGCGAACGCCCAAGGGCGTCGTGCTGACGGCCGAGGGACAAGCGCTTTTGCCCTTCGCGCAGGAAGGCATCGCCCGACTCCGGCAGGGCGAACATCGCGTCCGCGCACTCACGTCGCTCGAAGACGGGGAAATCACCGTCGGCGCGAGCGATATGACGCTCGAATTTTTTCTTTTGCCCCGGCTTGAGGAATTTCACAGGCTGCATCCCGGCGTACGCATTACGATTACAAACGGCCCGACGCCGGAGACGCTCAGAAAACTCGAATCCGGCACCATCGATTTCGGCGTGGTGTCCGAGCCCGCAGACTTCCCGGGTGCGATTCTGCTGCGGGAGATCGCAGACATCTTTGTGACTCATCCTGTGGACGCGCCGGATCGCCCCCTGTCCCTTGCGGAACTGACTTCGCGCCCGCTGGTTCTTCTCGAGAAAAACACATCGACCCGCCGGTATGTCGACGCCTTTTTCGCGGCGCACGACGCACAACTCCTGCCCGCGTTCGAGCTTGCAACCAGCAGCCTGATCGTGCAGTTTGCCCGGCGCGGACTCGGCATCGGCTGCGTGGTGCGCGATTTTGCGGAAACGGCGCTCGCATCGGGCGATGTCGTCGAGGTGAAAATCGATCCGCCCATTCCTCCACGCCATTTTTTGCTCGCGGCGCACGGCTCGCCCGCCTCCAAAGCCGCAGAGGCGCTGCTGCGGCTCCTCGTTCCATAAGCTAAGCTTATCCGCTTGATATAAAATATATATTTTACGAATATTCTCCTTTCGCGTATACTGGCTGCGAAAGGACGTGGTTTTCATGGCAAAGGCAATCGTGGGCGGAAATTGGGGCGATGAAGGGAAAGGAAAGATCACGGACCTCCTCGCGGGGGATGCCGACGTGGTGGTGCGCTTTCAGGGCGGCGCAAACGCGGGGCACACCGTCATCAACGAATACGGGAAATATGCGCTGCACATACTCCCCTCCGGTGTGTTCCGACCGGGCGTCGTGAACCTGATCGGCGCGGGGGTGGCGTTCGACCCGATCAGCTTCTTTGCGGAGCTGGAAATGCTCGAAAGGGGCGGCGTACCCACGCCGCGCGTGCTCGTCTCGGAGCGCGCGCAACTCCTGATGCCCTACCACATCCTGTTTGACGAATGGGAAGAGACGCGGCTCGGAAAAATGAGCTTCGGTTCCACAAAATCCGGCATCGCGCCTTTTTACGCGGACAAGAGCCTGAAAATCGGATTTCAGCTCGCCGAAATATGCGACGGCGCATTTGAAGAAAAACTCCGCCGCGTGGCGGAGCAGAAGGAGCTTCAGGCGCATGCCTTGTACGGCGACGTCGCCTTTCCAACATTTGAAGCATGGATGGCGTACATCGATTCCTTCCGCAAAAGGCTTTTGCCCCACATTTGCGACGCGCGTCGGCTTTTAACGGACGCACGCCAATCGGGAAAGCGCATTTTGCTCGAAGGGCAGCTCGGCGCGCTGCGCGATCCGGACAACGGCATTTATCCCTTTGTCACGTCGTCATCGCCATTGGCGGGGTTTGCCGCGGTGGGCGCGGGCATTCCGCCGCGCGAGATCACGGACGTCGTGGCGGTGGTGAAGGCGTACTCCAGTTGCGTGGGTGCGGGCGCGTTCACGACGGAGATCTTCGGTACGGCGGCGGACGAGCTCAGAAGGCGCGGCGGCGATTGCGGCGAATACGGCGCGAAGACAGGTAGACCCCGGCGAATGGGCTGGTTTGACGCAGTGGCGAGCCGCTATGGCGTCGCGGTGCAGGGCGCGACGCAGGTCGCGCTGTCGCTCATCGACGCGCTCGGCTATCTGGACGAGATTCCGGTCTGCATCGCCTATGAGATCGACGGCACGCAGACATTGGACTTCCCCGCGACGCCCCGTCTCAACCGCGCGAAACCGATCTATCAAACCCTGCCTGGCTGGCGGCGCGAGATCACGAACGTCCGGCGCTACGCAGACCTCCCCGACGCGGCAAAGCGGTATGTCGATTTCATCGAGGCACAACTCGATTGCCCTATCAAGCTGGTTTCGAACGGTCCGGCGCGCGACGCAATCCTATACCGCTGACGGCGTTCTGATGCGACTCACGACGCCGATATCATGGCGCACAATCTCATTTTGCGGCATCATTCGCATGCCAGCAATTCCCTTGCTTCTCGCAATAAGCCCAGCACGACCCGGTCGTTCTCGAATACGATTTGAAACAGCCGCTTGCCTTCCTCCTTCGCCGCGCTTTCCGCAATCGCGGCGGCGGTCTCGGGCGCGACGGAGTAGCCGGTCTCCGACCCCACGCCCAGAAGCGCCCAGATTTTCCAGCAGGTGCCGTGCGTGGCGTCGAGCTCGCCGTCAAAAACGTACTGGCGCGCGACCGCGAAAAGCTTCTCTCGAACGCGCGGGTTTTCGGTCATGCGCATGAGCGTCGCGGCGGCGCATTCGGCAGTGTGCCAGCGCGCCTCAATGGGATACCCGACGACGCCGTTGAGCCAGACCGCCGTATCGTAGGCGTTGTCCGGCGTCACGGCGTCGATTCGCCTCAGAACCTCCCGCTCCAGCGCATCCAAACCCGCGCTTTCGAGCGCATCGATCATGCACACAAGCGTATCGGCGAGTGAAGTGCGCGTCATGCCGCCCCCGGTCATCACAATTGCCGACCGAAACTGCGAGAACCAGTCGGAGAGAACAAACCACCCGTCGGCCGTATATTCATCCGGCAAAAGAGCAGGGCGTGCGGACACGTCGAAGTGCGCGTGGGCGTCAAGACCGACCAGCCGCCCTCGTTCCTCATAACCCCCAACCACAAGCCAATCCCGTCCGTCTCCACGCTTCATAAGCGCGGGATACCCCGCTTCGATCGCAGCCTTAAGCGCGCGGAAAACCGCCGCGCGTCCGTCTTTCCGCGCAACCCGCTTCCACGAGAGCCCTGCGATGCCCATCACCCGGCGCACGAAATCATCGTCCAGCCCAAGCCCGTCCGGCTCCGACCAGCCCAGCGCAACGCCCGTGCGCGTCGCATATTCGTGATAAATCTGCAGGTGGTTCCTCTCAAGCGCAGTCGAGTCAGTGCAATTTCCGCAATGGATGCAGAAAGTCCCCTTCGGCGCGCAGTAAAAGGGCGTATCCGCCCCGTACCCGAGCGCGGGCAAGAGCACGGTCGCAAGCGCACCGAAAAACGGACTCGACTGCGCATCCTTCGGAAATGCCACCAGATGATCGATCCGCTTCATATCATATCCTCCGTGCAAAAGAACCGCCCCGGGGACGGTTATGATTTGAGCGCACACAGAATGAAGTCTCTCTGCATGTCGAGGAGCGCGTCGGCCTCGACCTTATAGCGTTCGTCACTGCGTAAGGCATGGGTAAGGCATCGCTGCGAAAGGCCGACGCAGGCGTTGACGCACATCATGGTAAAGACCACGGGATCGAGGTCTGTGCGCACGCTGGCATCCAACTGTCCTTCGCGCACAAACGCCGCAATGGCCTCGATGTCTGCGCCCATACGCGCTTCGTATTCAAGACGCATGGGAATGACAGCGCCCCCGATGGAAAACATGGAATCATACTCCAGAAAAAACCGCAGCACATCCGGCCGTTCGCACAGCCGCGCGGTGTATAACTGATAAAAAGCGCACGTCTTTCCATAACCGTCGAGCGCCGGGTCAATCTGTGTTACCAAATCCGCAAAAAGCAGTTGTTCAATCAGCTCGAATGCGACGTGGACGGCAAGCCCTTCCTTGCTTGGGTAATAGCGGTACAATGTCGAACGTCCGATCCCGATATGGGCGGCGATTTTTTTCATCTCCGTCGCCGCGATCCCATCCGTAAGAAAGCGCGCACGCGCCTCCTCATATATGGATCGGCTGATCTCCTCCGGCGTCAGCGGTGAGTGCTTCAAGTTGCCGCCTCCTCTTGCTTTGTGGTTCCATTGTAACATGTTCCCGTATTTTGTCAATTGATGCAACTGCGGCAAAAAGGCGAAAAAACGGGGGAAGGACGCGCCTTGTTCCTCCTGTCATGACACGCATAAGACGCACGCAAGGCTGGAAATGCAACCGCACACGCAATAAAAAAGGCGCGCTAGCCTGCGCGCCCTTGGGGGAACGGCTCAGTTGACGATGGTGCCGCCGTTGATGTTGAAGATTTGTCCGGTCACGTTTGTCGAATCACTTGTCGCAAGATACACGTACACCGGTGCGAGCTCGCACGGCTGCGCGGCGCGCTCCATGGGCGTGGTCGAGCCGAATGTGCCCACCTCCTCGGCGGAAAAGCTCGACACGATGAGCGGCGTCCAGACGGGACCCGGCGCGACGGCATTGACGCGGATCTGGCGCGCCACGAGCGAGAGCGCCATGGAACGCGTGAACGACACGATGGCGCCCTTGGTCGACGAGTAATCAATCAACCGGGGATTGCCTTCAAACGCGGTGACGGAGGCAGTATTGATGATCGCCGCCCCTTCCCTGAGATGCGGAAGCGCAGCCTTTGTGACATAGAAATAGGAAAAGAAGTTGCTCTCGAACGTATGAATCAGCTGTTCTTTTGTGATGTCTTCGATGGAATTCTGCGGATACTGCACGCCCGCATTGTTGACAATGACGTCCAGACCGCCCATTTTTTGTACGGCCTCGCCGACCGCCCATTTCGCAGCGTCTTCGCCCTTGAGATCGACGGAAATGACCTCGCATTTTCTGCCCAATGCCTGAATCTCACGCGCGGCGTCCTGCGCATCCTTGTGCTCGTTGAGGTAAAGGATCGCGACATCCGCGCCTTCCTTGGCGAATATGAGCGCGACCGCGCGACCGATGCCGCTGTCTCCCCCGGTGATGACTGCCTTTTTGCCCACCATTTTGCCCGCAGACTTATAGTCTGGATTGTCATACTGGGGCTGTGGGTTCATGCGCGCCTCGGAACCCGGCTGTTTTTGCTGATGCTGCTTAGGAAACGTCGGCGATTTTGTGCCCTGCATTGAAATCACTCCTTTTTCGCTATCATTCCACGCAAGGGCAAGAGATATGCGAGCGCGCCGCACCCCGCCAACGCGTATCCGACCCACCAATAGGCCGCCAGATTCTGCGAAGCCGTGCCGTAGATTTGAAGAACCCCGGACAAACAGCTTCCGACGGTCAACGTCGCGATGCCGGAATGATAGAGATTTGCGGAAACGCGCCCGGGCACCCGCGCCCGCAACAACAAAATCAGCGCATAGGGAATCGCGCCGCCCACGAGCGGAAAGGCAAACAGATACACCATGTCGTTTGAATAGACGCCGTGGCTAAAGTGCTCGTATCCCGCGCCGAAGATGCCGCAAAACAACGACAAGCCCAGATAGGCAACGAGCGTTTTAATCGCAGATACAGACAATATCACTCACGCTCCTCTCTTCAAAGGATTTGCCGTTGGTGGTAGGGCGATTGACCACTTCGCCGTTAAAGTACATGGTCGATGACCCGCCGCCGTCGAGATTGTATGCCGTTTCGACCCCCAAACCCTGCATAAACGTCGCAAGTTCGTAAAGCGTAAGCCCTGCACTCTCACTCGTGCGACCGTCCGCAACCACCATAACGTAATGCAGGTCGTCGATCATCCCGATTGCCGTGCGCGGATTGCTCGTCATCGCCTGGTCGACCTCTTCGCCGGTCGTCACGCTGACATTGCCGTTTTCGATCAACCCCGGGCCAAAGGACATCACCTGCACGGCGCCGGCATCGAGGAGTTCCTCGGCGGTCACATCTCCCTCGCGGATGATTGCGCATGTTCCGTCCTCGTAAATCACCAAATCCTCCTGCGAGGACGAGGCGGCGGTCGCGCGATACAAGACGCCGTTTCGAATCACATAACCCGATGTGCGCGCGCCGTAAAAATCGCCGTTGATCGCCAGGATCGCGCCCCTCTCCTGGGCGATCGCACTCGTCACTTCCTTGAGATTGCGCCCATATGCGCCCCGCGCAAGCGCGGTTGACAAAAGATCCGCGCGCGCAAGCGTGATATCCGCAACGTAAATCGTGGTATCGTAGGCGCGATATTCCGTCAGGACGATGGTCACGTTCTCATCACTGTATGTATTCTCCGTGACGACGGGCGTTTGCGCAGCTGATTCCCGCGTGTCCTCGGCCTGTGTTTCCTCGGACTGCGCGGAGGCTTGCGGAATCACCGCGTATGTGCGCGGGATGACGAATACATCCAGCAGCGTATAGGCCGTGTAAGTCAATAAAATGAACGCATAGAGCATCGCCCAAACGTATTTTTTTTGAAAAAGCTTCATGCTACCCTCCATGGTGTCCTTTTTCCATGTCAATAGAATACCCACCGAACCTTAAGGTAACTGAAAAAGCGCGCCTTTGCACGCGCACGTTCACAAATTGTTGAAACGCAATACACATCCGGCCTGCAAACGGCTCCCGGCCAGCAAGCGATCCAATTCGTGGGGCATATGTGCGGCGTATTTGTTGAAAATCGAGTTCATTTTCTATTGACTTTGTACGTTCTCAATGATATACTTTCTTTGTACACAACTCTCCAGAGCGGATTTCCGACGTACACAGTCGGAGGAAGGAGACAATCATGAAGAAAGTCATTGCAGGCAAAGTTTACGATACAGAAAAAGCGCACAAGCTCGGTGCGCACGCGTTCGAGAAGGCGACGCCCACCGACCCCGATTACTGCACGGAGGCGCTTTATCAAAAGAGGACGGGAGAATTTTTCCTCCACGGCGAGGGCGGGTGCAACTCGCGCTACGCGGCCCCCTCCAGTCAGTACGTCTGGAGCGCCGGAGAAAAAATCATTCCGCTTACCTATGAAGCCGCGAAGGATTGGGCGCAGGAGCACCTGCCCACGCACGAATATGACGCGATCTTCCGGTTCGTCGCGGAAGGCGACGAGTACACCGACCTTCATTGCCAGATTGACAGCTCCGTCATGGCGCGCGTTCGCCAGGCAGCGGCGCGAGACGGCTTGACCATCAGCGTTTGGGTGGAAACGGCGCTCAAGGAAGCGCTTCACTAAAAAGCATACTTGTACCCCGTCCACAACACAAGCCGCGTTTTCGACGAGCCCTTTTGTCCCCGGCTTTGTCGCTCCCCGCCTGACATGGGCGGAAAATCCGCCCCTGGTTACTGCGCCTGCGCGCCGACTTCGTGCCAGGCGCAAAATGGCCGAGCCGAATTCTTCAGCTTCCATCGCCGATGGCGTACCGGTCCCTTATTATTGAGAAAAAGACGACGCGAAACACGGGAAATGCCCGCGGTGAGCGCACAGTTGACGCTCCGGAATGGCTGTGACCTCTTCTCGCAGATTAAAAAAAGTCCCCGGAACGCCGTGTTCCGGGGACTTTTGCCGTCAGAATCCCGCCAGCACGTCCCCGTTGAGGGACTTGATGACTTCAACCGCGAGCTTCACCGCATTCTCGAAATCGTGATAAGAGGCGATGCCGTGATGCGTATGAATATAGCGCGTGGGCAGGCCGATTACGATGCAGGGCACGCCCAGATTCGAAAGGTGAATCGGCGCGCCGTTGGTCGATCCGCCGCTGCGCACGCTCGACTGTACGGGAATGCCGAGCCGCTCGCCCATGTCGAGTGCGTACCTTTGAAACCGGGGATGCGTGATCATGCGCGCGTCGATATAACGCAGCATGGGGCCCTTTTTGATTGCGGTCTGAACCATATACGGTTCCGCGACGGTGTCGTCCGCCGGGCAGCCTTCAAAGACGATGGCGATGTCGGGCTTAACGTGCCGTGCGGTTACCGCAGCGCCCCGCGTGCCAACCTCCTCCTGCGTCGCCCACGCGCCGACGACGTTCACATCCAGTTTTTCGCCGTCCAGCGCCCGGAGCGTCTCCGCAATCGCGGCGCAACCGAGGCGGCAATCGAATGCCTTACCGATCAATAGATCGTGCTTTTCGTCGTATTCAAATTTGACGTCGGGCACGACGGGCTCGCCGATGCGGATTTGAAAATCATGGACGGCTTCCTCATAGGAGGACGCGCCCACGTCGATCGTCATGTCTTCCACGCGCGGCGCGGCGTTTTTTTCAGCCTCGCTCGCATGGTGGGGCGGCGTAGTGGCGATGATGCCGGGAATGTACGCGCCCAGTGCGTTGCGCACCAGCACGCGATGCGCGGCAACGCCCGCCGGTACCCAGCGCCCCAACTGCAAAAAGCGCAGCGTGCCGTTGGGCTTGATGGCTTGTATGATGAATGAAACCTCGTCGGTGTGCGCATCGAGCTGCAAAACGGGCTTGTTCGCCACGTTCCCGCATCGGTCCAGATAAAAATTCCGCATTTTGTCTTCAGATGCATCGCCAAGTCCCTGCGCTGCCGCGCGCAGCACATCGACGACCGCATCCTCGAACCCCGAAGCGCCCGGCGCGTCCGAGAGCGCCCGGATGAGCGAGATTGCCCCTTGCTTGTCCATTTCGATTCCCTCCCAAAGCATTTCAACTCAGTATAGCACAGGATCGCGCGATTGACCATGCCCTTTTCGCTGCGCAAGGGATATGCGGAAAAGAGAAATTTACTCGGCTGGCATATCTAATGTTTGACACACAATGGCCTTCATGGTACCATAAAACAGGGCCTTGATAATGAGGAGGAGGAATTGAACATGAAGAGGATCTCACTCGCGCTCATCCTGGTGCTTGCGCTTTTAATGCCTTTCGCGGTCGCCGAGGAGGTTACCCCAGTCGATCCCGCGGATTGTCTGGGTCTCTGGTACGCCACACAGGTTGGGATGGATGGAAACACGTTCCCCTATGCCATGATGGGCAGTGACATGACATTGGAATTCTTCGCGGATGGTTCGGTTACGGCGATGAGCGGCGAAGACATCAGCACCGGCACCTGGGCCCTCGACGAGCAGGGCATGATGACGTATACCGATCAGGGCATGCCATTTGGCGTCACGCTCGAAGAGGAAACGCTCGTCCTGGACGCGGGTTACATGTTGATTTATTTGGAGCGCGAACCTACGGCTGCCGCGGAACCGCTGCCCGAACCCGATACGGATGTGACGGAAGCGAGCTTCGTGGGTGCCTGGATCGCCACGGAGATCGAAATAAGCGGCACCCGCATTTCCATGGCCGGCATGTCGTATGTCGAGATGACTCTGACGATCAACGCGGATTATACGGCGCTCTCGGTCACGACGGGGGAGGAACCTGCCGAACTGACCTGGTCCATGGAAGGGAATGTCATCACCATTACGGACGGGGATCAGCCGGTGGCATGCACGTTGCGCGGCGGACGTCTGGTTTTGGAAGCCGATGATATGATGATGATTTTCGATCCCGTCGTTGCCGAATAACCATGTAGACAATCACGGCCCGATTCCGCATGGAATCGGACCGTTTTGTTTCATCCGAGCAGCTTTCTGATCGCCGCGACTGCCGCCTGATCCAGCGCCATGGCCCGCCGTCCCTCGTCGGCAAGAATTTTGCGAATCGCGGGGTCGGCAAATTTCCGGAAACCCGCTTCGTCATTGGTCAAATGCTTCCAAAGAAAACCACCGTACTGTGCGCAGGCGCGCCAGGCATCGATCGCCTCCGCGATCGGCTCCGCCCAATCGGGATTTTCGGTGTGTACGCTCTCCCAATAGGGCAACGCCGCGCCGCGCTCATAAATCTGACATAGCGCGTCGCAATAGACGTAGAACCGCCCCTGCACCGTCTTTTCCCATACTTCGTCATCTAAGACTCCGTCGGCGTCAGCCAAGAGAACCCGGGTGCAATCATCAAAAGAGGCATTTTCGAGCGCATCCAGCATCGCTTCCCACGCGGCCATGCCGATCTTCGCACCGCGCACGTCCGGGTGCATCGCGTTTTCCACGATGGCACGCACGGCAGTGCGTGTGTTTTCCCGCACAGAGGGTGTGCTCCCGGCGTCCGCAAGCAATATGTAGCCCAACAGGCCCTCGAACCAACCCATCTTCTTGAAGGGTTCGTCCTTTGGGAAACCTTCGTCCGTCTGAAAATAATTCCAACCCACGAGCGACGCGCCGTCCCCCTCGTATCCGAACACCACGCAGCACTCCGGTGGCCCGATGATGCCCATGGCGATCACAGGCACTCCCGCATCCAGCGATTTTACGATCTCGGCGCGTGCCGCATCCTCCGAAACCAGCGGCCCATCCATCCCCGCAATGGGTTTTGTGAGCCGAAACGTCCCCAAAAGCCCCAGCGCCTCAAGCGCGCGCCTGTGCGGAGCGAAGGCGTCCTCCTCGCAGGCGAGAATATCGACATTCCCTCCATCCCACTTTCCCGGCCGCCAGACGAGGCGGTTGCCCGCGCCGCTCAATGCCAGTATGTCCGCATAGGGGCGCGGCCTGCCCATGCCGGAAAGCGCGGCCCACAGGGAACCGATGAAGGGTGTGAGCATGGCGCTTCCGCCCTCCGGAAACTGCGCGACGCGCGGCACATATTCGATGATGCGGCTTGCCACGCTTAAACCTCCGTCCCTTTGATCGGCACAAATATGTCGAGCTGATTGAAACCCATCACCTTTTTGGCTGACGCCGGTGTTGGGATGTGGAACATCGTCCTGTGCCGCGGCCGTTCATCTAATGCAAAACCGCATTCGGCGATCCACGCTTTGATCCCCTCGTATACACGAGTGCCATCCGTATCGTCCTCATCGACTGAAATCGCGGCTGCGTACAGTCCGCCGTCGAAGTCGACGACCTCAAAATCGCCGGTGTCCATTCCCTCAGAATAGACATAACACCATTCCATGCCCGGAATCTCCGCATCGTACCACAGAAAATCGCGCGGCATGAACCGATCAGTCGCGGCAATCTTCGAAAACCACGTACTGAACGCCGTCAGCTTGCTCTCCGGCGCAAACGGCGCGCCTGTCTCCATCCCCGATGTGACCATCCGGCACTTCGGCAGTGCCAGAACCCGCACCCCAAACACATTCTCCATGTCTCTTTTCCTCCTTATTTCCCAATGATACCATATTCCACAGAAAAAATGAACCGAAATTGCGGCTGATTCACATCCCGCCAACAGGGGTATATTTCATGCAGAGCAGTTAGGAGCCCCTACCAACGGGGAGAAGGGAGATTCTCCATGTTTGAGCAGATAAAACTAAATTACGCATTTGACGCGTTGGAGCCGCATATTGATGCGCTCACCATGCAGACCCATTATACAAAGCACCACGCCGGGTATACGAAAAACCTGAATGCCGCCGTCGAAAAGGCGGGACTGGAAGGAAAACCCGTCGAGGAACTCTTGGCAGGACTTAAATTCGTACCGGAGGACGTGCGCACGGCGGTGCGCAACAACGGCGGCGGGTTTTTTAACCACAATCTGTACTTTGGCCACATCGCACCGCATGCAGGTGGCGCGCCAACGGGTGAGCTGGCCGAAAAGATCGAGGAAACGTTTGGATCGTTTGACGACTTCAAGGAACAGATTTCAAAGGCGGCGGCAGGGCAATTCGGCTCCGGCTGGGCATGGCTTGCAACCGACGGGAAGGGCGATTTGAAGGTCATGGCGACACCGAATCAGGACAACCCCATCACCGAAACGGAAGGTGCCTGGCGACCGATTTTCGGCATCGACGTGTGGGAGCACGCGTACTATCTCAAGTACAAGAACCTGCGCGCCGATTATGTAAAGGAATTTTTCGAGGTGGTCGATTGGAACAAGGTCGCGGAAAACTATGCGAAGCGTTAACCGATCCCTTTTGGTTTGGGAGCCGCACATGCGACTCCCTTTTTTGCATACTGATCTTCCACTGATCCGTCGCACATCAAAAGAGTGTGCGGCGGATGGACTGGACAACAGGGCGGCTCATCGTGTATCATTATGTTAATCATTGCGAAAGGGGTGGAGTTGCATGTCGGATTGCGGGTCGCTCCCACGCGAAGCCATCGCGGGAAGCGGAGTCGGCCGAGTCATTTTGAAAGGAGCTGATGCCACCAAGATATAAAAAGGAGAACAGAATGAAAGCAATCCGTTCGCTGTACCGCTCGCTGCGCTCCCTCCGGGGCAATCAGAGGGCGTGCGTATTTACTGAACCGTTGTGGGCGATTCCGTACCAGCTCTTTCTTCCCTTCGCATCCCTTTACATGTCGGATCTCGGGCTCACGGACGCACAAATCGGTACGGTGGCCGCACTGGGCTTTGCCAGTCAATTCGCGTGGGCGCTCTTGTCGGGTGGGATTGTCGACAAGATTGGCCGCAGAAAATCGATGCTGCTCTTCGGCCTTATGAGCTGGACGATTCCCTGCGCGCTCTGGATGTCGGCACGAAGCTTCCCCCTTTTCGCTCTCGCGGCTGCGTTCAACGGCATGTGGCGCGTAACGGGCACCAGCTTCAGCTGCCTAATCGTCGAGGACGGAGACGACGACAAGCTCGTCCACATATTCACCATCCTGTCGATTATGGGAATGGCGGCTGGGTTTCTCGCCCCGGTCGCAGGCATATTCATCGTCCGCTTTTCGCTCCCACCCACCATGCGCGCGCTCTACGCGCTGGCGCTTCTTCTTATGACGGCCAAGTTCATCCTCCAGTACCGCATGTCGGGCGAAAGTTCCATCGGACGGGCGCGGATCGCCGCGAGCCGAGGATGCAGCGCACTGCACCTTGCGCTCGGAAATTTCAGCGCGTTCGTTTCGGCAATCGGGAATAAAAGCCTGCTACTGTTGGCAGCGTTCGCACTTCTCATAAATTGCGATGGGGCGGTGTTCGCGAACTTCTGGCCGCTTTTTGTGACGGAAAAGTATGGCATCAGCGCCGCCGTTTTTTCCGCGCTGCCACCCGCCAAAGCAATCATCACGCTTGTTGTCTACCTCTTGATCATCCCGCACATAAAGCTTTCGCGCGTTCGCGTGCCGCTTTTATCGGGCATCGCGGCGAAGGGCCTCTCCCTTGCGCTTCCGCTGGCGCTTTTGCCCCTTGCGCGCGGGGCGGTGTGGGTCGCGTTCCTGTCCGCCTCGTGCGACGCGTTCGCGCTGGCGATGCTCGGGCCGTACGTCGAGTCGCTGATCTCGGTTACCATCCCGCAGGAGGAGCGTGCGCGGATCAACAGCATGATGACAGCCGGAATTCTGCTCGTCGGCGCACCGGTCACGTGGCTTGCCGGGCTGCTGGCGGAACTGAACCGGTCGCTGCCTCTCGCGATGGGCCTCGGCTTCGTCGTCCTGGAGACAGTAGTAGCGCTCCGATTCGCGCACCGGAGCACAGCTCCTTTTCCTACGGCAAAACCGTCCGATAAGACGGGAACGCCGGAATCTCGACCATCTCCCGCGCGGACAGGTAATTGAGGATGAGTTCGCTCACCTCGGTCTGCATCTCCTTCACACGCGGACAGTTTTGATAAAAGCCGAAGTCCCCTGCGCCCGTCGCGCGATAGTTGTTCATGACGAGGGCCATCCGATCATCCCCTGAAACGGGCTTTCCGCTTCGCATAAGTTTCGTCACGCGGCTTCCGATGGGATTTTTCAGGTCGAATTCGTAGGTAATCCCATAAAAGAAATCGTAGTTATAGTGCGCCTCCTTGGGAAGAAGGAAGGGTGCGGCGATTCCCACCGTACCGCCTGATGTGTCGAAATACGTTGCGCATTGTTCGAGCGCCATTTTCAGGATGGCCCCCGTGATTTCGAGCACGACCAGCGTGTTTGAATAAGTATAACTCGCCACCACGTCGCGCACGGTGACATCCCTGTCCACAAAGCCGCGCAATTCATTGCCCAAGCACGTGCAGGAGACGTTCGCACCGCTCGCATCCAACTGTACCATGTTGTAAAAGTCCGCAATCGGTGCGCCGTTAAGCGCCATGTCCAGCTTGTCGCCCGGCAGAAGCACGCGGGAGATGTGCCCGATCGGACGGTCGAGCCATGCATTCAATTCGGCAAACAGGCTTGCCTGCCACGGTTTGAGGCGCGCGGGCGCGGTGGGCGCCGCGAGCGCGGAGGAAAACGTCCCGTCTTCCTCCAGCGTCACTTTGACGTACTTGACCGCGTTGCAGGGCGTCTGCACGACGTGCGTGCCGCAGTAATTGGCGTTCTCCATGGGCACATGCTGATGCCCCGTCAGGAGGAGATCAAACGGAAGCTCCTCGCAGAGTTTGCAGCCGATGTTTTCGTCCGTTTCGCTCAAGACACGCCCCGTTTTGACGTCCTTTTCGAACCCGCCGTGGTAGATGCCGATCAACACATCCACCTGGTCGCGCAGCGCGGCACACGCCTCTTTTGCCGCGGTGAACGGATCGCCCACGCGCAGCTTCTCCATGTTTTCGCTCTTTTCCCACACGCCGACCCAGGACGTCACCATGCCGACCAGGCCCACGCGCAGTCCGTTTTCCATCACGCGTACGGCAGTATCGCCAAAGGCCAGTTCCCCGCCGAGGTCGGTCAGGTTCGCACACAGACAGCGGGCGGATAACGCCCCGAGGTGATCGCGCATGACCTCGTAGCCGTAATTGAAGTCGTGATTCCCGAGCGTCACATAATCGTATTGCAACTCGTTCATCGCACGCGCGACAGGCATGGGGCGGTTCGCCTGCCGGCAAAAGTAGGTCAGCGGCGCGCCCTGCAGGCAATCGCCGCCGTCGATGACGAGCGTATTCCCGTCTTTTTTAAAGTCCATTGAGAAAAGCCCCATGGCGCGGGGCGTCTCGTCCGCAAAGTTCGTCGGATAGAGATAGCCGTGCGTGTCTGAGGTGAAATAGATCGTGAGCTTTTTCATGAACCCCTCGCAAGACGTTTTCGGATTCGGGTGGAGAACAGTTCGATGAAGAGCATCAGGACGATCATGCCCGCCAGGAACGCGCCGACCATGCTCCAGCGCCGGGAATTGATGCACTGGATGAGCGCCGCGCCAACGCCGCCCGCGCCGACGATGCCCAGCGTGGTTGCGTCCTTGATGTTGATGTCAAACCGATAGACGATGGTCGAGATGAAATTGGCGTAGAGCTGCGGGAGGATGCCGTAGCGTATTTTCTGGAATGTGGTGCAGCCCGCCGCATCGAGACTCTCCAAAATGCGGGTGTCGAGGTCCTCGATGGCGTTGATGTACATCTTTGAGATCATGCCGATCGAGCAGATGGACTGCGTCACCACGCCGCAGAATGCGCCCGGCCCCGTCACGCGAATCCAAACCAGCGCCCAAACGAGGCTCGGGATGGTACGAATGAGGAGGATGAACGCGCGGAATACGAACGCCACATATTTGGGCACGATGTTCTCGCTCGAAAGGAAGCTGAACGGCACGGCAAGCAGCCCGCCGATGAGCGTGCCCAAAAGCGCAATCGCGACCGTCTCAAACAGCATGTATGGTACGCCGTCCTTCGTCCAGTTGAACAGCAGCGTAAGGTCCGGATGCGAAATGCCGTAGACGATGCCATAGGCGACCTCGCTGCCCTTCGCCGCAAAACCCTTGAACTCAATGGCGGTGCCCGACCAGCCGACCAGCACCGCGATCACCAGCGTGATGAGCGTATAGACCCACCATCTGCGGGGGCGGCTTTCGTACATTTCCTCAATGGGATTCACATATTTTTGCATCGGCGGCCTCCTAACTCAGCTTCCTGCGCAGGTACTGGCTTGTGTTCTCGATGATCAGAACCACGACGAACAGCGAGATAAGCACCGTGCCCAGTCCTTCGTAATCGCGCCAACCGATGCGCTCGTTGATGAGAATGCCCAGACCGCCCGCGCCCACGTAGCCGAGGATGGACGCCGCGCGGATGTTAATCTCAAATGAGTACAGGCAGTGGGAGAGATAGGTGGGCAATATCTGGGGCATGCACGCCGACCAGAACGCCTGAAACCGCGTCGCACCCAGCGCTTCCATGGCCTCGAACGCACCCATGTCGATGGTCTCGATGGATTCATACAGCATCTTTGTCACCACGCCGAAGGTAAAGACCGTGATGGCGACCATGCCTGCGAAGGTGCCGAGTCCGAAAATCAGGGCGCAGATGGAGGCGATGATGAGCGTCGGAAGCGTGCGCACGACGTTGAGGAGAATGCGCAGTATCGCGACCATCCAGCCGGATTTATTGATGTTTGTGGAAGCCACCACCGCAAAGGGCAGCGCAAGAATGGAACCGACCGCACTCCCGATAACCGACATCTTGATGGTATCGAGAAGCGGGTTCCACACCTTCGCAAAATAGCTCCACTTGGGATTGAATATTTTCTCCAGGATCACCGTGAACTGATGCCCGCGCCGGATGAGAATCGAGACATCAAAGCCCGTCACGACCACTGAACCCCACACCGCCGCGATCAGAATCAGCAGGATCAGCGGCGTTCTGGAACGCGGCTTTGAGACGCTGCGATCACCGACCGTCATGGTCTTGGGCTTAAAGACGCGGTCAAACAGGGGCTGCCGTTGCGCCTTTGTCATTGCGCAGCCCCCTTCTTTTCGGCCTCGGCGGTCGGTACCTCCGCGCCGCTGTAGATTTCATCGAGCACGGCCTTGGTGACGTTCTGGGTAGGCCCATCGTAAACCACCTCACCAGCGCGAATGCCAATCACGCGGTCCGCGAAATCGAGCGCCAGATCGACGTGATGGATGTTGATGAGAATGGTGATGTTCATCTCGCGGTTGATGCGCCGAAAATCGCTCATGACCTGATTGGCGGTCACGGGATCGAGTGCGGCGACGGGTTCGTCGGCGAGGATGATGGACGGATTTTGGTTGAGGGTACGCGCAAGCGCAACGCGCTGCTGCTGACCGCCCGAAAGCTGATCGCAGCGGGTATACGCCTTATCGAGGATGCCGACCTTGTCGAGCGCCTCGAGCGCCGCCATCTCCTGTTTGTTCGAGAAGAGGCCCAATAGCACGCGGAAGAAGTTCATATCCGGCACCATGGAGGTGAGGACATTTTTGATCGCGGTCGAGCGCGTCACGAGGTTGAACGACTGGAAGATCATACCGATGTGCCGCCGGAAACGACGGAGCGCCTTGCCTTTGAGACTCATCACATCCACGCCGTCGACGACCACCTTGCCCTCCGTTGCATCGATCATTCGATTGATCGTGCGGATGAGCGTCGACTTGCCCGCGCCGGAGAGGCCAATGATCGCCACAAACTCCCCCTGCTCGATTTTCAGGTTCACGTCCTTGAGTCCCCGGACGCCGTTTGGGTAGGTCTTTCCAGCATGCGCAAATTCAATCATATGTATCCCCTCATATATAAAACCGCCGAAACCGGGTCAAGTTCCGTTCGGCGGCTCTTCCTTTAACGTGAAAGAGGGCGGGAGACGAGCCCCCGCCCTGGGACATCCCCGCACTGCCACGCGTACGGGCTTTGTGCGGGATTGCCCTTGTTCCGGTTATTCCTGAACGGCCTCAAGCGCCTTGCGCGCGCCGTCGTAATCCGCATCGGTCGCGACCGCGTAGCCGGTGTGGCTGTACACGGAGAAAATCGCCTTGCCTTCGTCGGTGGAAATGACGTTGATGAGGGCGTTCTGCATCGCGGCGATGAACGCGGGATTGTAAACTGCGGGGTTTGCCTTGGTGATGGACACGGTGTCGTTATAAATGGGCGCGGTGACGCCGATGACATTCATCTCGTTCCAGATGGAGTCGGTGCGGCCCATACCGGCCTTGCCGGTGGAATCCTGCTGATCGGTGGGCAGCGTCCAGGCTGCCTCATAGTCGCGGCGACCGTCTGCGTAGCACACGATGATGTCAACCGCTTCGGCGGCTGCCTGTGCGAAGGACTCGCCATAGCCGGAGAGCGTCACGACGTTGGACAGGTCGGACAGCTTCTTGCCGTCGTAATTGTCCATGAGCCACATGGTGGGATAGATGTAGCCAGCAGAAGAGGAGGTCTTCAAAATCGCCCAGTTGGCCTTGTCGAGGTCTTCCCAGGTGAGCGCCTCGCCCGCATTCACCTTCGCGGCAAGCTCCTTGCCGTAGGCGGAGGGGGTGGCATAAATGAGGGAACGATAGAACGTAACCTGATCGTCGATGGGCGTGGTCTTGTTCGCATCGCCGTTCCAGGTGGTCGGATCGGTGGAATCATTTGAAAGTCCGTTGCGGGTGGCGGTGAGAATCACGTCCACCTCGTCGGAGTACAGCGCGTATGTGCCACCGGGCAGCCAACCGATGTCGATGGTGCCGGCCGCCATGGCCTCGCCGGTCGCCTCGTAGGACGTGCCGACGGTAATGTCGATTTCGCCCACATCATAGCCCTGCTCGAGGAGCGCCGCTTTGAGAAGGTCAGGCAGGTTCTTGGTTCCCGTAATGATGACATCCGCGTCCTTGGAGGGCACGAATTCGAGGGTCAGCTTGTCCATCTTGACGGCCTCCGCCATCGCGGATGTTGCGCCCAGAACCAGAACGACCGCAAGCACCAGAGCAAACAGTTTCTTCATGTCTTTTCCTCCCGTTATGTACTGTGTTAGGCGTACGTATATACTATAATCCCGCGAGATCAAAAATACAAGCGCAGAAACAAAAAGCTAACGTGAAGCCCATTTTCCGGCGGAGATGAATGATAGTCCTGCATGGCCGTCGCGCGGCACGGATGAACGCATCCAGCCATTATCGGCTGAATACCGTAAGTGAACGCGACGGCAAAATGGAATCTTAAAGACCGGACGAAAATACATTGACGCCGTTCGCGCGTCATGCTACCATATGGAGATCACCCGCGGCGCGTAGGGGCGCTGCTCAAAGGGGATTCGCCATGAACCAGCAAACGGCACTGCTCCCACGCGCTTCCGACGCGCGCAAAGTGCTTCTCCTCTCCTGGGCAGCGTATGCCGCCTCTTACGTCAGTCGCTCCAACATGGCAGTGTCACTCGCGCGCATCGTCCGGGACAATGAATACCCGGTTTCCGCCGTCTCTGTGCTCGGAACGCTCTTTTTCGTCTTCTACGCAGTCGGCCAGCTCGCCAACGGCCGAATCGGCGATTATGCGCCGCCGCGCCTGATGATTGCGCTGGGCATGCTGTTCTCCGGCATGTGCAACATGCTCTTCGGATTGACGCGCGCATACTGGGTGCTCGCGCTCTCCTGGGCAATCAACGGCTATGCGCTGTCGGCGCTCTGGGGGCCGATGATGCGCCTCATGGCGCACTATTACGACGAAAAAAGGCGCAACGCCGTCTCGATGATCATGATGACCTCGTCCGCGGTCGGGTGCGTCGTATCATGGGGATTCGCGGAGCCAATCCTTTCACGCTTCGGCTATCGGGCGCTGTTTCTTGGCACCGGCGCACTGACGATCGGCTACTGCCTGGCATTTTTTCTCCTTCTGCCCCGCGCAGCGGTTGCGCCCGAAAAACACGTTGCGAAGAAGGGCAGCATTCATTCGGAACTTTCCGTACTCGTGGCCATTACGCTCATTTGCGCGACGATGGGCTTTATAAAGGAAGGGATCAATTTCTATGCGCCCTACATGCTCGGAAAAGTGGGCTCTCTTCCGGTGGCATTCGCCGTGATCTTACCAGTTTTCAGCTTCGCAGGCTCGGTCCTCTCTGGATTTCTCAATCGGCGATCGGATGCGAGCATGATCCGGATGATCGCAACGCTGTTCGGCGCGTGCCTCGTCTCCCTGGCGGTGCTGTTCGCATTTGGCACAGGCGGAACCTTCGGCGCCGTACTGATTCTGGGAATGCTCGGCATCGCATCCGCGACCATGTACGCCGTGACGACCTATCTGATCGGCTTTTATCCGATGCGGTTTGACAAGGTCAACGCCGTCTCCTATGTCTGCGGATTGCTCGACTTTTTTACATACCTCGGCGCAGGCGCATCGTCGCTGCTTTCGGGCGCGCTCTTTGATCGCTTCGGCCTCAGCAGCGTCATCCTCGTTTGGATGTTGCTTGCTGCGCTCGTAACGGCAGCGTGCGGGGTTGCGTTTGCGCGGGGGAAAAGGAGAACCATATGAAAACCATACGAAATATTGAGGCGCTCAATCGCCTACAAGGGGAAAACGACATGTTGCTCGTGTACGTCGGCGGGCGTTCATGCGGCGTATGCCACGCGCTTGAAGGGAAACTCGACGCGCTGCTTTTGGCCTATCCCGCCGTCATACCCGTGAAAATCGAGGCGGAAGATACGCCCGAGCTTGCCGCTGCGTGCGGGGTCTTCTCGGTGCCCGCGCTCATACTGTTCATTCAGGGAAAGGAAACGCTCCGGGAGGCGGGGATCGTGCATATGGATCAAGTCGAGCGCAAAATCGCGCGCTACTGCACACTTTTGGGGGATGCACCGTAGCACACGCGCATTTGCATTGATCTAAACTACTCTACGAACATGCCAAAAGTCCATTCTCGCAGTCGCGGCATGCCATGGCCGGATTGGCAGAAATGGACTTATGCATTCGGCGCACCCATACCTCCTTTATTGTTCGACCAATTGCGTCGTCGAGAGTCCTGGGTGCTCCTGAATGCGGCTTTTAAGGCTCAGATAAATAGAATCCTTGCCGGCAAACCAGTATGTGCCATACACAACGAGCGGGATTTTATATTCGTCAACCGGAATCCCCAGGTCGTCGAGCAGGTATTTTTCCATCTCCTGCCCCGCCTCCGTGTAGATATCGTAGGTCACAAGCTCGTATCCCAGGGGAAGACTGAAGCGCAGCCATCGGGAGATGTCCCTACAATCCTCGCAATAGGGGCTATAGAGGTAGACAACCGTTCCAGTCACGGCTCGCGCCTCATATTCCGCCTTTTCGCGCAGCAGTTCGGCCATGCCGGGATAGTCCGCGCAGCCACCTTCCACATACGTGCGAATCGCCTCGTCCACGCTCCCGTCCGCCTGGAACACCGCGTCTCCAATCCACAAAAGCGGCAGAGCGACCGTGTCCGGATCGATTCCACAAGCCAGCAACCGCTCGTCGCACGCTGCCTGATCGGCTTGATCCGCCCTGAGATTATGAAACACGATTTCGGGCGATTCGTCGGCAAACATGAGCCGATAACGGTTGGCGATCTCATCGATGATGGAACAGCTTTTGCAGCCCGCACCCGGCGCACCGCAGCCACCGCACGGATCGTACACATACACGTCCATGCGCAATCCTTCCGCGCACGTGTGCAGGGGCAGCATGAACAACAGCGCGAGGAGCATCGACAGCGCGCGCATCCGCATACGCCTCATTGGGCCGTCCTCGGATGGTAGCACAGAACCTGCCGCCCGTCGTCAAGGTCGCGCATCGGCGGCATATTTTTGAAACATTCTTCCGTCGCGTATTGGCAGCGCCGGGAAAACTTGCAACACTTGAGCGTGAACTCGCGCGTTTCCGCGTCCGACATGCTTACGCCCTTCTCCCAGCGGTCGCCCACATGCGGCACGGAATTCATCAGAAGCTCCGTATACGGGTGTGCCGGATGTTCCATGATGCTTTTGGCCGGTCCGGACTCGATCAGGCTGCCCCGATAAAGCGTCGCAATATGATCGCTCACGTAATACGCGGTCGACAGGTCGTGGGTGATGTAGATAAAACTGATCCCGAATTCATCCCGCAGCTTTTTAAACAAATTGACGATGTTGATCTTGAGCGATGCGTCGATCATGGCAACCGGTTCATCCGCAATGATGATCTTGGGCGAAGTGATCAGTGCGCGCGCAATCGACACGCGCTGAAGTTCGCCGCCTGAAAACTGGGTGGAATACTTGCCCGCTACCACGTCATAGCTCAGCCCCACCGCCGCGAGCGCCTTCTCGGACGCCGCAACCGCATCCTTCCGGCTGTGTGCACCGCCATAGGCGAAGGCCGTATCAACCAAATACTTCACCACCTGGCGCCTGCTTGAAAAGGCGTCGAACGGGTTCTGAAAAATGGGCTGGAGCATCGTGCGGAACTGCTTGTTGGGCAGGGCACGCCGACTCAGGCAATCGATCCCTTCCATTTCGATTGCGCCCGCCGTCGGTGCGAGAAGCCGCAGGATCATTTTCGTCAGCGTCGTCTTTCCGCAGCCCGATTCGCCCACAACTGACAGGATGCTTGGTCTATCTCCCGGAAGCGTCAACGTGACATCGTCAACGGCGTGCATTTTTTTGCGGGAAAGCATACCGCCGATTTTAAATTCCTTCGTGAGGTTTCTGATCTCGAGCAGATTGCCGGTCATTCAACCTCGCCCCCTTTCAGCTTGCCGATGAGATGGCAGGCCGCGTACCGACCCGGCGCGATGGCGCGAAACTCCGGCACGGCGGACGCGCAGATCGCCTCCGCATAACGGCACCTCGGCGCAAACCGGCAGCCGGGCGGCGGATTGCGCAAAGAGGGTGGGCCGCCGGGGATCCCCTCGCGCTCGGCACGGTCGCCTACCTTCGGGAGCGCGCCGATGAGCATTTGGGTGTACGGGTGCGCCGGTCGGCTGAAGATGTCGTTCGTGTCACCCAGCTCCATCATACTCCCGGAATACATGATTCCCATGCGGCTGGTGATCTGATAATGCACGCCCATGTCATGTGATACGATCACAAGCGTGTTTTTCATGCGGCGCTGAAGTTCAAGCAGCATCATAAGAATGCTCTTTTGGACGACGACGTCCAGCGCAGTCGTGGGTTCGTCCGCGAAGATTACGCTCGGGTGTAAAAACGTCGCCATGGCAATGACCACGCGCTGGCGCATGCCACCCGAGAGTTGATGCGGGAAGGATTTCAGAATATCGTTCGGAAGGGAGAGCTCCGAAAGGTACTCGACCACCCGTGCCCGCATTTCCGCACGACCGGCTCCCTTGCGGTGGCGGCGGAACAGCTCGTAAAACTGATCCTCGATTCGATAGACGGGATTTAAAACGCTCATCGCCGCCTGTGGGACATAGGAAATCGCGTCCCACCACGCCTCGTGAATGTGTCCGCTCTCGAGCGTATGCTTCGCGCCCCGGACGTCCTGATATTCAAGCACGACGCGCCCCTTCACAATCTCGAGGGGATATTGGAGCGTGTCGTACAATACCTTGAGAAGCGTCGACTTTCCGCAGCCCGATTCCCCCGCAATGCCAAAGATTTCGTTATCGCCAATCGTGAAATCCACGTCCTTGACGGAAACCACAGGGCCTGTAATCGTCTGATACTGCGCGGTCAGATTCTCAATTCTCATCATATGCTAACGCCCCCTCTTCTTCGCGACATACTCGTTATAGCCCGTGTATGTCAGGAAAAGTCCAATGAACATGATCGAGGTCGCAAGCACGGGCGAACCGATCCAAACCCATTGTTTGAGCATAATTGCTTGATACTGACGCGCCCAGTAGATCATATTGCCGAGCGTCGGCGTCGTCGTGGAGGAAAGCCCCAACACGGCAAGCGAGGCCTCCGAGCCGATCGCCACAAGGATTGTGTTGACAAAGTTTGCCATCGCCCAACTCAAGACGTGCGGCAGGATCTCCACGCGGATGATCTTGAACGTGCTTTCGCCCGAGAATCGGGCGGTATTGATAAACTCGCGTTCCCGGATGGTCAGTGCCATCGAGCGCGCCTGCCGGGCAGGCCATGGCCAGTTGAATATGATCAGAATGCCTGCGATCATGAGCAGCGAGGCCCGCCCCTTGAGCAGCGACCCCATCAGAATCAGGATCGGCAGCGAGGGGATCACGATCACCGAATCGCATATAAACAAGATGATTCGATCGACGAAACTGCCGACAAAGCCGGAGAAAAGCCCAACCAGGACGCCGATAACGGTCGCCGCGAATGCCACAAATATGCCCACCATCATGGAATTGTGGATCGATTCGACGAGCAGCCAGAAGATGTCCTGCCCTTGCTTATTCGTGCCGAGCAGGTGTTCTATGCTCGGGGCTTGATTTTTCTTGAACGCGCTCAAAGCCATCACGTCACCCGGGCTGAACAGATAGACCAGAAAGCCGATGATGACAAAAGCGAGTACAATTGCGAGTCCGATTTTAAACCGCAGGCTCATGGACTGCCATGTCTGTTTGAAATTTGCCCTGTATCCGGTATTCATCCCATGCTCCTTTCGTCCGTCTGCATCAGTTGTAACGGATGCGCGGATCGATGAACGGATAAATGAGGTCGACGATCAGCGTGGCGGTGGCAACTGCGAAAATAGATACGAAAATCAACCCGGTCAAAAGATTGTAATCCGAATTGCTGATTGCCGTCATGACCAGTTGCCCCACGCCCGGATAGCTGAATATGATTTCGCACATGAGAGCGCCGCTGAATGCGCCGCCGATGTGCAGCGCGAGCGCCGTGACCTGCGTGAGAATGGAATTGCGAAACACATATCGGTAGCCGATTGCCGACTCGGAGAGTCCCTTCAGCCGCCCATAGTTCACATACTCCTCCTCCGCAACGTTCGCGGAAAGTGATTTCATACTGATGATCCACCAGCCCGTTCCAACCAGCATCAGGGACAGGGCGGGCATGAATGAGTTAAAGACGGCCTTTTTGATCCACGCATATGTAAGTTCCGGCGTCCCGAACGATGGAATCAACGGGAACCATCTCTTGACATAGGCCATCAGGATCATAATGACCAGCGCAAGCATGAAATATGGGGTGGGGTAAATGCACATGCTGACCGTCTCCATGAGTTTCGAATACCACTTATTCTTTTTAAATCCGGCCAGCAGGCCGACCGCGTTTCCGATGATCCAGGAAAGAATGGTCGTCGAGAGCAATAGACACACGGTATAGGGAAGCGCCTGGGCAAGCATGCTCGAAACGGGCGTGGGATAATTGGCGATTGAAACACCCAGATCCATCACGCTGAGCCGCTTGAGCATCGAACCATACTGATCAAACAGACTCCCGGTCAACCCGTACTGTTTCTGGAGCGTCTCGCGCATGGCGTCCAGCGTCTCAGGCGAAAGCGTGGTCCCCTTGGACATAATTTTGCTGATCATGGTTTCGATCGGATCAGATGGCATGGCGCGCTGCATAAAAAACACGACCGTGATCCCAACCAGAATCGTCAGCAGCCAGACGAGGATGCGCGAAAGCATGAATTTGGCCATCCGCATGGGTAACCCTCCTTGAAATGCGCCTCATAATATAGCAGAGCCGGGAGAGCGCGTTTGCGCCCTCCCGCCCTGTTACAGGTTGTATTCGCGCGGCGCTATTGGGCCGGTTCGATTTCGGTCACGATGTACTTGAAGCAGCTCCACCACCACCAGGGTCCGTTATACGGATTCGAGGAATCCGGATAATTCGTCCAGTAAGTGGAGTTGGTGGGAACCAGCTTCGAGGTGCCGAACATCGGCAGCCACGCAACTTCGTCCGCCATGACCATCAGCGCATCTTTGGAGAGTTCGTATGTCTCGTCACCGCTTGCCATGGGCGCCATGGTGTTCAAAATCTCATCCAGCTTCTCGCTGCGGAACCGGGTGAAGGTTCCGTTGGTCACGGTTCCGTTGGGTGTATAGAACTTGGTGTTCCAGCCGGAAAGCTGGGTATACAGGTCGCGCATGACGCCGCAGGACGGCCACCAGGAACCGCTCGTATACTCTCCCAAACCGTTGACGGAATGGAAGAATCCGGCTTCCGATGCCTGCACGGTTACGTCAAAACCGAACTGATACCACTGGGATTGGCATGCATACGCAAGGCGCTCAGACTGGGTTTCAAATCCGGACGGCGCAATGATCTCGAAGGATACGCGCTCGCCTTCATACGTCCAGAATCCGTCCGCATCGCGGCTGAGGCCCGCGCCGGTCAAAAGTTCTTCGGCCTTCGCGGCGTCATGCTTCCACCAGCCGATGCCGAACAGGTCAATCAGCTCGTCTTCGGTCATGTCCTTCACGGTGTCGATGCCCTCATCGAGCAATGCCTGCTGAAGTTCGAGTGCATAGTCCTTGTCGAAGGGCTGATAGCCGTCATCCCATGTATAGGCGATCAGCTCATCGCGCATGGGCTTATGGAAGGCATTGGAGAGGAAGGTCGTCGGCGGCATGCACAGCGGGGAAACGCGCATCTGGCCGGTGAACGTATCCATCGAAGCCTGCACGATGTCTAGGGAAAGCGCCATTGCCCAGCGCACCTGAACGTTGTCAAACGGCGCAACGTCGCAGTTGAACACGATGCCGCGCTCGCAGGGATCATCAAAGCAACCATAGGGGTAGTCAGGCAGCCAGCAAGCGACGTTCGGATTGCCGGCGAGGAGAACTTCCCACGCTTCCGGCGAGATGTCGCAGAGAATGTCGCACTCGTTGTTGAGCATCGCCATGGCCTTCTTTTCCTCGGTGCCATAGGCGGTGAAAAGCACGTACTTGGCAGCCGGTACCTTGCCGGTCAAAACGCCGACGTCGGAGTATTGCGCATCCTCGCGCAGCTCATAAAGGAACCAGTAGCCGTTGGGATCATAGGCACCCAGCGTATAGGGGCCGGTGCCGATGGGGTCCTCGTAGGGATCGGTCGCCAGGTCGTGATCCTTCCAGTAGTGTTCGGGAATGATGCGCAGGCCGTTGCCCCAGACCGTAACGCCCAAATCCTCGGAAATGCGCGGGCGGCTGTCGACGGTATTGATGATGACGGTGTAATCGTCCACCTTCTCGCAGGAGGAGACGATGTTCGCAAGCCATGCGCCCATCGATAGAACGTCCTTGAGTCCGATGACTTCGTTGATTGTGAAAACCACGTCATCGGCGGTGAAATCCACGCCGTCCGACCACTTGACGCCCTGGGTCAACTTCACTTCAAAGCTGGTGAAGTCGTCATTGAGCGGGGTGGGCAGTTCCGCAGCAAGATCCGGAATCTGGACGCCGTTGATGGTATCCATATCCCAGAGGTTGGACAGCACCAGCTGGTGAAGTCCGCGGTCGTAGTTGGTGCCGCTCATGTACGGGTTGGACTGACCGGGATTGCTCACCACGCCGCTCAGGTTCTCGACGACCAACGTCTCTGAACGCGGCGTGCCGGCGACGGTCTGTTCGTCAGCAAACGCGACCGACCCCATTGTGCCTATGACCAGCATAAGCGCGATCACCAGTGAGATCATTCTCCTCATTGTTTTCTACCTCCATTATTCATGGCGACTTCATGCGCCATCATAATCCAGCAATGCCCAACAACGATTCCTTATGGCTTAACGCAACACACCGTATTTCAATCACTTTATTTATCATTTTATCGTCAGATTATGCAAAACTCAATCGCATATCTTGTGTTTCATTTTACATATCTTGCTTTGTTCCATAACAAAACCGCTGCACATCCCGCGTCCAAAATCACCCGCCGCAAGCGGTTTTTTGGCATACGTTGCGCTCGATTTTCACATTGTGCTGCATTCGTTCGAATTGCTTGACGAAGGGGATTGACGCATATATACTCTTTCGCATAAGGAAACTGGCGCAGAGCAGAAAGGAAGATTTCCATGATTGAATTGTCGAGCCTCTACCGCGTCTCGAACACCAGAACACGCTCCATCAGCCCGGAGAACTACACAGGCACCAAGGGGGAAGGCGGCAAGTGTCCGCTTGAAGAGGGCATCGCAAAAAGCGCTGCACGTGATCTGGGCACGGGGTGGAAGGTCAATCCATGTGTGCGGATCGCAGCGAAATCCACCTTCGAAATGGCAAAGATCGAAGGCCCGGGGATCATCAACCACATCTGGATGACCCCGACCAAGAGGTGGCGCAACACGATCCTGCGCATCTATTGGGACGGACAGGAAAACCCCTCCGTCGAATGCCCGGTGGGCGATTTTTTCTGCATGGGTTGGAACGTGTACGCGCAAATCAATTCGCTTGCGGTATGCGTCAATCCCGGCAGCGCCTTCAACTGCTATTGGCAGATGCCGTTTCAAAAGAGCTGTCGGATGACGCTTGAGAACATCGCGGATGAGGACATGGTCATGTTCTACCAGGTGACATATGCCCTCACAGATTTACCGGACGAAGTCGCATACTTTCACGCGCAATTCCGGCGCGTGAACCCCCTTCCCTACAAGGAGGTCTATACCATCGTCGACGGCATCCGCGGCAAGGGCCAGTATGTCGGCACGTACATGGCGTGGGGCACGAACAACAACAACTGGTGGGGCGAAGGAGAAATCAAGTTCTACATGGATGGAGACAAGGAGTATCCCACGATCTGCGGCACCGGTACCGAGGACTACTTCTGCGGCTCCTACGACTTTGAGGACCCGGTAACGCACGACCGGTATATGCCCTTCTCGACGCCGTATGCAGGGCTTCAGGTCATCACGCCCGACACCCTCAATCGCAGCCAGTTCCGCTTTGGCATGTACCGCTGGCACATTACGGATCCCATTCACTTTGACAGCGATCTGCGCGTAACGATCCAGGCGCTTGGTTGGCGCGAGGGCGGGCGCTACTTGCCGCTGCAGGAGGATCTCGCATCCGTCGCGTACTGGTACCAGACATTGCCGGCAACGCCGTTCCCCAAGCTCCCCGATAAGGATGGACTTGAAGTGATCTGACAAGCAGACACGTCATGACTCCCAATCGGATCAGTCAAAGGCAATCGTTTGCCGCGCAGCGCAAACGATTGCCTTGATATGAAATGAGTCCTCTTGCCCTCCCACATGTAAATGCGTATAATAGAGGCGCGGAAGGGGGCATGCATATGAAGTATCCTCAGATAGAGCCTTACGTGCGAATTGCTTTGGGTGGCTGGCAGGAAAGTGGCTGGAAGATCCAGATGCGTGTCATTTTCGACTATGAAATCATGCTGCTAAAAAACGGCACACTCGAAGTCGTCGTGGACGGCGTCGTCTATCAGGGCATTCCGGGGGATATTTTCATCTTTCGTCCCAATCAGCCGCATTCCATCCGCAGCGTCAGCGAGGAACCGATCCAGCAGCCGCATGTTCACTTTGATCTTTTTGAGGACAAGCTCAGTCCGTATGTATATATCTGCTTCAATAATCGCGAACAAATCCCCGAAGCCGATCGCAATCTTTTTCGGCAGGACATCCTTGACGAGTTCTATCCCGGCCTGCCGCCGCACATCAGGCTGCGAAATCCAAAGAACATCGAGTCGATTTTATTCAGCATCATCAGCGAGTACGAACTGCGCATGGTGTATTTTGATCTGATCCTGCGCGGCCTGCTCGTACAGCTGTTTTCGACGCTTTTGCGCGAGGTACGCTGGGGAAACGCGGTGGTGCCCGAACAAACGCTCAATATCGCCTATCAGGTGAAGGATTATCTGGATCAGAATCTGCATCGGGAAATCTCCCTTGACGAACTGGCAAACAACGTCCACATGAGCAAATATCATCTGAGCAGGCAATTTAAAAATACGTTTGGCACATCGCCCATCCAGTACCACCTGCACTCGCGCCTCAACAAGGCGAAGGAAATGCTCGTGACGACGCACCATTCGATCGGCTATATCGCGGAGAACATCGGCTTTCAGAGCATCAGTTCGTTTAGCCGCGCCTTCAAAACAAAGGAGAACATACCGCCTTCCGTGTATCGGAAATGACGGACGGCGCGTCTCGGTTCCTGCTCGTTTTATGCTGGAGCCATCTTCCGGTTTTTACGGCTCCGGTTTTTCCATCTCGACATGGATGGTGTTTTGGGGCGATTTATGGGGATCGCGCGCGCCGGACAGGTAGGTCCCCGGGGTAACGCCCATGATCTTTTTAAAGTAGCGCGTGAAATAATTGGCGTCCTCGAAGCCGACCTTATGCGCCACTTCCTCAACCGTATAGGGCTGGTGTTCGAGCAGGTTCACCGCTTGCCGGATGCGATATTCCAGAAGGTAGCGGTGCACCGGCATGCCCGTGTGCCGCCGCAGCGCGCGGCTGAGCGTCGATTCGTGAAAGTGAAACGCGTCCTCCAGGGTTTGGTTGGTCATGGGGTGCGCATAGTTATCCCGGATATATTGGAGGATGCGCTCCGCCAAATTTTCCGGCTCGCCGCGCATCGCCTCCCGCACGATCCGAACCACGAGCGCCTGCATCTCTCCGCGCAGGCCTGTGTGAAAAAAAAGGCGGCGCGCACCGTACTCCTCTAACATCCGTTCAAGTCGCTCTTCGGCAAACGACGCATCCCGCAGCCGAACGACGCCGTTGAGTGCGGGCTGATCCTCTACCGGCTCCGCCTCTACGCGCAGATCGTCCCGGTAGCGCGTGGGATGGATCATCGCGACCGGAATGGGCGGCGCGCCGGCGCGCCCGATCATGTCAAAGTTGACGCCGACGAGCTGCATCTGACCGCTTGCCTCGTAGAGCGTCCCGGCCGGAAAGAGGAACAGATCGCCCTCCCGCGTCTCTACCGTTTCACCCGCAACGATAAAACGGCCCTTGCCCCGGCGGACATAAATGAGCCTGCGATCGGCGCAATGCTTGGCTTCAAGCGGTGTTCCCCGCTCCACGGAAAAAATATGGCACAGCCGAACCAACGGCTGTATCTCGTCCACGCGCATTTTACGCCTCCCTGCTCATTCTGTGCTGACGGATCGACGATCACGCTCATTCTCTTTCTACATATCCCATCGAAAATCCTTTATAATGTGCAAAAAAGGGGGATGCACATGAGCGATCAGACTGTGGCGCGCATCGGCCTATTCGGCGTCGCGCACGAACCGTATTGGGCGCAGTTTCCCGGCCTTTTCGAGAGTCTGTCGGGCTATCATGCACAGATCGAAAGAAAGCTTGCCGCACAGGGGGATTTTGTACTCGATCTCGGCATCATCGATTCGAGCCCCGCCGCATATGAGGCGGCGAAGAAACTGCGCGCCGCCGATCTGGATATGGTCTTTGTCGATATGACCACCTATGCCACCTCCAGCGTGTTCGCGCCCATTTTGCGGGACTGCGGGCTTCCGCTGGTGCTTCTTGCGTTGCAGCCGCGCGCGGGACTCGATTATACGATCGCAAATACGCGGATGCAGCTCGAAAACGACAACATCTGCTCGGTTCCGGAATTTATGAACGTGTCTCTGCGCTATGGGCGTCCCGTGGAAGACGTGGTTATTGGAACGCTTGTTGCGGATCCGTTTGTCGAGCATGAAATCGAGCGGTGGCTGCGCGTCGCACGGGTGCTGCGCGCGCTCAAAGGGGCGCGTCTGGGCCTCATGGGTCACGTGCTCGAAGCCATGTACGACATGCATGCCGACCCAACGGCACTTTCAGCCGCGTTCGGCGTTCACGTGCCGCTTCTTGAAATCGACGACCTCGCGGAGGATTACGACCGGGTGACGGAAGGTGAAATCCGAGAGCAGATCGTCCGGATCGAAGCACTCTTTGACATGCCCGATCCCAAGAGCGACCCGGTCACGAAAAAGCTGACAAAGGAGGATCTCTTCCAGAGCGCCAGGAGCGCAGCCGCGCTCGATCGCTTCGTGACGCGCTTTTCGCTCACGGGCCTCGCCTATTATTACGGCGGACGGCCGGGGAGCGTGCAGCGGGACGTTGCCGCATCCCTCATTGTTGGAAACACGCTTTTGCAGGCGCGGGGGTTCCCCATGTGCGGCGAGTACGACATCAAGACATGCCTTGCCATGTTCATCATGGACAGGCTCGGCATCGGCGGCAGCTTTGCGGAATTGCACCCCTTTGATTTTGACGGAGATTTTATCCTCATCGGTCACGATGGGCCCCACCACATGGGCATCGCGCAGGGACGGCCCGCGCTGCGCAGCCTGACCCACTACCACGGAAAGCCCGGACACGGCGCCTCGGTCGAATTCAAAATCAAGGAGGGCCCCATCACCATGCTTGGCATTACCCAAACGCACGCGGGGACATTCAAGTTCATCGTGGGCGAGGGCATGTCATGCGCGGGGCCAATCCCGCCGACAGGAAACACGAACACCCGCGCGCGCTTTTCCCCGGACACACGAACGTTCATCCATGACTGGGTCATGGAGGGCCCGACGCACCACATCGCGCTGGGCATCGGCCATTTTGCCGAGGAGATTCGCCGCGTGGCCCACGCACTTGGGATCGCGTGCGTAGTCGTCGAAATCCGGGAAAATCGCACGCGCTCCTGATCCTTCAATGCAAAGCGCCCACCAGGACTCCGTCCATGACAGAAGCGATGGAGTTTAGCGCGACACTTTTGTTCCTGGCGCGAAGCCGGAGCGCCGGCGTAGCAGTCAGGGGCGGACTTTCCGCCTACGTCAAGAATTCCGCAGGGGCAAGATGGCGGAAATGCAGCCGTCCGCGCGTGTAGGATTTGTGCGGTATTGCCCTGGGCCCGCACGGGCCCGATGGGCGCTTGTCGTCATTCGGCTTCCGTCACCCGCGCACCGCATTTTTCGCAGAATCGGCTATCCGGATACAATTTCGAGCCGCATTGCGTGCAAAACCCTGCCGCTTGTACAGAGGGTAACAGCGGATCCGGAATCTCGGTCTCGGCCATTACCCCGGGATCAAGAAAGCGCTCGGTGGTCAATTCCTCTGCAATCATGGCGGAAAGCGGCGCAAACGGATCGCCCCAATCGTCGTCGTCCCGCCAACAGATCCAGGAAGCCGCGTCGAAGTCGGCGGCTGCGACGGGCGGATGCGCGTCGCGCATGACTTCGATATACCGAAGTACCTCGCCGCGTTGTCCGCCCTCAACGACCAGTTCAAGTTGATCGGCCCGGTTGCCGCATATGCGAATTCCGTCGCCATTTTCGACGACAGCTGTGACCTTCTTCCACAATATCGCATTGCGGTCGAGCGGCGCAGCACGATAATCGGTGTCCGGTATCGCCTTGTACCCCACGCGAAAACCGGTCAATCGATTCAACGGTGCGCTTTTCGGCACGCGCTTTTCGCGTTTGACGAACACGCCCAAATCATTGAGCACATATTCCGCCACGATCGCGGTCTTTTGCCCCGGCTTGCTCACCTGGGCTTTCCATGTCAATGACTCCATGTGATATCCTCCTCGCCTTTCCCTCTGCCTTACCGCGCCTACCTGGAAACGGCGTTTCCGGTCAGCGGACTGTTCCAGGCGACGTCGTATTCCTGCAACCTGCTCGCGTGGGCCGAGAAATGCTGCACGTACGCGACCTGCGCGCGTTGCTTGCCGTTTTCCACCGACATCTCCACCGCGAAGATCAGCTGCGTCCACTGGCTTCCTGTTTCGAGATAAACGCTGCCCTCATAGACGCCTGTTTCGGAATTATACACGCACGGTACCTGCAACTCGCTCTCATAGTCGCCATTTTCAAGACAGGGGCCGACCGTCAGCCCAGTGCCCGTCTCTTCAATCCGAACGGCGGGGTAATAGAGCGTGCTCGTCTCGCCGGTCGAGAGGATTTTCCCCTGGCTCGTGCCGGTGTAGATGCCGCTGATTTCCATTTCGCTGCCGACCGAAACGACCGTCGTCGGCATGGAGAGCGCAAACGGTGCCATGAGAACAGGCCGCATGAGATGTTCATCTGCCTGGGTGCCCCAAAAATGGATCGTACCCGGACAGCCCGCCTTGATGTAGGCGTACAGATTGCAGGTAAACACCACATCCGACCGTTCATGCCGTTCCGCGCAGACCCATTCCGAGGGGATTGCGGCATCGCTCAGGGGCGAAAACGCCATGTACATTTCGGACAGCGGCGACTGGGGAAAGTATTTTCCGTCCGGCAACGCCGCGTCCCGCACTTCGAATCGAATCTCGGTATTGAGAAGCGGCCATGCTTCCACCACCGCCTGAAACGTCTGTTCGCGCAGGGAAAGCAGTTCCTTCTGGCACATCGCCTTCATGATGGGCCGTAAAAACTCCTTCATGCGCACCCGATATGCGGCCTTGTACCCCTCGATTTCCCCTTCCGTGGGCCATACCCAATCGTCCGCCATAGTTCCAAGGCCCAACATCCCCGCCGGTTGTTCCTGTAAATATGCGAGGATGCGGCTGCCGTCGGTCGTCCAGAACACATCCAGGTAGCTTTCGAGCAACGTCTCGAGCGCAGAAGTGATCTTGCGCGGGTCATCCTTGAATTTTTTCTGGATGCTTGCGAAGGCCTGCGCCCAGCCGTGTTGATCCATCAAATCGATGGCATAGCGTCTCGCGTAATCGGCCTCGTAAAATTCATAGGTCGGATCGTTTCGCTCCCCGATGTAGACGCACTTTCCTTCGTCGGGCAGGTAGATGATCTGACCGTATTCACTGAAATCGCGGTATGCAACGTACCGCGCGTCGCTGTCCCTGATGTATTCGTATCCCGCAGTCCCCACGTCATATGTCAATCCCACGGCCCACACGCCGGCGGCAGCGAGCGTGAGTTCGGGCGCGGCGAGGGCCGCACCCGTTCCGCTCAGCGCGATCTCACCCAGATTGAAGGCATTGTCCAGTATTATATCCTCGGTCGCAACGCCGTTGTACCACTGGTTTGCCATCTTGGAAAAGACGAACAGCATGCCCGCCTTGCCGAGCGTAGGACTGAGGCTGTCATACGCCGCCTGGGAGTTCGCAAATAATGCGTACGTCGTGCCGGACGTTTCGTGGTTCATCAGGTCGAGCACGCCCGAGGCCGCATCGCGCACCGGAACTGTGCGTGTGTCGATAAATGTTTGGAAAATGCTCTCGTCGATGTAGGCAAGATTCGCGTCGATGGCATTGCCCGTGGTGTACACGGGTGTGGTCGGACCGCGATAGTCGCCCAGATAGCGGAACAGCGATACCACGCCCTCCGCGTCCTGAAACCGGGTATCTTCAAAAACCCCGATTGTTGAAAAGTGATTGGTCAGGATGGTGACTGTGTTGCTTTCCGTGTCGATCCAGCTGGGAATGAGCCGCCATCCAGCCGCCTCGTCGTAATGCTGCACGAATATGCGATTCGCCTCGAGGAGATCGTCTTCGACCGTCGGCTCGTAGGCCATCTCCACCAGTACGGGCAGGACGAATTCGGACATGCCCTCCAGTTCAAAGTCATACGGCTGGATGGAAAATCCATTCTCCGCATCGGTTTTGGCAGACAATTTTTTGACTGCAAGCGCCTTCTCCCCCGGCAAATTATACGCGCCAAAGTTGACCATCGTGCCGTTGAGCCGCACTTCCGGCTGTTCCGGCGACACGGTCGCGGAAAGTGCCGGTACATCCAAGTCCGCAGCTGTGATCGAAACGTCCGTCAAGCCCATCGCAAGGTTCGCCGCGCCGGGATACTCCGTCTGGCGTGGATGCACGTCCCACAGTTCGTCCGGCAAGACGAACCGCCACAGCGCAAAAAAGGCGACCGCCAAAACCAGAAGTGAAAGGAAGGCCCTTCTCAAACCGTGGCGCTTTTTGCGCGCGCGATGCCGCGTTACAGCAGATGACGGCCTCTGCACATGCGCATGCCCCGCATTCTTCTGCGGATTCCGTTTTTGCACCGCATCATTTGACCGGCTGGTTTGCCGCGTACGGAGTTGCTGCCGGGCGGTGGGGCTTTCCGGGGCGCCGTCTTTGGATGATGACGGTGAAACGCGCATACCGCAATGGCGGCAAAACAGGGCCCCTGTCGGGAGATTTCGACCACACGAGGTGCATACGGGCGCCGCATCCGAACGCGGCGCCTGTTTCGCACCGCATTTTCGGCAAAAAAGCGAACCATCGGACAACCGTTCCCCACAAGATCTGCACACAACGCTCATGCGGATTCCTCCCTCTCTCATTGTGTTATATGGCTATATGTAAAGAGACCTCGCGCTCTTCGCTGCCGAAACGCGGCGGCGGAACGCAAAGCTGTTTTGATTCTTCGTTGCCGTTCGTGAAACAAACAGCAGCGGATCGTAAAGCGCATGCTTCATTTTACAAGAAAGCAATGTCATTTGTCAATATTCTCTATATTTCTGCCGAGAGTTTGCCAAAAATACAGGTCGCGGAGCGTCTTTGAGGGAGTGGCATGCAGAATCGCTTGACTTGGAGCGCACTCCATGTGCTATGATGGTCAAAACGGAAAGGGAGGCGCTTACATGACGATCTCAGAGGCGGCGGGCAAGTATGGGCTGACGCCCGACACGCTGCGCTATTACGAAAAGCAGGGACTCATTCCTCCGGTCACGCGCACGGCAAGCGGACTCAGAGACTATACGGCAGGCGACCTCAGGTGGGTAGAGTTTATCCGCTGTATGCGCGGCGCGGGGGTGTCGATCGAGGCGCTGTCGGAATACGTCGCGCTCTTCCGGCAAGGGAGTCAGTCGATCGCGCAGCGCAAGGAAATTCTGATCGCCGAACGGGAAAAGATTGCGAAGCGCATTGCGGAATTGCAGGCAGCAATCAACAGACTCGATCAAAAGCTCGACGGTTACGAGGAACGAATGCAAAAGTTCGAAAAGAACTTCTACCAGGAACCTGATTAACGGGAGGAAGAACATGATTTACAGAGCATTTCACGAAATGAATCTCTCCATGCTCGGCATGGGGAACATGCGCCTGCCCACCACGGCGGAGCGCGGACCCATCGACGAAAAGCCTGCGCGTGCAATCATCGACCGCGCCGTCGAAGGCGGCATCAACTACTTTGACACCGCATACCGCTATCACAACGGTGAATCCGAGACGTTTATCGGCCGCGCGCTCGCGGGTTACCCGCGAGAGAAGTGGCACCTTGCCTCCAAGATGCCCGGTCACTTGATGAACTATGAAAACGGAAAGCTCGGCTTTCAGGGCTACCTCGCAGGGCACAGGGCGTCATCCGCGGCAGACATTTTCGAAGAGCAGCTCGAAAAATGCCGGGTGGATTTTTTTGACTTTTATCTGCTCCACAACGTGTGCGAGACCTCCTTCGACCTCTACACAAACGAAGAGCTTGGCATGGTGGCGTATCTCCTTGCGCAAAAAAAAGCCGGACGCATCCACCACCTCGGCTTTTCCGCACACGGACGCGCCGAGACCATCGACCGATTCCTGACCCGGTTCGATTGCTTTGAATTCGTACAGATTCAGATCAATTACCTTGATTGGACACTACAGGAGGCGGGCAAAAAGGTTGAAATCATCGCAAAACACGGTTTGCCCGTGATCGCCATGGAACCCGTGCGCGGCGGGCGGCTTGCAAAACTGCCCGCGGATGCGGAACGGTTGTTGACGAATGCCGCGCCGGATCGGTCCATCGCATCGTGGGCATTCCGCTATCTGCAATCCCTGCCGCATGTTGCGGTCGCCCTGAGCGGCATGACCACGCTTGCGCAGCTCGAGGATAACCTCGCCACCTATGCCGCGCTCGATCCGCTGTCCGAGCCGGAAAAGACAATCCTCGACAGCGTCGTGAAGGGAATGACCGATATGGTTCCCTGCACCGCCTGCGGCTACTGTATGGAGGAGTGTCCCCAGAACCTCGACATCCCAAAGCTGATTTCCATGTACAATGAGAACAAGTACGAAAAATCCCCGATCCTCCACTTCACGCTCGACGCCATGCGCGAGGCGCAAAAACCCGGCGCTTGTCTTCAGTGCGGCGCATGCGCACGCATCTGCCCGCAGGGCATCGATATTCCCGGCGTCATGGAAAAGTTCGCAGCGCTCCTGTAAATATGCACAGCCCCCGGCTGGCAGCCGGGGGCTGTATGCAACACTGCCCGTTCACCTGCACAATGATCTCCGTACGGATGTTCCTTCATAACAACGCGCGTGTTCCAGGCATGAAGGCGGGCGGGCGCAGCAGGGGATGGTCTTTTCACCCACGTCAAGCACAGAGGCCGGCCATCGTTTCCTACATTGCATTCATCCAGTCGGAAAGCGGTTCTATTTCATTGAGCAAAACGCCGTCCGCGCCCATTTCTGTCCAGATGCGAAGATTTGAAAGATTCGTATAGCCCGTCTCTTGCGCGCGCGCCATGATCCAACACTGCCTGCCCGCTTTTTTGATTCGGTCGACGCGCTCCTGTGTGACCCAGCTTTCCCACAGGCGTATGATGTCAAACGGGCGCGCGAGGAACGCATCCAGGTCATCGATTGTCGGCATGAATGCCAATACGCGGATGTCCGGATCAAAATCCTTAATCTGCCGAATGGATGCCGCTGTCTGCATGCCGAGAATGACTTTATGCGTTAATCCAAATTGTTGAATTTGCCGGAGCACCGTGTCGAGTTGGGTCGGGACGTACTTTTTGTAATGGAGCAATAGCGGCGCAAGACCCGCCTGAAACAGCTGCTCAAGCGTATAGGTTCCCATGTCCGGGTCGGCCACATGCCGGAGTGCAAGGAACGCCTCGGCAGTCAGGCGCTCAACCTCGGAATCCAACCCGAATACGCGCTGCGTATTCGGATCATGGCACACGACCGGAACCTCGTCCTTCGTGAAACGAACGTCCACTTCGGCATAATCCGCGCCAAGGGCGAGGGAGTGACGGATGGATGCCATGGACTGTTCGGGGTATCGGTCCGTTCCCGCGCGATGTGCGATGATGATCATCGTTGATTCTCCTTTTTTTATGCATTGTTCTGGAGCTTGGGGTCGAGCCGATCACGCAGCCAATCGCCGATCAGGGAGACCTGCAGGACGATTCCGACAATGACCGTGCTGGGCGCGATGGCAAGCCACCAGTTGTTAATGAGGTAATCGCGCCCGCTGCTCACGAGCACGCCCAGGGACACGTCCGGCGGCTGAATGCCGAGGCCCAGAAAGCTCAGCGAGCTTTCAAGGAGAATGAACGAGCTCAGGCGCATGGTCGCATCCACAATGAGCGGCGAGGAGATGTTGATCAGAATATGCTCGAAGAGAATGCGCAGCCGCGACGCGCCGATAGAGCGGCTGCATTCGATGAAATCCGCCTTTTTGAGCTGTAAAATCTGCCCGCGGATCAGCCGCGTGAACGTCGACCAGCCGGTCAATCCCATGATGAGCGCCATCGTTATCTTATCTGACCCGAAGACGGAGGCGCACACGATCGCGATGATGATGAAGGGAATCGACATGCGCGCGTCAACGAGAAACATGATCGCATGGTCGAGCCAGCCGCCGTACAGCCCGCTGAGTACGCCGAGGGCAAGTCCGATTGCCATGGCGATGATCATGCCCGCCGTACTGATGAGAAGCGAGTTCTGCGTCGCATAGACGAGCCTTACGGCAAAATCGCGCCCGAGACTGTCCGTCCCGAGCAGATAGCCCGATGATCCGTCGATGAACTGCGGCGCTTTGAGGCGCGCGAGCAGGTGGGTTTCGCCCAGGTCAATGGGGAACAGCACGTGCGCCAGCATCGAAAAGACGAAGATGGCGAGAAACGTAATCATCAGAAACAGGATAAGCGGCGAAATGCCGCGTCTTTTTTTGCTTTTCATCGGCTCTCTCCTAAGCGTTGTCGCGGATGCGGGGATCGAGGAAGGAATAACTCAAATCCACCAGCATGTTCATAAGCGTAACCGCGGCGGCGATCCACATGACCCCGTAGATGATGACCGGATAATCGCGCGTCCGCGCAGCCGTAATGATGAGCGTGCCGATACCGGGCCAGCTGAACACCGTTTCCACGACGACCGAACCGCTGATGATGGAACCCAGCTGCAAACCGATGATCGTCACAACCGGGATCAACGCGTTGCGCAGCGCATGTTTGATGAGTACGATGGGGGTTCTGACGCCCTTTGCGCGCGCGAGATCGAGATAATCCTGCCGCAGCACATCCAACAGCGATGAACGCGTCAGGCGCGCGATGCTTGCCGTCGGACCCACGCTCATGGCGATCACGGGCATGATGTAATTGTAGATCGTCCCTGTTCCCGCGCTGGGGAGCATGCGCAGTTTGAGGGAAAACAGAAAGACCAGAAGGATGCTCAGCACAAAGTTCGGCAGCGTGGACCCCGCAATGGAGATGCCCATCGTGAGCCGGTCAAAAAAGGAGTTTCGGTAAACCGCCGCGATGATGCCGAGCGTGACGCCGAGTATGGCCGAGATGAAAAACGAAGCGAACCCGAGTCGAAGCGTGAATCCTACGCGCTCTGCGAACAAATCGCTCACGGGACGCAGATAGCTATAGCTCTTGCCCGCGTCTCCCGTAACCAGGCTCGTGATTGTATTGACGTACTGCTCGTACAGCGGTTTATTGAGGCCGAGGCTCTCGCGCAGCTCTTCCCGCTGCTGCTCGCTCGCGTCGTCCGGCAAAAGCCAGTTCGTCGGGTCGCCCGTTATGCGCGTGAAGACAAAGACCAACGAGAGAATGAACCAGATGGTGAGCAGCGCCTTGAGCAGGCGTATGAGGAAGAATTTCAGCATGAGGCGCCCCCTTTCCCGATTCCGTCAAAGAGGTGGCAGGCCACAAAATGCCCCGGTTCCGTCTCGTGAAACGCTGACGGCTGCACGCGGCAAATACGCATCACCTGCGGGCACCGCGTCTGAAACGGACAGCCCGGCGGCGGATCGAGCGGGCTGGGCAAATCGCCCGCCAAAAGCACGCGGTCGCGGCGATATTCCGGATTTGGAACGGGGATCGCGCTCATGAGTGCGGCGGAATAGGGGTGCATCGTATGCGCAAACAGCGTGCGCTTGTCCGCCATCTCCATCAGGTGTCCCAGATACATCACGGCAATGCGATCGGACACATGCTTGATGACCGACATATCGTGGGAAATGAACAGATACGTTGTGCCCATTTCCCGCTGCATTTGTTTGAATAGGTTCAGGATCTGCGCCTGAATCGACACGTCCAACGCGGAGACGGGTTCGTCGCAGATGACGAATGCGGGATTGAGGATGAACGCGCGCGCAATGCCGACGCGCTGGCGCTGTCCGCCCGAAAACTCATGGGGGAATTTGCCCAAATCGGCCTCGCTCAGGCCAAGCTTTTCAATCAGCGGCACCACGATTTCCCGCTTTTGGGCACGCGACAGGTGCGCGTGCACGCGCAAAGGCTCCTCGATCGTGCGGCGGATCGACATGCGCGGATCGATGGAGGAATAGGGGTCCTGAAAGACCATTTGGATCGATTGGCGATTCTCGCCCATTTTGCGGGGATCGATCTGCGTGCCGCCAAACAGAACGCTGCCCTTTGTGGCGGCGGTG
The DNA here is from genome assembly GCA_023421735.1 of Bacillota bacterium. The sequence goes on along the minus strand of JAEZSP010000082.1, from coordinate 347 downwards.
AGTCCTGCAAGTACCCGCGCGAGCGTGCTCTTTCCGCAGCCGGATTCGCCGATGAAGCCCAGCGTTTCGCCGCGGTATATGGAAAACGATACGTCATCGACCGCCTTCACGGTACCCGTGATGTGATGACCGAGGATGCCACGGCTGACCGGGAAATATTTCTTGAGGTTTCGAACCTCGACGAGCGCTTCGCGCGTCACGAGGCATCGCCTCCTTCTCTGTAGAGATCAATGTCATCAACTTAAGCTTAGAAAGGTCTGCGAACGTCGGTGGCGCGATGATCGGTACGGCCGGGACTTCTGGGGAATGATCTGTTGGGACGAACAGGGCAAACAGCACGAATCAGC